>JAVFAS010000040.1:0-26289 GCA_034002405.1 Bacteroidota bacterium | reverse complement strand
TATCCGTCAGGACGATGCGCCGCTTCGCTCCGTTGTCTATCGATTTGTGGATTCTCGTCGATCAGATGGATTCGGACAGATACATCACGTCACGGTTCCGTTCGTCCAAGGCACCCGCACTGAAGCTGTATTCCTCCTTTGGGTGCATGTATCGTAAACTCCAGGATGCGCCGTTGTTCGTGGTCTCGTGAGATCGTCATGGCAGAGCAGGAGTTCATCGTTCCGGCCCCTGGGTCAAGTTATTGCGTGATCGTCTGCTCGCGGCGGCCTTTTCCCAGGAGTCTTTTCAGGTTTTCATCACGGAGGGTGTGGAGCCGACGGATGATTGGATGATCCTGTTCCGGATCGGCGATGAGGATGCGGAACGTCCGCTCTCCCGAGAGGAAGAACCCGTCGCATTTTGGTGATGAGAGAAATGCAGTCGAAAGGAACTGTTCCAGATTCGCGGTCCCTGCGTTCGCATCGGGTGCGGGCTGCCAGGGTGTGCCGTCGGCGCTGAATCGATCGGACTCGGGCATGAGCGCGGTCACGCCTTTGTCGGGATACGCAACGATCAGGGCGTCGAACATGTTGACGCCCGTGCTCGTGCTGTCGCTGCCCGATAATTCCAGGCAGGCACCGTCGAGTTGGTCGATATATATCGCCGGGATATGTCCTTTTTCGAAACGTCCCTCGATGCGGCCGGAATACACCGCGCGCAATTCCGCGAGCAGATCCACCCATTCGCCGGCGGAGACCGCCGTGTTGCCGAAAAGTCCGTCGAGCAGCAGCGCGTCCGCGCCGCTCTCCGCGGCGACGGACACAAGGTCGAGCAGCATGTCGCGGTACTGGCCGAAGAGCGGGGCACTGAGGGACACGGGGGGAATGCCGTGGACGGCGATTCCGTCCCAATACACCGGCGCGAGCGTCACACCCATCCCCGCGGCATGCGCGGTTGCCACGATGTCGGTGAAGTGATCGAGATCGAAACCGTTGTATTCGAAACGCCGGGGAGTGGGAGTCCACACGGGCATGCGCACCATCAGCCAGTTGATACCGTTGTCGTTGAGTGACGCGGCGGATTTCTTGTCGAGCCGCTCGCTGAGCGTCGCGAGTTCCAGCAGGGGAAGCATGAGTCCGCGCCGCTGGGTGATCTGCCGCGCGGGAGAGGGAGGCGCGGCGGTTGAAGGATTTTCTTCCACCACGTTGGAAAACCAGCCCGCCTGTCCGGCGAACCAGAGAAACGCAAAGACCATCACGGCGACGAGGAACCACGCCGTACGCCGCTCGCGGGGTGGGGGACTTTGGGACTCATGCATCTATCGTTTGATCCTCGAAAATGTATCGCCCCTTCGGGGCGAGGGGGGAGACGGAACGCTTCCGCCGTCATCCCAGGCCTGAAGGCCTGGGCTATGATGTTGGGCCCCTTCGGGGCCATTAAAATCCGTCTGATCCGTTCAATCCATGTTCCCGTCTTCCAAAACGACGTTCTCCATTTCCAGCATCACCTCCTCCACCTCCAAGGGATGCGAAATGTTGTTGACGATGATGCGCACCTGCCGGGAATCCTGCTCCATCTTCGCACGGTCGCGATTGGAAAGGACCCAGGCCATCAGTGGCTGGAAATTCGTTTCGTAGAATCGGGTGTCGTCGGGTGGTGGCAGGGCCATGTTGAGACGGGACTGCTCGAGCGTGACACGCGCGAGGCGGATGCGCGCGGCGATCAGACGCACGCGCACGGAAAAGAGAAGGTCCTTGGCCTCGACGGGAAGCTGGCCGAAACGGTCGATGATCTCGGCCTCGATCTCGTCGATCTCGGCGTCGGACTCGCAATTGTACAGGCGCTTGTACAGATCGAAGCGCTCGGTGGCGTTTCGCACATAGCCGTGGGGGAGATAGGCATCGAGACCAAGTTCCATCACTACATCGGCGCGCGGACGCAGGGCTTTCTCCTCCTCGGGGAAGAGCCCGGCGAATTCCTGCTCCTTCAACTCCTGCACGGCTTCCTCGAGCGTGGCCATGTAGAGGTCGAAGCCGATCTCGGTGATGAAGCCCGACTGCTCGGCGCCGAGCAGGTTGCCCGCGCCGCGGATTTCCAGATCGCGCATCGCGAGTTGGAATCCGGTACCGAGCTCGGAGAACTCTTCGATGGCCTGCAGCCGCTTGAGGGCGTCCTTCGAGAATTTCGCCTCGGGGGGGATCAGCAGGTACGCGTAGGCTTGCGTGTTCGACCGTCCCACCCGCCCGCGCAACTGATACAGCTCGGCCAGTCCGAAATGATGTGCCCGGTTGATGAAGATGGTGTTGGCATTCGGGATATCCAGACCGCTTTCCACGATTTTCGTGGCCACGAGGATGTCCACTTTTTTCTCCATGAATCGCATCATCACGCGTTCGAGTTCGGCGGGCTTCATCTGACCATGCGCGGACGAAATCCGCACACCGGGCAGCATCACGCGTAACTGATCGGCGAGCAGTTCGAGGTCCTTTACCTTGTCGTTGACGAAGAAGACCTGCCCCCCGCGCTGCAACTCGCGTTCGACACCTTCGAGTATCGTTTCTTCCTCGAAGGGGAGAATGTGCGTGATGATGGGAAGCCGGTTCTTCGGCGGTGTCTCGATCACCGACAGGTCGCGCGCGCCGAGCAGCGAGAAATTCAGCGTACGGGGAATCGGCGTCGCGGTCATGGTCAGCGTGTCGACGTTCGCCCGTAACTGCCGCAGCTTTTCCTTCGCCGCCACGCCGAAGCGGTGCTCCTCGTCCACGATCAGCAAGCCGAGATTCTTGAACGCGACATCCTTGCTCAACAGGCGATGCGTGCCGATGACGACGTCCACGCCCCCGCGCAGGAGTTTCCCGGTGACTTCCTTCTGCTCCTTGATGGTCTTGAAACGGGACAACGACTCCACCATCACCGAATAGCGGTGCAGGCGGTCGCGGAAGGTGTGATAATGCTGCTGCGCGAGAATGGTGGTGGGCACGAGCACCGCGACCTGTTTCCCGTCCACCACGGCCTTGAAGGCCGCGCGCACGGCGACTTCCGTCTTGCCATAGCCCACGTCGCCGCAGACCAGACGGTCCATCGGTACGGCGTCTTCCATGTCGCGCTTCACCTCGGCGGTGGCCTTCGCCTGGTCGGGGGTGTCCTCGTACATAAAGGATGCTTCCATCTCTTTTTGCCAGGCGCCGTCGGGGGAGAACGCGTGTCCGTCCGAGAGCTTCCGCTTCGCGTAGAGCTGGATCAGGTCGCGCGCGATGTCCTTGAGATGTTTCTTGGTTTTCGCGCGCAGCTTCTCCCACGCACCGGTACCGAGCTTCGAGAGCTGCGGTACGTGCCCTTCCTCGGAAGAGTATTTCTGCAGCTTGTTGATGTAGTTGAGATTGACATACAGCGTGTCGTCGTCGGCGTAGACGAGCTTCGCGGTTTCCTGCAGCCCTCCGTTGACGGTGATGGTCTCGAAGCCGATGAACTTGCCGATGCCCTTGTCCGCGTGCACGACATAATCCCCGATGCGCAGCGCCTTCATCTCGCGGAGCGAGAGTCCTTTCACGCCCTTGGACGCGCGTTTCTGGATGTGCCGGCGGTTGAACACCTGATGCTCGGTGAGCACGGCGAGCTTGAGCGCGGGGAGAATGAAGCCCTCGGTGAGGGGACAGTAGTGAATTTGGTAGTCGAGCGGCGGAGACGCCGGGAGTTCATCCTCCGAATCCTCGGTCGCGCTGTGCAGGAGATCCTCGAGCCGCTGCGCCTGTTCCGGCGAATCGGCCACCAGATGCGTGGTGAAGCCGCGCTCGGCGAGCTGTACCAGCGTTTCCTGCAACTGACGGATGGAGCCGTTCATCGCGGGCTGCGATTCGCTTTCGACGGGAAAGACCGCGGCGCAATCCTGCGGCAGCACGGAAAAAACAAGCGAGGTGAAGCGGTCGCGGAGCCGGAGGGGGAGATCGGATTCGTCGATGCTCTGCGTGATCTGTTCAAGTCCGTCGAACACCAGCACGGCATCGGTGGCGAAGAAATCCGGCATCGCGCTGTGCTCGGCCTCCTCGCCGTCGAGGAACAGCGACGCGACGAATGCGACATGTTCCATGTGACGGATCGATCGCTGCGAGAGGGGGTCGAATTCGCGGATCGATTCGATGTCGTCGCCGAAGAATTCGATGCGCAACGGGTTGTCGAAGCCGACGGGGAAGACGTCCACGATGCCTCCACGCAAGGCGAACTCGCCCGTGGTGGAGACGAACTCCGTCTGTTCGAACCCCCCGAAGGAGAGGCGCTTGACGAGCTCGAGTTGCTCGATGCCCGGACCCAGTCGCAGATGTACCGACTGTTCGCGGATGTCGCGCACCGAGGGGAAATCCCGCGCCACGGTGCGGATGTCGGTGACGACGAAACGCACGGGATCCTCGGTCAGCGAACGCAGGGCGTCGGCGTTTTCCGCGAAGGTGCTTTCGATGTTGCGGATTTTTTTCTGCACGCGCGAGTAGCGGTCGCCGATATATAACGCCCGCTCCTCCCCGAGCAACAAGGCGATGTCGCTCCATGCTTCCTGCGCGGCTTCGGTGTCCGCCGCGATATAGATCACCTGCCGCGCCATGCGTTCGTGCAGACGTGCGAGCAGGATTCCCTTCAGCGACCCGTGCAGGCCGCGCAGTTGCAGACAGTCGCCCGCGCCGGGCAGCGCCGCGGCGAGCGAGGCGAGGAGATCGGACGCCGCGATCGGCGCGAGCAATTCGAGCCGAGGCGTGGCGGAAGCGGTTGCGGAAGATGGAGTCATGCGTGCGCGTGTCGCTCCGGATGCGAGGCGGAATGGGTCATCGGTGCATCAGGTATGCGCCGCGTCATCGGCGTCGGGACAGAGTCCGCGAAGGTACGCATAATCATAAATCCCCGTGTGATGGCCGTCCATCCACACGAATTGCACGGCGTAATTTCCCTGCGGATTGATTTCCTTGAGTGTCATCGCGTCGGTGGTGAAAAGGGGAATGTAGAACGGTCCCTTGGCTTTCGCATCGGCGGTGCATACCGCGCAGGGACATTTCTTCCGCAACATTTTCAGGGGATATGCGCAGTCGAGTCCGTCGGACCAGTGCACCAGGAGCTGCGTGCGATCCTCGGACAGATGGATACGTGTGGGGACGGGAGGGGGAGCGGTTGACATGACTGATGGATTCCATATGCTGTTCCTCCACAATGGTACGGAAATTCCGTGGAAATCGGGAAGGAGTCAGGACGGCGAATCCGGATGCGTGCGTGCAACGCCGGTTCCAGATGCATTCCGGATGAATGTGTGCGTCCCCGTATCCAGCCGCGCTGCCGCGATGGTGCAGTTCCGTCGTTCCACATTGCGATTCTATCGCCGGAACTCTATTTTACCCTGTTGCACGATATTTCCCTTCATTTCCAACCGGGATTCCATGCGTTTTTACGAGAAACTCGATGCCGCGACGCACGCGGCCAATAGCCTGGTTTGCGTCGGCCTCGACACCGACCCCGCGAAGATTCCCTCCCATCTCGGCAGCGGGTCCGATGCCGTCATCGCCTTCAACCGTGCCATCATCGAGGCCACGGCGGATCTGGTACAGAGCTACAAGCTCAATCTGGCGTTCTATGAATCGATGGGCGCCTCGGGACACGAGCTCATCCGCCGCACACTGAACGCGATTCCGCCCCACGTCGTCACGATTGGCGACGCGAAGCGGGGAGATATCGGCAATACGTCGCTGATGTACGCGAACGCGATGTTCGGGGACTTCGGCTTCGATGCCACCACCGTCGCGCCGTACATGGGATACGACTCGGTCGAACCCTTCATCCGCCATGAAGATCGCGGCGTGTTCGTGCTCGCGCTCACGTCGAACAAAGGCTCGCGGGACTTCCAATACCTCCCGGTGGATGGAGAACCGCTGTACAAACATGTGGTGCGGACGCTGGTGCGATGGAACGACAAGCGGAATCTCGGTCTCGTCGTGGGCGCCACGCATCCGTCGGAGCTCGAGGAAATCCGCGCCATGGTCGGCGACATGCCGTTGCTTATTCCCGGACTCGGCGCGCAGGGTGGTGATGTGGAACGGAGCGTGCGCGCGGGGACCACCGCCGATGGCCTCCGCGGGGTGTACAATTCCAGCCGTGGCATCATCTACGCGAGCGCGGGCGAGGATTTCGCCGACCGCGCCCGGGACGAAGCGCTTGCGTTGCGTGATCAAATCAATACATACCGGACGATCGTCTGATGCGCATCGCATTTCTTGATATGGTCTCGGGCATCAGCGGCGACATGCTGCTCGGTGCCTGCGTCGGCGCCGGTGTGCCCCTTGATCGTCTCGTCGCGGAACTTCGCAAGCTGCCCCTCGAAGGATATCGCATCGAGCGCCGGGATGTGCTGCGCTCGAGTATCTCCGCCGTGAAAATCGACGTGATCGTGGAGGGAGAGGAACACGAGCATGCGCACGATCATGGACATGCGCACGATCATGGACATGCGCACGATCATGGACATGCGCACGATCATGGACATGCGCACGATCATGGACATGCGCACGATCATGGACATGCGCATGATCATGGACATGCGCATGATCATGGACACGAGCATGCGCATGGACCGAACGCGACCGATCCGGGTCAGGTGCATCGGCACCGGCACGGGATACAACGCAGCTATCTCGATATCAAACAGCTGATCGAGACCTCGGAGTTGGGATCGCGGGTCAAGCAGGCCGCGCACGCACTGTTTCTCACGCTGGCGCGCGCGGAGGCGGCGGTGCATCACACCACGATCGACGCGGTGCATTTTCACGAAGTCGGCGCGGTGGATTCGATCGTGGACATTGTTGGTGCGGCGGTGTGTCTCGACATTCTCGGCGTCGAACGGGTGTACACCACGCCGGTGCGAACCGGGAGTGGGGGAACGATACGGACGCAGCACGGCGTGATGCCGATTCCCGCTCCGGCGACGGTTGAGTTGTTGAAAGGATATCCGATCGAGATGACGGATATCCCGCACGAACTGACCACGCCCACCGGCGCGACGATCGTGGCAACCCTGTCCGCTGGGATCCTCGACCGATCGACACCGATGCGCGTCGAGGCGATCGGCTACGGCGCCGGGTCGAAGCAGTTCGCGGGACTCCCAAACATGCTTCGATTGGTCATTGCGGAACTCGATGCCGCTGCCTTGCCCCCGGACGCCGCGACGTCCGCGAGGCATGAATCCGGGATGATCGACGAGGACCTTGTCGTCCTGGAAACGAACATCGATGACATGAATTCGGAGTTGTTTCCTTTCGTCATCGAACGCCTGCTCGCGGCGGGGGCGCGTGACGCCTGGCTCACGCCCGTGTTGATGAAAAAAGGACGTCCCGCGCAGATTTTCAGCGTATTGGCCGACCGCGCGACACGTGACGCCCTGGCCGATCTGCTGTTGCGGGAGACCACGACGACCGGCATTCGGATGATGGACGTCCTTCGTCGTTCCGTCCCGCGCGAGATCGTCACGATCGACTGCGTGTTCGGGCCAATGCGGGTGAAGGTGGTCACACGTGGGGAGGTACGGGTACATGTACCGGAGTATGAGGAATGCCGGCGCATTGCATTGGAACGGAATCTTCCGTTAATTGATGTGTTCAGGACTCTCGATGCCGAACTCCACCGTCTCGGGCTGGTCCTGCGGGAACCCACAGCCACCACCGAGCAGTCCTGACCGACATTGATGAACCTTCGTTCCGTCATATCCGATGCATTCACCGCGCTGTTCCTCTGCGCGTTGCTGTTCGCGACCGTGCCTCTGTGCGCGCAGGATCAGCCGGTCCGTGCCGAGGAAGTCCCGGAGGAGACAAAAGAGGAAATCATCCATGATTACTTCGATGCGCATTACAGCCTGACGCTGCTCTGGAAACATTATCGCACCGAATCGATCATCCTGCTGCTCGCCGTGGCGGGATTTGTCATCGGCATGCGCAACTATGCACGGAGTGTCACGCGGCAGGAGCAGCGCATTTTCGACACGTTGCAAAGCAACGCGGTGATCATCTTCGACCGTGCATCGGACCTTCGCTTGATGAACCGCGCGGCGAAGCAACTGCTCGGGCTCGACGAATTCGTGTCGATGACCGAGGACTACAAATACTATCTGAAGAACGCCCCGACGCCCGAGATTCTCGACGTGTTCGAGGAGGTGCGCGACAACCGTCACGCGGTCGAGCGCGAAGTGGTGTTCAACCACAACAAGGTGATGCGGACCTTGATCGTCAAGGCGTACCCCCATTATTCCGAGAGCAAGCGACTCGACGGTTTTCTGATGATCATCGCCGACATCACCGAAGCGATCGAGAAGGACCGCCGCGTCAACTGGTCCGGCGTCGCGCAGCATGTCGCGCACAAGGCCAAAACCCCGCTGTCGACCATCACGCTCACCGCCCAGCACCTTGAAATGCTGCTCACCGAGCGTTCCGACACACCGGCGGAGGAAGTCACGCGCTACATCGACCGCATCGTGGGCGAGTCGCGCAAGCTCAACGAGATCGTGCATAATCTGACGCGTCTCGCGAACAAGGACCAGCTGAATCTCCTGCCGAACGACGTCAACATCATTCTGCAGAACATCGCCGACGAGTACCGCGCCAAGCAGACGCGCAACATCGAGATCATCACGCATTTCTACCGCTCATTGCCGAAGGTCGGCATCGACATCGCGCATTTCCCCGAAGCGGTGGAAAACCTGCTCGACAACGCCATCCGTGCCATCGGCACGCGCGACGGCCGCATCATCATCGCCACCGCGCCGGGACAGTGGATCAATCGTCCGGGCGAATACGTGGAGATCACCATCCAGGACACCGGCGTGGGCATGGACGACGAGGTGAAAAAAAGCATTTTCCGTCCGTTTTCCACGCACAGCAAGGGCGGCACGGGACTCGGTCTCGTGATCGTCCAGAAAATCGTGCAGGAGCACAATGGCGAGATCACCTTCAATTCCTCGCCCGGGCTCGGCACGACATTCCAGATTCGACTGCCTGTCACCAAGTACTGATACGGGAATCCCCATGGCCGACAAATCCACCATTCTCATCGTTGACGACGAAGAAGATTTCTGCCAGACCGTCTCCGACATTCTCACGCACTCGGGATATCACACCATCGTGCGCAAGAATCCCGTCGAGGCCCTCGAGCTGCTGCAGGTCGAGAACGTCGATCTCGTGCTGCTCGACATCCTCATGCCGCAAATGGACGGCCGGCAGGTGCTCAGCGAGATCGTGCAGAATCACCCGGAAATCCCGGTCATCATGATTACCGGCCAGGCGTACAACGTGCCGGTCGCGATAGAAACAGCGAAAAAGGGATCATTCTCCTTTTTGGCGAAACCAATCGACCTCGTGCAATTGCGCGAATCGGTCAAGCAAGCGATCGAGTCGAAACGGCCCAAGGTCGTCTCCCACAGCATCGAGGAGGTCATGCGCGAGGTCGGCATCGTTGCCGTCAGCAAGCAGATCGAACAGATCATGGGCATGGCCGAGCGGGTGGCGAAGACCACCGTGCCCGTGCTCGTGACCGGCGAGAGCGGTGTGGGGAAGGAGGTGCTTGCCCGCGCCATCCACAAGCTCAGCCTGCGGCAGGAAAAGCCCTTTGTCAGCGTGGACTGCGGCACGCTCACCGAAACGCTGCTGGAGTCCGAGCTGTTCGGACATGTCAAGGGTGCCTTCACCGGCGCGTTGACCGACAAGAAGGGCCTGTTTGAAATCGCCGACGGCGGTACCATTTTCCTCGATGAAATCGGCAACACCACCGTGACCTTCCAGCAGAAACTGCTTAATGTGCTCAACAATAGCAAGGTCCGCCGCGTGGGGGACACGCACGAGCGGGAAGTCGATGTGCGGGTGATCAGCGCGACCAACAAGAATTTGCCCGAACTCATCGGCCGCGGGGATTTCCGCGAGGACCTCTACTATCGGCTGAACAAGTACGACATCCACGTCCCGCCCCTGCGGGACCGCGTCGACGACATCCCGCCGCTCATTCGATTCCTGCTTAGCCGCGCCTGCCGTGAGCACAACCTGACCAATCATTATTTCTCTCCCGCCGCCTTCGACCTCATGGCCCGGCAGGAATGGCGTGGCAACGTGCGCGAGCTCGACAGCGTGGTGACCAAGCTCGCGATTTTCGCCGAGTCGGAGGAGATCGATGTGCACACCGTTGCCCATGCCCTCAAGGCCGAGCGTCAGCCGCAGACCACGATCGGGTATCAGATCGACCGGCGTCCGTTGATGGATCAGGTCGAGGAATTCGAGAAGCGGCTGATCATCGAGGCGCTGCGCGCCAACAACGGCAACCAGACCCGCGCGGCCGAGCAGCTCGGCGTCGAGCGCACGAACTTCGTCAAGAAGATGCGCAAGCACAATCTGCAAAAGGACGACTTCAACTGATCGCGGGCATTTTTTTCGAGCCTCTTGCATCGAATCCGTTCCTCGATTATATTTGTATTCACCTTGAATCTTCAAGGTGAAATGCGGGAATAGCTCAGTTGGTAGAGCGCAACCTTGCCAAGGTTGATGTCGCGAGTTCGAGTCTCGTTTCCCGCTCACCCGCAACAAAAAACCGGAAGCCCAACGCTTCCGGTTTTTTGTTGCGCTGGATATCGCTCGCGCGGCACAACATGGTCCGGTGCGGAGATGCGGCAATCCCACGCGTCTGCCTACGGGAGCGGCGGCGGGCCGGACGCAGAAGGAGCCGCGGGGGAATGCTGCGCGTCATCCTGCCGAGGACCGAGCTGTGTTGCCATATCGCCGAGGACGATGATTGATTCCGAAATGAAATGGGCGAAGGTCAGCAATACGACACCGACAATCAGCGCATCGATCATGACCAGCACTCCACCGATGAAGGGACTGCCATCAGCGAGTCCCAGCGGAATCGGCAGCATTCCTGAAACCGGGAGCAACCAGTACAGCACCATCGCGCCCAGCAGCCAAATCGCGATCATCGCGAGGAAGCCGCCGAGTACGACCAGCGTGGTCAAGCCTTCGCCGTAGGCCTTCACGACAGTGCTGAGTACCTGCATGGCTCCGTAGCGTGAATTCTCCGCGTTCCACAACAGATTGGCACGTAAATAGAATATCTGAAATTCGATGACGATCGCTGCGAGTATCGCGATTATTGCGATGATACCGAAGATGATCATTTCGGTTGATGCGGGTGTCGATTCTTCTCCCGCGCCGCCAGCGCCGATGATTTTTCCGATGACATAGATCAAACCGATCACGATCATTGCCGCGAACAGATAGAGCATGATCGCATTGATCCGCCGAAGCAATGATCCGCGGTCGAGCTTGACCAGCAGGGATCGAAGGAAAAAGAACTGCATGGGACGGCCCTCGAATGGTGAATGAATTATGGAAGAGGATCTACAACGGTATTTCTTGCCACATCCACCATTACATTAGTGCCATTCCGGCGAGTGGTGAAAACCACAACGATTCTTCACGCACGCGCAAGTACACTCTTCTCGTGACTGAAAAACAGGAAAGACCGGATTGCTCCGGTCTGTCCTGTTTCCGCAATGCGGAGATCCGTGTGGGAGGGAGTTCAGGGAAGCGTGTTCACCGAATCGGATCCGCACGCATCGGTTCATCGCCGGATGGTTTGCTGGTGCGGGTGATCGGTATCATCGAGGCCTGTCTCTAGGCGTCGACCGGTTCTTCCCCCAGTCCGTCATCGAGCGGAAGGGAGCGGCAGCACTTCCACCGTTCCCACCAGTGGTCGATGAGCGGTGCGAGCTGCGTCGTTAACCAGGCGAACAGCGCACCGCCGATGAGATCGATCACGTAATGATAGCGGAGATAGACCGTGCCGAAGATGAGCAGCGAGCCGGTGACGAGAAGGAACCACCGTGAGCGTGCACGGTAGCGGAACGCCAGTAGCATGACCAGCAGGGTGATTTCGGTGTGGCCGCTCGGAAAGACATCGCGCTGGATTACGGCCGCCGGATATTCCGTTCCGGGCGGCGCCGATTCGCCGGTGTTCGTATACGCCCGCAACGCGGCGGTCACCACGAGCCCCGGCAGCTCCGCGTCCGTCTCCGCGAAATCATGCAGCGTGAAACGCGGACCGATCGCGGGGACGGCGACATAGCCGAGATAGGAGAGGTAGAATCCGAGCATCACGAAGAGGAAGACGTGTTTGAACGCCTTGATACGCTTGCGCCGGTACAGGTCCACCGCGAGAATGAAGGGAAGGAGATAATAGCTGCCGTAGGCGATCTGGAGGATTTCGGTCAGTACGGGGTGCGCGATGGTCATCAGACAGTGCGTCGGATCGCATCCGAACATCAGACGGTCGATGGATATCAACGCGGCATCAAAATCGACGGGATGAATCGCGGGCACGAGAACATACAATTCCTTGAAGGCGACGGGGATGAGCGCCATCATGTAGAAACCGTGCGCGAGCTGCCAGCGTGGACCCCGCCGCGCGGCAAATCGTGCGGTCATCCCGATCGCGGCCACGATAGCGACATTCGCGAGCGCATAGAGCCACCAGAGCGCGATCGTTTCCGACCAGACGATCAGCGCGACGGTCAGAAGCAGGAAAAACACCGTGTTGACGAGATCGGTGGTATTGTGATGGGCAAGAATGCGTTGCACGGGAAGGCGCTCGATGGAGAAAAAGGATTGAAGTATCTGAAATGCGTCAGAGGTAGATGATGGTCAGAAACCCGAGATAGATGAACAATCCCAAGGCATCGTTGGAGGTGGTGATGAACGGACCGGTCGCGAGGGCGGGATCGATGTTCATCCGGTCGAGGATCAACGGCACGGTGGCGCCGACCAACGTCGCGTTGGTAATCACGACGAGCAGGGAGAGTGCGACAGTGATGCCAAACGAAGCGTCGCCGATCCAGAGGTAGACCACGACAAAGAGCAGGGAACTGAGAATACTCCCATTGAGCAAGGCGGCGAAGAACTCGCGACCCAACCGGCGGAAGGTTTTGCTGAGCGCGAGTTCCCCGGTCGCCAGCCCGCGCACGACGATCGACGAGGCCTGGATGCCGGCATTCCCGCCCATGGCCATGATGATGGGGATGAAAAACGCGGCGGCGATGACCTTGCTGATCTGTGCCTCGAAACTGCTGAGCACCATCGCGGCAAGCAACTCGCCGGCGAAGCCCACCAACAGCCACGGCAGACGTCCACGGAAAATCTCGAAGATGGATGACGACGTGTCGGTATCCTCCATGATACCCGACATGCGCTGGATGTCCTCTTGCGCTTCTTCGTGAATGACATCGGCGATATCGTCAAAGGTGATGATCCCGACCGGGTGATTGTTCGTGTCCACCACGGGCAGGGTCAGCAAATCGTACTTGCGCATGACATTCGCCACGTCCTCCTGGTCGACATCGGTCCGGACACTGATGACATCGCTGTCGTAGATTTCCGACACGGGGGTACGAGGTTTGACCAGCAGCAGATTCTTCAGATCGACGACACCGCGCATGCTGCCGTCTTCATCCACGACATACACCTCGTAAATATCCGGTGTCTCCTCCGCGGTCTGCCGCACCGCGTCGATCGCGTCTTCGACCGTTCCCGAAAGCAGCACCGTCGGGAATTCCGTGGCCATCAGACCGCCGGCGGTTTCCTCGTCATAGGAGAGCAGGGCGCGCAGTTCCGCCGAATCCTCGGGCTCGAGTTTCTCGAGCACCTGTTCGGCGATGTCCTCGTCCAGCTCGGCGACGATGTCCACCGCATCATCGGAATCGAGTTCCTCGACGATCTCGCTCAGCCGCTTGGCGGTCAGTTCCTCGAGGAAATCCTCGCGCACGTTTTCGTGCAGGTCGAGCAGCACCTCCGAGGCCTCTTCCGGGGGAAGCATCTCGAACAGGTAGCGGCCTTCCTCGCGCGGAAGTTCGTTGATGATCGAGGCGATGTCGGCGGAATGGAGATCGAGGAGGATGTTCAGCAGTGCGGGACGCGCATCGGCGCGCACCAATTCCTCGATGTCCTCGAGCAATTCCGCGTCGGCGATGACGGTGGTGGACCGCACGCCGTCGACGGAGTCGAAGAACAGCTCGTCTTCCTCGGTATTATGCTTCTCGAATTCCGTCATGGGACCCGTGGAAGTGATCGGACGTGTTGGGGATATTGGGTGCGAGTATATTCGCCAGGGTGATGAACTCCTCGATGGAAAGCTGCTCGGGACGCCGCGAGAGAAATTCCTTCGCTTCGCGCGACACACCCGCAATGTCCGGTTCCAGCTGGCGGAGGGAATTGGAGAGGGTTTTCCGGCGCTGTCCGAACGTGGCTTTGACCAATCTTCTAAAGAACGAATAATTCCGGATTTTCGCCAGCACCTGATCCTGGAATTCGAAATGCAGGACGGTCGACCAGACCTTCGGTTTCGGGGTGAATACATTGGGCGAGACGTGAAAGCACCGGCGTACCGCGCAGTGCGTGCCCACCATCACCGAAAGAATACCGTACTCCTTTCCCCCCGGCGGCGCGAGAATGCGCGCCGCCACCTCGCGCTGCATCATCATGACCGCATCACGCACGGTTCCGTGCTGGTCGAAGAGATGGAAAAGAATCTGGCTCGTGATGTTGTACGGAAGATTCCCGAGTACTCGGAGTTGCATGGACGCGGGAGCGAACCCGTCGACCGCGAGCCCGGTGGTCATGACCGCATCGGTTACGGGCGCATCGGGCGTGACCGCATCGGTTACGGGCGCATCGGGCGTGACCGCATCGGTTACGGGCGCATCGGGCGTGACCGCATCGCTCGTGCGGCGCACGAGTTCGCGCAGATCAAGTTGGAGAATGTCACCCTCGATGAAACGGATATTCGGATATTGATTCGTGGGAAATCGGGCGTGCAGGGCCGCGATCGCACGCGGATCGATTTCCGCGGCGATGACCCGGCAATCGCGTTCGGCCAGCAATTGCGTGAGCACACCGGGTCCCGGACCGATCTCCAGCACGGTCTCTCCGGGGAGCGGATCCAGCGCGGCAACGATATTCCGCGCGATGTTGCCATCGTGGAGGAAATGCTGTCCGAGGGATTTTTTCGGGAAATAGGGAGCGGCACGCATGAAGCAATGTACGAAATCACCGACAATCCGTGTCTTTGAATTTCCGTGCGCATGCTCTACCTTGATGTCCATGAATGATACCGACACGTCGTCCTCGAACCAGATCGTCGATCCCGGTTCCGCGTTCCGCTGCGGGTATGTCGCGCTCATCGGCGCACCAAACGCCGGAAAGTCCACCTTGATGAATGCCTTGCTGGGGACGAAGATTTCCATCGTCACGTCCAAGCCACAGACCACGCGCAAGCGTGTCCTGGGTTTCCATACCGGACCATCGCATCAGATCATCTTCATCGACACGCCCGGACTGATCAAGCCGAAATACGTGCTGCAGGAAGCGATGGTCAATGCGGCCCATGCGGCCATCGGCGAGGCGGACGCGAGCTGTTTCCTGCTCGATGCCGCGCGCGCGCTCGAGCGCGGCGAGGTGCTGCCCGAGGGACTCCTCGATCTGTTGCGGCAGGCAGGGAAACCCGTGTTTGCCGTGCTCACGAAAAGCGATCTTGTCTCCGACAAACAGCAGATGCTTCCGTTGATGGCACGGCTCTACGAGGCTTACCCCTTCGTGACCGTGATTCCGATCAGCGCGATGGGGGGACAGGGACTCGACGGACTTCTCGACGAACTCCGCGCGGCGCTGCCCGCGGGTCCGCCGATGTATCCCGAAGACATGCTCTCCGACGCGCCGGAGCGCTTCTTCGTCAGCGAAATCATCCGGGAAAAAATCTTCGAACAATTCCGCCAGGAAGTGCCCTACGCCACCGAGGTCTTTATCGCCGAGTACCGCGAGGAAGAGAAGCACGATCACATCGCCGCGGAAATCATCGTCGAGCGCGAAAGCCAGAAGCGCATTCTTATCGGTGCGAAAGGCGCCGCCATCAAGGCCATCGGTACCGCCGCCCGCATCGATATCGAGGAATTCCTCCAGAGAAAAGTATTTCTGGAGCTGCATGTCCGAATCCGAGAGGGCTGGCGCGACAACGAGGCCTGGGTCCGCCGCCTCGGTTATTGACCGCCATCACAGCCCAGGTCGCCCTCCCTGGGACCCGTGGCCTCAAGGGCGCGGCCTCCGGGGCACGGCCTCCAGCCCCGCAGGGGCGTCACAAGCCAGGAACCCGCATGTCCGACTCCTCCGCCTCCCGTCGCCGCTTTCTCAAGGCCGCGTCACTCTTCGGCCTGACCGCCGCGAGCATTCCTCCACGAATCGCCGTCGCACACGCCAGCACCTCGCCGCTGTGGCGCGGCGCGCGAGGGACGCGTCCCCTCAGCATCGCCAGCGCGAACGGACTCGCGGCCACGGGGCGCGCCATGCAACTCCTGCGCGAGGGACGGGACACGCTCGATGCCGTCATCGCGGGGGTGAATATCGTGGAGAACGATCCGACGGACGATACGGTCGGCTACGGAGGTCTGCCGAATGAGGATGGTGTGGTCGAACTCGATTCCTGCGTGATGCACGGTCCGACCGGCCGCGGCGCCGGTGTCGCGGCGCTGCGCAATATCAAGAATCCCTCCCGTGTCGCGCAGAAGGTCATGGAACGTAGTGACCATGTGCTCCTCGTCGGCGAAGGCGCGTTGCGATTCGCCCGCGCGCACGGTTTCCCCGAGGAAAATCTCCTGACCGATGAAGCGCGGGAGAAGTGGCTGCGATGGAAGGAGACGCGCAGTACCGAGGATGACTGGCTCCCGCCGCATGGGATCGAGGATGTCGATCTCGGTATGCATGACGGACAAAATGATTCGAAATATGAGCAGGCGTGGATTCGTGAATTGCATCGGCCCACGGGCACGATCAACTGTCTGGCGGTGAATGCGACCGGCGACATCTCGGGAGTGACCACGACCAGCGGACTCGCGTTCAAGATTCCCGGACGGGTGGGGGACAGTCCCATTCTCGGTGCCGGCCTGTATGTCGACAACGCCGTCGGTGCCGCGGGTTCGACCGGTCGTGGCGAGGCGAATCTGCTCGCACTCTCGAGCTTTCTCATCGTCGAGCGGCTGCGCATGGGCGATGCGCCCACCGACGCCTGCCTCTTCGCCTGCCGGCGTATCGACGAACAGACGAGAATGAAACGCCTGCGCGACGAGCGCGGACGTCTGAAATTCAATGTGAATTTCTATGCGCTCACGAAAGCGGGCGAACACGGTGCCGCGTCGATCTGGCCCGGAAAGCGCTACGCCGTCAACACCGGCGACGGCGACAGCCGCCTCCTCGACTGCGCCGCCCTGTACGGTTGAAGAACCACCACGAAAACACGAAAATGCAAAAGAAGACGCGAAAGTATGTAAAGCTTTCGCGTCTTCTTTTGCGTCTTCGCAATTTCGTGGTTTTTTCCTACCTGCGCGATTCCGAAATTACCGCATGAGCAAACACCGAACTTCGGATCTGACCGCGCCGGATGGACGCAGTGATGACGGGGAACTCGACCAGACGTTGCGCCCGATGCGCTTCGAGGATTTCACCGGACAGAAGAAAATCACCGAGAACCTCCGCGTGTTCATCACCGCGGCACGGCAACGCGGCGAGGCGCTCGACCATGTGCTGCTGACGGGTCCGCCCGGACTCGGCAAGACCACCCTCGCGCATATCATCTCCAATGAGATGGGGGCATCGCTGCGCATGACGTCGGGACCGGTGCTTGACAAACCGGGCGATCTCGCCGGTCTGATCACCAGCCTCGAGGAGGGCGACGCCCTGTTCATCGACGAAATCCATCGCCTCTCGCCCGTGGTGGAAGAGTACCTGTATTCGGCGATGGAGGATTTCACGCTCGATATCATGATCGATTCGGGTCCCAATGCCCGCAGTGTGCAGATCGAACTGAAACCATTTACCCTCATCGGTGCGACCACCCGGGCGGGACTGCTGACCGCGCCGCTGCGCGCACGCTTCGGCATCACCAACCGTCTCGACTATTACGACGCCGAACAGTTGAAATCGATCGTGTTGCGTTCCGCACGCATTCTCGATATCGCCATCGACGAAACCGGCGGCGCGGTCGAGATCGCCCGGCGCTCGCGTGGCACGCCACGCATCGCCAACCGGCTGCTCCGTCGCGCGCGCGATTTCGCGCAGGTGATCGGTGACGGCATCATCACGCGCGAGATCGCCGATCACGCGCTCACCGCGCTGGAAGTGGACGAGTACGGTCTCGATGATATGGACAAGCGCATCCTTCACTGCATGCTCGACAAATATGCGGGTGGACCGGTGGGACTCAACACGCTGGCCATCGCCGTGGGCGAGGAGCCGGGGACCATCGAGGAAGTCTATGAGCCGTACCTGATCCAGGAAGGCTACCTCCATCGCACGCCACGCGGGCGTGAGCTCACGTCCGCCGCGTATGCGCTGCTCGGCCGCCGGCCGGCAGGCAGGAAGGAGCAGGAGGGGTTGTTTGGAAGCTCCCATAATGCGGAGGGCTGACATGCACGGACGCGAACGGTGGCATCCCGCGTGGATGCGAACACATGTCCGTGTCAGGGCACGGTGGCTGTTGTGGGGTGTGGGATGCATCGCGTTTGGGGGAATGCTGTCGATGCTCCCCGCCTGTGCGGAGAAGGCGAAGCCCGCGGTCAGCGCGATCACACCCGATCAGCTCCCGACGCAGGAGAGCTGGAAATCAACGGTGACCTTCAGTGACTCCGGACGGGTGCGGGCGATCCTGCAAGCCGGACACATTCGCATGTTCGAGGAATCCGAAGAGACGCTGCTAGATTCGAATCTGGTGGTGGATTTCTTCGACCGCGCGGAGAAACACACATCCATTCTCACCGCGAACCGCGGCCGCGTCGACGACCGGACGCGCAATCTCGAGGCCTTCGAGAACGTGGTGTTCCGCTCCGACAGCGGGACGGTCGTGGAGACGGAATATATTTTCTGGGACAATGCGCTTCGTCGTGTGCGGAGCGATCGCTTCGTCACCATCACCTCGCCAACCGAACGCCTGCAGGGATACGGTTTCGAAGCGGATCAGGACCTCCGGAATTATACGGTATTCGGAACCGTCTCCGGTCACGCCGAAATCGACACCAAGTAAGGCGCAACCTGCGCGCATCGTGACCGTACACCGCGCTGGTAGTCCAAGCCGTGGCAGGTAGTCCAAGCCGTGGCAGGTTGTCCGAGCTGCGTGTGGTGCCTCCCGCATCCGGTTGTCTCCCTCCTCCACCATCCGACATACTCTCTCATCATTGAAAGGCGTCGCATCATGAATCGATTCGCGGTTCTTGTCCCCGTGTTCCTGTTGCTTGTGATTGTTCCGTCCACCCGGGCACAGGACCTCGTACGGAAACTGGATGAAACCGTTTCCGCCATGGTCGCGGCCAAGCACTTCAACGGCGCGGTCCTCGTGACCAAGGGTGAGACGGTGCTTCTTCGCAAGGGATACGGCACGGCGGTGTTTGAATGGAACATTCCCGTGACACCCGAGACCCGCTTCCGCATCGGGTCCGTGACCAAACAGTTCACCGCCGCCATGATCCTGCGCCTGATGGAGCACGGCAGACTCGAGCTGGATGTGCCATTTCGGAAATACATCCCTGATTATCCGTCATCACATGCGGACCAGGTCACGATCCATCAACTTCTCACCCACACCTCCGGTATTCCAAGCTATACCGAGCTTCCGGGATTCATGCGCGCGGAAGCACGGCGGGAGTATCCGCCCGACAGCATGTTCGCCCGCATCGCGCCATTGCCGCTGGTGTTCGAACCGGGGAGTGCATGGTCGTACAACAACTCGGGGTATTTCATCCTCGGTGCGGTAATCGAACGCATCACCGGCATGTCCTATGACCGGGCATTGCGAGCGATGCTGCTCGATCCACTTGGCCTGCGGGCGAGTGGGTACGAGCACAACGGCGATGTTATTCCGGATTTCGCGAATGGGTACATCCGGCTTCCCGTGGGTGTGCGCCGTGCGGCCTGGCTGGATACGAGCGTACCCTATGCGGCGGGGATGATGTATTCCACCGTCGATGATCTCGTGCACTGGACCCGCGCGCTGCACGCCGGACAGGTGTTTGCCTCCACCGAGACCCTCATGAAAATGATCACACCGTACATGGAGAATTACGGCTACGGTCTGAGCATCCATGAACAGGAGGCGGGAGAAAAACGCGTGCGTGTCATCGAGCATGGCGGGGGAATATTCGGCTTCCGTTCCGCGCTCTGGTACCTGCCGGAGGAGGAATATACCATCGCGGTGCTCGACAATACCGAAGGTCATGCCGGGGGCGTGGCGACCACGATCTTCCGTGTCCTGCATGGACTCGAGCCGGAATTTCCCAAACCCTCGATCGCAAATGCGGTTCACCGCATCATCGAGGAAGAAGGCCTCGATGTCGTGGCGCGGCGGTATGCCGCAATGAGAACGGAAGAGGCGGAGACGTGGAATTTCGAGGAACAGGAACTCAATTCCCTTGGATACATCTATCTGCAGGATGGCCGTACCGATGCCGCGCTGCGGGTGTTCAAACTGAACGTGGATGCCTATCCCGCATCGTGGAATGTGTACGACAGTTACGGTGAGGCGCTGGCCGCGGCAGGACGGAAGGACGAGGCAATCACGCAGTATCGCAAGGCTCTCGAGATCAACCCCGCAAGCACCAGCGCGAAACAAGCACTTGCGCGACTCGGCGTCACGGTGGAGGAGGTGAAGATCACGGTCTCCGAGGAAGTGCTCGACCGCCATGTCGGCCGGTATCAACTGGCTCCGAATTTCATCCTCGCGATCACACGGGAGGGCACGCAACTCTACGCCCAGGCGACGGGGCAGCAGAAAATCGAGATCCATCCGTCCAGCGAACAGCACTTCTATCTCACGGTGGTCGATGCACGGATCACCTTCGATCAGGATGGGGAGAAACCCTCACCCGGCCTCACGCTGCATCAGGGCGGCCGCGATATGCCGGCAACACGGATACAATAATCGTATACGATCCGGGCCGTGAGGGACCTGCACCCTCAAGGGCGCTGCGGGTTGCTCCCGGATCAGCGCAGGACAACGAACTTCCTGACCACCATCCCGTCCGCACTCCCGGCCCGGAGAAAATAATTCCCCGGCGCCCAATCGCGCACGTCGACGTGGTGGCTGCGCCCATCGGCGGAGACTTCCGCGCGATATATCACCGACCCCATCGCATTGTGTACCGTGACCAGTGCGTGCCGCGGACCATGGACGCGAAAATGTATGTCCGCCGCGGTGAGCGTCGGCCAGAGCGTGAGGTCCATTGCCCGCGGAGGTTCATTCTCTCGCGGGACCCCGACGGGCATGGCGTCATAGCGGTACAACCCGCGTCCTCGTACGCCGACGAACAGCGCGTTCGCGTACGTGAACGCCAGTTCCGGCACGGGCATGAAGTTTTTTTCCGTGAAGGCGGCGGGAAGATTTCCGGTGATCCTCTGCCAGCTTCGCCCATCGTCGGTGGAGGAGTATAGTCCGTCCTCGCGATCGGAGGCGGTGTACATCGTCCCGGACGCGGTGATCGCGAAATCCTGCACCGAGATTCCTTCCAGTGATTCCACCCGTTGCCACTGTGCGTGCAGGACGCTGACCGAGAGGACGGCGGCAAGGGCCGGTCATGATGAATTTCCGCATGACAGTTCCGCTCATGGTCCGTTCCAAGGAATTCAGGATGTGAATATACGGAAAAACAGGGACCCGCAGACGCGGGATCACATGGAACTCAATCCTCGTCCTTGGTTCCTTCCGGCAAGGCGGGATCCACCATGATCACCTTTTCCCGCTCGACCATCACACTGCCGGGCGCGGCGCCCTTGGGCTTGCGCACGTATTTCTTTTCGGTGTAGGCAACCGGGACGCGTTTGGCGTTTCGATGCTTGCTGTAATAGGCGGCGATGGCGGCCGCCTGGCGGATCGCTTCCTTCGCCGGGGCTCCCGCCGCGCTGCCGACCTTCAGCACGACATGGGATCCGCCGACGCCGCGGGCATGGAACCACAGATCGTTGGGACGGGCATGGCGCACGGTAAGGAGATCGTTGTTGGCGCTGTTTTTCCCCGCCCAGACTTCGAATCCACCCATGACCACGAAACGGCGGAATGGAAATGGGGCGGCGTCCTTTTCTCCCTTCGGGGTCAATCCAAGTTCTTCCATGATGCCTGCGTGTTCCTTGAACAGGGTTCTGAGTGTGTGTGCCTCGCGGGCTTCGTCCACCGCGGCGAGAAAGCTCCCGAGTTTCTCCTTGCGTGTTTCCATCGCGGCCGTGCGTTCGATCACATGGTCCACCGACATGCGTGTCGTCTGCGCCTTGCCGAAGTACATCTGCGCGTTTTCCAGAACGGTGACTCGCGGTTTGAGGGGGATGGACACCACGAGCCGCGCGTCGCCGAAGAGGTCGGGCACGACCATGACTCCCGGCTGCGTGGGCTGGTCGTAGAGATGGATCATCAGCAGGTTGCCGAATTTCTCGTATTCATCGGCCTGCTTCCGCAGCCGGGCGGGAGGAATCAGCTTCTCGAGGATGCGGTCGATGCGCTCGATCTCGCGTGCAAGGGCCTTGCGGACGCGGTCGCGCGTGCCGGAAAATTCTCCGTCCGTGTGCACGCGGCGCAGGAAGAACGCCACCCCGTCAAGCGCGGTGGGAAACTGCTCCACCCGCGGCGTGTCCGCCGCATCATCCGTGAGATGCCGCAACGCCACGAGGGAGAAACACAACGGCTGCCTCCCATCGAGATAGACGTGAGACATCCCCCGGTCGGCTTCCTCCAGCATGGCGCGGAGATGTACGCACAGGTGCGTATGCTCCTCGCTCGTGATATCGAACGCGGGCCGGTCGGACGACAAACCCGCCCGATGGAGCAGCTCGTCCGCCACGCGGCCGCTCAGCCATGGACGCACATGGCGCAACGCGTGCCCGACCGACGCCTCAAAAGAAGATAACGCGGTCTGAAAATCCTGAACCGCCGGTGGCTCGATGAGTGCGTCGAAGGGATGGTCCACGATCTCCGCGACCCGGTCGCTGCGCGTGCAGGAATCAACCAACGCGTCTCCGTCCATCAGCAACAGGTTGGCGCGTTGCGGGAAGAGGGGAATGTACAGCGCGCGTCCGGAATCCAGCATGCATCGCACGATGCGATCATCCGCGGCAATGGAGACCGCGGTGATGCGTTCCCCGACAGCATCGGGCAGCAGGTCGAGCGCATTGCGTCGCGCCCGCGCGAAATCGTTTTTGAGCTGCATGGAGACAAGACGGGGACGGGTGGTGAGGACGAGATACCGCACGCCGGCCGTGGTTTCGACTTCCACCACGAATTCGTGTTTCTGCTGCGTGAACACCGCGGCAATGCGTGCGTCGCGCAGCAGCACATCGAGTTCCTCCGCCACGCGCGCGTATGTCAACCAGTTCGTGAACACGACGCGGGTTTCCTCAGCCGTTTCGGGGACGGATCAGTGACGGTTCGTAGTCCGCGGGTTTTTCGAACCCCAGCAGATTGAGGATGGTCGCGGCGACATTCGCGAGTCCGGGCTGCGCGACATCCGCGAGCTCCCACTGGTCCCGGACGGAGGTTCCGAGAATACAGAAGGGGACGGGATTGAGCGTGTGGCTGGTTTTCGGCGTGCGCACGCCGTCCTTTTCCGTGAACATTTCGTCACTGTTCCCATGGTCGGCGGTGATGATCACGGTTCCATTCAGCGAACGGATTTTCTCCACCAGTCGTCCGACCTGTTCATCGACGGTTTCAATGGCGACGATGGCCGGATCGATGCGTCCACTGTGACCAACCATATCCCCGTTCGCCAAATTGATGCGGCCGAAGGAGAAATCCTGATCCAGCAGTTGGAGGGAGGCATCCGCGATTTCCTTTGCCTTCATTTTCGGAGCCTTGTCGAACTCGATGCGGTCGGACGGAATTTCGACATACTGCTCAAGCGCCGCGTCGATATACCCGGAGTTGTTGCCGTTCCAGAAATAGGTCACATGTCCGAATTTCTGCGTCTCGGAAACAGCGAAGCTGCGCACCCCCGCGGCGCAGAGGTACTGCCCGATGGTGCGGTCAATGCTGGGAGGATTGACCAGATAGCGCGCCGGGATATGCAGATCGCCGTCATACTCCATCATGCCGGCATAGGTGATGTCGGGGAGGGGTCCCCGGTCGAATTCATGGAACTCCGCTTCCGTCAGCGCGCGGGAAATCTCGATCGCGCGGTCGCCGCGGAAATTGAAAAAAATCACGGAATCCCCATCGAGAATCCGACCGACAGGTCCGTTATCATCGACGATCACGAAGGCATCGAGGTATTGATCCGTGATTTCCGGGTCCTCGCCATAGAAGGTATTGACCGCTTCGCTCGCGCTGGCAAACCCCCGACCGACACCGAGGACGTGCGCGTCGTATCCTCTTTTCACGATCCGCCAATCGGCATTGTAGCGGTCCATGGTCACATTCATGCGTCCGCCGCCCGATGCGATGCGGTAGTCAAAATCGTATTCCCGCGAAATCGTATCCAGACGGTGTTCCAGTGGCTCGAGATAGCGCAGCGCCGATTTTTCATCCACGTCACGTCCGTCGAGCAGGGTATGGACGCGCAGGCGGCGGACGCCTGCGGTGGCCGCGCGATCGATCATCGCGAAGAGATGATCGATATGGGAATGGACATTGCCATCCGAGAGCAATCCGATGAAATGGAGCGTGCCCGCATCCGCATGTCGATCGATCAGCGAACGCCACAGCTCGGTCTCGAACAGGCTGCCATCCTCGATGGCGCGATTGACGAGTTTCGCACCCTGCGCGAATATGCGTCCCGCCCCCAGCGCATTGTGTCCGACCTCGCTGTTGCCCATGTCATCATCGCTGGGCAGGCCGACGGCCGGACCATGGGCGCGCAGTTGCGTATACAGTCCTTCGGAAAAATAGCGATCGAGATGCGGCTTTCGCGCCCGGAACACCGCATTGCCGTCATATTCCCGACCGATTCCGTAGCCATCCATGATGATCAGCAGCAGCGGTCCCGCGGGACGCGTGTATCCTTCGAGTTTTCTCAGTGAGAGTTCCATGTCTTCAATCCTTTCCACGTGGTGCAATCATCAAATGTAACAAAATCCCGTCCTCCGTCGCATTCGTGCTCCACGGCCAGTTCCCGCGGTGCCGGAATCATGGGGGATCGACGGTGTCATCGCGCGGGAATGGCTTTCCTCCCAAGGACTTCCTATCTTACTCAGACCAACGATCCGGAGGACGCGTTCGATGAGACGCACGGCGACCTTGTGTGAATTCGCGATGCTGTTCTGGATGCTGGGAGGGATGCTGTGGGCGCAGCAGTCTGGTGATCCGCGCTATGTCCCGACGATACGGGAACGCGCGTTCGCGGACGGAACCGGACCTTCGGTCCTGATCGATGCCGCGCATCGGAATTTCCATACCATGGATGGCCGTTTCAAGGCCTTCGCCGACCTGCTTCACGCGCATGGGTGCACGGTGGGATCCGCGGAGGAGCGCGCGAGCACCACGCTGCTCGCGGGCTGCGACATCTACGTCATCGCGAATGCATTGGCGGCGGAGAATGCGGAAAAATGGGAGAAGCCGGTCCGAAATGCCTTTGACACGGAAGAAATCGACATTCTCGCACGCTGGGTGCACGAGGGGGGCGCACTGCTGCTCATCGCCGATCACATGCCGTTTGCCGGCGCCATCGACAGCCTGGCGCTCCGCTTCAGCATTCATTTCAGCGACGGTTTCGCGCTGTACGAGGGCAGGCCGGGACGCGGATTGATGTTCACACGGATGAACGACAACATTCGTGGACACTGGATCACCGACACGCCCTTCGACGGCGCGCGCATCGACTCGGTGGTTACCTTTACCGGCAGCGCGTTCCAGATCCAACGGGCCCATGATCCACTCCTCGTATTCGGCGCGGGGATGCTGTCGCTCGAACCCGTGGTTGCCTGGGAGTTCGACGCTTCCACGCCGCGTATTCGAATCGAAGGATGGCGGCAGGGCGCGGCGATGGAATACGGCAAGGGCCGGATCGTCGTGTTCGGCGAGGCCGCGATGTTCACCGCGCAGCGCGCGGAAAACGGTCTGCCGATCGGACTCAATTCCCCCGAGGGCGCGCGGAACGCGCCGCTGATCATCAACATCATCCGCTGGCTGGCCTCACGCGAACGATTGTAGCCTTCCCGAGCCCGGTGCGCCTTCCCGAGTCCGGTGCGCCTTCCCGAGCCGGTGCGCCTTCCCGAGCCCGGTGCGCCTTCCCGAGTCCCATGTCCAGC
>JAVFAS010000039.1:7201-33492 GCA_034002405.1 Bacteroidota bacterium | reverse complement strand
CGATGGGGGTAACTCTCTGTCCAATCTCTCAGGGTCAATTCACACCTCTTCACCCCTTCACCCCTTCACCCCTTCACCCCTTCACCTCTTCACCCCTTCACCCCTTCACCTCTTCACCCCTTCACCTCCTCCCGTCAAACAAACGCCCCGCCTCCACCCGACTCACCTTCCCCGACCCCGTCGTCGGCAGAGCACGCACGGATTTCCAGCGTCTCGGAATTTTATATCCCGCGAGCCGGGACCGACACCAGACCTCGAGGGCATCGGGATCCGGCTCGATATCGCACACCAGGAGGGCAGCGATGCGCGTTCCCCATTCCTCGTCGGGGATGCCGACGACGAGGGCGTCGCGCACGCCGGGATAACGGAGCAGGACCTCCTCGATCTCAGAGGGATGGACGTTTTCTCCGCCGGTGATGATCATGTCGTCGCGTCGACCCAACACGTGCAGCAAGCCGGCATCGTCAAGCATTCCCCGGTCGCCGGTACGAAACCATCCGTCGACGAACGCCAACGCGTTGCGTGCCGGACTGTCGAGATATCCGCTTGTCAGCATGGGACCCTGGAGCTGGATTTCACCCACGACGCCTGAAGGAACCGCGGCTCCAGCCGGATCGCAGATGCGCAAACACGCCCCCCCGATCGGACGCCCGGCGGTCCCGGCCATCGCATCCAGCTCCCGTGGGGACGCGGTCACCACCTGTGAACAACTTTCAGTCAAACCGTA
Organism: Bacteroidota bacterium; assembly: GCA_034002405.1. Taxonomy (GTDB): domain Bacteria; phylum Bacteroidota; class Ignavibacteria; order SZUA-365; family SZUA-365; genus SZUA-365. Next base: position 32,765 of record JAVFAS010000039.1, on the reverse strand, counting down.
TGTCCCGAGCACGGGAAGTTCGCGATCGCGCGCCTGTCGCCAGAGCTTCGCCGATGCCGCGGCGCCACCGAGAAGGATGGCACGCAGCGATGGAAGCGCCGCGGCGGAGCAATCCGGTGACGCCTCGATCATTCGCTGCAGCACGGTCGGGACGACCGAAAACAGCGTCGCGTGCGATTCGCGCAGCAACGTGAGCATGGCCATCGTCCCTGCGGATTGCCCGATGGTCATCGCGGTGCCGTACAAAAGACTGCGTGTGACAATGGCCAGTCCGCCGATGTGATACAGCGGAATCACGCACAGCCAGTTGTCATCCTCCACCACACCGAGATTCGCGGCCGAGCCCTCCGCGCTCGCACGGTGATTCTCCCACGTATGCGGCACGGCCTTGACCGCGCCCGCGGTCCCGGACGTGAAAAGAACGCTGCACGGACCGGAGTGGCAGGAGTGCACGACGACGGGGGACGCTTCCCCGTCCGCGGTACGGTCCGCTCCCGAAATACTGTCCGCGTCCAGCAGCTGCCGGGGATGACGGGTTGGATACTCCCTGTACAGGATCTCATTTTCCGTAATCAAGAGCGCCGGACGAAGCAAGGCAAGTTGCCGGGTGTGTTCTGGCACGGCCAACCGTGTATTCAGCGGCGAAGCCACGGCGCCGCGGAGCCAGATGGCATGCAGCAACATGACATGCGCGGCGCTGTTGTCGAGGATGGTGGCGACGGTGTCACCGGGCATGACACCGGCGTCACGGAGACGGCGCGCGGCAACGGTGGCGGTCTCGTGCAGTGATTGCCAACTCCACCGCCGCGTTCCGTCATGGAGAGCGCATCGCCGTGGAAAGCGTTCGGCATTGTGACGAAGAAGATTCATCGGGATGGATCGATCCCGAGGCCCGGTTCGCCGGAAAGAAGGAAATACCCATCCTCGAGCCGGTCGCGATGGGTATCCCGCTCGAACGACAGCCCCGTGGCGAGTCCCTGCGGCCGCATCGGGAACGGCAAGGACGCGCAGAGCTGTGCCACCGCGTGACGGGCGATGGATGAATCGATCAGCGAGGTGAAGACGGTTTCGCGTCCGCGGGCGTGCGCATCGATCGCGAACCGCCGCGCATCGCGCAGGCTGCCCGCGGCCATCGGTTTGAGCACGAAAAGATCGACCGCCTCGCGCGCCAGAAGCGTGCGTGCCTGCGCGAGGTCCTGCGCGCTTTCGTCCGCGGCCAGCGGGATGATGCCGAGCGCGGTCAAGGCGGAGAATTCGTCGATGTCCGCTGCCGGCACCGGCTGTTCGACATACTCGACGTCGTAGATGGCGAACTCATGCAACGCCAGCTCCGCCTCGGCGAAATCCCACGCCCCATTCGCATCGAGTCGGAGACGGATACCCTCCGGTACCGCCATGATCACGGCGCGAATCCGCGCGATATCATCCTCGATCGGTCCGGACCCGACCTTGAGCTTCAGACAGGAGAACCCGTGTTCGCAAGCCCGAGCCGCCGCCGCCGCGGTATCCTCCAGTGACAGGGCTCCGATCACCGCGTTCACGGGAACCCGGTCCACGGGACGAAAATCCTCGCCCTCGGCGAGCAGTGCGCGCAGCGTCATGTTCCGCCCGCGGGCATAGGCATCGAGCAACGCGCATTCAACGGCAAAACGCGCCGCGGGCGCATGCGTCAGCGCCGGGATCCATTCGGTGAGCCGAAGTGCGTCTGGTGCGGGAATCTCCGTCATCGCGGCGAGCGTCTGTCTCGCGGCATCCAGTGCGGCGCGGCTGCGTGCAAGGTCTTCGGTCCCGAACGCGGGGAGCGGTGCCGATTCACCCCAGCCGGTCACCGCACGTGTCTCGTCGGTGATGGAGAAGAGAAGGATCTCGCGCGACGTCAGCGTCCACCCACTGGTGACAAACGGCTGGCGGAGCGGAAAATGATACGGCTCAATGGTGCAGTGCATGAGGCAAGAATCCAGAATTCACGAAAGAGAAAGACCCACGGCGTACAGCACGCCGAACATGGCCAGAAGCTGTCCGGTCCGTGCCAGGGCGCTGTTGAGTGCGACGCCGTCCGCATGCGACGCCGTGGTCGCGCGTTCGAGCACGCGAAGCACGTGCAAGGCGATCGGCAGGCTCGACAGCGGCAGCAACATCCATAACGAGGCACCGCCAAACAGAACCTGCAGGACCGGCACGACGAAGGCAAGCAGCATCAGCAGCTGGAATTCGACGCGGGATCCCAGTCGTCCCAGCCGCACGGCCATCGTTCGCTTCCTCGCGACGCGGTCGGTGTCGATGTCGCGGTAGTTGTTGACCACGAGAATGGCCGTCGAGATCGCACCCACCGGCAGGGACGCGATCAATGCGGTACTCGACCAATCGAGCGCCTGGACGAAGTAGGTCCCGTTGACGGCCACGATGCCGAAAAAGATGAAGACAAACAGATCCCCAAGTCCGATATATGCGAGAGGATACGGACCCGCGGTGTAAATCACCGCGCAGATGAGGGATGTGACACCGATGACCAGAATGGGCCATCCGGCGTGGACGACAAGCGTGAGTCCGAGCAGGAACGTCAGCGCGAACACCCCGATCATCGCGGCACGGACGGTGCCGGGTGGAATGAGGCCGCTCTGCGTGACGCGAATCGGTCCGATCCGATGCTCGGAATCCGCCCCCTTGAGAAAATCGAAATAGTCGTTGGCGAGATTGGTCCCGATCTGTATCAGCAACGCGCAGACCAGCGCGATCGCGGCGGGAAGTGCATCGAAGACGCCGGCGTCCGCCGCGACGGCCGATCCCACCAACACCGGAACCACGGCGGCGGGAAGAGTCTTGGGTCGGGCGGCGAGGATCCATGCCTGCATCCGCGAGATCTGCCCGGGATCACCTGCCGCGATCGTCGACGTACCACGATCGTTCATGTCGATGGTGCTCCTCTCACCACGGCAGCCAGCGGAATTTCCGGAAATCGGGTCGGCGTTTCTCGACATAGGCATTCTTGCCTTCCTGTGCTTCCTGCGACATGTAATAGAGCAACGTGGCATTTCCCGCCAGCTCCTGGATTCCCGCCTGACCATCGAGTTCGGCATTGAAGGCCGATTTGAGGAGACGAATCGCCAGGGGGGATTTCTGCATGATCTCGCGCGCCCAGTTCACCCCTTCCTCCTCGAGCCGCGCGAGCGGCACCACGACGTTGACCAGTCCCATGTCGAAGGCCTCCTGCGCGCCATACTGCCGGCAGAGATACCAGATCTCGCGGGCGCGTTTCTGCCCGACCATGCGCGCGAGATACGACGCCCCGAAACCACCGTCGAAACTTCCGACTTTCGGACCGGTCTGTCCGAATACAGCATTCTCCGCCGCGATACTCAGGTCGCACACGACGTGCAGCACATGTCCGCCGCCGATCGCGTAGCCCGCGACCAGCGCAATCACGACTTTCGGCATGCTACGGATCAGTCGCTGAAGTTCGAGCACATGAAGGCGGGGCACACGCGCACCGTCTTCGGCCACATAGCCCGCGTCCCCGCGGATTGATTGGTCACCGCCGCTGCAGAACGCCCACTTGCCATCCCGGGCCGGACCTTCTCCCGTCAACAGCACCACCCCGGTATCGGTATCCAGCGCGGCGATGTGGAAGGCGTCGAGCAGCTCGTCGACGGTTTCAGGCCGAAAGGCATTCCGCTTCTCGGGCCGGTTGATGGCAATGCGCATGATGCCTTCATCGCTGGTGCGGAATGTGATGTCCGAATATTCCTTTACGGTGCGCCAGGTGATTTCGCTCATGTTTCCAATCCATGTGAGTGAAAGGGCAGTCTGTGATGTAACATCGCGCCGGGGTCTCAGCGTTTCCAGTGCGCCTCGAGCGCATGGGCGAGCGCGGCCGGCTGCTCGGCCGGAATGTCATGACCGGCCCCGACGAAGAGCACCAACCGTGCGTTCGGAAGGATTCCGGCCACGCGCTCCGCGATCGCCGCGTATTTCGTATCCTCCGCACCTGCCGCGACAAGTACCGGCAGCACTATCCGCGGGAGTGCCGGCCAGAGGGAGTCCTGTGTTCCCTGTCCGCTCCCGAGCAGCGACCCCTGCAGGCCGCGCGTGCGCTGCCGCAGCCGATCCCGCCGCGCCTCGGTCCACTCTCGCATGGGAACGGACCACTGACGACGAAACAACGGAAGCACCATCCATTCATCGACGAACCGTTCGAGTCCCTCCGCGCCAAGACGCGCGGCACGGGCGGCATCCTCCGCCGTGCGCGACGCGCGCGCCTCGTCTGTCTCGAGCCCGGGATTCGTGCTGAGCAGCGCGAGCGTCCGGAACAGCGCCGGAAAACGCACCGCCGCATGCAGCGCCGTGCGTCCGCCCAGGGAATACCCGACAAGATGGACGGGACCGCATCCCAGTCGGGAAATCAGGTCGCGCAGTGCATCCGCGGCGTGCTCGAGACGGTAGGCGTCATGATCACGGAACGGATCGGGGGTGGACGAGGCGCCGTGTCCGATGAGATCGACACCGATCACGCGGCGTCCGGCACCGAAACCGGGGGGCATTCCCCGCCACGACGCGGAGGAACGGGTGAAGCCGTGCAGCAGCAGCACTGTCTCCCCCGTGCCCTCGGCGAGGATTCGCCACGAGAGCGGGAAAGAATCAGATATAAGGAGCGGGATATCTGCAGTATTCGCCAATGCGGCATCGACCGCCGTCGCGATGTCTCGCAGCAATGTCCGGCGCATCTCGCCGCTGCGTGCGAGATCCGTTCGCACTTCGATCACCTGCATGTCCCCCGCGGCACACGCGGCGTCCAGTGCCGGTGCCAATTCCGTCATGTGCTCCACCCGGTGGTACCCGATGCCGAACACACCGCACGCCGCCGAAAAATCCGCTCCCTGTGGCGTGAGGAAGTGTCTCGTGAACGCGGGTTCGTATGCGCGCACCGGAAGCATGTCGAAGATCTCTCCTCCGTCGTTGTTGAGCAGCAGCACGGTGAGGGGAATGTCACGCAAGCGCTCGCCCGCGGCCGCGTTCAGGTTGTGAAGAAAGGCGATATCACCGGTGATGAGGAACGTCGGAGGCGCGGCGCGCCTGCCATCGTCCACGAACATGGCCGTCGCGATCCCGTGACGGGCGCGTGCGACTCCAAGCGCCGTGGACACCATGCCGTCGATGCCGTTCACCCCGCGATTGAAATGCAGACGGCAACCGTCGGGAATATCCGGGACGAAGGTCTCCAGATCACGGATGGGCATGCTCGACGACACGATCACCGCACTCTGCGCGGGCAGGGAGGAAATGCACCGTCGCAGCACCGCTCCTTCAAACAGGGCAGGCAGCGCCGTGCAGCGGGCGTCGAGTTCGGCGCGTGCCACGGTGTCGGCACGACGAAGCATATCGAGAAAATCCGTGTCCACCGTACGGGGGGGGACGCGATCCAAAACGTCAGAGAGACGGAGTATATACTCGAAGAGATTGCCCGAGACCTGCACGCGCACCGTGTGCGTCGCATCGCGGCGGCCGGTGTCGGGGGTGAGACAGTAGTGCGGAATCTGTTCTTGATCGAGAAAACGCTGCACGGCGGCGTTGGTGGGAACCCCTCCGAGTTGGAGCACGAGATCGGGGTTGCATCGCGCACGAAAGTTGGCGGATCGCAGCAGGAGATCGAAAGTCGATACCACCATCGACGAATCATACCCGCTCCGGAGTTGCGAGGCGGCTTCGGCGAATATGGGGATGCCGTGACGCTCCGCCACGTGCAGCAGCGGCTCCGCGAGACGATGCCCGTCCGCATCCGGTCCGACGAGGATCACCGGCCGGCGGGCGCGAAGCAGTGCGTCGGCGATTTCCTCGAGCGCGCCATCATCCCGTGCCGCGTCGAACACGCGCAGCCACGCGCGGCCATCCCGTCGTCCCTGCACCGCCTCTCCGCCGTGCTCGACGAGTGTGTGCAGGATCTCGTCCTCCGCGCGACCGGTGGGTGTGGGCTCGAGGGGCTTGCGGAATGGGAGGTTGACATGTACCGGACCAGGTCGCGGGGTGCGCGCCTCCACCACCGCATGACAGATCACGGACCGCAACGCACGCAGTCGATGCCGGTCGGCTTCCGGCAATCCGGTATCGGAAAACCACCGCACATGATCGCCATACAGCTTCAGCTGGTCCATGGTCTGTGGCGCGCCACTGTCGCGCAGCGAGACCGGGCGGTCGGCGGTCAGAAGCAGAAGCGGGACCCGTGCGGCATCCGCTTCGCAGACCGCGGGGAAATAGTTTGCCGCGGCCGTCCCGGAGGTGCACAGCAGTACCACGGGCTCCTCCAACTCCTTGGCCATCCCGAGGGCGAAAAATGCCGCGGACCGCTCGTCGATCACGGAATGATCGGTGATGTCCGGATGTGCCACGAAGGCAAGGACCATGGGTGTGCTGCGCGATCCGGGTGAGATCACCGCGTGACGGACACCACTGCGGGCAAGTTCCTCGACAATGGTCTCCGCCCAGAGCTGGTTGATGTTCTCGTATGATTGCACGTGTTGCGGCTCGAAGGACGATGGCGAATGCATGCGACGACACGGGACAACTTACTGAATTGTCGCCTTCAACACACGGTCACCCATGCCACCGCATGCACGACCGTGTGTGCGGGGAAGCATCACGGCGGTCAACCATCCAGAATGTCGCGCATGGTCCGCAGCTTCGCCCGTGTTTCCCGCTCCTCCGCGTCCGCATTGCTGTCACGCACGATGCCGGCACCCGCCCACAGTATCGCATCGTCACCGTGCACCAGTGCGCTGCGAATGGTAACGGCCGCGTCACCGTCGCCGTCACCGAGAAACCAACCCGCGCATCCGGCATACATTCCCCGTGCGAAGGGCTCGATCGTCTCGATCACCTGCATTGCGTCGGATCGCGGCGTCCCACCGACCGCGGGTGTGGGATGCAACGCGGCAATAACATGCCGCAGTCCACACCCGGCGCGCATGCGGCCTTCCACACGCGTGAGAATGTGACGGATATGCCGCAGCGCGAGGACGCGCGTGGCCTCCACCTTCACGTCGGTCGCAAACTCCTCGCATCCGGCGCGAAGCATCTCGACGACGAATTCGTGTTCCCGGATTTCCTTCGCGTCCGCCAGCAAGGTCTCATCCGGGATCGCCTGCTCGACATGCGCCATGGTGCCCGCGAGCGCGATGGTTTCGAAACGACCATCGACGATGCGTCCCAACCGTTCGGGAGTCGCGCTGAGGAAGTAGTGCGCACCATCGGGACTGTAACACAGCGTGAAGGAATCGCGCTGTCGCAGCATCGATCGCAGGATGCGTGCGAGATCGAATGGACGTGGCAATCGCAACCGGCATTCCCTCGCCATGACGACTTTCCCGAGTTTCCGCTCCCGCAGGAGATCGAGGACCTGACGAACGCGATCGCGATAGGCCTCCCCGTCCGCATTCTCGTCGGAGCATTCAGGCGTGGTGGAACGTGTCGCGGACGCCACGATTTCGGAGTTGGGTACCGCGCCATCCTGTTCTCCCGCGTTCCCGCCCGCATCACCATTCGCGTGCTCGCTCCCGGCCCATATGTTCTCATCCATTCCCCATCGCAGTGTCTTCCCCTCCCGGATCAACAACCCCGCCACCGGCTGGAAGCATAGAACAGGAGAAAAAGACCTCCAACGATGATGTTCAGCCTCCGTCGGGGAGAACGAGGCAAGAAACACTGCCGGGATCGTATCATCGAGCCGCAGGTCTTCCCGGCACCACTCGCGCCACGCGGCGGGGTCGGGAGGGACGCGGCGCGTCCGCATGCCCGCGCAGAACAGAATTTCTCCATTCGGCGCGCGCCAGAAAAAATGGGGGGGAGGCACGCGGCGGCACAGCTCGAGATAGCCGTCGAGAAGCTCCGTCTCCATCGTCGACGGACTTCCGTCCTGTCCGTCCTCGTGCACGGCGTGCGCCGCCTCATCGTCCACGCCGACGGTCATGGGCGCGTCAACGGGTTACGACGGTCATGACACTGCGTCGCACGGTCGTCCGTCCGTCCGTCGCGAGAAGCAGCGCGTGATAGCTTCCGCGTGCGAGCGTGCCCAGGCGCGCCGTGATCGCGTGGCGTCCCGCCTCGAATTCACCGTCGGCGAGGCGCAGCACCTCGCGGCCATGAATGTCGAACAGCACGATCGATGCGCGCATGCGTGCGGGGAGATCCAGGGTAAAGACGGTCATGGTGCCGCTGGCGGCGGGATTCGGATAGTTTTGCCGGAGCGCCACCTCGGTGGGAATGGGGAGCGTGCCGGTTTCCAGTGTCGTTGCGTTGCCGCGAAGCCGGAGGGTGTAGGATCCGTTGACAAGGTCGTCGGAAACGATCGTGATGTCGGCATTCTTCTCGCCATAGCTGCGCGGAGTAAAGGTGACGGGAAGCACGAGCGAATCCTCTCCCGCGATGGTCACCGCTCCGGGATCACCGAAGGCAAAGTCCGCCGCATCGGTTCCACCCGGCGTCCAGCTGACGATATGCAACGGCGCTCGACCGAGATTCCGGATGCTGACATCCTCTGTCTTGCTGCTGTCGATCAGGACGTATCCAAATTCGACCACCGCGTCGGTGTTGATGATCGGCGTGACCCCGCTGCCACGCACCGGGATGCGATAGGACGGTTCGACCTGATCGTTTGACTCGACCAGCAGCCAGCTGACGAAATCACCCGGCCGCAGCGGCGCGAAAGTGATCTGTACGGAGTCGACCTTGCCCGCCGCGAAGAAGAATGTCGATTCGAGAGTCACCTGGAACATGGTGGAATCTCCGCCGGACGTCCGTTCCTGGCCGATGAGGAGCGGCGCGGTGCCGCGGTTGGTCAGTGTGACGAATCGCGAGGAGTAGGTCCCGAGCAGCAACTCGCCGAAATCGAGCGTGTCGGGCGAATGGATCAGCGCCGATGTGCCCGGAGGAACACCGCGCCCGATGAGTTCGATGAACGGAATTCCCAGTGCCGCGTTTGAAAAGACCGTCGCGGTTCCGTACACGACCCCGGTATCAGCCGGCGCGAAGCCGAGGGTGAGCAGCCGGCTGTCGCCTGGTTGTAACGGGGCAAGATCTCCGCTCACGAAGAGAAATCCCGTTCCCACGGTGGCGACATTGTTGAACACGAGGGGAATCTCGCCACGGTTGGTCACCGTGATCGTCAGGTTTCGCTGCTTGTTCACCGCGACGTCACCGAAGTCAAGCCGGTCCGGCTGAATCGCGATGGCCGCGGCAGGAGTGTAGCGTTGCGTGAGTCCAAAATCGCCGACGAGCCAGAGATGTCCATCAGCCGTCGCGTCGAGATCGTGTTGTCCGATGGCGGGATAATCCGTGCGATAGAACGTGGCGCCGCCGTCGTTTGTCCGCGCCACGGAACGACTGAGCATGAAGAACCCGTGATCTTCATCCGTGAACACGATGCGATAGATCACGTCGATACCCGCGAGCCCCGTCACCGCTGTCCACGTCGCGCCGCCGTCGATGGTCTTCAGCAACGCAAGCTGTCCGCCTGCCCAACCGCGTTGCGCATCGATGAAGAAAATCGTCTGGAGATGCGTGTTCACCGTTGAATTCTGTTCCACCCACGTCACGCCGCCATCGCTCGTGTGGAAAATGCGTCCTTCATTCCCGGCGACCCAGGCCTCCTGTGCCGAGACCGCCGTGATGGCGTTGAAGTCGTGCGTGACACCCGCGTCGAGTTCGATCCAGGTCGTACCCGCGTCCGTCGTGCGCGCGAGCGTGCCATGCGCGCCGGCAAGCCAGCCATGCAGGTCATCGACGAATACGATCTGTTCGATCTGCCCGAGCCCGGAAAGCACCTGCGTCGCCCAATTCTGTCCGCCATCGGTCGAGAGCATCACCTGCCCCTGCGATCCGGCACCGAGGATGCGCTGTTCGGAAAGGGCATACCCATAGCGAAAACCAGGCAGAGAGATGGTGTCACTTCCCTGCCAGCTCCGACCCGCGTCGTTGGTGAAAAACGCACTGCCGTCTCCGAATACCCACGCGGTGGAATCATCGAGCGCGGTGACGCCGTGGAGATGCTGCCGCGTGAAGGCCGTCCCGTGCTGCGTCCACGTTGCCCCGCCGTCGGATGTGGTGAACATCGCGCCACCGTTTCCGAGAAGGAGCGCATGCTGCGGATCCGTGCTGTACGCGGCATAGAATGTGACACGCCGGGGTTGCTGCACTTCGATGAACTCCCAGCTCGCGCCTCCATCAGTCGTGCGAAACACCGAACCGGCGCTGTTGCTCACCAGCCATCCGTGATCGGCGTCGGCAAAACGGATGTCGTGCAGCTCGTTCACCGCGAAGGATGTATCCGTCCAGGTCGCCCCGCCGTCGGTGGTCCGCAACAGGTATTTCGGTTTCTGCAGGGCAACGCCGTTGCGCGCATCGCGAAACTCCACCGTACTGATATCGAGTTGATACGGCGCGCTGATGGTTGTCCAGCTCTGACCGCCATCGGTGCTGCGCAGGATCGTTCCCCCGCCACAGACCGCAACCGCGGTCTGTGCGTCGGGGAATGCGATGTCGTAGACCACGGTGGTGATTCCTGTCGTCATTCGTTCCCAATGGCTCCCGGCATCGGTGCTGCGGGCGATCGCGCCCAGGCTGCCCACTCCCCAGAGGCTGCCGTCCGGCGCCTTCCGCAGTTTCTGCAGGGTCAGGGCCGTGCGTGGCAACAACTCCCAGCTGAAACCGGCATCCGTCGTGCGCAGCATGAGACCGTTGTTCATCGACACCACGCCGGTCTGTCCGTCAAGGAAGACGATACTCAAACCGAGAAACGGTGTCGTGCGAAGAATATTGGCTTGCGACATCCAGGTCTGTCCCCCGTCCGTCGTGCGCAACAGGGAGCCGTTCCCGCCGACAATCCAGCCATTCATGGCATCGGGAAATGTGGCGTCCAGAAACTCATTGCCTTCCGGCAGGGGATTATGCCACTGCCATTGGGCGGTGAGCGCGTGCGGGAGAAATGCAACGAGAAGCATTGTGAAAAGAATACCAGACAGGCGAGTGTTTTTCATGTCAGCCCCAGAATGTCGTACATACCGGGAATATAGCGCGAAAGAGGGGAAAGAATCGACCCACAAACGCGGCACCGCGGCGAATGCGACAGCGCGGCGTTCACGACGGGAATTGCTTCGCGCGCAAAATGTCGATACGTTGCACCAATCCAGGATAGATTACCCCACCGCAGGAGATTTCATGATGACTGATGGTACGTACGAAAGCGGGAGCGAATTCACGAACGAGGGAATGACCAGCGTCCCGCCCCCGCCGGTCGAACCGCTTTCGATGTCGGACAAATTTGTCGGTGTATTGACCGAGCCGGCGGCGACATTCGCCAACGTCCGTGCCGCGGGTCCCCGCACCTCCGACTGGCTGCTTCCTGTGGGCATTACCGCGCTGATTCTGATCGTCGGGATGTTCCTCCGCTTCTCCAATCCGGATTTCATGGCGAAAATCATCGAGCAGCAGAGCAAGGGCATCGCCGAGCAGGTGGAAAAGGGCAAGCTCTCGCAGGAACAGGCGGATCAGGCGCTGGACCAGATGGAAAACATGCAGGGACTGATCAAGATCGGCGGCACGATTTCCGCCGGTGTCGGCTTCGTCATCATGTTCTTTGTCTTCGCGCTGCTCTACTGGCTGGGCGCGAAATATCTCATGAAAGGGGACGTGACCTTCGCGCTGATTCTGTCGGCGGCGGGATTGAGTACCTTCATGTCCGCCATCGATCAATTGCTGAGCCTGCTGCTGTCATTTCTGACCGGGAAACCGTTCGCGAATCTGAGTCCCGCACTGTTTGTCGGTGATCCGATGGCCAATGCCGGAACGCGGTTGCTGCTGATGCTCAATCCCATCTCGATCTGGATGTATTACGTGCTCGGTATCGGATTCGAGCACGTGGCCGCGATCACCCGCACCAAAGGACTAATCCTCGCGTTCGCGTTTTTCGTGCTCGCGGCACTTTTCAGCATTGTTGGTGGATATGGGATGTGACGCGTGACGAACGTCATGTCATGAAAACGTCCCGCGGATGCGGGTCATCCCTCCCATTCGATTTTCCGCACGCGCCGTTCGTGGCGACCGCCTTCGAAAGGTGTCTCGAGCCATACGCGGATCATCTGTTCCGCGAGATTCCAGTCGACGAGGCGTTCTCCGAGCGCGAGAACATTCGCATCGTTGTGCAGCCGCGACATTCTCGCCGCTTCGGGCACCTGGCAGGCCGCGGCGCGAATGCCCCGGTGCCTGTTGGCCGCGAGGCTGATCCCGATACCGGTCCCGCAGAAAAAGATACCGCGGTCGCATTCTCCACGCTGAATCGCCTCGGCGGCGGGGTGCGCGAAATCAGGATAATCAACGCTTTCTTCCCGGTCGGTTCCAAAATCCTTCCACGGGAGCGCAAGCGAATCAAGCAATGCCTTGGTCCGCTCCTTGTAGTTGAAACCTCCGTGATCCGCGGCGAGGGCAATCATGTGGCGTCTCCTTACGGGGTGACACTGCGGCCAATCCAGCCGTAGCAGTCCTTGTTGATCGAGTAGGGTTTGCCCTTCGGGATCTTGTTGACGAAGAGGTCCTCGGCCGTCGGTGTCAGCGTGCTCAACGCCCGCGAACGCTCGCGCGCCTGGCTCTCGAACTGCGGATCCTGCGCGGCGCGGGCGTATGAACTCTGGGCCAGCAGGTACACCATCTTGTCGATCACCTTCATTTTCCCCCAGCCTCCGCGCGTGCCATCCACGCAGCGGGACACCGCCATCTCATAGGCGTTCGCGATTACCATGTGGGGCGCGCCCCAGGTCGGATCGATCGACGATGCTTTTTCCGCGTAGCTGCGGGCGTCGGACAGCTTGCCTTCCTGCAGCACCGACCGCGCCAGATTCATCCACGCTTCCTTCGACTCCGGATCGAGCTCGGTCACCCGCTTGTAGGCCGCCGAGGCGCCCTTGTACTGTTCGAGGAAGAGCAGGCTGGCGCCATAGCGCAGCCAGTAATTTTTCACATCGGGAGAAATCTTCGTCAGCTTTTCGAAATACACCGCGGCGCTGTCGTACTGCTGCACGAGTTCGAAATAGCCATTCGCGAGTTCGTACAGCTTCGTGACGTTCTCGGGATCGGCGTAATACGCGTCGCGGAGCACACCGACGTACTCCTCCGGATTTTCCATCAGGCTTTTCATCAGGCTCTGCGCCGTCTCGTTGTTCGGATCGCGGAGCATGATCGCCTGCAGCACGGTGACGGCGGTGTTCTTCGTCTCGGGGTACTTCGAATACAGCAGCGCGAGTCGCATCAGCGAATACATGTCGGCGTTGGCATAATCGCTGTTGATACCGTCCTCGTAGGCGTGGATGGCGTCCTGCTCGCGGTCGGTGTATTGCCGCTCGAACTGATACCCCTTGATCAACGAGAATTCCGCCTTGCGGTCGGGGAAGGTCTGGATGGCATTGTCGACCAACCAGATCAGCGTGTCGGCGTATCCCGTTTTCATCACGGGATCTTCCTCGCGTGTCGCGAGCGAATCGTACAGATCGATCATCTTGCCGTGAAAGGTCGTGAAACGCGCGGGATCAAGTTCGAGAATCTGCCAGCCGGCGCGCTTTGCCGCCTTGAGATCGTTGGTTTTGACGTATTCAAGAAAAAGGCTCCAGTTGCGTCGGAGCAGGCGTTCCTTCTCGTCGATACTGCCGTCTGTCTGCGCCTGCGCCGCGAACGGCCGCATGGCGAGCAGCAGGAAAAGGGTGATGCCAAGGAGCGTGAGGACGGGGCGGGTCATGGAAGCCTCCAGTATCGGAATCGTGAGAAGTCTAATCGGTGTTGCGGATGAACCAGGGCTCTCCGACGGTGACGGACAATGAAAGACGGAGAAGGTGTTGCGTCCCGAGTGGGTGCGCATCGCTGCCGCGCCAGCCGTATTCGAGCGCGACATCACCGCGGTTCGCTCCGAAAATCGGGAAACCGGCGCCTGCGGTGATGAATGTCTCCTGTGCGTTCTCATTGTCGAATGCCATGTACGGTTGTTGAAGATAGAACCCGAGGCGGAAGGCCGTGCGGCTGAGTGTGCGCGCATCCGGGTCATTTTTGTATGGGTACCATTCCGCGCCCAGGGCAAATTTGTACGCTTCTCCCTGCCCGTTTTGTTTCCCTTCGAACATTTCGGCATTGGTCCAATCCTGTCTGCTGTAATCGGCCGCCAGGAGCAATGCGTCGGTGAGCTGCCAGGCGAGGCCGGCGGAAAACGCGAGCGGAATATCCTGCGTGCCGCTGGCGCCACTGATGGTCGAATCCGCCGTGCTGTACTCGATCACGAGATTCCTGCTGGCGTTGATCGAAGTGGCGGGACGCAGGGAGACACCGAGATGGACATTCCGGATGCCGTCATAGAGCACTCCGAGATGAAGTCCCGAACCGCTGTGCGTCGTCGCACGCGTCTGCCGTGCATCGAACCAGGTACCATTGTCGAAGCGCAGTTCGGTCAGCTGATCGATCGTTCCAAAATAGTACTGGAAGGCCGCGCCGATCTTGACATGAGGGAGCGGCTCGGCCGACAAACCGGCGCGAAACATCGACAGGCCGCCCGAACCTTCATACAGCACCGAATACGATTCTCCATCCAGAGTTCCGTATCCGATTGTCTTGTAATTCGCACGGCTCACCGGCTGAATCGATGAACCCAACCGGAGCCGGAAGCTTTCCTCGAGCGGAAAAACAAAGCTGAATCCCTTGATCGCGCCACTGGTGATGGAAGCATCCGCCTTCGAGAGCGACAGATACTCGTATGCGAGTCCACCCGCGAGTCGAAGCTCACGGATCGCCGACCACGATGCCGGATTGATCGCGCTGATATCCGCGGACGATTGCAGCGCGGTGGCCGCGCCACCCATGCCGCGTTGCCGCGCGGTCAGCATCTGGTCCAACTCGCCGATCCCGAACCGTGACTCGATCGTGCCGCCATTCTGCGCGGCGGAAATGCTGGTGAGGAGAAGAAATCCGAGGATGATTTTTTTCATGGCGGTCACGGCTGGGAGGTGTAGGTCACGACCAGCCGGGGACGCTTGTCCGCTGCGGCGGCGGCACCATGGAGCGCCATGCGGTCGATGTCGGAAACTTCATACATCGGAACAAGCACAAGTCCGTAATTCCCCTTGCCGTTCACCCAGTTCTGCACCGCGCGGGTCAGCGGCGTGCCTTCGGCGATCAGGACACCCGGCATTGAATTGTCCAGTCGGGTGATGATGCCCGAACTACTCAGGATATTCGTGCTGCTGTCAATGCGCTCGTAGACCAGCACACTGTCCGCGCCACGGAAATACCGGGTACTCAGCGAGGGATCCTTCGTCAGATACAGCGTGGCGTGATTAATCACACTCGCGGGGGGAATGCGGGACAGGTCGAACCGCAGCGTGCCGCGGACGGAGATGCCGCCCTGCAGCACGATCCGCCCCTCGTCCTCGCGCTTCGGTCCGGCGATGAGATAGGTGTTGTCCATTCCTTCACCGACCACCGTATCCAGCCCGTTCGGGGTCTGCATGATGATGGTCAGCACGGGTGGACTGTCGTTGCCGAGGACGTTGGACTGAAAACTCCGGAGCACACCCTGCTGCGCGATGTCGAGCATCACTCCATGATTTTCGGCGTATTGTCCCTCGATGCTGTTTCGCATCCATTGGCGCACGGTCGCGGTATCGATGTCGATCACGATGCTGTCGGTCGGCCCGATGACTCCATCGAAGCGTCCGATGCGTTCATCGGAACGAAGCTCATCGACGCTGTCGGCGGCGATGGTGAACACATTCCAGAAACCGCGGATCTTGTGGAGGTCGAGCTGAACAGGCGCGCTGATATCACCGATGTGATAGGGCAGGGAGCGGAGCTGAAGCCGGGCGGACACGATCTGCCCGCCATAGGCCTGTATCGAGTCGACGCTGAAATACAGCCAACGCAGCAGCGCACTGCTGGCGTACCCGTCTGCCGCGCCAATCGCCAACGCGGTCGACGATGCATGGTGATTGTGGAAGAAAAAACTTCCGTCACGGATGTCAGTGGAATCACGCTGCGAATCGAAACGGAGCGCATTGATCAGATCGCCATCAGGCACGAGTCCGATACCTGTGGGATCCGGATCACTCTGACACGCGACCAGGAAAAGAAGCGAGACGACAATAGCGATGGAAAAACGCACGGGTGAGCGGTCCTGATAATTCATGGGGTCGCCGGGAGACTCCGCGGCGATGACAAGAAGGCAAGATACACCGCTCTGCCCATCACCGGCAAGGGAGAATTCCTTGGATCATCCTGTGCAGCACCGTTCACGGATCTTCCGGACACAGACGGAACACACTCACTTCTTTTTCAGCAGATTCTTGTAGAGTTCGATGTACTTCTGCGCGGATGCATCCCAGGAGAAGTCCATCGCCATCGCGCGTTTCATCGCGGCGTTCCAGAGTTTCTCGTCCGAGAACGCGGCAACGGCGCGTTTGACGGCCGCAACCATCTGTTTCGCGTTGTATTTCTCGAAGACAAAGCCGGTGCCGGCCTTGGGTTTCGCGTCCAGATCCTCGACAGTGTCGGCGAGACCGCCCGTGGCGCGCACGATCGGTAACGTCCCGTATCGCAAACTGTACATCTGGTTGAGTCCGCAGGGCTCGTATTTCGACGGCATGAGAAACATATCCGCCCCGGCTTCGATCAGATGGGCGAGTTCCTCGTCGAACCCGATGAAGGCGCCGACTTTCTTCTTGTACCTCTTCGCGGCGCGGGTGAACAGGTCTTCATATTTCTTTTCGCCGGCACCAAGCACGACCAGTTGCAGATCCATCGCCATCAGTTCGTCGAGTTTCTCCTCGATCAGGTCGAAACCCTTCTGATCCGCGAGACGCGAAACGATGCCGATCACCGGAACGCGTGGATCGTATGGCAGCTTGAAGTGATCACACAGTGCTTTCTTGTTCGCCCGTTTGTCCTCGAGCGTCTCGGCGGAATAGTTCTTCGGAATCAATTTGTCCACTTCCGGATTCCACACCGTCGTGTCCATGCCGTTGAGGATGCCGGAGGTTTTCCGTGCACGTTTCTTGAACACGCCCTCGAGGCCATACCCGAACTCCTCGCTCGAACGCACTTCCTTCGCGTAGGTCGGACTGACAGTGGTGATGGCATCGGAATAGATCAACCCGGCCTTGAGAAGGTTGATGTCGCCGTGGAATTCGATGCCATCCATCTTGAAGGTTTTCGCGGAAAGACCGGTCTTTGGAAAGGACTCCTTCGGAAAAACTCCCTGATACGCCGCGTTGTGGACGGTGAACACGATCTTCGTGTTTTTGAACAGCGGTTCGTTCGCGTACTCGGTCTTGATCAGCGCCGCGATCAGGCCGGTCTGCCAGTCGTTGAGATGGATGATATCGGGTTTCCACCCCAGAAGGATCAGTGTTTCGATCACGCCACGGCAGAAAAAGATGAATCGATTATCATTGTCCGGCCATGCTTCCTTGGTCTTCGGATCGACATACAGATCGGAGCGGCAATACAGTTGCTCGTTGCTGATGAAATACACCTGGACCTTCGTCTTGATGTTTGTCAGAAACGAGCTTTTCACGCTCGCGAGAAACGTCTCCTCGCCGAGATGGATCGGCATGTCGGTGAGACGCTTGATGTCATGAATCTTGAATTTCCGGTCGCTGACCGCGGCGTACTTCGGCATGATGATGCGGATGTCGTGCCCAAGCTCACGCACGACCTGTGGAAGGGCAGCGGAGACGTCGGCCAGTCCACCCGTTTTGGCGAAAGGAACAACTTCGCTGGAGACGAAGAGGATACTCAGGGGTTTCGCCATGTTGAATCGCTCCTGGGAAAAGTGGATAGGAGACTGTACCAAAGTACAAAGGTACGAAAATTGCGAAAAAACTACAATTTGCACTCTTTTCCCCCACCCTTCGGGAGCGTACGCATCGCATCGCGTATTGCGTCATCGATCCTGGTGGCGCAGCACGCCATCCGCGCCCTATTTCCAGCGGCCGATTTCCGTTTCGGGAAAATATCGGGAGAGAATATGCGACTCGTCCTTTCCCGCGCGCGCCATACCGATCGCGCCCCACTGACAGAGTCCCACCCCGTGTCCGTTCCCTCCGCCGTCGATGCGGACGCGTTCGATCCAGCGCCTGCCGTCGCGATGAATGGAAATATCGAACAGGGTGCTGCGCAGGGGGAGGTCGGTCGACGGACGACGCAGTGCATACCGCACCTTGTCCCCATGCACGTAGTAGGAACGTTGCTGACCGCGATTCCCCATCACGATTTGCAGCAGGGTGACTCGCCCGGATGGACCCCGTTTGAGAATGTTCAGATCGAGAAGATGCCAGTTTTTTTCCGGGAGGTCCGACGGAAGGATTGCCTCGTTCGCGGAAGGAAGGAACGTGCGCAGCACCGCCTCGAGACCGGTTCGCGAATATTCCTCGCTCCACCGATATGACGGTGAAATCCGACAATAATCCGTTCCGTCGCCGCGGTCGCTGCCTCCCGTAAGATAGGGTTTGGACTGTGGACGCTGCCAGACCAGCGAGCTGGCTTCGGTATGACCACCACAGGTCGAGTGATAATAACATTCAGCCAATCGGTCTCCGAAACGCAGCACCCGTCCCGCGGTCTGTTCCACCGCGGCGGATGTGAGTTCGTCCCGCTCCCCGAGCCCGCCGAACACCTGGTCACGAGTGTCATCGTAGACGTCAAACAGCCTCGTCAGCGGAAGCGTGATTTTCCCGACGGCATACGTGCGGGCAAGGATCGCCTGGGCCCGCACGGCGGCCATTTCCTCGACTTTCCGGTTGCGACCGATCTCACGGGGCACGACGCTTTTCAGATAGTCCTCGAGCGGCAGAATATTGATGACGTAAAGATGCTGTCCGTCGGACGCGATCATCAGCGTGTCGCTGTACCGATGCCCATCGATGGCAAACGTCGATCCTGGCTGCCGATAATAACAGCGACCGACTCCGCGGAAACGCCGAGCCGGAATGTCATTGATCAGAATCTGAATACTGCCATCTGATTCGAGACGGCACCGCATCCTTTCGTGTCCGTCCAGCGCATATCGCTTTCCCGCCGTCTGCAGGACCGCACCGTCCGTGAATTCAATGTCGACGTCGCGCGCACGATCGGCGATACAGACTCGAATCGACCGACGGTCGGCGGTCTCGGGACGCGACGCGGGCACCGACGTACAGCCGGAGATGGCCACGACGACAAGCAGGACATGAAGAAGCGGTGATCGCATGATACTCCGGATCTGTTTCGGGCGGTATTTCCTCATCGGCAGATTTCCGTTTCGATGGTGGAGCGGTTCCCGATGTGGGCCACGGGATGATGTGGGCCACGGGATGATGTGGGCCACGGGATGATGCGGACAGCGGCGCGATGCGGATAATGCACAACGAAAAAAGGCATGTCTCACGGCATGCCCTGCAAACACGAATCGATCGGCCGGCGGTTCAGCGGAACATGGCCTTGATGCTGCCCCATGTGCGCTTGACGCTGCTGACGCTGTGCGTCACCGTGATTTCATTGGAGTAGGAGGCCGGACCCGATGAGCTTTCGAGTATTTTCAGGCGGTAGGCATACAGGCTCCCGGCATCCTTGTAGGCGGAACGGTCCACGTACGTGTACAGCGAATTCGAACCTTTCGGCTGCACCGTCGTGAGTGTGACGAATTCACCGCTCGTTCCGGCTTTACGCTGAATTTCAAAGCGCTGGAGATTCGACTCGCCGCGGGTTTTCCATTCGAGCACGATGTTGTCGCCGTCGCTTCTTCCGTTGAAGAAATCAATGAACGCGCCGCCGATGGCGGTCCACGTCACGAAGAGAAGCGCTGTCAGTATGCCGAGATATCGTTTCTTCATTGCGTAAGACTTCACGTCGAATGAAATGTAGGGGGATTTTCCTCCATTGTCAAGCGGTGGCGGTCCCGACGGGAAAATCCCGCACGGGTGTGGGACGCCGCGCTCAGGGCGCTCGAACATCCGGTCTTCCGATTTCCATGGCGCGCGGATCGAGGACTCCGTAGCTTTCGCCATTCCGAACCATGACGCTGTTTCATTGCATCTGGGAGACACATGATGAAGCGCATCGTTCCCCGAATCCTCTTCGTTCCCCGAATTCTCTTCATGGTTGTGCTGTGCGGCAGCGCCGCGCTTCACGCACAGCCGATCGTCATCAACGAATTCATGTTCGCGCCCGCCACCGGCGCCGCCGAGTGGATTGAACTCCGCAACGCCTCCGACGCACCGGTCAGCATCCGGGAGTGGACGCTGTCGGATCGCGGCGCGAAGCCTGTGCTGCTTTCCGACGAGGACGTCATCCTCCCGCCCGGTGCCTTCCTCATCCTCGCGGCGCGGCTTCCCATCGCGGAGGTGTGGACGCAGCTCCCCTGTCAGGTGCTGCGCGTGAGCGGATTTCCATCACTCAATAACAGCGGTGACGACATCGTCATCCGAGACGCCGCGGGACGCATGGTTGATTCTCTCGTCTACACAGCGGGGTGGTCCACGCAGCGCGGCGTCTCGACCGAGCGTATCGCCATCGATGCACCTCCCACGGCAGGGAATTGGGTCGCGTCGACCGATGTGACCGGGGGCACACCGGGCGCGGAAAACACCGCGACGGTATTGAATGTCGATCCCTGCGCACGGCACGCGCTGATTGTCAATGAAATCATGGCCGCGCCGCTTTCCTCGTCCTGCGAGTGGTTCGAACTGTACAACACGACCGGTGACACCTTGCATCTCGCCCGATGGTCGTTCGCCGGGAAGGCGAACGCGAAGGGGGAGCGCACGACGATCAAACTTCCACCCTCGCCCGGTGCCGTCCCTCCCGGTGGCTTTGTGGTCATTTCCTCGGACTCGGGGGTCTTTTTTTCCTTTCCACGGTTGCGAACCGCCGAGGCCGCTGTCGTCGTCGCGCTCGATCGCGCATCGCTGAACCTGACGAACGAAGAAGACGAGATTGTCCTGTATGATCCCACCGGTGCGGTGATCGACAGCGTCCGGTACCGCGCGGATTGGCACCATCCGTTGAACACGAACCCGTCCGGGATTTCGCTGGAACTCATGAATCCGATCTTCCATGGTTCGGGAAAGGATGCGTGGAGTTCCTGCGCCGATCCCGTGGGGGGAACCCCCGGAACAAGGAATTCGATCCATGCCGAAACACCGCCAGGCACCTTGACGGGTGATGCGGCCATCTCGGTGTCACCCGTGCCGTTTTCTCCGGATGGAGACGGGTTCGAGGATACCTGCGTGTTCCGATGTCTGCTCCCCACGCACGTGCAGCAGGTGCGCCTTCGAATCTACGACGCCGAGGGACGCATGATCGTGACGCTCAGAAACAATGCGCCGCTGGGGAGGGAAAGTTTTGTCGTATGGGATGGGCTCGACGAGGCGGGTCGACGCGCGCGCATCGGGTGTTATGTCGCGCTGCTTGAAGGATTGGATCCCGCGACCAACGTGGTGGTCGCGGCCAAGACGGTCGTAGTGGTGGCACGGCGCCTGTGAGCGCGCGACGGCGTCAGGCGCCGCGGGAATGGAGAAAGGAAACCATCGATTTCTTCAATTCCTCGATCTGGAACGGCTTCGAGAAGTAGGCATTGCAGCCGGCTTCCAGACTCTGGATCCGATCCTTCGGAAATGCATGGGCCGTCACGGCGATGATGGGTGTTTCACCGAAACGTCCATCATGACGGATACGACGGGTCAACGAGATCCCGTCCTCGTCGCCCTGCAACGAAAGATCCATCAGCACGAGATCGATCGGTGTACTCTCCATGATTTGCCATGCGGCGTCGGCGGTCGAGGCGATGCGGAGATTGTATTCCCGCGCGAGCAGCGACGCCATGTATTCCTGTGTTTCCTCGTCGTCCTCGACGAACAATACCGTGCGCAATCCTTCGACGAGCGGCGTTCGCGGCAACACGTCGGCCTCGGAGATTTCCGCTCCCAACCCGTGCGGCAGGGCTGCTTCCTCGATGCGTTCGGCGAGGAACTGCAGGGTGAAGGTCGTGCCCTTGCCCTTGCGGCTGCGCACCGTGATCGAACCCCGGTTGAGTTCGACATATTTCTTGGTCAGGGATAGCCCCAGGCCGAGTCCATCAAACGGGCGTGTGTACCCGGATGCTTCCTGCGAGAACACGCTGAACACCTTCGGCAAATACTCCGGCGCCATCCCGATCCCCGTGTCCGCCACCTCGATGCAGACACGGCGGTCCTGCGCGAAGACACGGACATCGATATGGCCTTTCTTCGTGAACTTGATCGCATTGTCGATGATATTCGACACCGCCTGATCGATACAATAGCGGTCGGCGAAGAGAATGGCCGCGGGACATTCGGTATTGAAATTGATGAGCAGGCCTTTTTTCTGCGCCAGGGATTTCATCTCCTGCACCAGGTCCTCGATCCGTTCCGAGATGCGGATCTCCTCGGGCTGCACGCTGAAGGTCCCGACCTGGATGCTGGAAATGTTGAGAATATGCTCGACGGTCCGCATCAGGCGCTGGCTGCCGCGACGGATGGCGAGGAAATACGATTCCATCTCCGGATACATTTTCCCGACGAGTTCATTCGTGATCAGGTTGCTGTACCCGATGATGATATGCAGCGGCGTCCGGATTTCATGCGACATATTGGCGATGAATGCATCCTTCAGACGATCGGACTGTTCGGCGCGCTCCTTCGCCGCGATCAGTTCCGACTTCTGCCGTTCCTGCTGCGTGATATCACGGATGACGATGTGCCGTGCTTCCTTCTCACCGTAGGTGATCGGGATCGCGGTCACCCCAATGTCGATGATTTGTCCGTCGAGTCGTTCGAGCTGTCCCTTGACATCGTAGATGTCCTCGTTCTGACGGAGCAGATACTGGAAGCGATTGTCGTCGCGCCGCTCGAAATCCGTCATGATGAAATCGAACACCGAGCGGGAGATCAGTTCCTCCTCGGTTGACGCATCAAACAGGCGCAGACTGGCATCATTGACAAACACGATGAGATCGTCGACCGTCACGATGAGCGGAAACGGTGACAGCTGTACCAGCCGGCGATACCGCTTTTCGCTCTCCCGTAGCTGCTCGAGATTGCGCTGCTGCAGCGCGAACACCCGCCGCTGCTGCAAGATGATCACCAAGATAATGCCTAGCGCCAAGGTGAGCAACACGACGGTGCCGGCGATGAGAACGAAGCCCAGTGATAGATCTGATTCGGCCACGTTGAATCTCCGACTTACTCAGCGGGACGTCTCATGACGCTCCGATACTTTCAGTCTTTTGTGAGAGAGTACGGTCAGCTTACAGCATTGGATGAAAAGAATACGATTTTGTGCGCGAAATATCCAGTCCGTCGGACACCGACGGTTCCTCGGGTCATTGCGTCAATCGGATCTGCTGATCCTGCCATTTGCGCTTCCGCTCGCTCCACCAATCCGACGGTGCCCCAGTACTGAGAAAGCCGAGCGTGAACAGAATGTTTTTCGTCACATTCAGAGCGGTGTGGATCATCCAGGCACTGTGATACCTCGTCACACCCGGTTGCAGCAGCTGTTCGATCAGTGCGAAGACAAATAGATTTCCGGCGAAATAGACCAGCACGCCTGACGCCACCCAAAATCTCGGGTTGTCGACCAAGAGGACGGAGCTGTCGCGCATTTCCTTGGCGAGGGTGACCACCGACAGGAAGACAAACACAATACTCTCGATGGACAGAAAGATACTGTCGAAGGATCCGGAAGTCTGGAAGATGAATGTCGCCGAAAGCCAGACGACAAGGAAGACGGGTATGCTGGCCAGCATCGCTGTGCGGAATAACTTGTCCTCGTGCCACGCACTGAAGACCAGGATCAGGAACACATACTCGAGTGCCGTGAAGATGTCATAGACGATCAGGTTGGGAATATCCAGAACTCCCCCGAGAAAAATCCCGCTTGTCTCACTCAGAAGGACCAGTCCTAGGTACAACGCGAATCGCTGGATCCCCTTATCAAATTTTTTAATTCCAAGCAGCGAAAGAATCAGCGGAACGATCACCGTGAATGCCGAGGCGGCATGAACATAGACGATCGTGAGGTTGTACTCCTCCATCGTCGCTGAGAACATCAGTGCCGGAATAGGGGGCAGACCAAGCAGGGCGGGAACGGGGAGTAACACCTACGCACACAATTCATCGGTAGTGATGGCAGTTGATGGAGATGTCGATATGGCTGCCCGCGTAACGGACAGCCATATCTCGTTCTCTCCTCAAAATATAGCATCTCCCCGGTCAACGACAAAGCTCGGCGCCCTGCTGTTGTTTCTGGCCTCTCAGCCGCTCAGGAGTTCAATGGATTGTGTTCCTCATGGAACCTGGACACCGGCAACGCCCGTCCAAACACAAAACCTTCTGTGAGGTCTTCGCCGAACGCATCGACTGCGACAAGAACCATCTGCTGCCTTCCTTCAGCATCAACTCCGTAGTAGTAGCGGACACCCACGGTATCCTCCTGCATCAATAATTGTTCGAGAGCGGCGCGACTGAAATACCGCCCCTTGACAGCTCCCTTGCCCGAGGCCATGCGATAGTTGCGGGTGAGCGTGCCTGCTTCCTCCAGACTGATGTTGTGGTCTTCGAATCCGGTGAATACCGGCCGCTTTCGCTGGTAAACCTGCGACTGCGCCGGTGGTGCCACGGGTGTATCTACCGCGATCTCGCGGTGATCAAGGGCTTCCTTGGATATGGAATCAGGGTTAACAAGCATATCTCAAATCCTTCAGTAAAAAATGTTGGTCTTCCAGGCTTCCGTTGAACCACTTGTTTCAGCTGTTGAGCGGGTTGAAGCCACCACA
Organism: Bacteroidota bacterium; assembly: GCA_034002405.1. Lineage (GTDB taxonomy): Bacteria > Bacteroidota > Ignavibacteria > SZUA-365 > SZUA-365 > SZUA-365. Next base: position 7,921 of record JAVFAS010000039.1, on the reverse strand, counting down.
GAACGGCGGACAGGGAACCGAACGCTCGGCGAGGAAGCCGTCGACCAGATCCTTACCGAACTCGTCGACTCCAACCATGATCATGACCGGACGACCGTTGTGCTCCTTCGCGTAGTAGTAACGGATGCCGACCACGCCTTCCTGCGAGAGAACCTGCTCGATCGCGGCGCGTCCGAAGAAGCCGCCCTTGATCGCGCCCTTGCCCGCGCTCATGCGGTAGTTGCGCGTCAGTTCGCTCGCCTCGTCGATCGAAATCGTGTGATCTTCGAGACCGGTGAACACCGGACGCTGGCGCTCGCGCACTTCCGGTTGCGCCGGAGCGACCGGGGCGTCGACGAACAGATTGGTGATGACGGTGGCGTTGGTGGTGAGGGTGGTGTCCTGCTTCATGATCTATCTCCTTGGAATACTTATGTACTGAATTTGTGTGTGTCGTAAACGAACCGGGGTGTCAGCGTCGGTGCCAGTCCGTCCTCCCGCATGAGCAGGAGGACGGATTCCGAAGTTCTCAGCTGTTGAGCGGGTTGAAGCCACCACAGAACGGCGGACAGGGAACCGAACGCTCGGCGAGGAAGCCGTCGACCAGATCCTTGCCGAACTCGTCGACTCCAACCATGATCATGACCGGACGACCGTTGTGCTCCTTCGCGTAGTAGTAACGGATGCCGACCACGCCTTCCTGCGAGAGAACCTGCTCGATCGCGGCGCGTCCGAAGAAGC
>JAVFAS010000039.1:0-7191 GCA_034002405.1 Bacteroidota bacterium | reverse complement strand
CCGAACTCGTCGACTCCAACCATGATCATGACCGGACGACCGTTGTGCTCCTTCGCGTAGTAGTAACGGATGCCGACCACGCCTTCCTGCGAGAGAACCTGCTCGATCGCGGCGCGTCCGAAGAAGCCGCCCTTGATCGCGCCCTTGCCCGCGCTCATGCGGTAGTTGCGCGTCAGTTCGCTCGCCTCGTCGATCGAAATCGTGTGATCTTCGAGACCGGTGAACACCGGACGCTGGCGCTCGCGCACTTCCGGTTGCGCCGGGGCGATCGGGGCGTCGATGAACAGATCGGTGCGGGTACGGGTGGTGGTGGCAGTGATGGTTTTCATGGGGTACCTCTGATAAGAAATAATGGTGAGTGAGTATTTGAGATGAAACGTATGAGTACGTGTTTGTTGCCGTATCCTTGGGAAAATAAACAGGTTAATATACTTATCTTCAGATAATAAAATCTTATAATATCATACACCACTCCTGGTATCGCTGCGTGGATCGCACGGAGATCCGCGGCAGTGGGTTCAGCATATTTCAAAGAGCCGTATGGTGTTTCGTCAGCACGTCTTGGAGCGCATGGCAGGCCGCACGGGTTCGGATGAATCATGCGTATGCGCTCGTGTCGGCATTTGATGGAGCGTCGCTTCGAACGCGGCGCGAACACCCCCGATTCCGATACCGGGCCCGGCCGTGGCGGCCTCGGGCACGATTTCAGATGACAGGGAGAACCATCTCCTCATCCTGGTGAGACATCACGTTTCCGACGGAGTACGCTGCCCGGGACCGATACACGGATATGCTTGTCGGATATTTCCGAGCAGAATATCTCCAATTTGCCATTGCCGCCAAATATACTGAATAACGCATTACATTTGCATTAAAAAAATGCAATAAATACCGCGATACATTGATATTCTTTTTGTCTCTTATTTGCTGTTTGTCCGAATTTCCCTGGCAAGCATTCACTGAATGTATCACTTTAAATCCTCACCGGTAATTGTTTGATTACAAGAAACACCGCCACCGAATCGGCTATGCTTTTGCATGCAATCCCGTGGTGACGCGGCCGGAGACGCATTGAAATTATGGGTATGACTCCCGGTAGGGCATTTGTCTGCCCCTTTGCTCTCCATCCCACCGTTGCCCGCGCACGACCGGGCTCGCAACTCCATTGACTGCCAGCGGACGGTGCCGTACCTTGACATGCATGACACGCCATGTTCTGATCGCCATGCTGGGATTATTGTGCGCCACTGCGTGGACGTCCGCGCAGCAGGCACTGACGGACATCTGTCCCACGCAGCCGTTCATTCGCGGACTGCACGTCTACGGCGGAGATGACGAGACGAATCTGCCTGTGATGATCCGTGCGGATACCGCCATGCATTCTTCATCGGAGATGCTTCCCCCCTTCATCACCATCCGTTTCGATGTCGCCGAGGAAATGCCACCACGGCTTGCCATCCGGTTTCACCATTGTGACAAGGACTGGAATATCGACACGGATTATTTCGTGCGCGACGAGTTCTTCACCTACACGCGCGTGCTGTTCTACGAACAGGCGACCGCCGGCATCGATGGCTACCGCTGGCGCTTCCTCAACCGCTTCCCGAGCGTTGATCACCCCTTCGTCCGCTTCCTCTACTCGGGAAACTGGATGTTCGACATCACCGATGAATACGACGCGGATGTCATTTATGCTTCCGGACGTTTCATTGTCGTCGAACAATTGATCCGATCGACGCTCGAGGTACGCAATGATTACTGGACGCCGTGGGACATGCCGTTCGATCAAGTGCATCGCCTGCGGCTCGAGCTTCGCGTTCCGCATTCCGGCCCCCTCTTCCCTGATTTCATCCGGACCGTGGACTTCTACAAGAACTTCAATCTCTTCGAGAATTATCGCGTCGACAGTTATGACCGCAAGGAAAACACGTTCGTGGAAGGTCTCGGTCTGGAGCGAAAATCATTTCTGTACGAGAATGTCCCGCCAGGAAATGGGTACCGTCTCCTCGACCTGCGCCGTTCGGCGGTGTATCCGTCGCGCACGGTCGTCACCCGTTTCGAGGGTGCGGATTTCACGCGTTTTCGCTTCGGCTCCTTTCCGCACATGTTTTTCGGTGCGGCGGTCACCGAGCCCCTCGGAAGCTTTGACGCGGAGTACCTCTGCGTACGCTTCGAACTGGAGCACCCCCGCATCGCGGATGCGGATGTGTTTCTCGCCGGCATCTTCAATAACTGGGATCCGCAGCCGGTGGACCGCCTCGAATATGACGAGGAGAGCGGGCATTATCTTCTCCATCGCTGGCTCCTCCGTGGGGCGTACGATTACCAGTATGTCGTCGGCAACTATGACGAGGAGAATGGCTATGTGACGGATGCGGATTGGATTCGTCTCGAAGGGAATGACTGGGGGGCGAACAATCTCTACTGGGCAATCATCTACTACGATGACGACATGTTTGGTGGCGTACACCGCGCGGTAGGATTCACCTACCGCATTGCGGGACGGTGACGTACACGCATCGTATTCAATCCGTCCGGCACGCAACACCCACCGTCACGCGCGCACGCGCAGCACGATCATCGTCACATCATCGCTGAGATCCGTCCCGCCGCTGTGCCCCTGGGCCTCGGTAATGATCTGGAAGAGAATATCCCGCGCGGGCCGCGACGCATTCGCGGTCACGGTATCGCGCAGACGACGGACACCGAATTCATCCCCCGCGGCATTCGCGCTTTCAACAATACCGTCGGTATACAGGACCAACACATCCCCCATTTCCAGCTGTAACACTTCCTCGTGGTATTCCGTCTCCTCGACCATGCCGAGTGGGTAATGCACACCGTTGTCGGACCACTCGATCAGAAAGGCTTCTCCGTCGCGCACCAGAAGAGGCTTGGGGAGCCCCGCGTTGGTGAAGCGCATCTCCAGCGTCTGTTCATCAAGGACGGCGAGGCACACGGCGGCGAACATCTGCCGGTAGGTGTCGCGATACAGGCGACGGTTTGACGCGTCGAGGATGCGGCGTGGTGTATCCGCGATCTCGGCGGCGAAACGCACGGTACTGATCGCCGAGGCCATGATCATCCCCGCCGACACCCCTTTGTCCGACACATCGCCGACGACCAGTCCCAGCCGACCATCAGGAAACTCGAGGTAATCATAGAAATCACCACCGACCTCGCTCGCGGAAAGCGAGAGCGCGGCGATATCGAAATGCGTCCGTTCCGGCGTCGTGCCCGGAAGCATCGCCGTCTGGATGTGCTGCGCAATGAGTACGTCCTGCTTGATGCGTTCCTTCTCGCGCAGCGCCTCCGCGAGCGTGGCGTTCTTCCATCCGAGTGTGGCGTGTTCGGCGACACCCTGGAGTTCGGCAAGTTCCTCATTCCCGAGGACACGCCCGCTCCTCTTCTTTCCGAGCAGCACGCAGACGCGCTGTCCGTCCTCCGCGCTGATGCAGAAAAAGGCGTTGAGTCCCAGTAGCGCCCCACCTCCGGGTATGGTGTTGATATTGAGCACCGTGCCGCGTTCAACGCTGCTGAACAGTCCCGGTTGCGTACGCAGCGCCGCCGCGGTCGCGTCGGGAAGTTGCGCCCCCGCGAGGGTACGCCGCACCCCGACACTGCTCCATTCAATCACCGAGATGAAGTCGAGCTGGAGAATTGTCGCGAGGCGCTCGGCCAGTGCCGCGACGATGGCATCACGGTCGAGCATGTTGAGGAGGTCGCGCGAAAGACGGCGGAGGTCCTCCCGGCGCTGGTATTCCTCGTGGAAAAACCGTTGCTCGAATACCTGTTCGAACCGCCTCTTCGCCAGTCCGATGAAACTCGCGATCACCGCCGTCACGATCACCGAGACGAGCACCGAATCGATCGTGGTGAATTCGTCGACGGCACCGTCGAGAAAGGTGAAGAGAACGATAAAGACCAGCACAATGACGCCACTCAACAGGGCATAGAGCGTGGTCCGCTTGAAGAGGATATGAATATCCAGAAATCCGTATCTCAGCAATGCGTACCAGAAGCTCACCGGAAGCGCCAGCGTGACGAGCAGGAGCGACGCCATGCGCAGGCCGACCGCGCCGGGGACCAGCGTGTCGTAATACACATAGAGATGGTTGATGATCACGAGGAGGATGAAGCCCAGCGCGAAGGTCCGCATCCCGCCGCGCACGACACGGAGAATACGGAGCGTCAGCGGGGCCGTCGCGCGTTGCTTCGATCCCCGCAGCAACAGCAGACCGCAGATCGGCGCGAGCACGTACAGCACATCCACGAGCATGGTGAGCGGCCGCAGGTTTTCGACCAGCGAGAATCCCCGCAGCAGCATGCCGAGCACCATCAGCGACAGAAACGGGAGATACAGGACGAGCAGCCGCAGGCGCGGCCGTTGCGCCATGAACCACTCTTCCGGGAACACCACCAGAAAATGCAGCAATGTCGGGAGGAACAGCGTGAAGGTCACCTCGGCCACGATGTCGCGCCACTCCCCGATCGCTTTCCACCAGGGCATGAACTGGCTGACCTGCGTGGCGCTCAGCATGTATACCGCGTACACCGTCAACGCGAGAAAGAACAGCACGGCCTGTCGCTGCCGCGGTCGTCGCAGCAACACGACATACCCGATCAGCATCAGAAACACCGGGGAAATATTATTGATGATCAGCGTGGCCAACGACAGGTTCTTTCCCCGGATCTGATTCATCGAATGCTCAAGGATCACGGGAAAGCGTATCGCCTGGCCGTCGCGATGCAGCACGACCGTGAGCGTGTCGCCGATCCGGATATTGGCCAGAAACTGCGTCCATTCCCGGGCGTCGTAGTTCGCGGAATCGAGATCAAGGTCATTCACCCGCGTCATGATGTCCCCCGCCTGGAAGCGCGCATCCGGTTCGCCGTCCACGGAAACCACCGGCACGATGCGCACCCCCGCCGGAACATTCTCGACGGGAAACCAGGGGAGACCGGGTTTGGTGTACTGAATGAAGATTCCGATCGGCAGTTGCAGCAGCGCAAGCAGCAGGATCACCGCACCCGCGATGACACACAGGGCATAGACGGCACGGGCTTCGATCAGACGTGACTTCATCCACTCTCCGGATTGCGGGTGAGATTCTGCTGCCAAAATACGAAATGCGCGACGGAAAGTTGTTCCTCCCCTGCGTCTTCCCCCATGCCCGGATTCCGGCGCATGCCGGACGACATTGCATCGGGTTCCGTGCGCGGTGTACATTATTGGAGAAACGAAATTCCATTCCTCATGATTTCACACCACGGACTCTGATATTCATGCGCCGTTTTTCCGCATCACTCCTCGCCACTGTGATCGTTTTCATGCCACTCTCCCCGCTCCGCGCGCAGGACGATCCCGCGGTGGGCAAGCCCGCGGTGGGCAAGCCCGCGGTGGCTGCTCCCACGATTGCCCCGGATGCGCTCGAGGAAACGCTCGGGAGCTGGCGCCGCATTGGTCTGAAAACGGAATTCACCTTGTGGGCCGTCACCTGTATCGACAGTCTGCGCTGCCACGCCGTCGGAGATTACGGCGTCATCATTTCCACGACGGATGGGGGCGAGCAGTGGACGCAGCGGCTCTCGCCAAATCAATTCGCGCTGCGCGGGGTGCATTTCTTCGATGACAGCACGGGCATCATCGCCGGCTTTCGTGGCAGCTGCTTCCGGACGACGGATGGAGGAGGAAGCTGGACCGCGGCGGGAATTCCGACGGACGCAACGCTGCCCGGCATGTGCGCCGTCGGCAATACCGTGTGGCTCTCCGGCGCGGGAGGCACGATTCTGAAATCCACCGATCGCGGTACGCGCTGGACCGTGCTCGAGAGCGGGACGGATGCGATGCTCGACGCGATCTCCTTCGCCGATGAACAGCATGGCTGGGCGACGTCGGTGCAACGCGCGGTACTGCGCAGCACCGATGGCGGCCGAACATGGCAGGATCAAACCGTCGAGGCGTTCTCCCCCATCACCACCGTGTACGCACGCTCATCCGACGAATGCTGGATCGCGGGGTACCACGGACTGCTCATGCGGACGCAGGACGGAGGACAGACCTGGCAGCGCATCGAGGCTTACAATACCGACTACGCGACCATTGCATTCGACGCACAGGACATCGGATGGGCGGTGGGAACGCGCGGGGCGGTCGTGCGCGCCGAGAAGAACAATCTTCGCTGGCGGCTGCATGATCTGACGGGCGCCAAACGCCTGAGCGGTATCGCATTTCTCCCCAACAACACGGCCCTCGTGGTCGGGGATGATGGTGCCGTCTTCAAGCACGACGCACCACATCCGCATCCCGCCACACCAGCGCGATCGGAATAACACGCGATCGGAAGAACCGCGGCACTTCCCGTTCCACATTTCCACATTTCATTTTCACGGTTGTGATTCAGGAGGACTCATGAATGTCGTAGTGCTGGGAGGCGGCATGGTCGGATCGACCATCGCGCGCGATCTTTCAACCGACGCGGCCATGACCATCACCGTCGCCGATCGCGACGACGCGGCGCTCGCCCGTTGCGCCACAACCGCGATCACGACGCGCCGGACCGATCTCGCCGATCCCGCGCAGGTCGCGGATGTCATCGCCGATGCCGACCTGGTGATCGGCGCCGTGCCCGGTTTCATGGGCTACGAGACCCTGCGCCGCGTCATCGATGCCGGGAAGAATGTCGTGGACATTTCCTTTTTTCCCGAGGATCCCTTCACCCTCGACGCGCTGGCACGCGAACGAGGTGTGACCGCGGTGATGGACTGCGGCCTCGCGCCCGGACTCGGCAACATTTTCATGGGTCGCATGAACGAGGAACTCGACGAGATCGACACCTTCCTCTGCTATGTGGGCGGGCTCCCGGTGATCCGTCGCAAGCCCTACGAATACGGCGCCGTGTTCTCGCCCATCGACGTGATCGAGGAATACACGCGTCCCGCCCGCTCTATCGAGCACGGCGTCGAGGTGGTGCGTCCCGCCCTCAGCGACGTGGAGGAAATGGATTTCGACGGCATCGGCACGCTCGAGGCCTTCAACACCGACGGCCTGCGTACGCTCGCGCGTACCATGCGCGCGCCGAACATGAAGGAAAAAACGATGCGCTATCCCGGTCATGTGGCACTGATGAAGGCGCTGCGGGAAACCGGATTTTTCAGCAAGGAGCCGATGGACATTCGCGGCACGCGGAT
>JAVFAS010000038.1:0-33616 GCA_034002405.1 Bacteroidota bacterium | reverse complement strand
GTCTCCTGCCCTGGACTCATGCGGCACCTCCATTCGTATTGCGGATTTTGGCCTTGTAGGTGATCGATGGAAGCACGTTCAGTTCGCGCAACACATGATACCCGCGATCGGACGTGCGGCTCTTGGATACCGCGCTCGCGGGATCGTTGGTGTCGCCAAAGACGATGGCATCGGCGGGACAGGCCTGCTGACAGGCGGTGTGCACTTCCCCGTCGGCGAGCCGCTCGCGGCCGTCGTTCTTCGCGGCATACTTCGCTTCATTGATGCGCTGCACGCAGAAGGTGCATTTCTCCATGATGCCGCGCATGCGCACCGTGACGTCGGGGTTGAATACCATGCGCAGGGGATCGCGCTCCTCGCCGTGATAATTGAGGTAGTTGAAGCGACGCACCTTGTACGGACAGTTGTTCGAACAATAGCGCGTTCCCACGCAGCGATTGTAGGTCATTTCATTGAGTCCCTCCGGACTGTGCGTCGTCGCGGCGACGGGACAGACGTTCTCGCAGGGTGCCTTCTCGCAGTGCTGGCAAAGCATGGGCTGCAGCAGCGTGCGGGGCTCGTCCGGCGGTCCCGCGTAATACCGGTCGATGCGGATCCAATGCATCTCGCGGCCGCGCATGACCTGTTCCTTTCCCACGACGGGGATATTGTTTTCCGACACGCAGGCGATCACGCAGGCATTGCAGCCCACGCATGCCGACGTGTCGATGGTCATCCCCCAGCGATGGCCCGCGCTGTAGTCATGCGGCGTGGTGACGCTGATCGGACGGTCGGTGTTTCTCTCCGTTCCATACACCGGAAGATCCTTCGCGTACAGCGAGGCCGGGTCGGCGATGAACGCCGCGAGCGTGCCTTCCTTGACGATGTCCGAGCGGTCGATGTCGAAGAGCGCGTCACCCGAGAGCGAATGGTGTTCCTGCGTCGTCGCTATCGGATATTTCTCTCCGGTTTTCTGAATCTCTGCTCGGACATAGCCGATCGAATCGATGGCGCCCGTGAGTCCGTACACATTGACACCCTGGCCCGCCGCCACGCGGCCGCCCTCGCTGCGTCCGAAGCCCACGGTCGTGATCACCGTATTCTCGGCGAGGCCCGGCTGCACGAACGCGGGCAGGTCGACCGCGGCCGCTGTCGTCTTCAGCCGCACGACATCGCCATTGCCGACCCCGAGACGTGCGGCCGTGCGCGCGCTCATCATCGCGACATTGTCCCACGTCACCTTCGTCACCGGATCGGGAAGTTCCATCAGCCAGCCAAGGTTCGCATGACGGCCGTCGGAGAGCGCGAAACTGGGAAGCAGACCGAGCGACAGGGTCGATGTCTCCGGGCGCTTCGCGCTCGCGGAGCCCCGCAGCAGTTCGGCCACCGATGCCGGATTCCAGGATGCGGTTCCGGGCGACACGGCGGCGTCCGCGCGTCCGTCGCGCAGCGTCTCGGTCCAGTATCCGTCAAAGGACGCCCGTCCGCTCGACGGGAAGCGTTCCTCGCGCCAGCGTGCCTTCACGTAGTCGTACCACGACGCCGTGCCTTCAAAATGCTTCGCATCGAGTGCGCGGGCGATTCCCATCAATGTGTCCCCCAACGATGGCTGGCCGTCATTGAGCGGCGCGATCAGGGGCTGGACCACCGCTTCCGACCCGTCGAGCATGCGGGCGTCGCCCCACGCTTCGAGGTAATGGTTGACCGGCACGAAAATCGAACAGGCCTTGGATGTCTCGTCCGCGTACTGCGCGAGCGAGAAGCGGTAGAGCACCCGCGAGATCAGATCGCGAAATTCATTCCCCAGCGCATGAGCGGGATTCACATCGGCGAAGATCACGACGCCGACATCCCCGCTCCGCATTTCCGTTTTCAGTGCCTCGATCCCGGTATTCTTCGCATTGCTGAAGGGAAGCGACCGACGTGGATCGATCACGCGTCCGGCACCGATGGCACCGATGGCCTGGTTGAGCATCACCCCCAGGGCGTGCAGTCGCGTGTCGAGGTGGCGGCCGATCATGACCACCGACGGTCGCGCGAGCAAGTCGTCGGCAATACGCGAGATCGCCGGGAAGCGGTCGAGCGATTCGCCGGCGCGGAGTGCCGCCGCGTCAACGCCCGCGACCCCGCGGCCGCGGACCACCGCGATCTCGTGCAGCAATGCGCGCAGGAAGGGATCGAATTCCTCGGGTGTCATTCGGATTCGCGTGTCCGCATTCGCACCGGTCATGGTCATGGCGGCCTCGACCGCGTAGAAGCGGCTCATCCCCGTCGCCCCGGTCTCGGGTTTGCGGCGTTTCGAAAACTGTCGGATGTGGAAGAGGGATTCCGGATCGGTGCCGAGAAAATCACTTTCGATCCCGAGGACAACCTCGGCCTTCGAGAGATCGGGGACGAGCACGGCGTCGATGCCCAGCAGACGGGCATTGGCCGTCGCGGCTCCGCCGGCGACGATGGCCGGCCAAGTCACCACACGCGTGGAGGGCAGCATTCGCTCGAGGTCGCCAAAGAGACGTGCGCGCGAGGGCGACGCGTGTTCGTCGACCAGGATGCGCACGCTCTTCCCGTTCGCCGTCACCTCGCGGATGGCCTCCGCCATGCGGCGCATGGCGTTGAGTGGCGTGGAATCGCTGTTGTTCACCGTCGGGCGGAGCATGCGGTCGGGATCGTACAGCGCGAGCAGCGAGGCCTGCGCGAGATGATTCGACTTGCCCCCGCTGACCGTGCACTGATCATTGCCTTCGATCTTGACGGGACGTCCCTCGCGCGAACGCACGAGCAAACCGGCCGCGAAATTCCCGTGCGTGTAGGCAGTGGCGAAATGATTCGCCACACCCGGCGTGAGATATTCCGGCTTGCGGACGTAGGGAACGATCTGCTGCTCGGGCCGGCGGCAACCGGTGGCGGCGAGCGCGGCCGACGCGGCCATGACGCCGATGAACGTGCGACGTGTCATCGACGAGGCGCTTCCCACCGGCACGTCGTAGTCGGCGGGGAACTCGTGTCCGAGCTGCTCGAGCAGCGATGGATCCTTGCCCAGCTCTCCGAAACTCTTCCAGTATGTGTGTTGTGATGTATCCGTATCAGACATTGCGTTTTCCGCGATAATGGTGACTTCGTGTCCGAATATCCCGTCCCGGTCAGTGATGACAGGCCGAGCAGTTCTGCGGTCCCTTGTTGAGCGGACGCCCCAGCACGGCGGGATCCACGTCGACGCCGGTGAGTTCGCGGGTTCGTACCGAGTATTTCTCGGGCTCGCGATGGCAGTCAAGGCACCAGCCCATCGTGAGCGGTTGCTTCTGCACGATCACGCCCTGCCGCTCGACCTCGCCATGGCACGAGGCGCAGTCGATACCCGCGTTGATGTGGCGGCTGTGATTGAAGAAAGCATAATCCGGAAGCTTGTGAATGCGCACCCACTCGATCGGAACATTGTTCTCCCAGCTGTCACGGACCTGCTGCAGCCGCGGACTGTCGCGCTTGACCGAGACATGGCAGTTCATGCAGGTTTGCGTGGTCGGCACCGTGGAGTGCGGCGAGGTCTCGACACTCGAATGACAGTAGACACACGAGATGCCGAGATCGCTCACATGCAACCGATGATCGAACGGCACGGGCTGCCGCGGGCGGTAGCCGGCATCCATCACGCTTGGATGCCGCAGGAAATAAAACGAGACGGCACCCACGCCGGCGAGCAGAAGCACCGCGACGATGGTACGCTTGAGTTTTTTGTCCAGGGATGCAGTAAACATGCGGACCGCTGTTCGTTGTGAATCGATGATTAGGCGTCGTCCACGACCGTGTCGCGACGACGCATGGCCAGCCAGAGCCGCAGCGTGAATGCGCCGAGGACGAAAAACGGCATGACCATGAGGAAATAAATGCTCTCGTTGAAGCCCGACGCGACGGGTGACTGCCCGTCCGCCAGATACGCTTCCTTGCAGTTGGGGCAGGCCGACACGAGGTCCGGCAGCAGCACCAGAAGGACGAGCGCGAGAATAACGGAGAAGAGAATCCTGTTCATGATTTCCTACGCCGGCAGATGGTACAACATGAGATAGACCGCGACACCGGTGACGGAGACATACAGCCAGATCGGCAGTGTCCACCGTGCGATCGCGCGATGCCGCTCGACCTTCATCTTCCATCCGCGGAAGAGGGTGATGAAGGCCATCGGCGGGACAGCGACGGCGAGCACGGAATGCGAGATCAGAATCGCGAAGTACAGCGTCCGCATCGCGCCTTCCCCCTCGAAGCGTGTGATCATCTGCGCGTTGAAGTGATAGGTCAGGTAGGACACAAGGAACACGCCCGAGGTGACGAACGCCGCGAGCATCATCGCGCGATGCTGACGGACGTTCTTGCGCAGGATCAGAACGAATCCGATGAGTAAAAACAATGCCGCGAGTCCGTTGAGCATCGCGTTCACGGTGGGAAGATCAGCGATACTCATGCGTCCTCCCGCAACAGCTGGGTGATCGCGGTTCGAAGCTCATCGACCTTCACCGAGTCCATTCCGTCATAATAGCCGCGGATCATTCCACGCCGGTCGACCAGGGCAAAGCGCGTACTGTGCATGGCCGGGACGTCCGCATCGCCCATCATGAACCCGTTCGCGGCGAGATCCGCGACGACGGCCTTCTCATTACGGAGCATGGACCACACACCCGGGCGGGCGTTGTAGCGCACGGCATAGCGTTGCAAGGCCTCGACGGTATCGTTGTCGGGGTCGACGCTGAAGCCGACGATACGGAAATCCGCTTCGTCCGCATACTGTGCCTGGAGGACATTGGCGGTGGAGTTCATCACGGGACAGGGTCCGCCACACGAGGTGAAGAAGAAGTACGCGATATACACCTTCCCGGAGAGGTCGTGGTCGGTAACCGTGCGTCCGTCGAAATTCGTGAAGGAAAACGACGGCGCCGCTTTGATAGCGGGGAGTTCCGCCATGGCGACGTGGTCGGCCTCCGATCGGCACGCACCCATCACGGTCACCGTGACAAGCAACAGCGCGGCCAGGCGGAGGCGGAGGTACTGCGGATTCATGATCGTTTCACCATGCGAATGGATGCAAAAAGAAGGAGAAGAAAGAGCCCGGTTGACACCGCGATCGCGAGTTCCAGCGGGGGACCTCCGGGAAGTGCGACGGTGCTGCCGAGAAAAAAGACACGTTGAAACAGACTGTTCACGTAATACAGCGGATTGAGCCGGATGACGACATCCAGCCACGCAGCAACACCCGACGGCGGGAAAAACGCACCCGAGAGCAGCCACATCGGCAGGAGAAGCAGGTTCATGATCGCGTGGAATCCTTGCGTCGACGTCATGCTCCACGCGATCAGGAAGCCCAGCGCGGTCAGCGTCATTCCCACGCCAAACAATATCAGGGCGCCGAGTCCGATTCCCGGCAGGCTCGGCGTGAATCCGGCGAGCGGGAGCAGCAGCAGAAACAGCAGCGACTGCGCAAGGGCGATGGTCGTGCCCGCGAGCATCTTGCTCCAGACAATGGCTGCGCGCGGCGCCGGCGACACAAGCACACCTTGCAGGAATCCGCTTTTTCGATCCTCGATCACGGAGATGGTCGAGAAGATCGCGGCAAAGAGCGCGATGAGCAGGATGATGCCGGGAAACAGGTACACGCCGTAATCGGCCGTGCCCGCGTCGACACTGTGGCGGAAGCCCGCGCTCAGAAAAATCCAGATGACGAAGGGTTGCCCGATCGCGCCGATGACACGGCTTCGCTGGCGGAGGAAATGCTTGAGGTCGCGCGACCAGAGGCTGTATGTCGGCAGCAGGAACGCGGTCATGCGGCGATCAACTCCTGCATGTCACCGGAAAACGAACGTCCCGTGCGGGCGATGAAATAATCATCGAGCGACGGCCGTCGCGCCTCGATGTCCTCGATGCGCGCGTCACGCTCGTCAACCAGCATGAGAACATCCTGCAACGACGTGTCATACAGCAACAGCGACTCCTCCCCGTTGCGCAGTGTCTTCAGGTCGCTCGCGGCGTGGATGCGGCGTTCGATATCCATGAGTGCATGGCCGCGGATGACCACGACCGTGTGACCGAATTCCGCGAGCAGTTCCGCGGGACGGGCATTCGCGATCACCGTCCCGGCTTCGAGCAACACGACGCGATCGCAGCGCGTCGCCACCGCGAGATCGTGCGTGACGAGCAAGGTAACCAGACCACGGGAGACGGTCATGTGCTGCAGCACCGCGAAAAACGCGTCACGGGCCGCGACGTCGAGTCCGGTAAACGGCTCGTCGAGCACCAGCAAATCCGGGCCCGTCAGCAGCGCCTTCGCGAGTTCGACGCGTCGCTGGTAGCCGCCCGACAGCGTGGCGACCTTCTGGTCGAGCCGGTCGCGAAGGTCGAGCACGTCGATGATTGCCGCGGGCAGGTCGGCGTCGCCGAGCCGTATGCCATAGAGCATTGCGTGGTGGCGAAGGTTTTCCCGCACCGTGAGCAGCGGATCGAGCGCGGGTGACTGGAACACCACGCCACGTCGCGCGCCGTGCACCGGTTTTCCGTCGAGCGCGATACTGCCCGCGCGGAGGGGGAGCGCACCGGTGACGAGACGGAACAGCGTGCTTTTTCCACTGCCGTTCGCACCGATCACCGCGGTCACCGCGCCCCGTGCGGCATCGACGGACACGCCGTGCAGCGCACGCGTCGTGCCGCCCGTGCGGGAATGATAGGAATGCGCGATGTCGCGAAGGCTCAGCATGGGTGGATCACAATCCCAGCATCGTGAGGGTGAAGACCAGCGTGACGAAGAAAAACATCGGCACGGTGATGAAATACCGGAGTTTCCGGTTGTCGAATTTCAGATGCATGAAGATGTAGGCAACGAGACCGGCCTTCAACAGCGCGATCACCACGCCCACGACGATGTTGGCCGTGTCGCCGAAATGCACGGTGGTCACCGCGACGGTCAGCGCCGTCAATACGAGCAGGGCGAAAAAGACTTTCAGATATGATTTCTGTATTTCTTCAAAACTCAAGCCGGATGCCATGATGCAACTCCTTGCGTATGCTCAGAAAATCAGGTAGAGCGTCGGGAAGAGAAAAATCCACACCAGGTCGACGAAGTGCCAGTACAGACCCAGCGCCTCGACCCGGTGATGCATTTCCACGGGATACCCTTTCACCATCGACTTGCCCAGCATCCAGATCATCGGGATGAGGCCGCCGATCACATGCAGCGCGTGGAAGCCGGTCATGGTGAAGTAGGTCGCGAAAAACGTGTTGGTCCAGGGATAGATATCGTGGCTGAATTTCGCGGCGTATTCGTAGCTCTTGATACCGAGAAAGCCGAAGGCGCACAGGATGGTGATGAACAGGAAGAGCCGGAATTTCTCCTGATGCCCGCGTTCCAGGGCGAGATGCGAAAGCGCCATGGTCAGGCTGCTGGTGATGAGCACGGCGGTGTTGATCGTGGCGACCACCTTGTCGAGCTGATGCGCGCCGGCGGTGAACACGTCGAGGTTGAGATTGCGCAGCACGATGAAGGCGCCGAAGAAACCGGAGAAGAACATGATCTCGGAGGCGAGAAACACCCACATCCCCAGCTTGCCGTGGTTGATGCCGGTGGTGAAACGCGAATGGGTGGCGGCGAGTGTGGACATGTGTCAGGCCTTGTCGATGAACATCAGGGTGAGAAGTGCGAGCAGATAGAAGTATGACGACAACAGCACCGTGCGGGCGTTGCTGTTTGACCGATCCAGAAAAAAGCGCGTCCCGGCCGCGAGAAAACCCGCGCCGAGCAGCAGCGCGCCGGCGAAATACACGATCCCGGTGACGGACAGCACGGTGAGCAGCAGGCTGAAGAGCAGCAGCATGACCGTGTAGATCACGACGTGCCGTGCGACCACGATGCCGCTGCCATCGAGCACGGTCAGCATCGGAAAGCCCCCGCGTTCGTAATCCCGGCGATACATCCATGCCAGCGAAAGAAAATGCGGCATCTGCCAGAGGAAGAGGATCATGAAAAGCACGAAGGCCTCGAGACCGATCGTGCCGGAAATCGTGGCATACCCGCCGAGCGGCGGCAGCGCGCCCGGGATGCCGCCCACCAGGGTGGACAGTTGCGTGCGCCGCTTCATCGGCGTGTAGACGCCGAGATACAGGGCGAAGGTGATGGCGGCGAGCACGGCGGTGAGGGGCTGCGCCCAGACAAGCAGCCCGAGTCCGGCGGCCGCGAGACCGATACCGAACATCAGCGCGGCGCGCGGCCGGATCTTCCCCGACGGGATGGGACGGAACATGGTGCGCTTCATCGCGCCGTCATACCGATGCTCCATCACATGATTCAGCACGCAACTGCCGGCCGAGACCAGTGCGGTCCCGATGACGGTGAGCACGAACAGCAGGGCGTACTCGAGGGTCAGGAAGTCCCGCGGCAACGCGAGATAGAATCCCGCCGCGGTGCTCACCACCACCATCAACGTGATGCCGGGCTTGGTCATCTCGTAATAGGCGGCGAGTGTCTCCCGTGCCGAGAGCGCATGCCCGCGCATCGACAGGGCGTCGTCACCCATCGACACCAGTTCCTGTTTCATCGATATGTCGCCATGCCGGTCACTCATCGCGTCTGCCTCGAAGCTCGTTTGTATCCATTCGCATCCGTTTTTCTTGTTCTCATGCCTTCACGCCATCGAGCCGCACGGCCGGGGCATCCATTTCCGCCTCGGCGAAACGATAGAAGCGCACACTCCGTGCATAGGTGAGAAACACCAGGATGAAGGTCAGCGCACCTCCCGCGACATGGGCGGTGTTCGGCACGATGGCCTCACGCGTCCAGATCACCGTCGCCCCGAGCAGGAATTGCACGGTGACCATCGCCATGGCGAGCGCGGCGGGACCCCGGAGCGCCGCAAGTTCGCGGCTCCGGAGAATGCGGATGCCCTGGGTGAAGATCATCGCGGTGAGGATCACCGCACCGACGCGGTGCGCGAACTGGATCGCGACGCCGAAGTGCGTGAAATCGGGAATGACCTTTCCGTTGTTCATCGGGAAATCGATGATGGCCATGCCACTGTACGTATGCCGCGTGATCGCACCGAGGAGAATCTGCACGAAGGTGAAGATGACGGTCGCAAGCAGAAGCTTCCGCAGGCCGGCGCTGGTCCGTACCTGAGCGGGACGTGCGGGACCGCGCCACTCCCGGGCAGTGGCCGCCGCCATCAGCACGGTGGCGATCAGGAACGATTGTGCGAGCATGGCATGACTCACCGACACCGCGGTCGGCAAGCGCATGAGCACGGTGAGACCGCCGAGCACGCCCTGCACGATCACCGCGACAAGGGCACCGACACCGAGCCAGCGCAACCAGCGGCGATCGTCGTAAAGCCAGATCATGACCATGACCACGATGGTCAGCACCCCGATGCCCGAGGCGATCAGGCGGTGTCCGTGTTCGTAGACAATGCCCCCGGTCCATTTTTCGACCGGGTAGGTGAACATGTTCTCGCCATAGGTCGTCGGCCAGTCAGGCACCGAGAGTCCGGCACCCGCGCTGTGCACGAGGCCGCCCTTGGCGATGAGCAGGACCGTTCCCACCGCGAGAATCGCGGCGAGACGATGCAGCCAGCGCTGCGCGTTCGGGGAGGTGCGTGTGATCATCATTTCATTCCTTGGGAGATCAGAGAGCGGTTTCCACTGGCCGTGAATTCTCATTCTGCCGTGCCAGCCGCTGTTCATGCCGCGCGCGCTGCTCGGCGAGTTCGTCGGGCGACACGGTTTGTGGCAGGTAATCCTGCACCGACGCGGGCGAGGAGTATTCGTAGGGACCGCGGTACACGTGAATCGGCATGTCGAAATTACCATGCGGGGGCGGCGACGGCGCCACCCATTCGAGAGTGTTCGCACGCCAGGGATTGCGCTTGGCCGGCCGGCCGCGATACCAGCTGTGGATGAAGTTGTAGACGAGCAGGATCTGGGCGAAACCGAGAATGATCGCGTTGATGGTGATGAACTCGTTCATCGGCTGCAGCGGCTTCAGGAAATCATACACCGTCGGGTCGTAAATACGGCGCATCATGCCGCCCACCCCCAGGATGTGCATCGGGAAGAAGGTTCCGTTGAAGGTCACGAAGGTGATCCAGAAATGCCATTTGCCGAGGCGGTCACTGAACATGCGCCCGCTCATTTTCGGGAACCAGTAGTGCAGCCCGGCGAAAATCGCGAAGAGGCTGCCACCGAACAGCACATAGTGAATGTGCCCGACGATGAAGTAGGTGTCGTGAATGAACACGTCCACCGGCGTCGATGCCATGAAGATCCCGCTCAACCCGCCGATGACGAACATCGAGACGAAGGCGACGGCATTGAGCATCGGCACGGTGAATTCCATTTTCCCGCGCCACATCGTGCCCAGCCAGTTGAAGGTCTTGATCGCCGAAGGCACGGCGATGACCATGGTCGACACCATGAAGGTAGTGCCGAGCAGCGGATTCATACCGGACTGGAACATGTGATGTCCCCATACCAGGATCCCGAGCAAGGCGATCGCCGCGAGGGCGAAAACCATGGCCTTATAGCCGTACAGCGGCTTGCGCGCGAAGGTCGACAGCACATCCGACACCACGCCCATGCCGGGCAGGATCATGATGTACACGGCCGGATGGGAATAGAACCAGAAGAGATGCTGCCAGAGCAACGGTTGACCGCCGCCCGCCGTGCGCGACATGTCCCGCGTCGCGACGACGAGATTCTCCGGAAGGAAAAAGCTCGTATGCAGGAAATTATCCATGAACAGCATCGCGAGGGCCGACGCCAGCACCGGCGTGCCGATGGTGATGATGATGGCGGTGACGAACACGGCCCAGACGGTCATCGGCATGTCGAACAGCTTCATCCCCGGCGCGCGCATGTTGAGCACGGTGGTGATGTAATTCACCGCGCCGAGGATGGAGGAGAATCCGATCAGAAACAGCGCGACGATCCAGAGCGTCTGCCCGGGCGACGCGATGGCGCTCAGCGGTGGATAGGCCGTCCACCCCGACGCGGCCATCCCTCCTTCCATGAAGAAGCCCGCCATCATGATCACGCCCGCGAGCGGGAACAGCCAGAACGACACCATGTTCAGGAACGGGAACGCCATGTCATCGGCCCCGATCATCAGCGGGATGGCGAAATTGCCGAAGGTGCCGACCAGCAGCGGAATGATCACGGCGAAAATCATAATGCTGCCATGCATGGTCAGCAACTGGGTGTACCACTCGGCCGTGACCGCGCCGTCGGCATTGACCCACGTCGACGGCAGCAACGTGCCGATCAGCGGGATGGGTTCTCCCGGATAGGCCAGCTGCCAGCGGATGAACAAGGCGAACGCGCCACCGACGAACAGGAAGAAGATCGCGGTGAACATGAATTGCTTCGCGATCATCTTGTGGTCGGTGGAAAAAACATAGTGGCGGAGGAAGGACTCGCGATGCGCGTGTCCGTTGCCGTGAAGATGTTGATCGGTATGCAGGGCTGCGTCCATAAAAATCCGTGCCTTGACGAAAGTGCTGTGCGTTATTGGTTTGTCTCGCCCGTGGTGCTCGCGGCCGGCGTGACGGCGGTTGTCGCGGAGGACGCCGGGGCAGTGGACGCGTGCAGCGCGGCGAGCGCGTTGCCGTACTGCTCGTCGACCCAATGATCGAATTCCGCTTGCGGCAGCACGTTGAGAACCGCGCGCATGAGATAATGGCCGCTGCCGCAGAGTTCGGCACAGGCGATTTCATATTTGCCGGTCTTGATGCTGTTGAACCAGACATCGACCCATTGTCCGGGTACCGCATCCTGCTTGACGCGCATGTTGGGCAGGAAGAAGCTGTGGATGACATCCATCGACGAGAGATGCACCAGCACGGTCTTGTTGACCGGGATGTTCATCGTGTTGATGCTCGTGTAGTCGTCCTTGCCGTTCGGGTCCCCGGGATCGATGCCGAAGGGATTCGTCGTGCTCATGAATTGCACATCGCGACGTCCGAAAATGCCGTCCGAACCCGGATAGCGGAAATGCCAGAGGTAGGTCTGCCCCATCACCTCGACCACGAGATCCGGATTCGGCGTCTTCTCGGTGTATTTGATATCCTCCCAAACGCCATCGCTGTAAAACGCCAGGAAGAGAAAGAGCGCGAACGGCAACGCGGTCCAGGAGAACTCGAGGAGGTTGTTGCCGTGATAGTAATGCGCGCGCTCACCCTTGCGCTTCCGTCGGTAACGGAGGATGAAGGCGATGTAGATCGCGTTGACGAGGATGAAGATCGCCACGGAGATGTAGTAGATCAGCGAAAAGAGATGATCCACTCCTTCGCCGAAGACGGACACATTTTCAGGGAGCCAGTCAAGCATTGCGGTGTTGCCTCATTCAGGTGCGTGCGATGCGTGCGATTTCGGTTGATCGGACGGACAGGGGTTCGGTCATGCGGCGAACGGGCGGGCGTCAGGGTGTCGCCGTGAGTTCGGCCTCGGTATATGCGCCGGCCTTGGCCTTGGTCAGCTCGCGCTGCTCCTTGACCTGCGCGGCAGTCACCGCCGCGGCCGCATTGCCCCAGCTCGAACGAACGAAGGTCAGCACATCGGCGATTTCCTGATCGCTGAGATCATTCTTCCAGGGCTGCATGATGCCATTGAATTTCTGTCCGTCGCGTTCGATCGGTCCACTGAAACCGTGCAGGACGATGCGGATGGGGATGACGGGATCACCCGTGGCGAACGCCGATCCGATGAGCGACGGATAGACGTTCGGGATTCCCTTCCCGCTCATCTGATGGCAAACCGCGCACTTGGCGTTGAATACCGCGGCGCCCGGACCACTCGTGCCCGCGGCGATGGCGGCCACATCCTGCGCCGCCCCTTCTGGATCCTCCCACGCCGGCGGCGTCTCGTCCTGGACGAAGGCGTTACACGCCGAGAGCAGCACGGCGGTGATCAGGGAAAGACTGAATGTGCGGTAATTCTTATGAAGACTAAATACAGTTCTCGCCGAACAAGAATCAGCGTCGTCGCAGTTGCGCATCGCGGGGCTCAGGACCGTTTGTGAGTTCGAAAAAAGTACTCGTACCGAGAATGAAAACAAGCTACGGCTTGTCCGTTTTCATGTCAAGAGCGATTAAAATATTTCTGCGATTTTTTCTTTTATTCCCGCTGCAAACACCGCGCAGGGAACAATGGTTCCATGGAGCCCGCGAAATCGTGCGAATCCCTCTTGATTTCGAAGGTTTTCGGAGTTTCATCTCCGATGCTCCCCCCTCCCCCTCCGGTCAGGCGGGCGGAAGCAGGACGGCACCGCTCACGTGGTCACTTCGTCGACGACCTCCTTGAGAATGTCCTCGACATCCTGTGGCAGCGTCCCGAGTCCCGCGTCGGGAAAGAGTTCGGACATGGTACTCGGTTTCATCAGCATGACCGTGTTGGCACCGTCTTCCGTGAATACCACGATGCGGCAGGGCAGCATCATGCCGATGGGGGAAAACGCGCTGATGGCGCGATGCGCGAACCCGGCGTTGCAGACTTCGATGATGCTGTACGGGGCGATCTCGAAGCCCTTCTCCGCGAGCGTGGCCTGGACATTATGGACGTGCAGGGTACGAAAACTCCGGCGCATCGCGGCGTCCTGCACGGCCTGCACAAGTTCATCGAAGGGACGGGAGGAGGTCTTGGTATAGTCGAGCTGCATGGTGCGTTCCTTGTTGATGTCAAATGCGTTTCTCCCGTATGGGATGCGACGCATGCGGCAAACGGTTCGACCGCATGGCTCCGTGACAGTCCTGTCCGGCGGCCGGACATGGAAGCGATGGGGGAACGCGCGTGCACGCCCGACGTCGACGTGACGCGGAATGCGCGCGTACGCGCGCCGTGCGACGATGTGAGGGAAACCGGAGTCAGGTGGGGCTGCTGCTCACTCCGCGTCGGGGATGCCCAGCGAGGCGAGGATGGCATGCTTGGCATCGTCGGAGAGCCGGGGCGATGTGTCGCGGTACAGGCCGATCATGCGGGAGATGGAATCGCAGTATCGGCTGCAGTCGGAACAGGACGCGATATGCTGCTTGAGCTGCTGGCAGCGATCGGAGGAGTCGTCGTCGCCGAACTGCTCGCAGATCAGGTTCATCGCCTCCTCGCAGGAGTGGATCGTGTTCCTCTCGTCGTTCATGGTTCCTGCTCGCTGAAAATCGGAGTGAGTTCGTTGCGGAGAAACGAGCGGGCCCGGTGCAAGCGGGACTTCACCGCCGGGACGCTCAGATTGGTGATGCTCGCCACCTCCTCGGTGGAGAGGCCTTCGATGTCGCGCAGTACGAACACGACCTTGTATTCGGGCGCCAGTTTGTCGATGGCGGCATCGAGATGCTGCTTCAGATCGGAACGTTCGACCGTCGCGCCAGGGTCGTGTCCCCAGTGTTCGACCGCGATCTCGGGAAGCGGATTCTCCTCGTCGTCGAGCGACACCGTACGCCGCGTCTTCTCGCTGCGCGCGAGCATCAGGCAGTGGTTCGACACGATCGTGTACAGCCACGTCGAAAATTTCGACCGGCTGTCGAACTGGTCGAGCTTGCGGAGGATGCTGAGGAAGGTCTCCTGCGTCGCATGCTCGGCACGGTCCTGGTTTCGGCAGATCGAATACGAGAAGCGGAAAATCACCGGAGCGTATTCGTCGACCAGTTTCCGGATCGCGCGATTGTCGCCGGTTTTCGCTTTCTCGATGATGTCCGCTTCGTTCTCGATACTCATGATGTGATGCGCCGTTCGCGCCGTTGATTCATACAGACCGATAATGTACCGATTTCAGGGCAAAAATCCTGTTCAGCGAATCATGCCGCGTGCGTGCCATCGCCAGCAACTGGTGACGCCCGCTCACGGAATCATTCGTCACACGCGATGATGATCTCATGGCTCCAGAAGCCACGTATGCTCGCGCAGCCATGCCTGATGCTCGCGGCGGGCGGGACAATAGCGTTCGACGAGCTGCCAGAATCGCGGGGAGTGATTGAGCTCCTTCAGATGGGCAAGTTCGTGAATGAGGACATAATCGATCACTGGGGGCGGCGCGAACATCAGATACATGTTGAGACTGATCCGCCCCTCGGCACTGCAACTCCCCCATTTGCTGCGTTGCGCGCGGATATCGACGCGCGCGGGATGGAGTTGCATCTGTTCGGCGAGCAGCGCCAGACGGCGAGGCAGTTCTTCCCTGGCCCAACGCCGCAGCCAACGATGAAAGAGTTCGGAGAGGATTTTCTCCTCGCACAGGAAGCGAAACGGCACACGGAGCACCAACACGCCATCCTCGAGCGCGACCTTCCCGGCGTTCCATTCCCAGCTGATGATACGCAACGTGCGCCATGCACCCATGATGAGGACACGCTCGCCATCCGCCCATCGCCAGCGCGGCTGCTGCTGTTCTATTTCACGGAAATGCCGCAACCGGTCGAGAATCCATGCGCCCTTCTCCCGCACCATCGCATGCAGATCACGCTCGGGCACGCCCCAGGGAGCGGAAACACGCACGCCGTTCCTTCCCGAGACGGTCAGACGAATGTACCGATTGCGGCGTGTCTTGAGCACGCGATATTCAATGTCGGTTCCCTGGACGCGGACATGCGGCATGCGGTCTTCCCTTCGACAGAGGGTGAAACCCATTCCCCCGCCACCGATCGTGTGTGTCCTCCCCCCGGGTGCAAGTAGTGAGGATAAGGGATTTCACGATCCTTTTTTTTCAGTGGCGGCGGGAATGGAACGGGGAGAGGACCATATTCTCTCGTGCCGGCTCGCGGACGCCGTTCGACGCGCGCGAGCAAGCACGCAATCGCGAATGGCATGACGACGGTCGTCGTGCCCCCGCTATCGAGCCAGAAGCATCTTGCGCGTGATGACCGTCCCGGCCGCCTCGAGGCGGCAGAGATAGATCCCGCTCGGCAGCACATCCGCGTTGAACACATGTTCGTGCGACCCCGCGACCAGCGCGCCGTCGTGCAGCCGGGCAACGACACGCCCGTGCAGGTCGAGCACGGTCAGCGACCCCCGGACACCCGCGAGCGCATCGGGGACATGCCACTGGATGACCGTGATCGGATTGAACGGATTGGGCCGGTTGGCGACCTGCAGCGAACCCTGCGCGTCGAGCGGCACGACGCAGTTTCCGGCACTGTAGACCCGTCCGTCGATCGTCATCGCGGCGATGCCGGGTTCGAACACCAAGGCATCCGACACGAAGGCGAGACGGCTCTCGAAAACACCGAAGTCGCCGTCGTGCCCGCTCAGCGCACGCAGATGGCAACGCAGCAGCGCAAGCACTCCGCTCGCGAGCAACGGCGTGTCGCCGGCGAAATGCAGACGGACGGCATCGGGACGCGGATGGTCGATCACGACCGCGGGCCAGCTCCGCGTGAGCGTTCCCGCCTGCTCGACCGCGTCGATGGCCACAAGCAGTGGATCGTACGCGATCAGCAGCGTGAAATCCTTCAGCGGCAGCGCGAGCGGATTGAGCAGGTCGATCGGAATGTCGAGGGTTTCCCCCATCATTCCGACATTGTTATCCGGAATACTCAGTTGAATGATGTCATACGGCGGCTCGACATGGATGCAGCGCACGCAGGAACGCGTCGGGAGTCCCGGTACGGTGACCAGTACTTCGAGACAGCGATCGGGCGATGCCGTGGCCATGGGGACAGCGAACCATGTCACGACCACGGTCTCGCCGGGGCCGATGAGCGCCGGAAGGGGCTTCATCGCGGTTTCGCCATCGGCGAGCACGAAGTTCTCGGGCAGGAGCCCCGTTGCGTGTGCGTTCGCGATCGGCAGCGTCCCGGTGTTGGTCACACGCACCGAGAAGCTCATCGGTGACGGCTCCCAGCCGACGTTACGGCCACGATAGCGAATGGTATCGGGTGCGACGCAGGCAATCTCCATGCCCAGCGAGTCATTCCGCACCTCCCGATACAGCACCGTCGTCGGATCGCATGCACGCTGCCCCGCTCCATCGGCCTCGACGTGGATGCGCGAGGTGGCGGCGACCGTCGCCGGCTGCGGAAGACCGCGACAGCTCCAGGCAATCGAGGCCATCTGTCCGGGCGCGAGGTCGACACCCAGCGATTTCGTCGGAGCTTCACCGGCGTCGAGCACGATCTCGGCGGCGGGCGTGAGCGTTGCGCGGAGATTCCGCAGCAACGTCGATCCCGTGTTGGTGATATCGACCCGCAGCGTGAATGGCGCGGGCTCGTACTGGCCGGTCTCGTAGAGATAGCGAATCGTATCGGGCGCGCTGCACGAGAGAATGAAGTCCATGGGCATCGGTGGTGGTGGCGCGAGCAGCAGAATTCGCGTGCAGCGTTCGGCCGCACCCGCGCCCACCAACTCCACCCGGATGCTGCGCGTACGATGCACGGTACTCGTGTCGCGTACTCCGGTCAGACGCCAGGACACGGTTTGCGGAGTGCCGGGACGAAGGTTGCGGACAATACGTTCGTCCCGTTCCCCCGCGACGAGGACAACCCCCGCGGGCAATACGAGGGAGCAGCGAACGGAATCCAGCACGACGGAGGTCGGATTGGTCAGCGTCACCGAGAAGGTTGTCTCGCCGTACGCTCCCGTCAGCGTGTCGACGCGGATGGTATCAGGCGCGAGCGCGCAATCGAAGGCGAACGACGCAACGTCGGCCGGCGGGATGCGCACGCTCGTGCAGCAGGTTTGCGGCGGCACGAAACGCGCCTCGGCCGTGAAACAAACATCGACGCTGTCGAGCACCACCCCGCGCTGCAGGGTGAGGCTCCAGGCGAAGAGCCGGACGGCCTCGCCCGGCTGGATCACGGGGATGGTTCGTTCGAGCGGCTGCGTCCCCGGAGCCAGCCGCAGCTTGCCCGGCACGGACACCCGCACCGTCACATCGAACAACGCGGCGTCGCTGGTGTTCGTCACGCCCGCGGCAACCACCACCGTGTCGTCACTCCCTGCTTCCCGTGTCACCTGGCAATCGAGAGCGAACGCGGGCGTTCTCGCCGCCGGAATGTACACAGGAATCTCGCATGGCGCGGTTTGCTGCAACGTCTTGCCCCGGGCCTTCACCTGGACGCGAATGGTGTCCAGACGCGCAACATCGCGCGGCACGGCGCGCAGCAGCCAGGAGGCCGTGCCCGACTCGCCCACGCCGAGTGTCGAGGGGACAAGCAGCTTCGCCGCGGTCTCCCCGGTCTCGAGGATGATATCGGGCGGCGGGAGGAATTCCGCGACGACGGAGTCGGCTGGTGCGGTCCCGCTGTTCAGCGCTTCGAGCTGGATCTGGAAGGGCGCGGGCTCGTAATGGCCGAGCGCGTCGGAGAAAATCAGAGTATCGGGTCCGCTGCACTGAAGTTCCAGCACGGGACCGCGGACGGCTTCGATGAACACCGGGATCTCGCACATCGTCGCACCGCCGTTTTCGGCGAACACGCTTACGCGGATCGTATCGAGACGCGCGACGTTGCGGTCGAGGATGCGCACGCGGAAGGACGCGGTCACGCTTTTGCCGATTGCGAGGGAATCGCTGATGAGCTTGAGCGCGCGGTCACTGGCATCGATCGAGACATCGGCGCCCTGCAGCAAGGCGGCGTGCAGCCTGGTCGCCGGCCAGTCACCGGTATTCCGCACGAAGAGATCGAGGGTAATGGGATTGGGGTCATAGCCCCCGTCGACATACACGACGGTATCGGGTCCGGACAGATCGCACTCCAGGACGGGAATCGCGTTCACCAGATCGATCCGCACGGGCGTGCAGCACTGCGCGCCGGGGAAATTCTCCGCGGTCACGCTGACACAGATGTCACCGGACGTCACCGACGGCTGCCCGTCCGCGATCACGATCCAGCTGATCGTGCCACTGTCCCCCGCGGCGATCACGCCGCTATTCGGAAAATCCTTCGAGGCGAATTCGCCGTGGTCGAGCTGCAGGAACGGCGGGAGCTGGATCGTACCGCGGGTCTTGCCCATCCCGAGCGCGGAGACGTTTTGCATGGTGGTCGCGATGAGCATCCGCGGCGGCTCGTACTGCCCGGTCCCGTCATCGTACACCATCATGCGCGTGTCGGTGCAACGCATGAGGGCACGGACGGGCGACGCGGTGATGAAAATATCCTGACAGCAGATGGCCGTGTCGGGACCCGCGGCGACTTTCACGCAGAGCCGCACCAGATCGGAAGTCGGCCGCTCGAGCGGTCGCACCCACCAGGTCACCGACCCGGTGTCGTTGCGGCCAAGCTGGGACGGCGAAACAACGGTGTTCACCGGCGTGAGTGAATCCACCACGAAGCCGGGTGGGACATGGATCCATGCGGCGATCTGCTCCGCGCGCAGTTCGCTGCGATTCCGCACATGCACCGACACCGGAAAACGATCAGGGACGTAGCGGCCAAGACTGTCACTCCATTCGATGCGATACGGCATCGAACAGTCTGCCTCCAGAATGGTGCGCGCACGCTCGACAATGACCGTCCGGCAGCAGGTGACCGGCAGTCCACTGTCGGGCACGACCTCGATGCAAAGTTCGTACGTCCGTGTTTCTTCCCGCGGCAGCACGCGCACGCGGAAGTCGACGTACCCCGAGCCCTTCGGCGGCAGCGGGTTGACCGGGAGCAGTACCGAATCGGCGGCCGAAAGAAGCTCCATCCCCTCGGGCACGGTCAGCCGCACCCGCGTATTTTCCACCGAGAGATTTCCATTGTTGCGAACGCTGACCCCAACGGTCACCAGGTCGTTGACGAACGATCCCAGCTGCTCGTCCCAGTCGACATACAGCGTATCGTCGCAGAGGATGTCAAGAACGGGCCGTTTGAGAATCGTGAGATAGGTGTTTCGCGCTTTCAGCTGCAGACAATCCTGCGTGCGCTTCCGCAGGGAAAACACCGGGTAAATGAACGTGGTATCGGCCGTCAGCGGCGGTGTGGCATAACGCAGGGTGAGCAGCGTCTGTTTCCCGCTCACGAATGCCGGACCGACGACGCCGACGATCAGGGAATCACCGACGATACTGGAATTCACCGTCATCGTCTCCGCGAGCATACCCTGGGTTTCAATGCCGACGAAGCGCAGGGGGGGACGTTCGACCACCTTGAATTCGAGGAAATCGAGTGTCCCGCCCCCTCCTTCCGCCTCCACGCTGATGGGCAGGCGGAGTTCGCCATTCTCGTAGGCGAAGGTGGAGTCGAACGAGACATTGAACGCCGGCAGATTCGGATCGAGCGGCGCGCGGAAGCGCACATGCGAGGTATCGGCCAAGCCGCAGGCCTCGGCGATCACGGTCAGTTCACGCCAGGATCCGTCGGGACAGTCCGACACATACTGCATATCACAATCGTTGGCCCCGCTCGAGACCAGTGACGCCATCGCGTCGAACGCGGGAATGACATCATCGGGGTGCTCGATCAGAAGAAATTTCCCGCCGGTGGAATCGGCGAGCTTGCGCATGCTGGGAAGGTCGGAGGTGCCGGGGTCATAGCCGACGCCGATGGAGAATATGGCGATGCCATGCTGTTGCGCCAGCGCGATGCAATCCGACGCGGTGGCAAAGCTGTTGTTGTCCGCACCATCGGAGAGGACAATCACTGCCTTGATCCCATTGGCGCCGTTGTTGTGCACCTCGTTGAGCGCCTCGATCACCGCGTCGTACATCGTGGTCACGCCGTAGGGATAGATCCCGTCGATGGCGGCGAAGAGCGCATTGAGGTTCGTGGTCATGCCGACATGCTTGATCACATCGTCGCCGAAGCTGAAGACCGCGGCTTCGTCGGTTCCGGTGCTGTGCGCGCGGAGGAGTTCGACGAATCGCATCGCGCCAAGCTTGACGCGGAAAATGCTCGTTCCGGCGACCGATCCGCTGCGGTCGAGCGCCAGCGCGACGGAGATCGGCACGGTTTCCATCGGACAGTTGAGCGTGGTCATCACCCGCGGCATGCCGTTCTCGGTGATCCGCACGTTGACCGGATTGATATTGCTGCTCTGCTGACCGGCGCACCACGCGCGCACCTTTACATGCACGGTCGGGAAATGCTGCGTGTCCACATGCAGAATGCGCACCTCGTTCCACGGCTGGGCTGCACCCGGGTGGACAGAGAAAACGGATAAAAGGAGAAGAAACGGTACTATTTTCTTCATACGCATCAGGCAGGGACTCCGGGGTTCGACCGAACGGGGACGGGCGAAGGCGCATCCGTTCCGGAACAGGGAGCGGTTGTCAAGGCGTCAGGGCGTCGCCCCACGGAACGATGGTATCTTCGTCAAAATACGAAAAAATCTTCCCGGCGCGAGGGAAATCGGCGTCGCCTCCGGGTTCGGCCGACGATATCGTGAACGCCGCGCGGGCCTCTTCGCGGAGCAATGCGAGATCACCGACGGACGAACTGTACAGACGGCACAGCACCTCCTCCTCCTCCACCATTTCGCCCCGTTTCTTGCCGAGTACGATGCCCGCGGTATGATCGACCTCGTCACCAATCCGCTTCCGGCCGGCGCCGAGTTCCGCGGCCAGCAGTCCCAGCCGCCTAGCATCGATCGCACGGACGACCCCGTCGCGCGGCGCAAGCACTTCGATCACCGCGGTGGCGTTGCGCGCGCGCAGCGTATCCTCCACGACCGACGTATCGCCGCCCTGGCTGCGCACGAGTTCGACGAATTTCTCGTAGGCCAGTCCCCGGCGCACGACGTCGCGCGCGATGGCCATGCCTTCGGTGACGGATTGCGCCTTGCGGCCGAGATGGATCATCAGACCCGCGAGCGCATAGGTGACCTCCATCAGGTCGGGCGTTTCGCGTCCCCGCAGGCAGTCGATCACCTCGACGACTTCGAGCCAGTTACCGATCGCGAGACCGAGCGGTTCGTCCATGTCCGTGATCAATCCCACCGTCGGGAGTCCGAAATGCCGTCCCACTCCCGCCAGCAGCAGTGCCAGTTCCTCCGCCTGCGCGCGTTCGCGCATGAAGGCGCCGCGGCCGGTTTTGATATCCAGCACCAGCGCATCCGCGCCGCATGCGACTTTCTTGCTCAAGATGCTGGCCGCGATGAGGGGCAGGATTTCCACGGTTGCGGTGACGTCGCGCAGCGCGTAGATGCGCCGGTCGAGTGGCACGAGCTCGTCGCTTTGTCCCGCCATGACCATGCCCGTCTCCGCCAGCATTCGCACGACCGCATCCGACGACAGCGTGGTGCGGAAGCCGGGAATACTTTCGAGCTTGTCGAGCGTGCCGCCGGTATGCGAGAGTCCGCGGCCAGAAATCATCGGCACGCGCACACCCGCCGCGGCGACGATCGGCACCAGAAGCAGGGATGTCTTGTCGCCCACCCCGCCGGTGGAATGCTTGTCCACCTTCACCCCCGGCACGGCGGCAAGATCCAGTGTGCTCCCGGATCGGATAAAGATATCCGTGATCGCGAGCGTTTCCGGCATGGTCAGCGGTGAGAAGAAACAAGCCATGAGGAACGCCGACATCTGCTCGTCCGTCACCGTCCCGCTCAGATAGGCATGGAAAAACCATGCGAGCGTCGCACGGTCGAGTTCCTCACCGTCACGCCGTTTTCGTATGATTTCCCGTGGAAACATGGGTGTGGCTCAGTCCATATCGACGGCGATGATTTCCTTCTTGAGAATGCGGCCGTCCGTGGCCACTTGCACCACCAGGGCGTCTTCCTCGCTTTCGAGGGTCATTTCGTAGAACGCGGCCGTTGCGTCCTCGACACGCACGACGTCATACATATCGTATTCGGGAAACTGCGTCGCCACCGCATTCCGCACGGCGGAGGGCACATCGCTTTCCTCGAGGTACACGGTCGCGGAGAGCCACTCGCCCGCGGCATTGTAACGCACGCTCATCTCCACGTTGCCGAGCACGAACGTGGCGGTGAATTCTCCTTCCTCGAGCTCGTCCCACACCGTGTGATGCGCCGCGGCGTAGCGCTGCTGGAAGGCCGACACGACCGTGGACGGGACATCCTGCGCGCGCGCCACGGCCGCGCAGAGGACGAGAAGAACAACAACGGTGAGCGTTTTCATGGAGGGTTCGTCGTGGAGGGTCGCGCCGCTGACCGGGCCGTTTGCACCGAGACGGCACGCAAATATATCCCTCCGCACGGTCAGGTGAAAGGGTTCGTCATGGTGCCGGTGGCATCATCAGACATATCAAGCCTTTCGGTCGTGAGAAGGCAACGAGCGAAGGGAATGCTAATTCGCCACAATCACCTTTCCGGTCCGCACCATGTCCGGCGTGCGTACCACGAGCATGTACATGCCGGGGGCGACACCGCCGAGCGTCAGCGTCCCGCGAATCGCCGTTCCGTCACCTTGCAAGGG
This sequence comes from Bacteroidota bacterium, assembly GCA_034002405.1. GTDB lineage: Bacteria > Bacteroidota > Ignavibacteria > SZUA-365 > SZUA-365 > SZUA-365. The sequence continues at coordinate 10,335 of JAVFAS010000038.1, read as the reverse complement.
AACCGACAGCAGCCTTCTCCCGAGTAGATCCGTGAGCACGGCCTCTCCGTCGCCCGTTCCCTCCACCGCGAAGCGGAGCGTCTCCCGTACGGGTTGGGGGAAGGTAACGAGGTCGATTGATCCCGGAGATACCTCGACCACCGCTTCGACTCCGACCGGGGTATCGCGGAGAATACCGATGAAGAGATCCGTAAAACCGGTCCTTACGGTTTTTACACCTGTACTTCGTACCGGAAGCAGACCGAGGCCCGTGCGATTGCTGTTCGTCCCAGAAAAGACCAAGCGTCCATCCGGTCTTCGAAGCAGAACGTCCAGCGTGTTGTTTCCGATATCGACGACGCGGATGGCGGATCTCGGCAGCATGCCGCGCGGATCGAACCTGATTATCGCACCACGATAGAAGCACTCGCATGTATCGCTTGACACCAATGGGAAGTCGTAGGAAAGCGACGTGGCGAGGATAATAACTTCACCTGATTCCGGATCGAATATCGCGGATTTCGCGAAATCGTTTCCACTCCCGCCGTAATAAGTCAATTGCTCGAATTGCGCATCACGAAGAGAAAAGACACCGAGGAAAACGTCACCATGCTGCCGTGGCGGTGGATCCCCGAACACGGGCTGCCACGCGTTCGCCGTGACGGGGAAATCGCGGGAATCGGTGGAGCCGACAATAACGATGCGATCGCCTCCGACCGGGACAATCGCGTTAATCCCCTCTCGCCCGCTTCCCCCCAGGTACGACGAATACACCCTCCCCATGCCGTCCTTCGAGACCACAGTAAGATAGCAATCGAAATATCCGCCTGCGAAGTTCTTCTGGTGTGCATCGCCGGTGACCGGCAATCCGGATCCATACGCCAATCCGGAAAATACGATGTAATTTTCTGTCTCCGCCAACCCTTTCCAGGCATCCTCGTAATTCGTCGAGCCGCCATGATAGCTGCAGTACGTCAGTTCGAACGTCGAGTCGAAGATGGCGATGAAGGCATCCGAATAACCCGCTTTCCTTGCCTGAAAAGCGTTGGGTGTGATCGGGAGATCCGACGATTCGGTGTTGCCTGTGAGACAGATATCTCCGTTTCCCAATCGCATCAATCTGTTGATTGAATCGTCATTCGACCCACTAAAATACCCTGCATCAAGTACACTGAATGTATCGAGCGACAATACTGCGAGCCAAGTGGTTCCATTACCTGGTGCCGTGGCGAACCAAGCAGTGCCGGTCGTCGGGAGATCTTGAGAGTAGGTACCCAACCCAATCAACATTCGATCCGCATCGAGGAGAACCGCCGAGCTGATCGCATCGTTACGGCTGCCTCCGATATAACTGCAATAAACGAGTTCGCTGCAATCGCCATTGAAGACGGCGATGAACCCGTCGAGTTGATCGGTGAGTCGCGTCTTCATCGCGTCGGGCGTGACTGGAAGATCCCGTTCCTGCGTTTTTCCGACAAGGATGTACCGGTCCCGTTTCGCATCGTAGAGGAAATCTAGTCCGTCGGTGGTGTCGTCCTTACCTCCTAAAAACGTCAACACCTCCCAGTACCGATCCTGGGCCGAGGCCTTCTCCGTGAAGATTAGAAAAAGGAGCGGCAGCACGAGTGCCGCCGCTCCGGGATGCTTCCGTATCATCTCGCCACGATCACCTTTCCGGTCCGCACCATGTCCGGCGTGCGTACCACGAGCATGTACATGCCGGGGGCGACACCGCCGAGTGTCAGCGTCCCGCGAATCGCCGTTCCATCACCTTGCAAGGGAACCGACACCAGCCTTCTCCCGAGCAGATCCATGAGCACAGCCTCTCCGTCGCCCGTTCCCTCCACCGCGAAGCGGAGCGTCTCTCGCGCGGGCTGCGGATGGATTTCGAGCGCGGGTCCGCGTGCGACGACGACGGGTTCCCGCACCCGACGCTTCGGCACCGTCTGCTCGCCCAGGAGCATGTACCGACAGAGATTGATCGTAGGTTTGACACCTCCGGTGTAATACCCCCGCCGGATCGCGGTGCTTACAAAACAGTCCGTGGGCGGAAAGCCGTTCGGCATCTCGAGTCCGATGGTCAGCGTCGTGTCGCCTGTAAACGGCGGAAGCTTGTATTCACCGCTCGACGACACTTCGGCGCCACTGGCCGGATCGTACAGCACCACTTCGACAATCATCGTGTCGGCCGCGTCGCGGTGGCAGGTAATATCGATAGGGAAGAACACCACATCACCATCGGCGAGGGACGTGACGAGACTCCGTGTGAGTGTGTCGATCGGCTCCGTGGTGAAGGCTTCCGAGGCGCTGTAATCGTAGGGAATCCTTCCGATGGTATCGACGCCATTGACGGCCGCCGGCATCCCGAGACGAACGTGCATGAGACGATTCTGACCCTGCGCGAAATCCATGCCCAGTTCCGTAATGGTCACGCTCGTGATCGTCGACGGCAGGCTTCCGCGACTGGCGTAGATCAGCGAGGGAGACTCATCCTCCTCCACGCTCTGTCCCGGATCCCATATCCCTCCCCGGCACGCGCCGAGGCGGGAGACAACGAGTAGCGGATAGCCCGGGTCCTTGTAGAGCAGATGCGGGTAAGCCGTTGGCTTGCTGCTGAGTACGCTCTCGGTAACGGGGAGGAACCCGAGAACCGAATCGGGACCGCTGGCGCGCGATGTCCAGAGGAGTTTTTCGCCGGTGTTGAAATTCCAGGACATGGCAAACTTAGAGACATCGGACGAATCGGTGTGGATGATCGTGGGATCGCGGTGAACATCACGATCATTCTGCTTTACCAATCCAAATGCATCCCAGTCGTGCGGGATCGTGCCCGTGGAGAGATCCAATCGTTTGCGGGCGATGTAATTACGATTTTTTTCCACGTCGTAGTACTGAAATCCCACGAGAAGATCCGTTCCGTGTCGCGATGCGACGGGATTTGTGCACTTATTCATGAGCGAGTCGTCCTCCGAGAGCCTGACCGACGTGGCGGTCTCCGACCGGAAAAGTCTGATTGCCTTGTCCGGATCAGAGAAAAGCACCAGGAACTTATTTCCACCCTGGCTGCTCGTGTCGATGGCAACGAATGGTCCGTGACTTCCCGTTCCTGCACTGTCGAGCAGGCTGGGCACGCTCCAGTCGCTGCCGGAGTTTATCGTCGTGCTGACCAGAATCCCGGTGTCCGCCACGAAGGCCAGCACGCCGAATTCGTTCCAGCTCGCGATGACCGGATGCGGCGGCTCCTGGAAGGGGCCCCATTCGTTGTTGCCGATACCGAAACTGTTCACGAGATCGCTCGCCATGTGTCGAAGTCTCACGTAATATTCCGTCCCGACCTTCTCTTGCCACGCAAGTGTTGCAGTAAACCAGTTCGAAAGCGGAGCGTAATTGAACGTCGCGATGGTGCTGTTCTCGATATTGGCGTCGGTGCGACCGAGTACGTATTGGAGACATGCGACATCGCGAAGGTTCTCGGGGCCATCTCCCATCAGCGCGAACATTCGATTCCCGGTTCCAAGTGTTGCCACGGTCCGATCGTGCCACATGTCGAATTTCTGCTGCGCTGTGAGCTTCGTCGGTGCACGGTCTGATTCAGGATCGCTATCGAGCTCGAACTCGGCCGGGACGAAGCGATCGATGAGCAGGCGTGCAATGGGATTGACGTTGCTGGAATCGACGTACGCGGGGAACTCGAGGTAAAGGTTCCGGGATTGCGAAGTCACCCCCGAGCCCACACCAGGATTAGGTATAGTGAACACACTGGGCGAGGAGGAAATGGAGAAAACGTTATGTCCTTCGACACCTGTGAAAAGATCGTCTGGCGAACCGTACCGGCTATACTCTGGGGGCGGTACTTCCCACGTCGAGAAGACATCGTCAGCGTCGAAAATCCAAGCGGGCAGATCCGATCCGGGGTTGACAACCCCCCAGATCAGAAATCCACCGGTTTTTCCGAAAGTCTCCCCATAATCCGGATGGGATTCGGGGACGTTTTCCTCCCGAACGATGACACTGTCCCAACCGACGGCTCGGCGGTTCTCGACAATGATGTATTTTTGCTGCATGGAATTCCATCCTTGGACGTCTGGATGATCCTTCACAGGTATCACCAGCACATACGGCGCTTCTCCGTTTCAGCGCTCCTCGACGATCGGCAGGTGAAAGTTCGTGGTGTCGAGCGGGGTTCGCAGGTCGAGCGAATCGAATCGGGCCCCTGGCACATAATATCGCAACCATCCCCTGCGCAACCGGTGCCACGGGTCGAGCATCTCTGGAGTGTATGCACCGAGATGTGAATTATCACCCATGATTGAAAAATGACCGACCCCGTTGCAAAGCTTTGATTGCTGGATGAATTGGTCATTCATGTGATGCAAATCCTGCGCATCAAGCACACTGTGCAGAAACTCGTGCCAGATCACCCGCGGAGGTGCGAAGGTGGTGATGCCCGTAAAGTCGGTTGAGGCCCGCTCGCTGGTAATCGCGAAACTCACCGTGCGCGTGGTATCGCGGTATATCCCCGGCGTGGAATACGAGAAGTGATTCACACCTGCGTAAAGCAGCAAAACCACATCGAGACTGTCCCAGGCAACCGCGAACGAATCGATCGCCGTGGCGATGGCGAATCGCCCTAACGCAGCGGGAGATGCGAACGTCGGTAGGGGAGTCGGATTCCACGTCTGCCGTTTCGTGGAATCGATCGTCAGCCAGCGGACGATCGCCCGGTTGGGATCCCCGCTGGTATCGGGAATTACTGGATTGATCAGCCCGCTCGATGCGCTCCAAGCCCGGTAGGGCACGATGGTCTTCAGTCCGAAGCTATTGTCCTCGAGATACCGGCGCAGGCTTCCATATTGGAAGAAGCCCTTTTTGCCGACGGAGTATACGTTGGGAAAATCGTTCTCAGGATGGATGACCGGTCCCGAGGCTTGAAAGAAGATGTTCCAGTACTCGCCGTAGCGGTACTTGTTCTCGATTGTATCGAGCGCGGGAGGAAGTGAGAACCCGAAACTTCCGCGCGCATCGGGATTCGTGGCGTGATCGGCGAACTGCACGAGCAGGACCGCCACCCGAAGAGTGGTCGTGTCAACGAAGCGGGTAGTGTCAACGAAGCGGGTAGTGTCAGGCTGCTGAGCCATACACGATGCGGTGGCGAGGATTACCCCCTCCAGAACAGAATAAGAGCATGATGTATTTTTTTCATCTCCGTTCCTTGGTCTGTGCATGATGTTGAAATGGCATCTGTATGTGATCGATGCGCTTGGCAGACGGGAAGTCCGGGAGAACGATATCTGGAGATTCGGATTAAAGTATACGGAATATTAGCGTACCTGTCAACTTCCGCACAATGTGCCTGCCCGGATCGCATTGACCCGGGACCCTCCTCACCGACCCCTTCCGCGGGCACCCTCCGCGACTGATAAACAGGAAGAAAAAAACGGAAAGGCAAACTTTCCGTTCTATTATTCCCGATATTTTTCACGAATGTCCGCATCCGCTCGCGGACGCTTGCTCTTGCGACCGCTGCCGCGTTTGTGAGAAACGCTAGCGCTTCAGCTCGGCCTCGAGTTCGGCGCGGAATCGCTCGATGGTGAATTTCACCGGCCAGGCGGCGGCGTCGCCGAGGGCGCAGACGGTGTTGCCTTCGATGTTGTTGGCGACGGAATGCAGGAGGTCGAGGTCCTTTGATTCGCCCTCGCCCGCGAGCATGCGGTTGAATACCTTGAGCATCCAGCCCGTGCCTTCGCGGCAGGGGGTGCATTGGCCGCAGGATTCGACTTTGTAGAAGTGCGTGATGCGCGTGAGCACGCGCAGCAGATCGGTGTCCTCGTCCATCACCATGATGCCCGCGGTGCCGATGGCCGAGCCGACTTCCTTGAGGGAATCGGCGTCCATGCGCACGCCCTCGAGCTGGTCGCCGCGCAGCGGGGGCATCGACGAGCCGCCCGGAATGACCATCTTGATCTTCTTCCCGCCACGCACACCGCCGGCGACATCGTGAATCAGCTCGGTCAGAAGCATGCCGGTGGGAAGTTCGTACACGCCGGGCTTGTTGACATGGCCGGAGATGCCGTACAGAATGGGACCCGGATGCTTCTCCGCGCCGATGGATTTGAACCAGTCCGCCCCTTTCTCGATGATCATCGGGACGTTGGCGATGGTCTCGACGTTGTTGATCGTGGTCGGACAGCCCCAGAGTCCTACCTGCGCGGGGAACGGCGGCTTGACCCGGGGATAGGGACGCTTGCCCTCGATCGAGTTCATCAACGAACTCTCCTCGCCGCAGATATAGGCACCCGCGCCGCGGTGCACGTAGATGTCGAGTGCGTAGTCGGTGCCGAAGGTCTCTTTCATTTTCTCGCCGACATAGCCCTTGGCATAGGCATCGGCCACGGCCTTCTCCACCATCCGCACCCAGGTTTCATACTCGCCGCGAATGTAGATGTAGGCAGCCTTGATGCGCAGCGCATAGCCCGCGATGAGAATGCCCTCGATCATCAGATGCGGATTGAATTCGAAGATCTGCCGGTCCTTGAACGATCCGGGTTCGGACTCGTCACCGTTGACGCAAAGGTAGCTGGGCTTGTCGCCCTGCTGCGGCATGAACGTCCACTTCAATCCCGTCGGGAAGGCCGCGCCGCCGCGGCCGCGCAGGCCCGAGGCCTTGACGATGTCGATCACCGCGGTGGGCTGCATGCCCAGCGCCGTGCGGATGCGCGCGTAGCCGCCGTGCTGTTCGTACACGTCGATGCGGTGAAGGTCGGGGATGTTCGGGAGGATATAGGGCTGATAGTCGATCATGGTTGCTACTCGAATGCGGCGGGGCGGGGCCGGCCCTCAGCCCTGCGCCTTCAGCGTGTCGATGAGGGTGGTGATCTTTTCGGGAGTCAGGTTTTCGTGATACTGCTTGTTGAGCGACAGCACGGGCGCCGTGCCGCAGGAACCGAGGCACTCGACCTCGTGCACCGAGAAGAGGCCGTCGTCGGTGATCTCGCCGATGCCGATGCCGATCTTGTCCTTGATCGTCTTCAGCACCATGTCGGAATCGCACAGCATGCAGGAGACGTTCGTGCACACCTGCAGTTTGTATTTCCCGGTCTTGTGCTGGTGATACATTTCATAAAACGTCGCCACGCCGAGCACGTTTTCCTCGGGCACATCGATCAACTTCGCCACGTAGGTGATGCCCGCTTCGTCGACGATGCCGTATTTGTCCTGGTACATGTGCAGCACGCCCATCACCGCGGCGAGATTCGTCGGATAGTGCGAGCGGATTTCTTCGACTTGCTTGAGTTCTTCTTCGGTAAACATCGGCTTGCGTTGCGTTGGTTATTTGTCCGCCTCGCCCATGACGGGATCGAGGCTGCCGAGCACGGCGAGAATATCGGAGAGCAGGTGTCCCTTGAGCAGCATGGACAGCGCCTGCAGGTTGCAGAAGGACGGCGAGCGGATTTTCATCCGCCATGGATGCGCCTCGCCGCGGCTGACGATGTGGAAACCGAGCTGACCCTTCGACGATTCGATGGCGTGATACACCTCGCCCACCGGCGGGTTGACACCGTGGTTGATGATCATGAAGTCGTGGATCAGCTCTTCCATCCGTGTATAGATGCGCTCCTTGCGGGGAAGGACTTTCTTGGGTTCATGCGCGTGCACCGAACCCTGCGGGATTTTCTCGAGACACTGGCGTACGAGCTTGACGCTTTCCTTCATCTCCCGCAGGCGCACGTAGTAGCGCGCGAGCGAGTCGCCCTCGGTCTCGGTGATTACGTCGAAATCGAGCTGGTCGTAGACGAGATACGGCATGTCGCGCCGCAGGTCGAGCGGCACGCCGGAACCGCGAAGATTCGGACCTGTCAGTCCGATAGCCAGGGCGTCGGCGGCCGAGATCACGCCGGTGTTGCGGCAGCGGTCGAAGAAGATGCGATTGCGGTTGAGCAGGCGCTCGCCTTCGTCGAGGCGCTCGGGAAACTGCGCGATGAAGGCGCGGATGGCCGCGAGTCCCTCGTCGGTGATATCCTGCGCCACGCCGCCGATGCGCGTGTAGCTGGTGGTGAAGCGCGCGCCCACGACGAGATCGAAAATGTCATGGATTTTCTCGCGCTCACGGAAGCACCAGAGCAGCAACGTCATCGCGCCCACATCCATCGCCATCACGCCGAAGCCGACCAGATGCGACGAGATGCGCGCCAGTTCGCCCAGCAGGGTGCGGATGTACTGCGCCCGCGGCGGCGCCTCGATGCCAAGCAGCTTCTCGACGGCGAGGATATAGCCGACGTTGTTGTGCACCGGCTGCAGGTAGTCGAGACGGTCGGTGTGGGTGATGAACTCATGATACGATTCGTTCTCGGCGATCTTCTCGTAGCCGCGGTGGAGGTACCCGAGTTCGGGCATGGCGCTGACGATGGTTTCGCCGTCGAGACGGAGAAGGATGCGCAGCACGCCGTGCGTGGCGGGATGCGACGGTCCCATGTTGAGTACCATGTCGTTTTCGAGCGGATCGTCGAACGACAGGTCGGGATCCATGTCAAGCAGCGCCTGCAACAGCTTCGTGCGCTTTTCCTTCGGCGGCAGCTGGTCGGCAACCACCGGAATATCGTAGTAATCGTGCGGAACGGTATTGGTGTCGCTCATGTGCTAACCTCGTTTCGGCAGCGGGATCGCGCCGGGAATGCCCATCAGCGGATAATCCTTGCGCAGCGGATGGTATTCGAAATCCTCGGGCATGTAGGCACGGCGCAGGTCACGATGACCGGGGAACGTGATCCCGTACATGTCGAAGGTCTCGCGCTCGTACCATCCCGCCCCCGGATACACGCCGGTGATGGACGGCACGGCGGGATCGTTTTCCTCGACGCGCACTTTCAGATGGATGCGGAGCTTGCAGGCGAGGGAAAGGAAATGGTAGTTCACCTCGAAACGCTTCTTGCGCGTCCAGGCATCGATGCCGAACACATCCTCGCAGAGCGGGAACGGGCAGGATTCGTTGTCGCGCAGCCAGGTGGCCACGTCCACGATCACCTCGCGGTCGACGACGACGATCACGTCGTCGCGGAACTCGCGCACTTCCTCCACATGCGCGCCGAAGCGTTCGCGGAGAGTGTCGACAATTTGCTGCAGTGTGTTGTTCATGTGCTTCGGGGGGACATTCCCGCCGCCGCGCGGCCGCGTCGGCAGGCGTGGTTACGGGATGATGATCGATTCCTTTCGGTCACGGTAGTCGAGCACGCTCGAGCGGTCGACTTTCTTCTGCAGTTCGATCAGCGCGTGGAAGAGATTTTCCGGACGCGGGGGACAGCCGGACGTGAACACATCGACGGGGAGGAACTGATCGATGCCCTGCACGACCGAGTAGCTGCGGAACATGCCGCCCGACGAGGCACAGGCGCCCATCGCGACAACCCAGCGCGGTTCGGCCATCTGGTCGTAGATCTTGCGCACGACATGCGCCATCTTGTAGGTGACCGTGCCGGCCACGATCATCACATCCGACTGCCGCGGCGAGAAGCGCATGACTTCCATGCCGAAGCGTGAGATATCATGCCGCGGATCGCCGGCGGACATCAGTTCGATGGCACAGCAGGAGAGTCCCATCGGCATGGGCCACAGGGAATTCTTCCGCGCCCAGCTGATCAGCGCATCGAGCTTGGTGGTGAGATATCCCTCGCCCAGGGCGGATTCTAATCCCATCGCAGGGCTCCTTTCTTCAATTCGTAGATAAAGCCGACAGCGAGCACGACGACGAAGACCATCATCACGACAAAGCCCGTCCACCCAAGTTCCCGGAAGCGGACAGCCCAGGGATACATGAACACGACTTCGATGTCGAAAATGATGAAGGACAGCGCCACCATGTAATACTTGACCGAGAAACGGTAATGCGCCGTCGACACCGGGTCGACACCGCTCTCGTACGTGGTGTATTTCTCGCGGTAGGGACGCTGGGGTCCGAGCAGCCACGAGAGATTCGCCGACACGACGCCGAAAATCACGGCCACGCCGAGGATGAGGAGGATGGGAATGTAGCTTTCGATCATGATGGGAGTACGATCGTTGTTATCGTCAAGGAAGTAATGTAGGGAAAAACCGGAAGATCAACAACGCCGGCGTAATGCGTGGGCCTTCGGCCCGCGCGCCGTACCGTAAGAGATACGCCATAAGCTGTCTGGCTTACGGCGTACGGCGTACAGCGCGCGTAAGCCGCCTGCGGCGGCTTACGCGCTTACGTGCGGTACATCGCCTCGATCAAATCGCCATAGCGCTCCTCGATGGCCTTGCGGCGGAGCTTCATGCTGGGGGTCATCTCGCCGTTTTCGATGGTGAAGGGCTGGTCGAGGAGCGTGAAGCGGCGCACTT
>JAVFAS010000037.1:29806-34010 GCA_034002405.1 Bacteroidota bacterium | reverse complement strand
TTACTCACTGTTCGTGAATAATACGCACAGGTTCGGTGCGGCAGCAGCCCCGAAAAAAGTAGTGTCAGGCACGCCGTCCCCCCGGACACGTTTTCGCCAATCTTGACAACGTCGTCCTATTTTCGTAGTATATTCGCACAATTGCATCATTCAACCATGATGGGAACGCCATGAAGAAGAGCTGTAATTCTGGAATGCGTCGTGCCGTACTTCCCTTCGTGCTCCTTGGCATCTGGATACCGATGGTGCAGGTGTTCTCGCAGCACATCGGTCAGGAGCATCGAGCAGAACCGCTGGCTGATCCGCAAATCACCTCCTCGCCCGTCACGGAAGCCTTGGCGGGAAAACCGTATGCCTATACCGTGGTCGCCACGGGTACGACACCGTTTACGTTTTCCCTCACGGAAAAACCACCTGCGATGTCCGTCCAATCCACACGCGGTGTGATCGGATGGTGGCCGGAACGGCAACACATGGGCGTTCATCATGTGCGCGTCGTGGTGAGCAATGCCGTCGGCACCGCCGAACAGGAATACGACCTGGAAGTGTATGCGTCACCGCAGCTGCAGGAGATTCCGGACCTCCCGATCAACGCGGGTTCGGAACTGCAATACCAGACAATCGCGGAAGCACGCCCCGATCCGGATTATGCCGTAGGAGAAGGTCCGGAAGGCCTTGCGATTGATCCGGCGAACGGGATGATCACGTGGTCCCCGACCGAGGAGCATGTGGGGATTCACCCCGTGAAAATCATCGCGAGCAATCGCTTCGGTACAACTGAACGAACGTTCAACGTCGACGTGCGATCCACCCTGAGCGCCAGCATCATCCCCGCCGAACGCACCTTCAGCATCCTCTCTCCCTATCCCGTTCCAGCTGGCGAGGTCATCAGCATCCCGATAGTGGTCAACCGCCCGATGGTCCTGAAATATGAGTTGTACACGCTCATCGGGACGCTCGTGCGCGGCGGAAGCATGATAGCGACCGGCGAGACGAGCGACATTCTTGTCCTGCGAACCGCGGATTTGCAGCCTGGAAGGTATGTTCTGCGGCTCCGCAACGGTACCGTCACGAGGCACACACAGTTCAACGTGATGCGCTGAGCCCTTGGCGAAGAGCCGAGATCACTCGCGCGCACGCTGGTGCAGCCGCTCCTTCAGCTCCATGATGCGGCGCCAGGACTGGTCGATGCGATCACGGCCGAGACGTCCACGGAGGACGAGGGACTTGAGTGTCGCATGGGCCGTGGTCATGATGTCGGGATCATAGGTGTACGAATTGTTGCCGAACAGCAGAATATCCGCCCCGGCGTCGACGGCCTTCTCGATCGCGGTCTCCAGGCCGTAGTGGTCGCTGATGGCCTTCATCATCATATCGTCGGTGACCACCACGCCGTCGAACCCCAGCCGTCCGCGCAGCAATCCGTCGATCGTGGCCTTCGAGAGCGTCGCCGGCAGGTGCGGATCGAGATGACGGTTGAAGATATGCGCGGTCATCACGATGTCGCAAAGTCCCTTGCCGATGAGCGTGGCGAATGGTGCGAGCTCCGCCTCCGTCCAGGTATCCGAAACATCGACAAAGCCCTCGTGGGAATCATGGCGGGAACTGCCATGCCCCGGGAAATGCTTGACGGCGGTGAAAACACCCTGCCCGCGATGGGCGCGGATCATCAGTTCGCCATGGCGCACGACCACGGCCGTATCGGCGGAAAAGGACCGGCCGATAGCGCCGATGACCGGATTCTTCGGGTTCACGTTCAGATCCAGTACCGGCGCGAAATTCGTGTTGATGCCGGTGACCGCAAGCGAACGCGCCATAATTTCGGAGTAATAGGTCGTGGTATCCGGATTATCGAGTTCACCGAGCCGGGCGTGGGACACGGTCGGGGGGAATCCGCTCCGTTCCTTCAGGCGCCGCACGGTGCCGCCCTCCTGATCGACCGCGATCAGCGGTGGTATCGATGCGTGCCGGCGCAGCGCGGCGGTGAGTTCGACGAGCTGCGCGGGGGAGACAATGTTCCGCCCGTATTGCTTGCGCTCGACGTCGAAATCGAACAGCACCACCCCCCCGAGATGGAGATCGCGCAGTCCACGCGCGATGGGACTCTCATTGCCCACGACGGTGCCACGAAAGCCGACCATCAACATCTGTCCGATCTTGATGTCGAGACTGTCTGTCCCGCCCGCGACGATCGTTCCAGGCAGAATGCCCGCGAGCAAGAGCGCGAACACGCTCCATCGCATGACATGCCGGACGCATGACGGGGAGTGTTCGCAGAGATCCTTCACCATAACCATTCCTATAACTTCGAGCGTACCGTGTCCATTGTGCAAGGATACGATTATTTTCCGGGATACGCCCGTGCATTCACGGGGAGATCTTCGTCCCCCGCCTGCGACGAAAGAAAAAAGGGACGGAGCACGCTCCGTCCCTCATGAATGGCACATCGGCTCTCCACCGGATATTCTCAGGCCGCGAGTGCATCTTCCTGCGATGCGCCGCCACGTTCCACATCATAGCCGCGCTGCATCCAGCCATTGATGCCGCAGGTGAGATTCCGGACCTGCGTGAAGCCCTTCGCCAGCAGAAAACTTGTCGCGATGCTCGAACGGTCGCCCGACACGCAATGCACGACCATGCGGCGGTCACGCGGGAGTTCGTCGAGTTTCCCGGCAAGCACACCGGCATGAATGTTCCGTGACCCCGGAATTCTTGCCGCGGCATGCTCGGTGGCGCCGCGAACGTCGAGCACGAGGTATTCATCGCGATGGGCATACAGCTCGTCCACCGTGATCTGATCGACGACCTGCATGTCGTGTCCCGCATCCCCGATACGGTCCATGTCACTGACATATCCCGCGATGTCGTCCAGGCCGATGCGGATCAAGGCACGTGTCAGTTCGGCGATCCGGCTGTCGGAGGCGACGAGCAGGAACGGCGTGCCATACTCGAGCATCCACCCCGCCCACGTGCTGAAGGCGCTGTTGTTCTGGATATTGAGGCTGCCGGGAAAATGTCCCCCGGCGAAGGCCAGCTTGTCGCGCGTGTCGATGAGCGGGAGGCCCTGCGTCATGGCCTCGGTGAACTGTGTCAACGTCAGGCGCGCGGGATGCGGCACGCCGCCGAGCACGCGGGGACCGACCTTGTTGAGCCGTTTCATCATGGCGAAGTAGCGCGGTGGTTCGGGCTGTCCGGCGAGCAATTCGGTGATAAAGGTCTCTTCATCCTCGATACGCAATGCCCAGTTCGTGAGCTTTTCATAGCCGACGGTCGAACTCGGCACGGCGCCCAGCGCCTTGCCGCAGGCCGAACCCGCGCCATGTCCCGGCCACAGTTGTACATGATCGGGCAGCGCGGTGAAACGACGCAGCGAACGGAACATGTCGCGCGCGCCCTGGACGCGCGTGCCCGCGACACCGGCGGCTTTTTCCAGCAGGTCGGGGCGCCCGACATCGCCCACGAACACGAAGTCGCCCGAGAACAGCATCACCGGCTGTGCGCTCGCGGGCAGGTCGGTGAGCAGGAAGGAGATGTGCTCGGGGGTGTGTCCCGGCGTGTGCAGCACGTCGAAGCGCAGATTGCCGACGGTGAACTGGTCGCCATCGCGCAGTCCGACATGGTCGAACTGATACGCCCAGTCCGCCCCGCCTTCGTCGGAGAGATACATTGTCGCGCCGGTCGCGGCGGCAAGTTCACGCGATCCACTGAGGAAGTCGGCGTGGATATGTGTTTCGGCGATGTGCGTGATGCGCAGACGGTTTTTCTCCGCGGCTTCGAGATACACATCGATGTCCCGTCGCGGATCGATCACCACCGCCTCGCCGGTCGCCTGGCAGCCGATCAGATAGCTCGCCTGCGCGAGCCCCGTTTCGTAGATATGTTGGAAATACATGGTTCTTCTCCTCGTCTTTCGTCAGCGTTCGAGACCATGGTTCCAATCGAACAGACCGGACGCGAGATTGTACACCTTCTCGAAGCCGAGCTTCGTCATGATCGTGCCGGCATGCGCGCTGCGGTTGCCGCTGCGGCAGTAGAGCAGGACGGGACGCGCGCGGTCATAGGACTCGACCTTCGCCGAGAACTCGAAATCCATCATGTCGATGTTGACCGCGCCCGGGATGTGTCCGGCGTGAAACTCGCCGGGTGTGCGCACGTCGAGCACGAGCGCGTCGGGATTCTCCGTCATCAGACGATGGAATTCACC
>JAVFAS010000037.1:0-29706 GCA_034002405.1 Bacteroidota bacterium | reverse complement strand
AACAGCGCAAGGAAGGCCCAATTGACGTCCATCCGCGAGAGATCGCCGGTGAACCCGATCAAGGATTTTACCGCGATGATCAGGAGGGACGTACCCACCGCGACATTCATCGGCAGGCGCGCGAGCACCACCAGCGCCGGGATGATGAGAAAGCCGCCACCCGCGCCGACCAGTCCGGTCAGCACGCCGACGACGCTGCCTTCGAGGAGAACGAGCGGATACGAGGAACGCGGGGGTACGGAGGATATCGGGACCTTCCCGCGCCGGATCATTGATACCGAGGCGGCGATCATCAGGACGGCAAACAGCAGCATCAGCGCGAGGTCGCGTGTAATGGTCAGGCCGGCGACCATCCCGAATTCAAGCGGGAGGGCCGGCATGAGGGAATGACGGGTGAGAAACACGGCGACCAGCGACGGTGCGCCAAAAACAAACGCGGTGTGGTAATCAACCAGTCCCTTCCGCATGTACGCCACCGACCCGACCAGCGCGGTCAGGCCGACCACGAACAGCGAGTAGGCCGTCGCAGGCATGGGCGCGATGCCGGAAAGATAGACCATCGACGGGACGGTGAGAATGGAACCGCCTCCGCCAATCAGCCCGAGCGTCATGCCGATGATGAGTGCCGCGATGAATCCGAAGAATTGTGTCATGAGCGAATGCGCGTTACCAAATTGTCCCCATGGGATGCGCCGTTCGCGCGGCGGGATTCGCTATTTCGGAAAAAATATCTTTTATCCGTTATCCGGCGCATCCCCCGCCGCGTGCGCGGCGTCCGGCGGCGCGCCATGTCCGCCCAGCGCCCGGATCTCGTCGACCGTCTCGGGATTGACCAGGGAGGAGGTGTCACCCGCCTCGCGTCCGAGAAACGCGCTCCGCGCGATGCGGCGCATGATCTTGCCATTGCGCGTTTTCGGGATGTCGGACACGAAATACATCGCTCGCGGCGCCAGGGGTTTTCCCATCGCGCCGATCAGCGCCGCGCGCAATTCCGCCACCAGCGCCTGATCGCCATGCCGACCGGGATTGAGCACACAGAAACACACGATCTCGTTACCCTTCACCGCGTGGGGAATCCCGATCGCGGCGGCTTCATTGACGGCGGGATGCGCCACCAGCACGCTTTCGATTTCCGCCGGTCCCACCCGCTTCCCGGCGATCTTGATCGTATCGTCGGAACGTCCGAGGATATACCACAATCCGTCCGCATCGATCGCCGCGAAGTCGCCATGCACCCAGACACCGTCCCAGCGCGACCAGTATGTCTCCAGATACCGCGCGCGATCGCGCCAGAAGCCGCGGGTCATGCCGATCCACGGCGCGGTGATGACCAGTTCGCCAACCGCGTTACGTACCGGCGCGCCGTGTTCGTCATACACGTCGGCGGCGATCCCGGGACACGCGGCGGAGAAGGATGCGGGTTTGAGCGGCAGCAGGGGGTTTCCCATCACGATGCCACCACTGATTTCCGTGCCGCCCGAATAATTGATGATCGGACGCAGCGATTCGCCCACGTCGCGGAACAGCCACATCCAGGGCTCGGGGTTCCACGGCTCACTGGTCGAGGCGAAGCAGCGCAGTGTGTCGATGTCATGCGCGCGCACGGGATCGAGGCCGTGCTTCATCAGCGCGCGCACCAGCGTCGGCGAGATCCCGAGCACGGTGATCCGATGCCGTTCGACCTGCCGCCACAGTCGATTCGGACCCGGATAATCCGGCGCACCGTCGGAGAGAAAGAAGCTGGCCCCGAGCACCGTCGCCCCGAACACGAGCCACGGTCCCATCATCCATCCCATATCGGTCATCCAGTAGATCAGATCCTGAGCATGGATGTCGGTGCCGAACGCCATGTCCTGTGCCGCTTTTACCGGGAAGCCGCAATGCGTGTGCACGGCGCCCTTCGGACGCCCGGTGGTGCCGGAAGTATACATGATCATCAGCACATCCTCGGCCGCGGTGTGCTCGGTATCGCAGCGATCGGATTGCGTCGGCACGAGATCGTGCCACCATTGGTCCCGCCCCTCCTGCATCGCGACCTCGTGTCCGCTGCGTCGCAGCACAATGACATGCCGTACGGTGGGCACGTCAGCCAACGCGGTATCGGCGACGGATTTCACGTCAACCACCTCACCGCGGCGGAAAAATCCATCAGCGGTGAACAACGCCCGTGCATCGGCGTCGGCGAGCCGCTCGGACAGTGCCTGAGCGCCGAAACCGGAGAACATGGGGAGGATCACGCCGCCGATTTTCGCGATCGCGAACAGTGCGATGACAATCTCCGGTGTCATCGGCATGAAGAGTCCGATGGCGTCGCCCTTGCCGAGTCCAAGCGAACGCAGGGCGTTCGCGCAGCGCGCGACGTCCGCGGCGAGGTCACCGTAGCTCAGCGTGCGCGTGCGGCCTTCCTCCCCTTCCCAAACCAACGCCGGACGCTCACGGTGACGGGCATCGGACGCCCAGCGGTCGATGCAGCTCGAGACAATGTTCATTTCCCCGCCGACGCACCAGCGCGGAAACGCGATGCCGTCGGTGAGGTCGAGGACGGTGTCGTAGGGACGATCGAAGCGAATGCCGAGAAATCGGAGTACCGCATCCGTGAACCACGCCACGTCGCGTGTCGAGCGGGCCATCAGTTCGTCATACGACGCAAGATCATGCGTCCGCATGAAATCGTACAGGTTGCTGTGCTCGATATCGTCGAGCGTCGGACGCCAGACGACGTCGCCTCCGAAATCAAAGTGTTCGTTCATGGTCTCAGGCGAAATGCTGGATGCGTGCTATGGTAATGTAACACCGCGCCCGCTCTTCGGCAATCACACCCGCGCGCGGGTCGACACCTTGTGCACGCAGCGTCATCTCCCCCATCCGGGTACGGAACGCTATCGGGTCCGCCGTCTTCCGGTGGGCGGTGCGTCCTTTTCGGGGATTGTTTCGGGCTGGGCCGCAAGCGTATCCGGCGCGACCTGCGCGGCCGGGGTCACGGGAGGTGGCGCCTCGGGTGCGCGATTCCAGAGCAGCAGCACGCCTGCCGCGATGAGGAGATTGAACAGGAGCACGACAACGAGCAGGATTCGGAGATTTCGGACTTGTGAATCCTGTTCGCGAAAGCGTTTTTCCATTTCATCGCCATGCGTGCGCACGGCCTTTTCCGTGAACATCTCCATGCGACCGAGCTTGCCGACCACATCCTCTCCAAGGAGTTGCATCGCCTGTTCGTTGGATTTCCCCAGCGCGTCGATACGGCTCATCGCGGAATTGAAATTGTAATGCAGGGAATGAATGTCGCTTTCGATGGACTGCATACGCGCGGGAAAATCGATGGCGTCGATGCTGCGGACGAGCTTGCCCGACGATGCGATCAGTGCGTCGGCGGAGACGGTCACCTTTTCGAATTCCGTGGTCTGCTGATCCTGCGTCTTCTTGATCGCCGCGTAGATGCGCTTGGATTGATTCCCTGCCTCCTCGATCATCTCCTTCGCCCGTGCGAGCACGTCCTGCACGCTTCCCTTCGCAAGTGCGCCAAGCTCGTCGAGATGTCCGCGCGCGCGCGCATCGAGCCCCTGCACCGCGCCCGCCGCCCTCCCGGCGATCTCGTCGATGTGACGCGCGGCGTTGCTGCTTCCGGCGACAATCTGCTCGCCTGCCTGCTCGTGCATCCGCTCGAGCTGGTGCCGCACATCGGACAGCAACGCATCGAGCTGTCCGTGCAACTGCTCGCCGGTCGACGCGATCACGCCCCCCGCCTGTTCCGCCACGTCTCGCAGCATCGCGGTGGCCATGTCTCCCGAGGCCAGGAGTCCCTGCTTCATTTCGGCGTTGTACTCCTCGAGGTATTTCTTGGCGCGTGCGGCGGACTCGAGGATGTGACGCCGGGCCGATGCGCTCAGTTCGTCGAACTGCTCCTGCCGGAGCGTGCCGGCTTCCCGCACCGCCTCCTTCTGCACCGCGAGCAATGCATCGAGGTGTTCGGCATACTTTCGCTGGATCACGCCCACGGACTCGACGACGTTCTGGGCGATGCTGCGGGTCTGGTCGATGTGGTCGACGGCGGAGCGCAGGTGTTCGAGCTCCTGCTCGAGTGCTGCCAAGGCGGCTTGCGATTCAGGATGCATGGTTCTTCAGAAAATGAGTGTTGAAATTCTTGAGCCAGTCGAGATGCCTGCGCAGTTCGGGATACAGTGGATCGGCATCATCCCTATGGATGGGCGATTCCGACACGCGCGCGGCGGTGGGGCGTGTTGTGCCGGATTCGGGCGTCCCCGCGGGTGGAACCGGACGTCCGGCGGGGACGGAACGCTCGCGCGGAGCGGGACGGATGCCCGGAATCGCGGCAGTCCCTTCCGTCGTCGGTCGACGGCGATGCACCGCGGTGTCGCTGCGATCGGGGAGGACCACTGACGGGGGATCCTCCACAACCGCGGCATCGGACGGCGAGGGGGCCGCATCATCCTGCGAAGACGTCGCCTGGGGAATGGGCTCCGGCCTTGGGTCATGGACAGCCCCGGCGTCGGTTCGCGAGGAAATGGGCGGTGTCGGTCGCGATCCCGGCGTTTCAGATTCGTGACGCACGGAAACACCATCCTCCTGCCGAAGTGCGTGCCGCATGCGCACAAGAAGCTGCTTCACATCGGCGTCCGGAAAGAACCGTTGGAACAGACGCGTGGCGCTGCCCGGTGCGGCGTTCCGTCGATCACCTGTCAACCGGTCGGCATTCGCGACCGCGGCGAAGGCCGCGGCGAAGCGATGCATCGTGGCGGCACGTTCCTTCCGCGCAGATTCAGTCACGATGCCGTCGATCTCAATCAGAGCGGCGAATTCCCGCAGGGCATCGAGCACGGGTTCGTCGGTCGTCCCGTCGGCCAGCAGCCGGCACGACGCGGCGAGGTGCGCGGCATTCTCCCGAACGCTGGCACTGCGATCCTTTTCCAACTGCTTGATCCACGCGATCAGCAGCGGCATGCGTTCCTGTCCCTGTTCGATCGCGGCCGGGAGGGAATTCCGCAGCGCGTATTTCGCGGAAGCGGCATGGCGAATGGCATCACGAAACGCGAGGTCACCGTCGTCCGCGCCAATACGACAGACGGTCTCGACCAGTCGTGCCTGGGCGTGCCACCGCGCATTCCCGACCCCCACCGCATGATCGATCAGCAGTGACAATGCTCGTTCGAGCACCGTCTCTCCCGGCCGTTCCTGCAAGGTGGCCATCTCGCGCGTGGCCTCCCGGCGCGTCATCCGGCGCTCGAGATACCGGGCCAACGCAGCCTCGATCTCGCTGTCATTGCGCGCCACGACACGCAGCGAGAAGGTCCGCGCGGCCGGGTGCGACAGGTGCGCACGCACGATCCCGAGAGACCCGAGCCGGAGGATGAAGCGCTCGGTGTCCTCCCGACCACGGATGCGGTTGAACATCGTCTTGAGCTGGGCGTCGATCGCGGGATCGAGCGAGGCGAACAGCTGCGGTTGCCCGACCCGCAGCGCGAGCGCGTGACGAAACTCCGCCCATGTCGCCGCATGCATTTCCGAAAACAGCTTGCGCTGGATCTCGATCCCCGCCGTGCGCCAGAGGGACTGATGGATCTGCGTCAGCAGCGGCTCGCGGTCGTTGTCGTAGCCCAGACGGATGGTGAAGCATTCTCCGGGCGCGAAATCCGCGAGCTGCCGCGCGATCCCGTCGTCGATATCGGATGGATAGGTCGCCGCGACCCAGGATGATAGACTCGGACCCGATCCCGCGGCTTCGACGCACACCGCATGCGCGAACTCGAGAACCGCTTTCCCGAGTATCCGATCCGGATACCCGGAATCAGGCACGAGTTCTTGCGTCAGCAGGTCGACATAACCCAGACCCTGTCCACTCTCCTGCACGTACATTCGTTCTTCCAGCCCGCGTTGCCAGTAACGGACGCGCACGGACAACCCGAATTCATCCGCGATCAGATTGGCGACACGGCTGGTGTTTGAATCCTCGGGATAACTGATTTCCCGCAACAGATCCGAGGTGATCAGTTTTTCCCGGACGGCATCTCCGGCCCGTGGCGCATGTGCCGCGCGGAGGAAGTCGAAATCAGGTGACGGAATGGACGTCCCGGCACCACGGCTTCCCTCCTCGTGGGCAGGAGTGGGTTCGCCAGGCATCGAGCAGAGTACGGTATGGAGTGCAAACCGTCTGTCGCGGCCCCCCCTGCCGCATTCCTGCAGCAATCGTTCGATATGCACGGGGGGGGCGATGTGCAGCGTACAGCGGATATCCGGCTTATGCGTCCCGATGGCATAGGCCCGTGTCGCGACCATCAAGTCAACCCGACCGTGACGGAAACCACGACGGCTCTCGTCCGCTTCGATGAACACCTGCCTGCCGACGCTCCCCAGTCCGTCGTCCTTTCCCACGAACACCGCGACGCGGGGGGCCGCCCCTGCGACGGTCTCATCGACGGCGGGCCCCTCGGCACCGGGGGTGTGACGGTTCGTGGGACCCAGCGGGCCCCACGGACGCGGGCAAATGAGCAGCGTCGGTGGCTCGGTCGGCGCCTCGCCGTCGCAACACCGCATCGACAGTGGCGCTTCCGCATGCAGGGAGAGAAATCGCTGCCGCTGTCGCGCCAGTGCATCGGCGAGCAACGCGCGACGGGACGCCGGGAAATTCCGACTATCAGATCCGGTATTCTGGCAGGAGAATCGCCGCGCACGGAAAAATCGCGCGTCCTCGTCCGGGTCCTGCACGATCACATCGACATGACGACCACCGTATTCCTCCAGCTGCCATCGCAGATCGACCACCACATCATGCGAATGGGTTGATGTCAGCATGCAGACCGGTACGTGTCCCGAAGCACCCGGCGCGGCATGTCCCGCGAACACCCAAGGGACCCGTTGCATCGCCAGCCGCGGATCGTGACTCCATTCCGACATCGTCTGCGCCTCGTCGATCACGAGCTGGGACAGATCGCATTTCGCCTTGCGGAGTGCATCGAACATGGCGGCGGTCTCCTCGGTGCGGAACAGTTCCGCGGACACGAGAAGAATCATCGCCTGCCGGTCAGCAAATCGCGCCCGTGCCCGTGCCCGTGCGTCGAGTCCCATGCCTTCATGCAGACACTCGATGGCATCGATGAACACATCCGCGAGTTGGTCGCGCTGATCCTCGGCCAGGGAGGCGAGCGGCGTGACGGTACAACTCGGAGCGGGGCACAGCAGCGCGGTGAGCCGCGGCGCCAGGGATTTCCCCGCCGCCGGTGGCAGTGCGGCCAGAAACGATCGACGCGCGCGCACGTCTTCGATCATGCGCAACTGTGACACCGTGGGCGTGGGGATGCGAAAACAGTCGGCAAGCAACGTACGCACGGCCTCGTCGGCCCCGGTATCCGCGTCCGGCTCGCCGTCGGTGGCGTCTTCCGCCGGGCTGTTCGCGCTACCCGGAGCGTGTCGTTCCATCGCGTCGAGATAAAAACGACGAGGCTGCTCCTCCCCGTCCCGCGGTGGACGCAGCGTCATGCGATGTGCGATGGCGGACAGCGGAGTGGGATCCGCTTCCACGTCCCTGTCGAACCCGAAATCAATGAGCAGGTCGGCCGCGGGAAGGGTCGCATGCGCGTCGAGCAGCTGCACCCCCTCCACTGCATGCAGTGGCGACGCGGCGAATTCCGTGGCGGGAACGATCATGCAGCGGATCCGCGGGAGCATGCGGCGTTTCCCTTCCAACCGCAGCAATGCTTCCAACAGCCGGCGGAATTCCGACACCGCGAGCGCACCGCAGGGCACATCACGTTCGACCACGATCAGCGTCCACGCTGCAGCCGACATGTCCAGTGCATTCGCCAGCGCTGCCTCCACCAATGCGCGTTGGACCAGCGCGATGGCGATGGGCGAGCGCACCAGCAGCCGCGCACGGGCGTCATCCGGTTCCACACCCGCGGGCTGGAAGTCATTCTCCTCGGCCGGCGAGTTTCCGCCGTGCAGCACGTCGATAATGCGCCGCGCTTCGATCGGTTCGGGAAATTTCTCAAGAAATCGCTGTTCGACCGCAACGGAACACAACGTCGGGAGTCCACGACCGATGATATTTGCCGCACTGCACAGCAACGGGTCCCGTGGAGCATGTGCCCCGGGCGCGTCGAAGTCCGCGTCGACGGACGCGGCACAGCACAGGCGCCATCGGGAGAGCAGTGTCCCGCGCTCGATCAGTGCGCCAGCGGACGCGAAGACTCCGGGCAACAGGTATCCTGCATGTAGCAAGGCGTGCATCTTCTCGAACTCCGATAGCCGTTCCACGGCGGCAGGGCCGCGATCCTGTTACATCAGTTGAATCGTGAAGATGATACCAAGCGCTCCCTTAACAATCAAGAAATGTTCCATGAATTCCCTGAAAGGTTCGCGTTCGCTCACGTGCGCTCGGGAACGGCCGGCACCCGTACATCGGTTTCGGCATTCCGCGGATCGTGGCCCGGATTCTGTCCGTCGCCGGCATCCCGCTGTTTTCCGTTCAACCGCACCACACGCGTTTCCACCATGGAGAGCAGCCATTCGCGGGCGATTCTTTCGTAGTAGTCAAGATCGTCATTGATCCACTGGCCATATTCGATGATTTTCCGGAATTCCCCATCGCAGAAATCATCGAACACCCGTTTCTCCGACATCCCGCTCACCCGCTGTTCGAGGAGGATGCGGCCCGGTCGTCCCACCGCGGGCGGTTGCAGCAGACTGACAAACGGTGGCGAGGAATGGTATCGACGGGGTCGGAGCGACAGCAGCCGCATCGGCCCACAATACTCGAGCCAGCGCCGGATGAACATGTGATCGGGTGTATCGGCCCGGACTTCGACATTCACCGTCGGATCCAGCACCAGCCGCCCGGTGTCGCTCGCGGCGATCAGATGGTCGACATGCCGCTGCGGTGGCTGAAGGTGGAGTTCTTCGTCCGTGATGGTAAACAAACGTCGCTCGGCATTCTGCGTGACGACGGTGTCGTAGTAATCGCGAACCGATATTTCGCTGAACAGGGCAAGATTCATGAGAGGGGCACCGCATCCATGGAACGTATCCGTCAGGCACGACGGGTATGGAGGGGGGCCGGTGTGACATTCGATCCGGGCCAGCCTGCAGTCCATGCCTGACTCTACAGGAACATACTCCCGTCCCGGTGCTTCTGCAGAAAATTCAGGACGGAATTTTTGTGACAATAATAATAAATAGGCACTGGACAATTGCATCCGAAAACCGTATGTTCGGACATACGAACAACTCATCCAGAACTCCGTTCTCTTTCCCGACGAGGCGATCATGCGAACGCTCATCCGGCGCGTCGAGCACGCTCGGCGGTGCATGGTTTTCGAAGGCGCATCCCGAACGCTCGCGCCGTGCCTGCTCGCGCTGTGCCTGCTCGCGCTGTGCCTGCTCGTACTGCTGCCGCACGCGGTGATGCGCGCGCAGGATTTCTCGGAGCACGCGCAGCCGTTCACGCTGACCGGGTCGTTGATCACGGCGGGGGAGCATTACGACATTCCCGGACTCGACACGCATCGGCCGAAAAACACGGCGCGGCTCTATTTCAATCCCACCCTGTCGATTTACGGACTCCAACTCCCGTTCAGCTTCATCCTTTCGACGCAGGAGCGAAGTTTCAACCAGCCGTTCAACCAGTTCGGTGTCAGTCCGACCTATCGCTGGCTGACCCTGCATGCGGGGTATCGTTCGCTTCGATATTCGGAATTCACGCTCAGCGACGCGGTGCTGTATGGTGGAGGCGCGGAGGTGAACACCGAGCGGTTTCGCGCGCGGGCCATCTACGGCCGCATCCGCCGCGCGGTGGAGGAAGACACGGTGACGGGTGTGCTCGCGGCCTATCAGCGGATGGGCGTGGCCACCAGTGTGGGGGTGGGCGACAAGGACACCTATCTCGATCTGAATGTGCTGTACGGGTGGGACGATTCCACTTCTCTCACGACGCCGCGCGTCCTTTCGGAGATCCGGCCGATGGAAAACGTGGTGGGTGGACTCAACGGCCGTCTGCCTCTGTTCGCGGGACGCGTCGTGCTCGACGCGGAATTCGCCGGGAGTTTCATGACCCGCGACACCGACCAACCCGAGGTGGAGAACGACGATGTGCCGACGCCGCTGATCACCGAGACACGGTACTCATCGCGCTTGTGTTATGCCTGGCGTGGTGGCGCGTCCTACAACGCCGATCTCTGGGCACTGCGCCTCGAATACGCGCGCGTCGAGCCAGAATACGAGACCATGGGCGCCATCCACACGCAGAACGATTACGAGGATGTCACCATCAAGCCGCAATTCCGGCTTGCCGACGGTTCCCTGCGTGCCGCGGGGTCGATCGGCTGGCGTCATGACAATCTGTTCGACGACCGGCAGTACACCACCAACCGGGTCATCGGTTCGGCGAATCTCAACTGGTCGCCTTCTCCGCTGTTCAATGTCGACGGTTCCTACAGCAACTACAGCATGTCGAGCGCCGCGGGCAGCATTCCCGTCAATGACAGCACGCGGCTCGACAACGTGTCCGCTTCCTGGTCGCTGTCGCCCCGGCTCGCGATCGCGGGCGACCGCACGCAGCATTTCCTCATGCTGCTGCTTTCTCGGCAGGTATTCGCCGACGAGAATCTTCTCACCGGCGCGACATCCGACAACGATGTGCTGACCGCCCTGCTGGGCTACAATCTGGGGTTCGCAACGGGCTACGGTTTTTCCGCATCCTTTCTCTTTACCGAGGTGCACACGGCGTTCGTGACCAACATCGTGCGCGGACTGACGGTCGAAAGCAGCCGTGCGTTTTTCGACAACGCACTGAACGCGAGTCTGTCCTACGCCATCAATTTCACCCGCGCCTCGAGCGAGAGCGCGACCGACACCCAACATCTGGTCACCGTGAACACGCGGTACCGGCTCAGCCGCTTCGACACGATCGAGTTCCGTTACCAATACAACACGTACCACGCCGTCGATCCGGCCCGACGATCCTACGCCGGCAGCATCGTGCGTCTGCAATACAACCGCGGCTTTTCCTTTGGCACGAACTGAGACGGCGTCATGAACACGAAATTCAATTTGCTTCACGGAGTACACTGCAAGGAGTGGGCCATGGCCAGATATTTCCTCATGCTCTGCGGCCTCGTCCTGGCATGCGCCGTCGTGATGCATGCCCAGTTGAACGTGGTCGTCCAGATGGATCCGAATCCCTCCCCCTACATATCCGACTGGCGCGGCAAACCCAACACCATCCGCTTCATCGTGACAAACCCGACTTCAACCGAGTATGAGGTCCGCTTTACAGGATATATCGAAGGTGATGCCCGGGGACGGGTGGCCGAGACCATCGACGACTCGCGTATTCCCCCGGTCCCGATTCCTCCCGGCACGAGCGTCCTCAACGCCATCGATGTGGGAATTCTCGACGAGGGGTCGGTGCTGTACACGGGTCCGACGAGCGAGCAGACCCGGCGCAGCGGCCGGTTGCCCGAGGACAATTTCCGCATCTGCATGCGACTGATGCGGTATGGCCCTCCCTACGAAATGCTGACACCCGAGACCTGTTCGCGTTTCGCGATCCGACTCATCATGCCCCCGACCCTCATCGCGCCCGCGAACACCGCCGAGGTCAAGACCACGCCAGGGTTCCAGTGGTCGGTGGTGCCCATGGGGACGGGGACATTCGCACGCTATGAGCTGACCGTGGTCGAGCTGGAGCATGGCCAGCGCAATCCGGCGCAGGCCCTGACGACGAATCTCCCGCTGATCCAGCGCGAGACGAACCTGGCGATGTATCAGATCCTCCCGGCAGACCCACAGCTCGAGAAGGGAAAGACCTACGCCTGGCGCGTACGTGCGCTCGACTTCGACAACCGCTTCACCTTCACGAACGACGGATATTCGGAAATCTGGACCTTTTTCTACGATCCTCCCGTCCCACCCGGATTCGCCGGCACGCAGATTCCCGGCACGACGAAGAAGCCCGGCGTGTCCGTCAAACCCGACCTGTCAAGCGTCAACACCAATCCCAACTTCGTGTTCACGGGCATGACGCGGCTACGGGGAACGCTCCTGACCACCTTCGCGAAGAGCCACATACCGGCGCCGCGTTCGGTGACCGTGCACGATCCGAAGCCGAGCACGAAACCGGGGTCGGCGATCAATGCCACGCCGGGAGGCACCACGCCGGCGTTCCAGGGCGCGATCAAGCCGGCCGGCACGGTGAAGACCATCGCGGCGATGAACATGGGCAACGTCTACGCCCTGCAGATGCGGCCGGATCTCCCGCTGGGCGGCATTCACCTGACGCTGTACCGCAACGTACGCACCGTACCGGTCTGTGGCGTCTCTCCCTATTCCACCGGCGGGAAATACTACACCACCGAGCACCTCGTCGCGACGGCGACCACCCGCGACGACGGTAGTTTCGAATTCAACTTTCTCGCGCACGACTCCACCGGACGTATTCACAAGGACGCGCAGATCCATGCCGGTGGTTCGGGCGACGTGGGAGTCTGTGACTTCGTTGGCGACATCTACCGATATTACAGCATCCGCGTGACGGATCCGCATCTGTGCAGTCCGGGGGACGAATTCAAGCTGCAGCCGGGGGGCGACCTCGATGTCGGCACGCTGTACGCGCTCGTGCGATCATATCATGTCACGGTGCAGGTGTCGGACATGAAGGACACCACGCAGATGCTCAGCGGGATGAACGTCCTGCTCATCCGGCGCACGCGGCCTTACGACGTCCCCCCCACCGAAGGGAGCATCTATCCGCCCGAGCCCGCGGAATTTCCGCACAATTCCGAAATCATCGGCCGTGGCGAGACCGACGCGTACGGCCTGTGCACATTCAAGAACGTGGTGAAAAACGTCGGCGGCTCCGATTATTACGACCTCTGGATCACCAATCCGGAGGAGAGTGTCTACTGGTACTCCCGCTGCTGGCAGACATTCCGATTTGGCTTCCAGCTTGGCGCGGGTTTCGAGACCGCGGAATTGGACGAACTCGGCAATGCCCTGCCCTGGGATCAGGCCATCACGAATGAGGAATATGATCCCGACGCCATGCGTGCCGCCGTCGATGCGCGGATGTGGCCGAGGAATCCGCGGGTGAAGGGACGGGTCTACCGCGCGGACAACACCATTCAGCCGCTGGTGAATACCACGGTAACCCTGCTGAAAAAGACCGCGAACACGATCATCGAGATCGTCACACGCAAGACCAATGACTCCGGCGGTTTCGTGTTCGACGATCTCGTTCCCACCGAAGGAAGCGAATTCTATTACCTTCGGTTCGAGAAGTTTGGCTATAAAATCCACTTCGAGCCGCAGGACATCTCGGTGGACAAGATCACGCTGAAGAAAGGCCGGCAGCGCAGCTTCCAAAAAGTGCTGCTCACGCCGAAACTGGTCGTGCGCGGAAAAATCATCGATGAATTCGGGCGTCCCGTCGCCGCGACCGTGCGCATCGGAACAGGTGAAAACGTCCACACCACCAAGAAGCTCAAGCCCATCGCCGCGGTTCCCACCCAGCCTATCCTGAACGCGGGCACCCTGCAGGTGAATCCCAACGTCCAGGTATCCGTCGCCGCGCAGCGGGTGAAATTCACCACCAGCAAGGCGGCCCGGAAGCTGAAGCGCACCCCGGTGAATTATGACGAGGTCTTCTCCACCCCGGCTCCCACCGGACTGCAGCGGCTCTTCATCATGCCGGACAATATCGCGCTGTATCATCCGGATACACTTCTGGTGATACTCCCCGACGGGACGGAAGACATTGGCGACTTCGTCGTCTACGTCAAGGCGCATCGCCTCGCGGTGCGCGCGGTCGCGCCGCCTCCACCGACGGTGCAGACCACTCCGCAGGTCCAGCGCAAGAGTTCGAGAAAAACGAGTCAAGTACAACTGAACACCCTCGCGCAAGTGGCGGGGAGTGTCCTCACCCAGACACAGACGAGCGGCATGCAGGCACAGATCGGCATCAACATGTTCCTGCAGCCGCTGCTGGCCGGTTTCGGTGTCATTCATGATTGCACGATCACCGTCAATGAAATGGAACCCGATTCCATCGATAATAGCGGTGTCCATTACTTCGTGTGGTTCTCTCCCGGGGATGATGCGGAAGTGCAGGTACAGGGGCCACCCGACAGGGATTTCGTCCCGAAGACGGTCGCGACCGAGGTGCAGGA
This sequence comes from Bacteroidota bacterium, assembly GCA_034002405.1. Classification (GTDB taxonomy): domain Bacteria; phylum Bacteroidota; class Ignavibacteria; order SZUA-365; family SZUA-365; genus SZUA-365. The sequence continues at coordinate 15,532 of JAVFAS010000037.1, read as the reverse complement.
CGAGACTCCGGAGTGGCGGGAGATGAGCATTCCGCTCGAACTGGGCGGCCGTCTCAGCGGCACGGTCGTGGTGGGGACGGTGCCCGTCGCGGGTGCGCGGGTTCGGCTCTTCGACAATCCCGCGGAAACCGAGCCGCATCAAACATACACCGATGCCAACGGGAAGTATCTGTTGCGTGGTCTTCGCGCGGAAATGCACAATTTCCTCGCGGCGAAGTCCAAAAGCCAGCTCATCGGTGACACCGCCTCCATTGAAATCGTCAAGGGCAAGGAAAGCGTGCTCGATTTCGAACTGACGTCCTACAACGACATGGACATCACCACGTTGCTGGGTTTCCCGATCGAGGTCGCCGCGCTCGACTCCACCGACGGCGCGGTCTGGATCAGCGGCGGTTTCGTCGAGTTCCCCGCCAACGCGCAGTTCGCGCCGGAAGACAGCAGCATCGCGCTCCCGTTCGCCAAGGTGACCATCGGTCCGTCATCCCGGATGAACGACAACGGGATCCCGTACTCCGAACCTTCCACCCTCCCGCTGGTCACACCCACCAACGGGTGGGACATCCGCACGTCCGACGGCCTGTACAAGGTACGGCAGCATGACGCCGCGCAGGGGCTTCGCGTGCGACGAAACGGTGACCGCGGCGAGATCATCGGCGTGGTATCGATCAAACCCTCTTCCTTCACATTCCCCGGCGGCTCTCTTGATCTCGGATCGAACCCGATCGCACTCTCCACCGCGCCGGGCAATCCGGAGGGTCTCATCATTCCGGCGATCACCTCCGACGCCGGACCCGCATCCACCCTTCCGCAGGGCTTCCATCCGCTCAACGAGGACGGGAGCGCGCTGCGCTTCACGCTCTACGATTTCCCCACCGCGTGCGACTCGCTGCGTTCGTACTTCCGCGCGGATACGCTTTCGCTGGCCACGATCCTGCACACGAATATCGAGACCATCGCGAATCCCGACCTCGCGATCGACATCGGCGCGCTCCGCGTGCATCACGACGGTGTCGAGAGCATCCGCTCGGACGAGGACATGGACATCGTGCTCGAGGGCGACTGGAAGCTCACCGCGCGATCGTGGAAGCTCGATCAGAACGGCCTCTCGCTCGACAGCGGAACGATCCGCGCCGGTTTTCTCGGTGTGCCCTTCGACGACATCAAGATTCTTCCCGATCAGATCGCCTACGGCAGCTTCGAGATCAACCGCCTCGTCATGTCCGACGCCGCCGAGATAGTCGTGACGGGCAAGACCCAGTTCGGCTACGACAACGGCACGAAACACTGGGCCCTGTCGGTCGCGCCGAACACCATCGAGGAAGACGAGTGTGGCTGGATGCAACCCGTGTTTCCGATGGATCCCGGTGACCGCATCCGGTTCAACAACTTCTTCATCCAATCCAGTGGGTCGACGGGTTTCACGATGAAACCGGGTGCGATCGTCACCCTGTCGAAGGTGGGGCAGTATGTCATCAATCAATTCATCCCAAAGGAACACTTTATCCAGATTGCGGGATCGCTGGACCTCGGCATCCCCAATCTGCCCATGATCAACCAGATCGGCAGCATTCTCCGCGAGGACGACGAGACCATCTTCCTCCTCGACGCGATCAATGAAACCATCGCGGTCAACGGGGTGCGCATCAAGTTCAACACCGCAAAGGGGCAGCAGGACTGGCAGGAAGGCGGCCTGCATTCGGGCGTGCGCGTGTATGAGGATGGCGCGTTCGATCTCGGATCGATGCTTCATCACACGCCGGCCAAGACCGAAATCATCGTCAATGAAGGCGAGGTGGTCGATGTCGGCACCGAGGTGCGGATGACCGACGTGGTCGGTGAGATGCATGTGGCCGAGAATGCGTGGGATCTGTTCTGGTTCGAAGGCGACCTGCAGAACGACGACCAGGGCGGACGTCTCAAATTCACGGTCCAGGGCGATATCGTCGCCAGCGGACAGGAGATTGGTGTCGACAAAATCGAGACGCCATTCGGCGACATCTCGCTGATCTACAATTTCCAGGAGCAGCAACTCGAGGGCACGCTGCATGTCGAGCAGGATCTCGACGGAACCCTCATTGTCGGTGACGCCACGCTGCTCGTCAGCGGCGCGGGCAAGGGCTGGTATTTCTTCTGCGGCGCGTCCTTCACCCTCCCGCAACCGAAGGTGGACGGCACGGCGGCGTTCGCGGTCGGGCATTTCAAACTGACACAGACACAACTCGACCAGTTCGCGCAGTACTCGTACCAGAACAAGGAACTCCCGCCGCAATTCCACAACTTCAACGGCTTCTTCTTCGAGGGCACCGTGATGGTGCCGCCGCCGGTGTTCTGTCCGAATTTCGATTTCGATTTCGGCATCGTCAGCGCCTACATGATCTGTCAGGTCGGCGCGAACGCACGCTTCGGCATGAATTTCGGACCCGTGGACACGTATTTCATCTCCATCCGCGGCATCGGCAAACTGGAGGCGGGCGTCGGCATGTCGGTGGTTATCGCCTGCGCGGGCGTCTCGGCGGGCATTCTCATCGAACCCAACGTGGAGGGGATGTATCAATCCGATGGCACCTGGTACGTGCTCGGTGACTTCCCCATCACGCTGTACGGCACAACCTACGCGGGCTGGGGCATCTGCGATTCAGACTGCGAGGGATCGCTGTGTGACAAGGAGTCCGTCAGCGCGAGCATCACACTCGGCATGAAGGGCTATGTCGGTTCCGACGACAAATATTTCAAGTTCTATTTCAAGTAACGGAGGAACAGCCATGCGCAGGAGCATCACGATTCTCGGCCTGTTGACGGGCACGCTGCTGTTCTTCCCCGCGGCGACGGCATACACGCAGGGGGGACTGGCTCACGGCGGACCCGATGGTATGTATGTCGATCTCGGAAACTGGGTGCTGCCCGCGAGCGTCGAGGGACATCAGGCGACGGCGTATCGCGTCGAGCGTCGTCTCGCGGGCGCACGCGAATGGATGCCGGTCGCCGACGTCACCGGTCCCGCCACGTCGGCGGAATTGACCACGGCTCTGGGCACGCTCGCCGCGCGCTTCCCCGAACTGCGCGATGTGCGTGTCGACCCCGACCTACTCTTTCGGCGACTCACCGAGGGACGCGACCTGAAGACAGTCGGCGTCGCGTCCCGTCTGCTCCCGGTGCAACTCGCGCTGGGGGTACGCTACCTCGATCGGGAGGCACCGCGCGCGCAGCGTCTCGAGTATCGCGTCTCGCAGGTCCTCGCCGACGGCAGCGCGCGGGAGTCCTTCATCACCCCGGCGGCGGTATGGCCGGGCGTGAGCGAGGCAGGGTCGCTGCGCGCCGCGGAACAATACGGCGAGCCCACGGCCATCACCGTGCATTTTCTCGTCGCATCCGGAACGCCGCCCTCCGCGTTTCGCGTGCTGCGCCGCGAAGGGATCGAGGGGCCCTTCATCGAACTCGGGACCGATGTCACCGACAGTTGCTGCACGGTGACCACGGCGCTGACCTCGCGCAATGATTCGGTATTCTGCCTCGTCAACGACAAAACCGTCCGCCGCGGCACGGTGTACCAGTACTATGCCGTTCCGCGGGATTATTTCCGCAACGAGGGTGCCCCCAGCGACACCGCCACGGTTCTTTCCTTCCGCATGGCGCATGTCCCGCTGCCGGAACGGATGAAGGTGCATTCCATCGACACGGCGGGACTGCTGCTCACCTGGCGCATCCGCGAACCGTCCGGCATCAACGGCGTCGTGATCGAGCGTGGACCGAGCATCGATTCAGGCTTCGTCGCGCTGTTCACCGCCGGTCCTGCCGACACCAGTTTCATCGACATGACCGTCGCGCCGATGCAACGCTACTACTATCGGCTGAAACTTATCGGACCCGGAGGTCTGATATCTCCACCGAGCGCCGTGCTCATCGGGATCTGGCGAACCACCGAGGCCCCCGTTCCGCCGTACGGCGTCGCGGCGGAGGGCATCGACGGCGGCGTGCGTGTGTCCTGGATGCATGACACGGTGCAGCAGCTCGATGGATACTTCATCCATCGCAGTGCCGGTGAGGGGATGCCGCTGGTGCAGATTTCCCCGATGCTCCCCGCCGGCCAGACGGAATATGTCGACACCGCGCTGGGCCTCGACGGCACGCGCGAATTCTATTACGCGGTGCGCAGCGAGAACACCAGCCATGTTTCCAGCATCCTTTCCGACACGGTCGCCGCCCTGCCGGGGATCGCCGTGCCGGTAACCGCACCGCGCGGTCTCACCGCACGGGTGGTGAACGGACAGGTCGCACTGTTCTGGGATGCCCAGCAGGAGCGCGAGACCACATGCATCGGCTTCCGCGTCTATCGCAGTGACGACGGCGGTGAACGGTGGAAACCCCTGTCGGATACGCTGCTCGAGGCGTGGCAGAATTCCTTCACCGACGAGACCACCGTGCCGGGCGGCCGCTATGAATACGCCGTCCGCGCGTTCAACGTGCGCGCCGACAGCAGTGCCATGAGTTACGCCGTCCGTGCGGCGATTCCGCTCCCGCCGGTCTATCCCCCGGCCAATCTCAGCGCGCAGCCGCGAGGGCGGCTGGTGATGCTGCGGTGGGACGAAATCGCGCAATCCGCCGCGAAGGAATTCCGCCTCTATCGCTACACCCGCGGCGGCACCCCCCAGTTGGTCAAGACCCTCACGCGCGATGCCATCGGATACACCGATGAAGTCAGAGGAAGAGAGTCCCCGGTCTTTTATTATCTCACGACGGTCGGCCGGGACGGACAGGAAAGCCGTCCCGGCGCGGAGGTCGCGGTGATCATCCGGTGACAACCGCACCCCATGTGTGCCTTCACCGCATGGCTCCACGCCCTATCGCCCTTCCATGGCAGCGATTCCGACAGCGTTCCGCAAGGGACGCTTTTTTTTTCGTCCACTGAAAAAAAATGTGGGAATGCCCGTCCGTTCGTGAATCCTTGCGCGAACGAACGCATCGTATATTCAGACAGACTCATCCGGTAAAGGAACACGGCCCCCATTCTGTCATCCACGACACTGCACAATAGAAAGTCGCACCTGTATGAAACGTATTCTTGGGATTCTCACGATCGTCGCGCTCGCGATACTGGTGTCGTACACCATGTTTGCTCCCGAGCACGCGCCGCCGTCGCATATGGCCGAATTGCGTGAACGAATGCGGAAAACGACACCGTCGGCCGTCGACCATTCGATGTTTCCGCAGCTACAGCGAAGCTTCGCGCGTCCGCAGGACGTCACCGGCACCTGCATCAGCTGCCACAACCACCGTCACACCGAGGTGATGAAGAGCAACCACTGGAACTGGGAGCGTGAAGAGTACATCGAAGGACGCGGCGTGGTGTACATCGGGAAGAAAAACGCCGTCAACAATTTCTGCATCGGCGCCATGGGCAACGAGAAAAGTTGCGCCAAATGCCACATCGGACTCGGCATGGACGAGAAGGGCTTCAATTTCACCGATGCGGAGAACATCGACTGTCTCATCTGCCATGACAAGTCCGACACCTACGCCAAGGCGCAAGAGCAGGGCGGCGCCCCCGATCCGGCACTCGATCTCGGCGCCATCGCGCGCACGGTTGGCAAACCCGACCGGGATAACTGTGGCGTCTGCCATTTCTATGGTGGTGGCGGAAACAACGTCAAGCATGGGGACCTTGACGCAGCCATGTTCTCCACCACCCGCCATGTCGACGTGCACATGGGAGTGGATGGCGCCGACATGACCTGTGTCGATTGCCACATCACCGAACAGCACAATATCGCGGGCAAACTCTATTCCCTCTCGTCGATGAACAGGAATCGCGCGTACTGCGAGACCTGTCATACCGGCCTGCCACACGACAGCGAAATCCTCAACGAGCACACGCTCAAGGTCGCGTGCCAGACGTGTCATATCCCGACCTACGCGAAAGTCAACGCGACCAAGACCTTTTGGGATTGGTCCACCGCCGGCAAGCTCCGCGACGGGCAACCGTACGAAGTCGACGACGAGGATGGAAATCACACCTATCTGTCCATTAAAGGGACCTTTGAATGGGGCACGAATCTCGAGCCGGAGTATCAGTGGTTCAATGGGACCGCGTCGCATTACCTGCTCGGAGACACGGTTGCCGACGGCACTGACAGTATCGTGCTGAACGAGCTTCACGGCGCCTACGCCGACGCGGATTCCAAAATCATCCCCGTCAAGGTCCACCGTGCACTGCAGCCGTTCGATCCCGTCACGCGTATGCTGATCATGCCGAAACTCTATGCCGACCAGCCCGGTGACAGCGCGTTCTGGAAGGACTTTGACTGGAAGCTCGCCTCGACGGCGGGGATGGAACACGCGGGGCTGCCGTTCAGCGGTTCGGTCGATTTCATCAAGACGGAAATGAACTGGCCGGTCAACCACATGGTCGCGGGAACGGAGCAATCCGTGCAATGCATCGAATGCCATACTCGCGACGGCGGCCGGCTCGCCGGGCTGACGGACTTCTACCTGCCCGGCCGTGATTACTCATCGATTGTCGAGACAGGCGGTGTCGCCCTGTTGCTGCTCTCCTTTCTCGGCGTGATGGTGCACGCGGGGATTCGCATCGGCATGTCGGTCCGTGGAAAGCGCGCAGGAGGTGCGAAATGATTACCCGGCATGTGTATGTCTATCGGGCATTCGAACGCTTCTGGCACTGGACGCAGGCGCTGCTCATCATGTTTCTCGCGGTGACCGGTTTCGAAATCCACGGCTCCTTCACCTTCTTCGGCTTCGCGGAAGCCGTGGCCTATCACAACGTTGCCGCGTACGCGCTCATCATCCTGATCGTCTTCACGATTTTCTGGCATCTGACCACCGGTGAATGGCGGCAGTACATCCCGTCGTTCACCCATGTCCGCGCGTATCTCAATTACTACGTCTTCGGCATCTTCCGCAACGAACCGCACCCGACGCGGAAGACCGTGCTGAGCAAACTCAATCCCCTGCAGAAGCTGGTGTATTTCGGATTGAAGACGCTGATCATCCCCGGCATGCTGATCACCGGACTCCTCTACATTTTCTACCGCTACCCGCAACGCCACGGCATCGAGGCGCTGAATATCGAATCGCTGGAAATCATCGCCGTGCTGCACACCGTCGGCGCCTTCCTGCTGCTGGGCTTCCTGATCGTGCATCTGTATCTGATGACCACGGGCGAATCCGTGTTCAGCAACCTGCGCGCGATGCTCACCGGCTACGAACATCTGCACGAAGACGAGCACGTCACGGAAATGGAAATCGTCGTGCTCGATGACCGTGAAACGGAGAAAACGAAATGAATCCCAAACCGTACATGAACCCCTATCTCGCGGGCGTCTTGCTCGGCTTGCTGCTCACCGCCACCATCTTCATCACCGGACGCGGACTCGGTGCCAGCGGCGCGGTGAAAAGCGCCACCGTGGCGACGGTCACCACCGTGGCCCCGTCGCATGCGGCGGCGTCGAAATACTATAACGAATATCAGGAGGAACATCCCGACGGAGCATTGAAGAACTGGCTGGTCTTCGAGGTCATCGGCGTCGTCATCGGTGCCTTCCTCTCCGGATTGCTCTCCGGTCGTCTGGCGCTCAAGCTTGAACATGGTCCCCGCAGTACCAGCCGCATGCGCTTCGCCGGGGCGATTCTCGGTGGCGCGCTGTTTGGACTCGGCGCCCAACTCGGCCGCGGCTGCACCAGCGGCGCCGCACTGAGCGGCATGGGCGTGCTGTCCACCGGCGGCCTGATCACGATGATGGCCATTTTCGGCGGCGCATACGCGTTCGCTTACTTTTTCCGCAAACTCTGGCTGTAAGGAGCACGACAGATGGGACCCCTCGTACCGGATATCATCGGCCCGAACCTCAACTTCGTTGTCGCCATTCTGATCGGCGTTGCCTTCGGCTGGATTCTCGAGCAGGCCGGCTTCTCGACCTCGAAGAAACTGGTCGGGCTCTTCTACGGCTATGACTTCACCGTGCTGCGTGTCTTCTTCACCGCCGGCATCGTCGCCATGTTCGGCGTGATCGCACTGCAGCATTTCGGATTGCTGGATATCAATCTCGTGTATATCAATCCCACCTTCATCTGGTCGGCACTGGCGGGCGGACTGATCATGGGACTCGGCTTCGTCATCGGCGGATTCTGTCCCGGCACCAGCGTCTGCGCCGCGGCGATCGGAAAGATCGACGCCATGCTCTTCGTCGCGGGTTCCTTCCTCGGCGTCCTGCTCTTCGCCGAGGGCTACCCGCTGTTCGAGGAATTGTACAAGGCCGGTCACTGGGGCAGTCCGCAGATCTTCGAGACCACCGGCATTCCCAAACCCCTCTTCGTCCTTCTGCTCACCACCGTCGCCCTCGTCGCCTTCTGGGCCGTCTCGCTGATCGAGGCGCGCGTCAACGGAGAAAAGCGTCCGTTTATCCAACTCACCCGCGTCTCCGTCACGGCGGCCGCCGTCGGTGGCCTGATCGCCGTATCGGGGTTCGCGCTTCCGGCGGAGAAGGATGTCCTCCTCTCCCGCACCGCGCACATTGACGCCGAGACCCGTGGACGGATTCCCACGATGACGGTGGATGAATTCGCATTCCGTCTCCTCGACGACGATCCCCGCCTGCAGGTGGTGGATTTCCGTTCGTCCGACGCGATCAAACACCTCCCGCTCCCCCACGCCACGGCATTCACGCTCGACAACCTGTTCGAGAAAGAACCCATGCAGCTCTTCGTGAAAAAAAATATGGTGAATATCATCGTCGCCGACGACGAGCGCAGCGAACTCCGCATGGCCGCGATCGCGCGGGAATTGGGGCATGACAATGTGCGCATCCTCGAGGGCGGACTCGCGGCGTTCGAACGTGACATTCTCCGCTTCGACACCAGCAGTGTTCCGGAATCCCGCGCCGCTGTCGACACCCATCGCTTCCGCGCGCGCGCGCGTCGCGAACTCCCCGCGCTCATCGCCGTGCAGCAGGCCGCGCCCGCCGCGCCGAAGGTGATCAAGCGCGCCGTGGGCGGCTGTTAGCCGGTAGCCGCCGGCACGCCGCCGGCACGCCGGCGGCACGTTGGCTGTTGGCTGTTGGCTTTTGGCACGTTGGCTGTTGGCTTTTGGCACGTTGGCTGTTGGCTTTTGGCCGCGAATGCCGTAGTTTGGGCGGATCATTCGTCAGGTTTTTCACGATGGGTATCCGTCACAGTGGATCAGCCAAGCGTTGCGTGTGCACGCGATCCCGCGTCGCTGTGCTCGCCTGTCTGATCCTGACATGCACGCAGTCTCTTCCGGGTCAATCCGGTGTGGCGCTGCCGGACAGCATTGAAATCCTGCGTCTCGATGCCGAGCGGCGATACCGTGCGGGGGACTGGAACAACGCGCTTCTTGTCGCCGAACGCATGATTTCCCTCGCACGACGTTCACTCGGGGACGACCATCCCGTGACGATTCGTGCGCAGCTGCAGCTCGCCTTCCGCTTGAACGTTGCCGTTCGCTATCGGGAATCGGAATCGCTCTATCACCAGATCCGCGCGACGCTCGAGCGCATCCCGCCGACTGCCGATTCGGTACTTCTCTGCCTTCGCCGTGATTTCGCCTTCGACTACGGGAACCTTCTCAGGGGACTCGGCCGCTGGAAGGACGCGGAGCAGCAGCTTCTGGCCGCACTCGCGAGCACGGAACGGACGACACCCCCGAATTACCCGGTGCTTCTTGAGATCCTCTACCACCTGGTGGATCTCCATAAGGAACAGGGCATGCTCACCGCGGCCGAGCGATATGCGTTGCGCTCGGTCGAACTCAGCAGAGAGGCCGGGAATCACCGACTGTACTGGTATCTGACGTACCTCGCCGAGGTGAAGCTCGCGCAAGGCCGCTTCGATGAAGCGGAGCGGGATTTTCTCGAAGCCCTCGCGGATGCCGAGCGCCGGTATGGTCCCCATCACAACAATATCACCACGACCCTCGGCGATCTCGGCGTGCTCTATCAGATGCAACATCGGTATCGCGAAGCCGAGGTCATGATGCGGCGTGTCCTGCAGATTCGCCGCGCGACGTACAAGGAGCCCGAGACCGAAACCGCGCGCTGCATCCTGAATCTTGGCACGTTGTATCTGGCGATGGGTCGGCTCGACGAGAGCGAGCCGCTGCTCCGGGAGGGGCTCGCGCTGCGTGAGCGGTTTTTTCCGGGCGAACACTATCTCACCGCGCGGGCGATGAACAACCTGGGGCGCCTGCTCTTTCTGAAACGGAAGTATGTCGACGCGGAGCAGTATTTCGTCCGCGCGCACACCACGGCCATGCATACGCTCCCAGCGGGCCATCCCGCGATCGCGCGGTACGCCGACCATATTTCCCTTCTCTATGCAACACTGGACCGCTGGCGCGATGCGGCGCCGTACTGGAGATCCGCAAGAGATATCTATCTCCTCAATATCATGCAGAACTTTCCCGCATTGAGTGCGCGGGAACAAGCCCGGTACCTCGATCTGCTGCGTCGGAATTTCGAGCGGTATTATTCGTGGTATCTCCGTGGAATCCAGGACCATCCGGATCTTGCCAGCGAGATGTATGACAACCGCGTCGCGGTGAAATCGCTGCTCCTCCGTTCATCGCGCGATTTCCGGCGAAAACTCGAGGCGACGGAGGACAGCACGCTGCATCGATTGTATATCACCTGGCTGCGTCTGGAGAGCGAACGCGGGCATGAGGCGGCGGGGCACGGGGACGACAGCGATGACCGGCGGCGCGCGCTCGATTCGCTCACGACGGCGCTCAACGCCATCGAGCATCAACTGGCGCTGCGATCGTCCGAGGCAAACGCGGTCTATCCATTGAAAACCCATGGATGGCGGGATGTGCAGGCGCACCTGCGGGAAGACGAGGCGGTGGTCGAGATCATCCGATTCCGTCATTGCGATGTGGAATGGACGGACTCGATCCGCTACATCGCCTTGATCATCACACCGCGGACCCGACATCACCCCGATCTGATCGAACTCCCCGACGGCAATGCGCTCGAGACGAAGTGGTACGCGCGGTATCGCGCCGCCCTGCTCCCGCGATCACCGGACAATCACGGCATGCCGATGCGGGAGTATCGCGCCTCCCTCCCGGCGCGGTTGCGGGAACTCCACGCGGTATACTGGGCACCGATTCAACAACGGCTCAGTGGCGTGCGCCGCGTGTATCTCTCCGACGACGGTGTCTATCAGCAAATAAATATCAATACGCTGCTGTCCCCTTCCGGTCGTTATCTCGTCGAAGATCTGGATATCCGTCGCGTGACGAACTCCATCGCGCTCGCGACGGGTGCGCCGACCCGGACACACGATCCCGTACGCAATGCACTGATACTCGTCCGTCCGGATTTTCAGGGAGACAGCGACAGCAGCGCTTCGCTGAAGAATCCATCGCACACGCCTCCCGGCAATCCGCTGCGTCCCGGCATGGAGTGGAGCGATCTTCGCTACACCGAGGAAGAGGGAAAGGCCATTCACCGCCGCCTGATGCAGAAGGGATGGAATGTTTCCTTGCACATGAGAGACCAGGCCACGGAATCATGGCTTCGCGGCTATCCACCGCCGACGTTGATCCATGTCGCCACGCATGGATTTTTCCTGCCCGACAGCAGCACGGAGACCGATGTCTTCATGACCGCAGGCGATCTGGGTGCGGCAAGCGACCCCCTGCTGCGGTCCGGACTCGTCTTCGCGGGGGTGCATCGCGCGCGTGACGCGGCTGTGCCCGGCGACATGCCGGATTCCACCCGCACACGGGATGATGGCATCCTACTCTCGATGGAGGCGAGCAGCCTGCGACTCGACGGCACGGAACTCGTGGTGTTGTCGGCCTGCGAAACCGCCGCGGGCGCGATGCACATCGGCGAAGGTATCTATGGATTGCAGCGGGCGTTTCTCATCGCGGGAGTACATGCGGTGATGATGAGTCTCTGGAGTATCGATGATCATGCCGCATTTTCATTCATGAAAATATTTTATGAAGAATATCTTCGGGACCTTGACGCGGATGCGGCCCTTCGCGCCACCCAGCGCGCACTGATTTCCGACGGCATCCTTCCCTGCGACTGGGGCGCGTTTACCATTCTCCGGCGCTGATCACGCCAACATGAGAAAACGGCGGGAGCCGTTGGGCTCCCGCCGTCTCTTGTCGCTGGCTGTCTCTTTTCGCTGGCTGTCTCTTTTCGCTGGCTGTCTCTTTTCGCTCGCTGTCTCTTTTCGCTCGCTGCTCCGCTGTTACCGAACGTGGAGGATCTTCCGCGTTGCCTGCCGGCCATCCGCCACGATCCGGCAATGATAGATACCGGCGGGGAGTCCCTCGGCATTCCAGACAATGGCATGCGTCCCGGCCTCGCGTGTGCCTGCATCCAACGTCGCCTGCAGCTCACCGGCGGCATTGTATATATATACCATCACCGGCATCGTCCGTCGCACGCTGAATTCAATCGTCGTCGTACCATGGAAGGGATTCGGATAGTTCGGATGCAGCGTCAGTTCCGCGGGGGATGCGGGCGGTTCGCCAACCGCGGTGGTGCCATCGCCGAAGAGCGGAACGCAGCATTGCGGCATCTTGGGGTCGCTTGAATTGAAACACAGTTGCGCGGTGCGCATTCCGCTGCCTGTCGGTTGGAACGTGACCTGGATCATCGCCGACTGGCCCGCGGGGATCGGATTGCTGGTCTTCATCTCGGGCACAAAGAGATTCCCATACGTCCCCTCGATTCTTAGCGCACTGAGATACACGGGACTTTGGGACATGTTTATCACATACAGCACGCGTGTCGCGGAGTATCCGACATTGACAACACCGAAGTTCAGTTCAGTATTCTGGAGCACGATTCCTCCCGCATCGCCCTGCGCGGTGCCGGAGAGTGAAATCGTGGCCTGCGGCGCCTGCGGATCGGAGGTCGTGAAGGTCAGCATTGCCTGTTTCAGCCCCGCGGGATTGTTCGGGATGAATTCGACGGTGATGGTTCCGGTGGATGATGGCGGGATGCTGGTGGAGACACCCCCGACAATCCGGAATTCCGTACTGTTATTCCCCGAAATCGAGGGCGTCCCGACGGTGAGATTGCCATTGCCATCATTGCGGAAGGTCACCGATGCCTGTTTGCTCTTTCCGATATCCACTGTTCCAAAATCGATTGTGGATTGCAGCACTGTCAGTCTTCCCTGTGGCTGCATGATGGTGAACATTCCGCTTTCCGCCGAGATCGAACTGCTGCCACAATCACGCACGCGGATGCGACACTGCGTGGATGGAAGATTCGGGATTGTCCACGGAAATACGCCCGTGCTCGTGGAGTAGGATGTGACGATGCTGGACCAATTGCTTCCGTTGTTCGTGCTCAGATCGATGTGGACACACTGTGTGCCGTTGCTGGTCCACCGGATCTGTTGCAGCGTCCCGACCTGCCAGGTATCACCGGCGGCGGGAGTGATCACGGCGAGGGAACGCGTCACGGTGATCTGCGCGGGATACACATATCTGTTGTTCGTCCGGTTCTCCTCGTCCACCGCACCCGTTTCATCCGCGACCGCGATCAGATAATAATTTCCCGTCGGAATTGTATCGCGCACGGAGAAACTGAATACCTTCGGCGGTGCATCCGCGCCCGGCACAATCGCGGCAAACGATTCCGCCGCGAGAAAATGGTCGTTGGTCGACGGATTGGTGGAGAGATAGAGATGCGTCGTGTGCACGGCAGCGGGACCCGTTCCGAAATTGCGTTCACGCACGGTCACGTGTACCGTCGAACCGGCCGTCCACGGTGACGTTGCCAGCAGTTCCGTCACCGCGAGATCCGCCTTGACGCCCTCGATACGCACATCCGCGGTGATGGTATATCCCGTATTCTCATTGTCGCACTCGAGCACATCACCGTCAATATCGACCATCGCGCCGATATAATAATTTCCTGCCGGCAGCTGCGGAACAGTGAAGTTCAGCAGCATCGCGGAAGCCGAAGAGTACGCCGGAATGCCATTGGAGAATTCCACATCCCCGAGAACCGCAATGACCGTGCTGCGATCACGCGAGAGCACGATGCGGGAGCGGTGGCGCGGCGCGAATGCCGCACCGGAATTCTTCACTTCCAGCGTGACGCTCTGGCGCTCGCCCGGCCGCCAGTTCCACGTCGTCACCGGATCAATCGACTCCGCGAACAGTTCCGCTGTCCTGCGCACCGAGGCGAGATCGTCCTCGCTGTATCGGGCGATGTTGTTGGATTCGTTTTCCTCCCCCACGCTCCCGTTCATGTCCGCTTCCGCATAGATATAATATTCCCCGTCCGGAATGCCGGCCGGCACCGTCGCGCTGAATGGAACAGTCGGGGAATCCGAATACCCCGGAATCTGCGGGACGTGCACCGTGGTGAGGGAATACCGTCGGCTTCCGTCCGTCAGGTAAATCTCGCTGTAATGACCGACCGCGCTGCTTCCCCCATGATTTCTCTCGACATACTGTCCCTGCACGGTCGTGCAGCCGCTCTTCCAGTAATAGATTGCGGGATCCGGATCCAGAGTGAGCCCGATGGGCTCGAGATCGGCATTGGCAACCTCCTTTTGCAGCACGACATCATCGATGAACGCGCCCAATAACTGGTTGCTGCCATCGCTGCTGAACCGGAATCCGATCCAGACCGCCGCGAGCCCGCGGAGGTCGCCCAGAGTTGGCACTGCGGAAAGGTCGAACTGGACGGTCTGCCAACCTTGCGAATATCCACTAACCTCGTAGCCGTAGTAGTTGGTGCCATCGGTTGACGCCAGCCATTTAAGATAGTCGTAGCCGCTTTCCGATTCGTTCCAATAGCGGAAGCTCAGCGTCGCATTCCGCGCGTCGCGCAGATCGAAGGGGCCGATGAACATCCACCCGCTCATGTTCGCGGGGTAGGGATTCCCGGGTGTCCGACCCGCCGTACCATCCGCGGCACACCAGGCCATGGGGGTCCAGCCAAGGTTCGGATTTTCGGGCCGATACGTCACACGACCCCAGTACGCATTCGTGCTGCCTGCATTCACCGAGCGCTGCCATAAGGTGCTCATGTTCGAGAAATCATCACTGAACAGTGTGCTCCAGCCAGCCGTGGAATGCGTGTTCGGGTCCGAGGGTCCCTCGGCGGGCGTCGCGACCGGGATGTAGGGATCGGTATGCACGACGGTTTGCGCCATGGTGATCGGCGACAGTGCCAGACCAAGGACAAGAGCGATGAGAAGCAAGGATTTCATGACGGTCCTCATGCGAGAATTGCGGGGAATGGATGTTTGCCCATCTATCCATTCGGCGACGGTCAGGTTTCACGCCTTTCGGGTTTCCATCTACTTTTCTCGTATATTCCTAGAAACAACTCTCTCGGCCCCGTACAACGCGCGGTATGATCGGTCACTGGGCAGAAAAGCAGACATGGGTGAAACCTGATGCAGCGGTGGTGGCTATATGCGGAATCACTACTGTCCCAACGTTTGTCTAACCATCTTAAGCAACTCATGAAATGACAAGCAGTTACCGCCATTTTCTTCGGGACACGACTTGAAC
>JAVFAS010000036.1:29709-35476 GCA_034002405.1 Bacteroidota bacterium | reverse complement strand
CTCATGGCTCATGGCTGATGGCTCATGGCTGATGGCTGATGGCTGATGGCTCATGGCTCTTGGCTCTTGGCTGATGGCTGATGGCTGATTGCGGGGGAAGTATTTTCGGTGGAAAAAAAATTTCGTTATTGGGTTGATTTTTACTGCATTTTTTTGAGAAAGTACTTAAGTTGAAGCAAATAGTCTCTTTGATTGCAACAGGTTAAGAGGTTGATTATGCCAACGTCCGTTACTTCGAGACCTATTGCCCTGCTGTCGATGCCGCCGCGGATACGTTCGTCGCGCGCAATTCTGCTCACGGCGCTGTTCATCTTCATTGCGGGACAGGTCACCGTGGCGCAGAATATCACCACCGTGTTGACGGTGTTCGACAATGTGGGCAACAGCACCGACCTGCGAATCGGAATCAATTCCGCCGCGTCGGATGCCATCGACGCCTCGCTGGGTGAGGTGGAACTCCCTCCGCTGCTCCCCGCCACGTTTGACGCGCGTCTGATCGACAACGACTTCCGTTCGCCGTCGCTCCTCGGGAACGGCGTGCTCAAGGACCTCCGCGGCATTTACACCGCACCGCCGTTGTCCCACACTTTCGAGGTGCTGGCGCGGCGGGCACCGGCGGCGAGCGACACCTGGCTACGCTGGGATTTGCCGCTGGCGACAGGGATATCGCAGATGCGTCTGCTCTCGTGGCCCGACACGACGGTCGTGGACATCGACATGAGCACGACGTCGCAGATCGTCCTGCCGGCGGGGATCAACCGCTATCTCATCCGCGTGACCTACGGCGATCCACCTCCGACCCGCTATACCCTGAATGTCGAAATGGATCCGCCCGCCTCGGGTCAGGTCATCCGGATTCCCTTCCAGCCTGATTACGCGCCGGGTTCGCCGGTGACGCTGGTGGCATTCAACCTCTCCGCGCCCGACACCTGCTTCCGGTTCTCGCATTGGAGCGGGGATGCATCGGGAACCAACCCGGTGCTGAACATCACGATGAACCGCAGCAAGGTGATCACGGCCAACTATACTCCGCGGAAATTCCCGGTCGCGGTCAGCGACATCGATACCTTCGTCGTGGACGTGAATCCGCCCGCGCCACAGTGGCTGTACGTCTCCCCGTCGGCGCTGGCATGCAACGATTGGACAGTCAACGCGACAGTTCCCTGGCTCCGCCTTTCCCGGACCACCGGCAGTGGTGTCGATTCGCTCGAGGTCGAGGTCATCACCTCCGCGATCCCGTGTCCGGGCACGCATGCCGGAACGATCGAGCTGCGTTCCCCCTTCCACGATCCCGAGGTTCTCGAGATTCCGGTCATCCTTCGCATCGGCCGCACGACGCTGACCGCGCGTGTCGACGGCACGCCGTCGATCCTCAGCTGCCAGTCGAAGGCCGCGGAACTGATCACGGTCACGCTGTTCAATGACGGACTGAACGCGGTGGACTTCACGACCGCCCCGGATCTGGGCGAGGGATTCATCCTGAAAAATCCGAACATCTTCCCTCTCACCCTGCCCGCGCGCGACAGCGTGCGCATGTATGTCGAATTCGCCCCGGCACCGGGGCAGCGGGGGACGATCATCGAGAATATCATCATGGCGGCGGATGCCTGTGGCCAGGAGATTCTGTTCACGCTGGAGGCCTCGCGTGTCGCACCGACCGTGACCGCCGATGCCTTCGAACTCGATTTCGGCCTGATCAATTCCTGTGACACCGACCCGCTGCCGAGGCGCGTCGTGCATCTGACGAATGCCTACGGACAAGCAGCGGATCTCCGGTATACGGTCCCCTCCGGCTTCACGCTCGTGTGGGCACCGCAGGTCATTCCCGCCGGCGACACGGCGAGCGTCGTGATCGAACCGGCCCGGAACGGCGCGGCGACCTTCGCCACGGCGATGCAGATCGATGCCGACTTCGGTGTGTGCGTGGAGCATTTCAATGTCGACCTGTTCGGACAGCGGCAGGAGCCATCCTTCTTCGCGGAAGCGGTCGGGACACCCGGACAGCTTCCGCCGCAGCTCTTCGACACAACCTGCGTGGGTGCCTATTCCGCGGCGAAAACCATCAGGATCGTCAATGACGGCACCGCGGAACTGATGATGACCGTGAACGTCGCGGCGCCGTTCGAGATCGACGCGTTCAGCAACTCCTTCCCCCTCGCACCGGGTGCCGAGCGCTTGGTTTCGATCCGCTTCCATCCCGTTACCGGCGGCACGGTCGAACAGACGCTGACGATCAGCGCGAATCTCTGCGCGCTCGAGGCGAGCGTGGATCTGCGGGGTAGCACCTTCAGCCAGCAAGTCCTCTCCTCAACCGTCATGCCCGCGCATCTGACGCTGGCGAATTGCGAGGCGGGTGACAAGGTGCTGCTGCGTGTTGTCAACAGCGGCAGCGAGCCCGTGCGCTTTACGGATCTCCCCGCGCTGCCGAATGGTTTCTCCTGGGATCCCGCGGTGACCCTCCCGATCGTGATCAATCCGGATCCGACGAGCCCCTTTGAAGCCTACATCGATTTCGCCCCTCCTCTCGGCGAGGGCGGAAACTTCGGTGGCAGCGTGCAATGGTTCGGCGAGCCTTGTGGTTCGACCGTGTATTTCACCCTGTCGGGTGAACGTATCCTTCCGCAGGTGAAGGTCACCCCGTTGATCGCTGATTTCGGCCAGATCATTTCCTGTGGACCGAATGACGTGGGACCGACGCGTGTCATCACGATCGAGAACAACAGTCCGCTTCCAATCACGCTCAACGCACTCGCGCCCACCGCGCGGTACGCATTGATGCTCGGCCCGATTCCCTTCCCGACGCAGGGCATACAGATTCCCGCCAACGAAACGCGTGAAATCGACGTTCGCGCGCTCGCGGGCATGGGTGGCGTCTTCAGTGACACATTGCTGCTGACCGTGCTGGCCGGAACCGGTGGCACCTGTCGCGAGGATATCGTCATCGAATTGCGCGGTGAGCGCTACGAACCGAAGTTCATCGTGCGGGAGAACGGATACAGCACGAATTATGGCGACATCTGCGTCAACGGTGCGCAGGTGCGCGGCTTCATCGTCGAAAACACCGGCGACCGCCGGTTGACGGTGAGCAGCGATGGATTCCCGCCGCTCTCGCCGTTCCAGCTTCTCTCCAAACCGTTCAAGATGACGCTCGAACCGGGCGCGTATCGTGAATTCCCCATCCGCTACAATCCCCTGCAGGTGGGACAGGATGTGGCAACGATTCTGTTTACCTCGGACGTCTGCAGCGACACGGTTGACTTCACCGTGCGCGGCCGGGGCGTGGAGCCGTCGTTTGATATTACGGCAATCACACCCGATACTCCGTTGGAGATCCTCACATGCGAGACCGGTGGCGCCCGTCAGATCCGCGCCACGGTCACCAACACCGGCAGTACCCCGGTCCGCATCGTCGACGGCAGCCTGCTGCCCAGCGGTTTCGCCTACGATCCGCCGCAGCAATTCCCCTTCGCCCTGCAACCGGGTCAGAGCCGCGACGTCATGGTCCGCTTCACCGCGACCGATCCGGGAAGCTACAGTGGCATGGTCAATCTGATCGGCGAGCCCTGTGAGATCACGGCGAGTTTCGCGGTACAGGGCAGCGTCCTGAGCACGGCATACACGGTCGCACCCGAAACCATCGACTTCGGTGCGATTACCGTCTGTCCGGGTGGCACCGTGCGTCCCGAGGACATCGAGAACCTCCGTCAGACCCTGACCGTGCTCAACGCCGGGGATATCCCTCAGTCCTTCGACATCGCGATCAAACCGGCGAATGTCCCGCTGCGTATCCTCGCGCCGCAAACCTGGCCGGTGGTCGTGGCGCCGGGCATGAGCGTGAATATTGAACTCGAGCTGACGCCCCCCTTCGATGAAATGGCACGCGGATTCAACGGCGTGGTCGAACTCACGGTCACACGCGTCCAGCGCTGCGTGCCCGAGACGCGGAGCATCCCGTTCAGTGGTGCGATCAACCGGATGGAGTATGCCTTCGTCCAGGATACCGTGCGGGCATCGGCGGTGTGCATCACCGATCCGGTCACACTGACCGCCGACGTCGTCAATCCGGGCGAGACGCCGATGCAGCTCGCACTGCGCATCGAGGGTTCGACCGCATTCCGGCTCGTCGATGAACAGCCGCTCGTGACCGTGCAACCACGCGAGCGTCGTGCGATTCATGTCACCTACATCCCGACGGACGGACAACCCGACATCGCGAGGCTTGTCGCGCGCGAGGATGTGTGCCACAGCGAAGCGGTGGTGATGCTGCGTGTCGAGTACACGCAACCGCACCTGGCGGTGTCGCTCTCCGAAACAGGGATGATCGAGGACGTGACCGCGCGACCGGGCGACATGGTGGAAATTCCCATCTACCTGCACGACGCGCTTCCCTGTGCTGTCGATGACGCCGTATTGCGTTTCGCACTGCAGTTTGACCGTCAGGCCCTGACCCCGAACCGCGTGGTGTCGGTACAAGGCGCGGCGACATTCACGCGACCCGCTCCCGACCGTCTCGTCATTCACATCGCGGCATCCCGCTTCAACGCGGGCGAGGTCGCGCGCGTGGTGATGGAGGTTCTGGTCGGACGCGAGGCCACGACCGAATGGACGCTGAGCGCGGCGACGATCGAGCCACCCGTGGCGATGATCACCACCGACGAGGCCATCACGGGAACACTACACGTGCGGCCTCGCAATGGTGTGACCACGCTCGAGGATCTTGGCATCACAACCCTCAATCCCCCGCGTCCCAACGTGCTCGACGGCCGGACAGGTCGTTCCGCCCAGGTCACCTTCTCGATCAAGACGGAAGGGTATGTCGCGCTCAAGGCCTACGACATGCTCGGCGTGGAAGTCGCGGTGTTGCACAGCGGCATGCTCAAGCGCGGAACGCACAGCATGAAATACTCGGCCGATCACCTGCGTCCGGGTATCTATTTCCTCGTGATGACCACGGGCACGACGCGCAGCATCCAGAAACTCATTGTCGCCAATTAAGGAGATGACATCCATGAAACGACGCAGTCTTCTTCTTCTCATCGCACTCGTGTTCATCGGAGCACAGGCGGCGTCCGCGCAGGGTCTCCGTGTTGGCGAGCGCGCCTGGCACACCATGCGCGGCGGACTCTTTCTCGGTCTCAACCAGAGTTTCCACTTGGGCAGCGTCCCGATGCTTCCATCGGACGACAATGCCTTTTATTCCGACGGGAACTCGAGCAATTTCATCTTCGGCGTCCATGGAGAAAAGGCCCTCACCCGCTTCGTGGTGCTGGGCCTCCGCCTGACCTTCGACCAGATGTCCGGCACCATCGAGGGGCGGTATACCGAACCCTTCCGCATCGCCGATCCCCAAGGCACGCCGTGGGAGGTTGTGCGCGATCACTCCGTCGACTACACCCTTCAGTACATTTCCTTCGGAGGTTACGGAAAGGTGTATCCGATGGGTGGTCCCGGACTCTTCCTCTCGGGCGGACTCTCGCTCGGCGCCCTGATGAAACATGACTTCTCGCATGACGCGACCATCGTCGAGCCGGAGTGGACCGCGGGCAGCAAGGCCCCCGAGCAGTCCGGTGACATCGATGGCGCCAACGGCCTCCGCTACGCCGCCTCCGTCGGTCTCGGCTTCGACTTCTACTTCCGCTACGGCTTCGTCACGCCGCAGGTGATGTACGAAATCGGACTCAATCCCGTCGCCGATGCTTCGTATGCCGACGCATGGAAGGTGAACAATCTCCGCGCGCTTGTGGATGTGACCTTTCCGATTCCCTGA
>JAVFAS010000036.1:11298-29609 GCA_034002405.1 Bacteroidota bacterium | reverse complement strand
TACAGCTTCCTCCTGACCACCGTCTCATTCCCCGCCTTGTCCAACACCCGCACACGCAGTTCCCCGCGACCGGACTGCGTGAAGACATCGCGTGGAAGAACGAGCAGCATGCGGTTCTCATCGAACTCGAAGGGGACGATGGCGTCGCCGATGCGCACGACGACGGAGTTCCAGTCGACACCCGAGAGCGTGTCGCGCACGGAGATGCGCACGGGTTCGCGGCTCCTCGGAGCGATGGTGATGAGCACCACGGGTCCCACGGTGTCGTCGACGAGCGTGAAGGAGCCGAGATAGCGCCCGACCCGCGCGGCGGCAGCATTCGGGATATTCAGATCCGCATATTTTTTAATGGGCCAGGTCGGCAGGATGATGGGCGTTTTCATTCCCGCCGTGGCGGTTATGACGACCGTCGGACGCCCCGCGAGGGGTTGTCCCACCGGACCGACGCCATACGAGACCATGCTGTCCCCGCCGGCACGTTGGATCGTGAGCAGCATCGATCGGTGCACGTCCGCGGGCGCGAAGTCCATGACGAAACGTCCATCCGCCGAACGGAGGCGTCCCCCCTCCGCCGCGCTGATCAGCGTCGCGTCGAGGCTGTCCGGCCAGGTGATTTCCGTTTCACCCATGTGGTATCGGACATGAATGCGCCCCTTCCCGCGAAAGCCCGGCCAGGCCGTGACCACGGCCCGGTATTCGTTCTCGGAAATCGGAATGACCACTCCTTTTTCATCCCGTCCGCCCTGTGACAGAACGATCTCCGGCGGTGCACCGAACGGGACGGCGGTTTTCAGGTCGTAGACGATCTGGTCGTACAGGATCTGGCGCCGAGTGTAGAGACGACCGGCGGATTCTTTGCGCGGACCCGGCGTCCATGTCGCGTGCTCGACACGATTGCCGAACGCATCCACCGACACCGCCCGGATGCTTTTGCCCCGATACATTTTGAGATCGACCGCAACACCGGCGTTGGCGTCCTTCCCCGGCCATTGCTGGCGGACGGTCCAGCCAGAGGAGGATTTTTCCTCGAGGAGCAGCAGTGCCGTTTCTCCGCGGGTTTTCAATGCGAGCCGCGTGCCATCGACGGAATGCGCGAGTCCCATCTCCGCAGTGAGCATCACCGTCATGGTCAGGACGGATGTGTTTCCTTCCACGTCCTTCGCGACGATCATCACGGTGCGTTCTCCCGCCCCGAGGCGTGCCGCGGTGAGCACGCCCGCATCCCGGTCGCGCGGTGCATACGTCTCCAGCAGGTTCCCCTCCTCGCGAAACAATTTCCGGAACTCACCCTTCCGCGCCTTCATCAGTTCGTGATCGCGATCGATGCGGATGTGAAAATTCAACGTATCCTGAAAACGGTTGCTGACGGAGGAAAACACTTCCTTCCCGTCGACGTACAGCGCGATTCGGTATGGCGTGGGGTAATCGGTCGCGCCGTTCGCCCGGTCATGCGCGCGGAGCATCACACCGACACGGCCGCGGAGCACGGGCGTGCCGGTCACGCGCCACCGATCGCCCGCGCCGCGCACATTGAACGTGCGGCCATCAAAGTTCCCCTGCACGCTCGCGCTCGCATCGAGCGGAACCAGCATGATCTGTTTCATCTCGGGGGGAATCGAGTCGCGAGGCCGAAGATGGCGTGAGAGGCCGGGATTCACCGGATTGAAATCCGGATCCCGGACTTCGAAATGCAAATGCGCGGGTCCCGCACCCGTCGCGCCGGTGTACGCGATGACTTCTCCTTTTTTCACGCGAATGGTGTCACGTCCGAATTCCACCCTGCCGTAGGAGCGTCCGCGCTTCAGGAGCGTCGCGCGGTATGCCGCGCGCACCTTGTCGCTATAGCGGTCGAGATGCGCATAGCTGGTGTAATAGCCGTCGGCATGGCGCAGCACCAACAGCCAGCCGTAGCCGCCGGGTTCGAAGGTCGCGGCATGCAGCCAGCCGTCGCGCGCGGCGAAGACGTTGAAGCCCGTACGTCCCCCCGTGCTGACATCGATGCCCGCATGGAAATGTGTCGCGCGGAATTCCGCGAAATCGGAGGTACGAGTCGTCCCTGCATCGGTGGGCCAGAGATAGTCGTTCCAGTCGGTGGTCGCGGTATCGTATCGAAGGGCTTCCCGGGCGGCCAGGGATTCGCCGCCCCCGCGGTCGGTCTCGCTGGTCGCGGAACGGTGCACGAAATACCCGGCGGTACCGGTCAGGAGCAAGGCTGCGAGAATGAGTGAGATGCGCATCGCCGTTCCGTGTCCTCCCTACCTGCGCGCGACCGTGAAGGTCGCGGAAAGCTCGCCCATCGCGAGGTCGAGACGATCACCCGGCGCGATGGCGCCCACGCCATGCGGTGTGCCAGTGAAGATCAGGTCTCCGGGTTCGAGCGTGACGATCGCGCTGATGAAGGCCAGGAGGCGCGGGACCGGAAAGATCATCAACGATGTATCGCCTTCCTGTCGTTGCACACCGTTCACCTGCAGGGAGAAGTGGATATCGGCGAAATCCTCGAAGCTCTGGGTCGGGAGAAAATCCGAGACACAGGCCGCGGTTTCAAATCCCTTGGAAATCGCCCATGGAAGTCCTTTTTCCTTCAATTCATGCTGCGTGTCCCGCGCGGTGAGGTCGAGACCGACCGCGATGCCGGCGATGTGATGCCGTGCATGCTCCTCCGGGATGTTTCTTCCCTCCCGACCGATGAGCAACACCATTTCGGCTTCATGATGCACATCCGCACTGAACGCGGGCAATTCTATCTCTCGCAGTTGCGTGATCAGTGACGCCGCGGGCTTGAGAAAGAGCACGGGCTCGGTGCTGACTTCGTTCTCGAGTTCGCGGATGTGCTTGATGTAGTTGCGTCCAATGCAATAAATCGTGCCGACGTCGACACGCGTGTGGTCGGGGAGCAGGTTGATGAAGGGCATGGTGCGATGGTCGTGACGATGAGCGGTGACAGGAGTGCCGGATGATACGGATGATGCAAATAATACGGATTCTCTCGGATTGTACACAATGCAACGAGGGCATCGTCTGGATGCCCTCGTTGTATCGTTCGGATTCACGAGCACCGACGGGATCGGTGTCCGGTGCCTTCGCGGCCGCGTGGGATCGGATCCCGGCGCTCGCGATCAGGTTCCGGCGCTCGCGATCAGGTTACGGCGCTCGCGATCAGGTTCCGGCGCTGTAGTCGTCCATGTAGGCCTTCTGCTCGGCGGTGAGGCGGTCGAGTTTCTTGCCCATGGTCTGGAGCTTGACGCGTGCGATGTCCTGGTCCTGTTCGACGGGGATGTCATGCACGGTGATGTCGAGGCGCTTGCCCTTGCGCGCGAGATCGGCGATGCGGAGCTGCGAGAGGAACTGGTTGGCGAAGGACATGTCCATCACTTCCGAGGGATGTCCCTCGGCGGCGGCGAGGTTGACAAGCCGTCCCTGCGCGAGCAGGTACACACGGCGGCCGTGTTTCTTGATGATGTACTCCTCGTTGTTCGCGCGGATCGTGCGCTTGCTTTTCTTGATCTTCTCGAGTTCGGGAATATTGATCTCGCAGTCATAGTGCCCGGTGTTGCAGACGATGGCGCCGTCCTTCATCGCGAGAAAATGCTTTTCACGGATGACATCCTTCACGCCGGTGGCGGTGATGAACACATCGCCAACCTTGGCCGCCTCGTCCATCGTCATCACCTCGTGTCCTTCGAGCGTCGCCTTGAGCGCCGCGGTCGGCTTGATCTCGGTGACGATGGTATTGGCGCCGAGGCCCTTCGCGCGCTCGGCCACGCCCTTGCCGCAGTGGCCGAAGCCGGCGACGACGACATTCTTGCCGGCGAAGAGGATGCTGGTCGCGCGGAGGATGCCGTCGAGGGTAGACTGTCCCGTACCGTACACGTTATCGAAATCCCACTTCGTTTCGGCGTCGTTGACCGCGATGACCGGGTATTTGAGTTCGCCGGCATCGGCCATCGCGCGAAGGCGGTGCACGCCGGTGGTGGTTTCTTCGGTGCCGCCAAGCATGTCGGGGATGAGTTTCTTGTATTTGTTGTGGATCGTGAAGATCAGATCCGCGCCGTCATCGAGCGTGAGGTTGGGCTTGAAATCGAGGGTGCGCTCGATGGCCCAGTAGAACTCCTTGACGTTCATGCCGTGCCAGGCATAGATCGAGACCCCGTTCGCGGCGAGCGCGGCGGCCACCTCGTCATTGGTCGAGAGGGGATTGCATCCGCTCCAGCTCACATCGGCCCCGGCGGCGGTGAGCGTTTCGACCAGCACGGCGGTCTCCTTGGTTACATGCAGGCAACCCGCGATGCGAAAGCCCTTGAGTGGCTTGGTCTTGCGGTACTTCTCACGCAAGGCCATCAACACCGGCATGCGGCTTTCGGCCCATTCGATCTTCTTGCGTCCTTCGGCGGCCAGGCGAATGTCCTTGACCTTGTAATTCTTCTTGGCGGCTGTAGCCATGGGAAACACACTCCGTCTATGAAATGGAATAGAATATGCGTTGCTCTGAAATGTTCTCCACCGCGGCGCGGTGTCAGGCCAGTGCCTTCCGGATGTCCTTCACCAGGTCGAGTTTCTCCCAGGTGAACTCCTTCTCGTCACGGCCGAAGTGGCCGTACGCCGCGGTGGCACGGTAGATCGGACGGCGCAGCCTGAGACGTGCGATGATACCCGCGGGGGTCATGTCCACGTTCTTCATCACCCAGCGGGCGATCTCCCCGTCGGTGATGCCGTTGCGCGCGCTGCCGTGCGTGTCGACATGGATGGAGACCGGCTTGGCGACACCGATCGCGTACCCGACCTGAATCGTGCACTCATGCGCCACGCCCGCGGCGACGATGTTCTTGGCCAGATGGCGGGTGGCATACGCGGCGCTGCGGTCGACTTTCGACGGATCCTTGCCCGAGAAGGCCCCGCCCCCGTGGGGCGCCCACCCGCCATAGGTATCGACGATGATCTTCCGGCCCGTGAGCCCGGAGTCTCCGTGGGGACCGCCGATCTCGAAACGGCCGGTGGGATTGACATGCAGGATGATTTTCCCCTGCAGCAATTCCTTCGGGAACACCTTCGCGATCACGTGCTCCTCGACATCCTGCTTGATCTGCTTCATCGACACACCCGGATCATGTTGGGTGGAGACGACGATCGTGTGCACGCGCGTGGCTTCCCGACCCTCGAATTCGAAGGTGACCTGCGACTTCGCATCCGGCCGCAGGTACGGCATCAGCTTGGGTTGCGTCTTGCGAATATGCGCGAGGCGCTGCACGAGCTTGTGCGAATAGAGAATCGGCATCGGCATGTATTCGGCCGTGGCGTCGGTGGCATAGCCGAACATGATGCCCTGATCGCCGGCACCGCCGGTTTTGACCCCGCGGAAAATATCGGGCGACTGCTGGTGAATGTGGGACGCGACCCCGCAGGAATCGGCATCGAAACGATATTTCGGATCTGTATATCCGATTTCGCGCACGGTGTCACGCACGACTTCCTGCACGTCGACATAGGCCGTCGTCGTGATCTCGCCGCCGACGAGCACGAAGCCGGTGGTCGTGAAACATTCGCAGGCAACCCGCGCGTCGGGATCGTCGCGCAGGATGCTGTCAAGCACCGCGTCGGAAATCTGGTCGCAGACTTTGTCAGGGTGTCCTTCGGAGACGGATTCGGAGGTAAACAGATAGGACATGAAAAAATCCGTAGATGGTGTGGAAGAAAATGATCGTGCCAGTCCATCCGGTGGTCCTGCAGCTTACAGGCTCAGTACCGGTCAATGCCATGTCGCATTCATTGTAACGAAAGCGATATCATGGTAATGTACGCCCAATATTTTTCAAATTGAAATGCGAAAACCGCGCGGGGATGCGTCCGGTGCCACCACCCTTCCCCTTCCCCTTCCCCTTCCCCGATGCGCCCTGTCGCGATCGCTTGCGTGATAATCTCCCTCCGGTTATATTGCGAGTCTCCTGCCATCCTAGCTCAGTTGGTAGAGCAGCTCACTCGTAATGAGCAGGTCGTCGGTTCGAGTCCGATGGATGGCTCCAGTCCCGTCACGAAGCCCGCCGGAAAATTTCGGCGGGCTTCTCTTTTTTTCATCAATTCCTGCGCGGATCCCTGTATCTTGCGAGCATCACCATGCGCATGCTCATCATCGACAACTTCGATTCCTTCACCTACAACCTCGTGCAGTTGTTCGCGGCACAGGGTGTCGATGTCGTGGTGCGGAGAAATACCGCGTCGATGGACGAGCTCCGCGCGCTCGCGCCGGATCTGCTCTGCGTCTCTCCCGGACCCGGCACCCCCCGCGACAGCGGCGTGAGTTTCGACGCGGTCGCGCACTGGCACACCCGCATCCCGGTGTTCGGTGTCTGTCTCGGGATGCAGGTGATCAACGAGCTGCATGGCGGACGCACGGTGCATGCGCCGGTCCCGGTGCATGGCAAGGCACACGCGGTGCGGCATGACGGCAGCGGGGTGTTCGACGGACTCCCCTCCCCGTTCTTCGCCGCGCGGTATCATTCGCTCGCGATCGAGCGACGCGGTGCGGCGCTGGTCGAGAATGCCTGGACCGCCGACGGCGTGATCATGGGAATCCGTCATGCGACACTACCGCTGCATGCGGTGCAGTTTCACCCCGAATCCTTCCTCACCGAACACGGGACGCGTCTTGCGGGAAACGTGCTTGCACTGGGCGGGAGGGATCGCCGGTGAGTCACGCCGACCCCGCTCCCTCGCCGCTCCCGCGGCTTCGGCTCTCGGTCTCGGTGACGACGATCCCCGCGACGTCGCTCCCCGCGACGACGTCGGATGCCGGCTTCGTGCGGGACGCCCGTCTGCGCGCGGGTGCGGCCCCACATGTGATCCTGTGCGGCGATGGTGACCATCCCTGCGCACGACGCTCCTTCGCCGCGTTCGCCCCGGCCCTGCTCCTGCTGGTCAAGAACGGCGTGACGATCGTCCGGAGCGCACGTGGCGATCGGACGGGTTCCGGCAATCCGTTCGATCTGCTCGATGCGCTCCTGCACGGAATCGTTCGGACAGATGGCACGACCGACGGGAATCCGGACACGGGTCGTTCCGTCGACGTCCCACTCTGTGCCGGCATGGTTGCCTACGAAGCGGGGCGGTATATCGAGGCACTGCCCGCACGCGCGGAGGATCGTCTCGGACTACCGGATGTTTTTTTCCTTTTCCCGACCGCCGTGCGCATGCTCGACCGCGCGACCGGGAGGGTGCGCAACGCTGCGCTGTGCTGGGAGGATGACGAAGGCCCGCTCCCACCCCTCGCCGCCGTCGATGCGGGGACGACCAGCACGCCTGCCACGATGATCGACGGGCCCCTCGTCCGCGGCTTCACCCGTGCGCGGTACATCGAGGCAGTCGAGCGCGTGCGTCGACACATCCGAGACGGGGATGTGTACCAGGTGAATCTCTCGCAGCGATTCAATGCCCCGCTCGACGGCGATCCCTTCGCGCTTTGGCTGCGGATGATCGCGCGGAATCCTGTCCCGTTTTCCGCTTGGGTCGATGGAGGAAACTATCAACTGCTGTCCGCTTCGATGGAACGATTCTTCCGCATCGAGCGCGGAGACGGGGCAGGTGACCGGATCGAGACCCGGCCGATCAAGGGGACACGTCCCCGTGGACGTGACGACGCCGAGACGGCACAACTGGCCGAGGAGCTGCTGCGCAGCGAAAAGGACGCCGCCGAACTCGCGATGATCGTCGACCTCGAACGCAACGATCTCGGCAAGGTCTGCCAGACCGGCAGCGTGCGCGTGGCCGCGCATGGGATGATCGAGCGCTACGCCGACGTACAGCATCTGGTTTCGATCGTCGAGGGACGCCTCCGGAACGGCACGCGCATCGGGGAGGTCTTCGATGCGCTCTTCCCCGGCGGGTCCATCACGGGCTGTCCGAAAATCCGGGCCATGGAGATCATCGACACGCTCGAACCGGAAACCCGCCACGCGTATACCGGCGCCATCGGCTATATCACCACCGATGGCGCCGCGGACTTCAACATCGCCATTCGTACCGCCATCGCCACGCGCGGCCGCATCCACTACTCCGTCGGTGGTGGGATCGTCTGCGACAGTGATCCGGCGGCGGAATATCTCGAGACGCTGCACAAGGGCCGGACCTTCTTCGAACTGGCGCACATCAGAACGGAACTCGACGAAAGGACGTGACATGGAACAGATCGTCTACCTGAACACCAGATTCATCGCGGCCGACGAGGCACGGATCTCCGTGCACGACGCGGGTTTCCTTTTCGGGGCCGGCGTGTTCGAAACCCTGCTGGGCAGTCGAGGCCGGCTGTTCTATTTTCCGCTTCATTTCAACCGTCTCAAGGACTCCTGTCGCACGCTGGGGCTCACACTCCCCTTTTCGCCCGGTTCCCTGCGGCGCATCATGCTCGAATTACTGACGCGCAATCAGCTCAACGGCGTGGAGGCACGGGTGAAAATTGTCGTGACGCCCGGCGACATCTCGCGGCACATCTCGCATCGCGACAGCACCGTGCTGATCACCGTCGAGCCGTACCTGCGTCCGAATCCGCGCCTGCCATGGAAGCTGCTGTTCGACCGGACCGTGCAGGCCGGATCCACCACCCGTCATAAAACCACGAGCTACCTCCCCTACCGCATGGCGCTGCACGCGGCCCGAAACAAGGGATATGACGACGCGATACTCCTCGATCGTGACGGCATGGTCTCGGAAACCTCCCTCGCGTCGCTGCTGCTCTTCCGCGACGGCACCCTGTTGCTGCCGGACTCGGTGGACGCGCTGCCCGGCATCACCCGCGGTGTCGTCGCGGAGATCGCCCGGAGCAACGGTATCACCGTCGCGCAGCGTCCCGTGATCCCCGACACGCTCTATGACGGTTGGACGCTCGCGCTCTGCAACGCGCTGCTCGGTCCATTCCCGGTTTCGCACATCAACGACACCCCACTGCCGGCATGGGATGCGGCACTGCTGACGCTCCTGCGGACGACGTGGGCCGAGGGCGCCGAACAGCCGATGTGATTGTTTGTTCGGGAGTTGACGGTGGGCTATATTGGCGTGTTTACGAGCCGAAATCCATCGATTCATGGAGAAATTGTGTCATCCGAATTGATCGTCTTTCTCGTATTGGCCGCGGTGTCCGTCCTGTCAGGGATCTTGATGATCACGCGTGCCAATCCCGTACAGAGCGCGCTTTTCCTGATCCTCAATTTCATCGCCCTCGCGGGAATCTACCTGACGCTGCACGCCCAGTTCGTCGCGGTGATCCAGGTACTTGTGTACGCCGGAGCGATCATGGTCTTGGTGCTTTTCGTGATCATGCTCCTGAACCTGCAGGACGAAGATCCCTTGCGCGAGCAGTTCCGGAAAAAACATTACGCCTCGTTGCTGGTCGCGCTGCTCGCGCTTGTGCTCATCGTGCAGTCGATCGCATGGATGGGCGGCGACACGCTCGCGGGAATGACCGCGCAATCACCGCTGGCGCTGGCCAACGGCACGGTCGAGCGGATCGGCGATGTCCTTTTCACTTCCTATGTGTTTCCATTCCTGTTGACCTCGATCCTGCTGCTCGCCGCCATGCTTGGCGCGGTGGTCCTGGCGAAAAAGCGTTTCCCCTGATCGATTCGATCCGTTCGTCGCGAGCGGAAATCACCACGACGTCATCAATCCATCAGCGCATATGATCCCTGTCCATTACTACCTCATCCTCAGCGCCGTCATGTTCATCACCGGAGTGGTCGGTGTACTGACGCGCCGCAATGCGATCATCATTTTCATGAGCATCGAACTGATGCTCAATTCGGTGAACCTGACCTTCGTCGCCTTCTCGTCCTATCTCGGCAACGAAGCGGGCCAGATGTTCGTGTTCTTCGTCATGGCCGTCGCGGCGGCAGAGGCGGCCGTCGGACTCGCGATCGTGATCGCGATCTTCCGCAACACGCAGACGATCAACATCAACCAGGTCAACATCCTCAAGTGGTAGACGCCGA
Source organism: Bacteroidota bacterium (assembly GCA_034002405.1). GTDB lineage: Bacteria > Bacteroidota > Ignavibacteria > SZUA-365 > SZUA-365 > SZUA-365. The sequence goes on along the minus strand of JAVFAS010000036.1, from coordinate 19,635 downwards.
TCCACGATCCGTGCGTGCCTGCCCGCCCCGCACGCCACGCGATCGCCCCAACTGATTCAGTCGTTCAACGTCCCCCGGAATCCATGCATCAATACGTCGGACTCATCGTACTCTTCCCGCTGATCGGACTGCTCGTCAACGGTCTGCTCGGCCGGAAGATCAAAAATGAAACCATCGTCGGCATCATCGGCAGCGGCGCGGTCGGACTCTCCTTCCTCGTGGCCGCGGCGATTTTCATCGAGATGCTTGGCATGCCCGCGGACGGGCGCAGCCAGACGGTGACGCTTTTCACCTGGATCGCGGCGGGCAGTCTGAAGGTCTCCGCGTCGTATCTGGTCGATCAGCTTTCGATCCTGATGACGCTCGTGGTCACCGGTGTCGGTTTCCTGATCCACATCTACTCGATCGGGTACATGCACGGCGACCGCGGGTTCTGGCGTTTCTTCACCTACCTGAACCTCTTCATCTTCGCCATGCTCAATCTCGTGCTGGCGGACAATTATCTGTTGATGTTCCTCGGTTGGGAAGGTGTCGGTCTCTGCTCGTATCTCCTGATCGGCTTCTGGTACGACCGGAAATTCGAGGGTGTGAAAATCACCTGGACCGGCGACGCCGCGAACAAGGCCTTCTGGGTCAACCGCATCGGCGACTTCGCCTTCATGATCGGCATGTTCCTGATCTTCCGCGAATTCGGCACCTTGACCTTCAATGAGGTCATGGGCGATGCGGAAACCCTCGCGGTCGGGAATTCGACCGTGTTCTGGATCACATTGCTGCTTTTCCTCGGCGCCACGGGAAAATCCGCGCAGATTCCCCTGTTCGTGTGGCTGCCGGACGCCATGGCGGGTCCTACCCCGGTGAGCGCCCTCATCCATGCCGCGACCATGGTCACGGCCGGGGTGTACATGGTTGCGCGCAATTCCGCCTTGTACGCGCTCGCGCCGGACACGATGACGGTGGTCGCCATCGGCGGCGCGATGACGGCGATCATGGCCGCATCGATCGGCATCGCACAGAATGACATCAAGAAAGTGCTGGCCTATTCGACCGTCAGTCAGCTCGGTTTCATGTTCCTCGCGCTCGGGGTTGGCGCCTTCACCGCGGCGATCTTCCATGTGATGACGCATGCCTTCTTCAAGGCCTGCCTGTTCCTCGGTTCCGGATCGGTGATCCATGCCATGCACGAGGAGCAGGATATCCGCCACATGGGCGGTCTGAAGAAAATCATGCCGTACACGTACTGGACCTTCCTGATTTCGAGTTTCGCGATCGCGGGCTTCCCGCCGCTGTCGGGTTTCTTCTCGAAGGATGAGATCCTCTGGAAAGCCTTCGCCGACGGATCGGCGGTGTTCTGGTTCATCGGCGCGGCCGCCGCCTTGATGACGGCCTTCTACATGTTCCGCATGGTGACGCTGACCTTCGAAGGCGAACCCCGCTGGGCGAAGGACAAACATCCGCACGAATCCCCCGCGACGATGACGCTGCCGCTGGTCGTGCTGGCGGCGCTCGCGGTGATCGGCGGTTTCGTGGGCGTCCCGGCGGCGCTGGGCGGCGGCAACGCCATCGAACAGTGGCTGCACCCGGTCTTTGTCCAGGCGCATCACTCCCTCGCCCTGCCCGCGCATCACGACCATGCGACCGAATACCTGCTCATGGCCATCAGCGTCGCCATCGGTGTGACCGGCTTCTGGTTCGGTCGCTCGGTGTTCCTCAAGAATCCGGACGCCGACCGAACGATCGCCGCGAAGACCGGCGTGTTGTATCGTCTGCTCGCGAACAAATATTACGTCGACGACGCCTATCACGCGACTGTCGTGAACCCGATCGTGAAGACCAGCGATCGCTTCCTCTTCGGCATCTTCGATGTCCGCATCATCGACGGCGCGGTCAACGGGTTGGCGAAGACCACTGGGTGGGTCAGCTCGATGCTTCGGTATTTGCAGACCGGAGTCGTGCAGAACTACGCCGCGCTGGTGGTGGTCGGGATCGTGGTCATACTCGGTATTCTCATTTTCACCTGATACAACGCGATGATTCCACACGTACTCAACTTCATCCTGTTTCTCCCGCTCATCGGAGCGGCGGCCGTGCTACTCGCGCGGCGCAACAATGATGCTGTCCGGTGGACAGGACTCATCTTCTCCCTCGTCACGTTCGTGATTTCGCTCGCGGTGTTCTTCGGATACGATCCCGAGAATCCGGCGATGCAATTCGTGGAGAAGATCAGCTGGATTCCGTCGCTGAACGTGAGTTACCACCTCGGTCTCGACGGCATCTCGATGCTGCTCGTCGTGCTGACGACCTTCCTGACGCCGATCGTCCTGATCTCCTCCTGGCGGTCGATCGACAAGCAGATCGCGGCATATGTCGCGCTGATGCTCGTGCTCGAAACCGCGATGATCGGTGTGTTCGCGTCCCTTGACACATTCCTGTTCTACGTGTTCTGGGAGTTGATCCTCATTCCGATGTATTTCATCATCGGCATCTGGGGTGGAAAGGACCGCATCTACGCGACGGTGAAGTTTTTCATTTACACGATGGTGGGATCGCTGCTCATGCTGATCGCCATCATCTGGCTCGGTTATTATGCCTCGACGCAGCCGGGCGGGGTGTTCACCACCGACCTGCTTTTGTTGATGGACATCGCGCCGACGATTCCGCTGGGAATACAGTCGTGGATGTTCGCCGCTTTCGCGCTCAGTTTCCTGATCAAGGTGCCGGCCTTCCCGCTGCATACCTGGCTCCCCGACGCGCACGTCCAGGCGCCGACAGGTGGATCGGTGATCCTCGCCGGCGTACTGCTGAAGATGGGAACGTACGGTTTGATTCGTTTCAATCTCCAACTCTTTCCCCAGGCTTCCCTCGAGTTCGCATCCGTGCTTTCGGTCCTCGGTGTGATCGGCATTATTTACGGAGCGCTCGTTTCCATGGTCCAGAAGGATGTGAAAAAGCTCGTGGCGTACTCTTCGGTCAGCCACATGGGATTCATTCTTCTGGGCATTTTCGGCGTGACGGTCTCGGGCATGCAGGGCGGGCTGATCCAGATGCTCAACCACGGCCTCTCCACCGGCGCGCTCTTCCTCCTCGTGGGCATGATTTACGACCGGCGCCATACGCGCATGATTGAGGACTTCGGTGGACTCGCCCGACAGATCCCGGTGTTCTCGACCTTTTTCATGATCGTGACACTATCCTCGATCGGCCTTCCCGGACTCAACGGTTTCGTCGGCGAAATTCTGATCATGATCGGCTCGTTCGAGTCGGCCGTGCTGGGGTCCATCTGGTACGTGGTCTTCGCGGCCACCGGCGTGGTGTTCGCCGCCGTGTACATGCTCTGGATGTATCAGCGCGTCGTCTTCGGCGAGCTCAAGAATCCGGAGAACGCCAAACTCGTGGATCTATCCGCGCGCGAGATCGGGTTGCTCCTGCCGATCATGCTGTTCATCGTGTGGATCGGCGTCTACCCGAGCACCTTCCTTTCCAAATCGGAATCGACCGTGCAGCGGGTGGTGCGAAAACTCGAGCAGGTCCACAATCCGGCACAGGTGCAGCGGGGTGAAGCAAACACAACCACTGTATCACAACCGTAATGTCCAGGAGACTCACTTGAGATTCCTTCCCGGTCTCGTCAAGGCGTGCCTTGGCACGCTCGCGGCTCTGGTGCTGACCTCGATCCCGGCCTTCGCGTCGGGAGGCGAGGTGGCGCATATCATCGAGCCCGATCCGTTGATGATCATTCCCTTCGTCCTGCTCCTGCTGGCCATCGCCCTGATGCCATTCATCGCGAAGCACTGGTGGGAACACTACTTCCCCCACGTCGCGATCGGCCTGGGCGTGATCACCATCGTGTATTATGTCTTTTTCCTGCAGAATCCCGTCCGCATGATGCACTCGGGCATCGAGTACTTCAGTTTCATCTGTCTGGTGGGATCACTGTTCGTGGTTGCCGGTGGCATGCATATCAATCTGAAGGGGTATGCCTCGCCGGTGAAAAACACCATCATTCTCGCGATTGGCGCGGTGCTGTCAAACATCGTCGGCACCACCGGCGCATCGATGATTCTCATCCGTCCCTTCATGCGGAACAACAAGAGCCGCCTGCACGCCTATCACATCGTGTTCTTCATCTTCATCGTCAGCAATATCGGCGGGGCGCTCACCCCGATCGGAGATCCGCCTCTTTTTCTCGGTTATCTCAAGGGAATTCCCTTTTTCTGGGTCATGGAGTACGTCTGGCATATCTGGCTGCTCACGATCGGCATCGTGCTCGCGGTGTTCATCGCGATCGACTGGTATTACTACCGGAAGATGCCCGAGCAGGTGCGCGAGCAACAGGATCAGGCCGGTGACGAGACGAAGCTGCAGGGCATGCACAACATCGGCTTTCTGCTCATGATTCTCGTGGCGGTCTTCATCCAGAACCCGCCCTTCCTTCGCGAGCTGATCATGATTGCCGCCGCGGCGGGTTCGTATTTCACGACGAAGAAGCAGGTCCATGAGGCCAACGATTTCAATTTCTTCCCGATCAAGGAAGTCGGTTTTCTGTTTCTTGGACTCTTCGCCACGATGGTGCCCGCGCTCGACTGGTTGGAACTCAACGCCAGCAGTCTCGGCATCACACAGGCCGGACAGTTTTACTGGGGCACCGGCATCCTGTCGAGCTTTCTCGACAATGCTCCGACCTACCTGAATTTCCTCAGCGCCGAGGTCGGACTGCTGGTGAGTCCCGAACTGGTCAAAAACGTGCAGGAGGTCATCGCCAATGGCGCGATGCAGGCACCGAATTTCATGCAATACTCGCAGGAAGTTCGGACCACGGTCGAGACGCTTGTCCATTACCATGGCGGCATGGTCGCCTCGGGCGCCGTGCCGGTCGACGATATCAATGTCTGCTATCTGATCAGCATCCATCCACTCTACGTGATGGCGATCAGTGTCGCGGCCGTGTTCTTCGGTGCGATGACCTACATCGGCAACGCGCCGAATTTCATGGTGAAGTCCATCGCCGAACAGGCGGGCGCGAAGATGCCCTCGTTCTTCGGTTTCATGCTGCGCTTCTCGATCCCGATACTCCTGCCGATCTTTGTCCTGGTCTGGCTGTTGTATTTTCTCTGATCACGCGCGATGAGTCCGGCCCGTACCGCGGGATGGGCCGGACTCGATCACTCGTCGGCCGACCGCGGCACGGACGCGGATTCCGCAAACTTTCACGGTATTCACGCAGAGTTTCCAGGCTTACACGATGAACCAACTGCTCACCGATACGATGAACATCGCTCCCGTCACGGGAACCGTCACGCTCGCGCTGATCGTGATTCTGATCAACGCGCTGAAGAAGGATCCGCTGCGGACCGAGTACTGGGTTTCGCTGCTCGGCATCGCCGCGAATATCGTGCTCGCGATATGGACCTTTCCACTGCGCGGGACGGCGTTCTCGGGCATGATGATGACCGGCGGCTTCGCCAGTTTCACGTCCATCATCTTCCTGATCGCGGCGGGATTGACGATCATTCTCTCCCGCGATTCCATCGCGAAGATCGGCGTCAACCATGGCGAATTCTTCCACCTGATTCTCCTCGCGTCGGTGGGAATGATGACCTTCGCCTCGGGCACGGATCTGGTCGTGACCTTCATCGGACTCGAGCTCATGTCCATCTGCCTGTACGTGCTTGCCGGCTTCACCCGCCGCGACCCGAGGTCCAACGAAGCCGCGCTGAAATATTTCCTGCTGGGCTCCTTCGCCTCGGGATTCTTTCTCTACGGGATCGCGCTGGTGTATGGCATGACGGGAACGACGAACATTCTCGCCATCGCGCAGAATCTCCCGGCCTTCAAGGCCGAAACGCTGTTCCTCGTCGGGGCCGGACTGCTGTTGGTGGGTTTCGCCTTCAAGATCGGCGCCGTTCCCTTCCACATGTGGGTGCCCGATGTGTATGAAGGCGCACCGACGATGGTCTCGGGTTTCATGTCCACCGGCGCGAAGGCGGCCGCGTTTTCCGCATTCCTTCTGGTGTTCACGGCGACATTTGACTTCACCCACGGCAGCATGAACACCGTGCTCGCGGTGTTGGCGGTCGCATCCATGCTGCTCGGCAATATCGTGGCCATCGCGCAGCGCAACATCAAGCGCATGCTCGCGTACTCGAGCATCGCGCACGCGGGATACATGCTGATCGGCATCACCGCGGGGGGCGACCTCAGCCTCGCGGGCGTCCTCTTCTACCTGATTTCGTACGTGTTCACCAACCTTGGCGCCTTCGGCATCGCTTCGGTCATCGAGCGGGCCGACCAGCGGGGCACGGATCTCGAGGATTTCCGCGGACTGTATTACCGCCGTCCCCTACTGGCCGTGCTCATGGGGGTGTTCATGTTCTCCCTCATCGGCATTCCGCCGCTTGCGGGCTTCTTCGGCAAATACTACATCTTCGTTGCCGCGATCGAAAACGGCTACACCTGGCTGACCATCGTCGGCGTCATCACCAGTATGATCTCGGTGTATTACTATCTCCGCGTGGTTGTGCTCATGTTCTTCCAGACCGCCGATGAACGTGACGCGGGAGACGCCCTCGCGGGTGCATCCACCACCGCGGGCATCCCGATCTCGATCTCCGTCGACGGCAGCATCGCACTGCTCATCTCCGCGTTTGGCGTGCTGCTCGTCGGACTCTTCCCCTCGGTCGTTCTCGGCTGGATGGGCGGCCTGTTCTGATCGCGGGGTCCCACAGACGCCGGAGGACACGGCCTCATGCTTCCCGTTTACACCTCGGATGAAATGCGCCGCTGCGACGCAGCAGCAAGCGCACGCTATCACATCCCCTCCCTGCTGCTGATGGAAAATGCAGCGCGCGGCAGCGTGGATCTGCTCGAGCGCTACCACGGCCCGATGCGGGACCGCTGGATTCTGATCCTCTGCGGCAAGGGAAACAACGGGGGTGATGGCTTCGCGGTCGCGCGGCACCTGATCAACCGGGGAGCAATGGTCGATGTATTGACATTGGGACCCGACACCGCGTCGCAGGGAGACGCGCGCATCAATCTTGATATTCTCCGCGCGATGGAACAAGAGCATCGGCAGTTGCGAGTGCGCCTGCTCAGCGCGAGCGCGCAGGTCGAAGAGATGCTGCACCGCCGCCCCGATGTCGTGATCGACGCCATGCTGGGTACGGGACTTTCCTCTCCGATAAAAGGCGAGATCGCGGAAATCATCACCGTGCTGAACGCCGCGACGGTCCCGGTCGTCGCGATCGACATCCCCACGGGCATCAACGCCGACACCGGTGATGTGCTGGGATCGGCGTCACGGGTGTGCGACACCTTCACGATGGGCGGACTCAAACGGGGTCTGCTCCTGCGCGCCGGTCGCGAACACGCGGGTGCGGTGCATGTGGTGGACATCAGCATGCCGCGCGAGGGATTCGCACGCGAGGCGACATCGGCCTTCCAGCTTGAACGCCGCGACATCGACGGTTGGCTTCCCCGCCGACCACTCGACGTGCACAAATACCAGCTCGGCAGCGTGTTCGTCCTCGGCGGATCGACCGGGATGAGTGGTGCCGCGGCCATGGCGTCAAATGCCGCCCTGCGCAGTGGCGCGGGCATCGTCCATTGCGGAATCCCGGCGAGCCTCAATCCTGTCATGGAGATGAAACTGACGGAGGTGATGACTCTTCCGTTCAAGGAAACCGGCGAGGGAAGTTTCAGTCTCGCGGATTTCGACAACATCCTCGAACGCATGAATCAGTCGACGGTCACCGTGCTCGGTCCCGGGATCTCCCGACAATACGAGACACAGAATCTCGTCCGGCGGTTGATCGAGCGTGCAACGCGGCCGCTGGTCATTGACGCCGACGCACTGTCGGCGCTCATCGGCCATTTGAACATCCTGCAACAAACACAGGCCCCGGTCATTCTTACACCGCACATGGGCGAATTCGCGCGGCTCGTCTCGCAGAGCACCGACGACATCGACGCGAAACGCATGGACATCGCGCAGACTTTCGCGGTCGAATTCGGCGTGACGCTGGTGCTCAAGGGTGCGCCCACCGTGGTGGCGACACGCGAAGGTCAGGTCTACCTGAATCCCACCGGCAATCCGGGCATGGCCACCGCGGGTGCGGGGGATGTCCTCTCCGGCATCATCGCCGGCTTCATCGCCCAGGGAGCCGAGGCCGCGCACGCGGCGAGTTGCGGCGTGTACCTGCATGGACTCGCCGGTGATCATGCCAGGAGCATCGTGGGTGAACACGGAATGATCGCAACGGACATCATCCATGCATTGGCCGAGGTCCTGCGCGATCTCGTGCCAGCGCGGCATGCTACGCTCGAGCCACGCACGGA
>JAVFAS010000036.1:0-11198 GCA_034002405.1 Bacteroidota bacterium | reverse complement strand
GCCCCACGCACGGATGCCCCACGGACGCATGCACCGCGTACGGATCCCCCTGCGCACGGACTCTCCTGACTGATCGATCATGACGGTATCCGGACCTGTATTTCCGAAATATCGTCACGGTCGTCTCGCGACGTCGCTCCCGGCGTTTCTTTGGTTTCTTCTCATCATGGTGCTCCTCTCCCTGCCGGGCGAGTCCTTCCCGGTCGTCGCCGTCTGGAAACCCGACAAGCTCGCCCACATCGCGTTGTTCGGTATGCAGGCCCTGCTTCTTTGGGTCGCGCTCGTTCTCCCTTCGGCCATCACACCCCTCCGCTTGACACCCCTCCTCGTTTCCGGGCTCGCAACCATCCTGTTCGGCATCGCCAGCGAGGTGTATCAAGCGCTGTGCACCACGCGCATGGCCGATCCGTACGACGTGCTCGCCAACACGATCGGTGTCCTGCTGGCGCTTCTCGCGGTTCGCCTTCTGGGTCCGCACCGTCTCCTCACGCCGCTGCGTTCCGTTTTTTCCGACACACGCGGACACGACGGCTAACACCACCTGCCACTCGTCCAATTTCGCGCTCCTTCCTCGTCATCCGTCTCGGCTCCCGCTCGTAAAAATTATTTAGATCAAGTATTGACAACGGTACTCCCACGTTGTATATTTCCTCATACCTTTCTGAGACCTCTACTGCATTGATAAAAAAAACCGCCCTGCACAGGCGGTTTTTTTTGGCTTTTGGCTTTTGGCTGTTGGCTTTTGGCTTTTGGCTGGTGGCTGGTGGCTGTTGGCTGGTGGCAGCTGCCAACAGGCAGGAGTCTTACCCGTGCCGTATGGTCAGCATATCCCCATCCTTCACGACATACTCCTTTCCTTCCAGGCGCCAGTGACCGGAGTCCTTGCAAGCCTGGATGGAGCCATGCGTAAGGAAGTCGTCGAAATGGACGACCTCGGCGCGGATGAAGCGATTCATCAAGTCGGTATGGATGGCACCGGCGGCTTCCTGCGCCGGTGTGTTGCGACGGATGGTCCAGGCCCGGCACTCATCCTCTCCGAAGGTGAGGAAGGAAATGAGTCCCAGCATATCGTAGGCGGAACGAATGATGCGCGTCAACGCGGATTCGGTGATGCCATAGTCCTTCATGAACTCCGCCGCGTCCTCGTCCTCCATCTGGGCGAGTTCCATTTCGACTTTTCCGACGAAGGCGTCAACGGCGATGCCGCTCGGTGCGAAGGCATCACGGATCTCCGCGACCAGTCGGTCTCGCTGACCCATGGCATCATCGGCGAGATTGAGCACGACCAGCATCGGTTTGAGGGTGAGGAACTGGTACCCCTTGATCAGCGCTTCGTCCCGCGCATCGAGCGTGAGCGTGCGCAGCGGTTTTTCGGACTCGAGAGTCTGTTGAAACAGTTCGAAGAGCACCAGTTCCCGTTTCGAGCGGTCATCATGAATCTTCAACACCTGCTTGCGCAGCTTGTCCATGCGGTTTTCGATCATCGCCAGATCGCTCAGCAGGAATTCCGTTTCGAGAATCGCGACATCGCGGGCGGGATCGATGCTGCCCTCCGGATGCGGATACAGGGGATCGTCGAAGGCACGCACGACATGCATGAGCGCATCATTCGTTTTCACCCCGCCGAGAAAGGCTCCGGTAAACTGCGTCGAGTTGTGGTCCCCTTTCTTGAGTCCGACCACATCGACGAATTCGACGGAAGTGTAGACGAGTTTCTTCGGCTGGAAGATTTCACCAAGTTTGTCCACCCGCGGGTCCGGCACCTTCACCATCGCGTTGTTGGTCTGTTGCCGGGCCAGCGTAGCCTCGTCGAGATGCGTGCGGGTCATGGTCTGAAAGAGCGTGGATTTTCCGCTGAAGGGGAGGCCGACGATTCCGATCTGCATGGTGCGCCAGTGATGCTAATGGATGAATACACGTGCGTGGGAATGATTCGGGGCGTGTCGCGAAACGACACAAACCGCAAGATAGCATTTCACGCATGGGAATAAAACGGCGGCGTCCCGTGCCTGGGAACGGGACGCCGCGACGGACGGTCGTACGCGGATGTGACGCCCGCGACCAGGGAGATTATTTCTTGATCTGTGCCTTCACCCAGTCGGTCGGGACGGATTTCGGCCGCGTGATCGGCAGGCCATAGGCACGGGCAACCACCGCCTGCGCGGTGATACCAAGCGCACGGCTGACGGAGAAGAGCACGGTGTAGTAATCGAACTCGGTCAGGCCATAGTGATACAGCAACGCGCCCGAGCCGGCATCGACATTGGGCCAGGGATCGGCGATCTTCTGGATCTGGCGCAGCACGCCCGGAACAACGTCAAACACGTTCGACACCGTCTCGAAGACATCGTCGCCCGCGCAATACTGTTTGCCGAAGGCGAGGAAGGCATCGAAACGCGGATCGGTGATGCGCAGCACGGCATGGCCGTAGCCGGGAATCACCTTGCCCGATTCCAGCGTCTCCCATGCGAATTTCTCGAGCTGCTCCTTCGTCGGCGCGCCGCCGAATTTTTCGTTGACCTCGATGATCCACTTGAGGCATTCCTGGTTCGCCAGGCCGTGCAACGGACCCGCGAGTCCGTTCAGTCCCGCCGACAGTGCATAGTAAAGATCGGAGAGCGCGCTCGCCACCGTGGCGGCGCTGAACGCGCTGACGTTGCCGCCCTCATGGTCGCTGTGCAACACCAGATACAGGCGCATGAGCTTGGTGAACTCGCCATTGGGATCGCCGAGACCGAGCATGTGGACATAGTTCTGTCCCCAATCGAGATCGGGGTTCGGTGCGATGGGATCACCCTTGCCGAAGCGTTTGCGGTAGATCCATGCGGCGATGGTTGGCAGCTTGGCGACGATGGCGAGCGCGTCGGTGAGCGTGGCGTCCCAGTACTCGTCCTTCGTCATCCCCTCGTTGTACTTGCGGCAGAACACCGACTCCTTCTGCATCACGAGAATGGCGGTGTTGAACATCGCCATGGGATGGGAGTCGGCGGGCATGGCAGCGAGCACGTCCCATACGTACGCGGGCACATCCATGTGGGCACGAAGCTGCGCCTGGAGGTCGGCGAGTTCCTCTCCGTTCGGGAGACGTCCCGACAGAAGGAGGTAAAAAATCTCTTCCGGCAGTTTTTCCGTCAGTTCCTTCAGCTCGATGCCGCGGATGATCAGTCCCTTGTCGGGCGGGACCACGGAGGTATCGCACACGAGACCCTTCACGCCGCGCATGCCGCCGTAAATCTGCTTGATGGTGACTTCCGACACGACCGTGTCGCCGTGCTCCTTTAACAGCTGTCGGATCTCGTCGCGCTGCGGAGCATAGAGAGCAGCCAATCTTTCCTGGAGTATGGGCATACGTCCTTCCTTGGTTGAAATGCGGATTCTGTTGATTAGGCGGATCGCCAAGAAAGTATCAATTCGTCACATAAAATGAAAGCCGCCCGGAAAAAAAAATGCATTCAGATCTGAATAGATGAAGATCGCCGCGCGCGGATGCGGCGATGGCCGTTCCTTCTCATCGCGGGAATTTGTATATTCCCGCAATCCTCCTATCGCGGAAGGGAGCGCGAACTGCCTCGTGGCAGGAGGACGGTCTCTTTCCCGCGCGACGGTGTCGACCGCATCTCGCGCGACGCCCGACAGCTCAATGACGCTTCATAGGTGATGGTATGTTTGATGATCAGGACGAAATCGTACGTGTTGCCGCGGCTGTTATCCGTGACGGTGAGAAGGTGCTGATCTGCCAGCGCGGGATCAATCACCGCTACGGATTGAAGTGGGAGTTTCCTGGTGGGAAACCGCTGCCGGGCGAACCCATGCGGGAGTGCCTCGAACGGGAACTCTGGGAGGAACTCGACATCGAACCGGTGCGGCCGAGCGAACTGAAAACCATTCAGGTCAAGTATCACGACGGCGGGAATTTTCTCATCACGTTTTTCGAGGTGACGGAATACACCGGAGACCTCCGCAACAAGGTGTTCGAGGCGGTCAAATGGGTCACGCTGCCGGAGATCGCGCAGCACGACATGCTCGAGGGTTCGCTGCCCATTCTCCCCTATCTCTCGTGACGCGCGGGCATGAGCCGGAAACGGAATATCAGCGTTCCCGCTCCTGAATCCCGGTCTCGCGCCGCCATCCATCGCCGTGTGCTCGCCTGGTACCGCCGGCATGGACGTGCGTTGCCGTGGCGTGATGATGCCACACCCTACGAGGTCATGGTCAGTGAATTCATGTTGCAGCAGACCCAGGTCGCACGCGTGCGTATCCACCTGCCCCGCTGGCTCGAGCGATTTCCGTCCCTCGCCGCACTGGCCGCGGCCTCGCGGCGGGATGTGCTGATCGCGTGGTCGGGGATGGGTTATAACCGCCGCGCCCTGCATCTGCACGCCGCGGCGCGTGTGGTGATGGAACGTCACGATGGCGTGCTCCCCTCGGATCCCACGCTACTCCGACGTCTTCCGGGCTTCGGACGCTACACCGCGCATGCGGTGGCATGCTTCGGCTTCCACACGCGGCATGCGATGGTGGAGGTCAACATCCGCCGCGTGCTTTCCCGCATCACCACGGCAATGGAGCGCGAGGATCGCATACTGCCGGACGCGGCGGCGTGGGAACTCGCCGAGACCTTCCTGCCCCGCCGGGCCTATTTCGACTGGAACCAGGCCCTCATGGATCTCGGCGCGCTGGTCTGCACCGCGCGGCGTCCGCGCTGCGGTGACTGTCCCGTCGCGACGGATTGTGCATCCGCGCACCGACTCGAACCCGCGCCCCCCACCGTGGCGGCGACTGCCTCCGTAGGAGCGCCCCTCACCGTAGCGGCGACTGCCACCGTCATGGCGACGTCGATGCATGTTCCCCGGCGTATTTATCGCGGGAAGGTGGTGGAGTATCTGCGCGCGCGGCATTGCGCGAACGCCGCGACACTGCATCGCCTCCTGTTCGGTGCACGCGAGGAGGAACGCACGCGATTGCTCGATATTCTCGCCTCGCTGCGGAAGGATGGAATGATTGTCGTCACACCGCGACAGGCATTGGGCGAGGATCCGCGGCAGTGTACAACCGCGTTGCGCGCGCTGCGCGTGTGTCTCGCGGAGTGATCATGACGATCGCCGTGCGATTCATCGATGAATGCCGTGCCGCGCATGCCGAGCACGCGGAGGAGATTCGCGCACGTCTCGACGAGTTCCGTGCCGTCCCGCCCACGCGCCATTTCTACGAGCTCTGCTACTGCCTGATGACCCCGCAGTCCAGCGCCCTGCAGTGTGCCGCCGTCGCCGCGGAACTCGAGCATCGCCACTTTCGCGACGTCGCGTTCGATCCGGCACCCCTGCTGCGGTCGTGGCGGAACGGGTATGTCCGCTTTCACAATACCAAGGCGCGACGGCTGCTGGCGCTGCGCGCGCGGTTCGAGGAGGTCGCCGCGATGATGGCATCGGATATGGAGGACAAGTTGCTCCGGAATACACTCGCCCGCACGGTGGACGGACTCGGCATGAAGGAAGCCAGCCATTTCCTGCGCAATGTCGGCCGCACGCGTGTCGCGATCGTCGACCGGCATATCATCCGCAATCTGATCCGGAGCGGCGTGCTCGACGGCGAGCCCGCGGGCATCTCCGTGCGACGGTATCTCGACATCGAACGCCGTTTCGAGGATCTCGCCGACGCGATGGACATCCCGGCCGACGAACTCGACCTCCTGCTGTGGCGGCGTGAAACGGGCTTCGTGCTGAAATGACCAGAACCATGCCGCCCACCATTGCATTCGAGGAGGTCCGATTTGCCTACGGCACGACCTCCGTGCTGCACGCCCTCTCCTTTCACGTCGCGCCGGGGGAGTTCATTGGCGTGATCGGTCCCAACGGTGCGGGCAAAACCACCGTGCTGCGGCTGATGACCGGTCTGCTGCGGCCGACGAGCGGTGCGGTGCGGATCGATGGACGGCGGGTGCAGGACATTCCCGCTCCCGAACGCGCCCGGCTGCTGGCCGTGGTCCCGCAAAACGAGCGCGTGGCCTTTCCGCATACCGTCGAGGCCATGGTGCTGCTGGGAAGATTTCCGCATACCAGCGGCCTCGGGTATGAAAACGAGACCGACCGCATGGCGGCGGCACGGGCGATGGAGCGCGTCGGCATCGCGCGATTGGCCTCCCGCGGCATGGACGAACTCTCCGGCGGCGAGCAGCACCGGGTCTTTATCGCACGGGCGCTGGCGCAGGATACCCCTGTCCTGCTGCTCGACGAACCCAACGCCCACCTCGATCTCCGTCATCAGGCAGGTCTGTTCGAACTGCTCGCCCATCTGCATCGCGACGAGGGTCGGAGCATCCTGATCATCACGCACGATCTCAACCTTGCCGGCATGTATTGCGACCGCATCCTCCTCCTCTCCGACGGGAAATCCGCCGCCTGGGGAACTCCCGCCGAGGTACTGCGTGAGGATCTCCTTACGCAGCATTTCGGTGTGCATGTCCAGGTCGATCCCGGCCCGCGCCCCCACGTCCGCCTCCTGCGCACCGACACCGCGTCGTGAGTACCGGCGCCGCGTCGTGAGTACCGGCGCCGCGTCGTGCGCACCGGCACCGCGTCGTGCGCACCGGCAAACCCATTCCTGCCTGCTTCTCCCTTCTGCCCTCGTCCTCCCGAGGCGGACCGCGTCCTCCCGAGGCGGACCGCGTCCTCCCGAGGCGGACCGCGTCATCCTGGGGCGAACGAGGTCCGGAATTGTTCCACGGCGCATGGCGACGTATCTTTGTTTCATGACCGCGACCCCGAAAAAAACCCGACGCGAAGTGCGTGAAAAGGCGATGCAGGTGTTGTATGCCTACGAGATTTCGCGTGAACCGATCGAGATGCTGCTCGAAACCATTGCAGGAGAAGAACTCAACGACGACGTCGAGCGGTATCGCTTCGCCCAGGCACTGGTTTACTCGGTATTGAATCACCGGGCGGAGGCGGATCTGCTGATCCGGGAGAAATCCGAGCACTGGAATTTCGATCGCATCGCCACGCTCGACCGTATCCTCCTCCGCATGGGCATCGTCGAATTCCTCTACTTCCCCGAGATTCCGGTGAAAGTGACCATCAACGAATGTGTCGACATCGCCAAGCGATTCAGCACGGATCAGAGTGGCCGCTTCGTCAACGGGATGCTCGACAGCATCCACACCCTTCTGCGGGGGCAGGACCGTGTCCGCAAGGAAGGACGGGGTCTGGTCGACCGCTGACGCGCGGCGTTCGACCGGGGCCGTGATCGGAGCCGCACCGCCTGTCGCAAGAACGTGATCATCCCAGAAGAGTAAAGGGTCTGCATGTCTGTTACCGCGGCCACCATCGCGTCCCGTCGTGCTCATGACCGCGTGCTGCATGGATGGTACATGTACGACTGGGCGAATTCCGCCTTTGCCGTCACCATCCTCTCCGCGTTGTTCGGCCCGTATCTCGACAAGGTGGTCGTGCCGGCGGGCGGTGTCGCCATCCCCTGGCTGGGTGTCGCCGGACTGAGTGCGACCTCGCTCTATGGGTACGCGCTCGGACTGTCCGCCCTCCTCGTTCTGCTCTCCTCCCCCGTTCTCGGGGCGATCGCCGACGCGATCGCCGCGAAAAAACGCTTCATGATGTTTTTCTGCTATCTCGGCAGCGCAAGTGCTCTCGCCATGGGATTCGTCGGTCCCGGGGACGTCACCGCCGCGATCGTGCTGTTCATGCTCGCGAATTTCTCCTTCGTCTCCGCGAACGTGTTCTATGACGCCTTCCTTCCGCATCTCGTCCCACCGGAACAGCAGGACATCGTCTCCGGAAAGGGCTATGCCTACGGGTACGCGGGGGGCGGATTGCTGTTCATGCTGCAACTCCTGCTGGTGCAGTTCCACACCGCCGTCGGCATCGACGAGGTCATGGCCGTGCGTCTGTCGCTTGGCAGCGTGGGACTCTGGTGGGGCGGCTTCGCCGTGATCACCTTTACCCGGCTCACCGAGCCGCGCATCGCCGCGGACGGCCGCGGGGCGGGGCGCATCATCGGCGACGGCTTCCGGCGCATCGCCGCCACGCATCGGAAAGTGCGCTCCCTGCGGCAGCTTGGTCTGTTCCTTCTCGCGTTCATGATTTACAACGACGGCATTCAGACCGTGATCGCAATGGCGACGATTTATGGCAGCGAGGAACTGGGCTTCGACACGCTGACACTCATGGGGGCGCTGGTGATGATTCAGTTCGTCGGCATGGCCGGGTCGCAGCTCTTCGGCACGCTCGCGCAACGCTTCGGTGCCAAACGCATGGTGCTCGTCTCCCTCGTGATCTGGACCGGTGTCGTGGTCTATGCCTATTTCATGACGCGGCCGATGGAGTTCTGGATTCTCGGCGCGGTGGTCGGACTGGTGCTCGGCGGGAGCCAGGCGCTGTCGCGCTCGCTCTACAGCCGCATCATCCCGCCCTCCGCATCCGCGGAGTTTTTCGGCTTTTTTTCCGTGTTTGAAAAGTTCAGCGCCATCTGGGGACCGATTGTCTTCGCCATTCTCCGCCAGGCCACCGGCAGCGCGCGGCTGAGCATCATCTCCCTGATCGTCTTCTTCGTGGTCGGGGGCGTGCTGCTCGGATTCGTGCGCATGGGCGATGCCGAGCGGGAAAAGGACGAACTCGAACGCGCGCTGGGGTAAGCGCAGCTCAGTCGTGTTCCCAGGCCGGCAGGGGCATGCCCCGGTCGTCCTCGGTCCATGGCATCCATGTCAGCGCGGGGGGCGCGACGGCGATGTCGGACTTCCGCGGCGGCACGCGCACTTCCTCGATCACGAGTGACGCGGCATCCATCTCCTGCACACGCGACGCGTCCTCCCGGAACCGGACTTCGAGTTCCCGCAATTCCTCCTGCGCCGCGGCGAGATCCGCCTTCGCACGCTGGATGTCGCCGCGTTCATCCGATGCCCGGCCAACCTTCGCGGCCGTGCGTCGCACGGCACTCGCCGCCGAGACACGTCGACCGAACAGCGCGCCGAGCAGCGTCGCGCCCACATCCACTGCCGCCGCCATGCCCTGTCCCCGGAATTGCGCCTCCTCCTTCTCCACCCGCTGCTCCGC
The DNA here is from genome assembly GCA_034002405.1 of Bacteroidota bacterium. Classification (GTDB taxonomy): domain Bacteria; phylum Bacteroidota; class Ignavibacteria; order SZUA-365; family SZUA-365; genus SZUA-365. The sequence continues at coordinate 2,136 of JAVFAS010000036.1, read as the reverse complement.
CTTGCGGATGCGTTCCTGCACGCGCGCGAATTTCGGCAGGTAGCGCGCCTTGTGCGTTTCCATTTCCAGGTCCCGCCGCTCATGGAGCATTTCAGAAAGGCGGATACGGAACTCCTTTTCCCCTTCTCCCGGCGCGGAGACGGCCTTCATCGCGGCACAGATCCAGATCGATGCCGCCTCGCACTCGAACAGCCACGCGGTGAATGCTTTCGCCCAGCTCGCCCGCGTTTTCGGATTGCCGAGCAGGGCGGGAATCTCCGCGTACGTGGCATCCGTCGCGCCGGGCTCCGTGGGCAATGCCACGTCGGCATCGAGACGGATGCCCGTCTCCCAGTCAGGCGCGGCCGTGTCCGTCGGGATCGCCAGCAGCAGCGCGCGCGACCGCCATTCATCCAGACCGGATTTCGCATGCACGAAATGCAGCCGCCCCGTCAGCAGAAGCTGGGGACGGTAGACGACCGACGTCACATCCTTGGCATGCGGCAGGAAATGTTCGAGCATGTCCGGTGGCGGCACCGGTCGGCTTCCCCGCGTCTCGATTGCACCGGTTGCGTCGACGGGACGCCGGGGATCCGAGGCGGACGCCGCGGGGCGGGGCGGTAGGGACGGAGTTCCTTCGCTGTCGGTGATCGTTGCGTGCGCCGGGGGTGGGGATTGCGTGCGTTGGGACATCAGCGCGGCAATCTGATCGCGTGTCAGCGGGCCGCGCAGATAGGAGAGCACCCAGCGGGTCTCGAACAGCACCGGCATCTCGTCATGAACGTTGTTCATCAAGAACACCCGTTTGCCGAGGCCGGACAGCATGGTGTCGAGCGCGGCGCGGTCGAGCGCCTTCCCCGCGGCCGCGCTGGCGCCTTCGAGTCCGTCGAGCACGCGCAGCTTGTCGCGCTCGGTCTGGAGGCGGCCGATGAACCAGGTACCGGTATTGCCGAGTCCCTTGTAATCGAGGTCGACCGGATTCTGTGTCGCCAGCATGCAGCCGACGCCAAAGGCGCGGGCCTGCTTGAGCAAGGTGAGCATGGGCTGCTTGGACGGCGGATTCGCGGTCGGCGGAAAATATCCGAAGATCTCGTCCATGTACAGGATGGCGCGCAGACTCGACGTCCCAGACTGCCGGCGCATCCATGCCAGGAGTTCATTGAGCACGATCGTGACGAAGAACATGCGTTCGGCATCGGACAGATGCGCGATGGAGAGGATGGCGATGCGCGGCCGGCCGTCACTGGTGTGAAGCAGGTTTCCGATATCGAGCGCTTCGCCCTGCATCCAGGCCGCGAAGCCCGGCGAGGCGAGGACGTTGTTGAGCTGCATCGCCAGCGCGCGTCGTTCCGTTTCCGGATAGAAGGACTCGAGGTCGAACACACCGAGTTGGCTGAATGGCGGGGAAAGAATGGCGTGGATCAAATCGGCGATCGCGAGATCGTTTCCTTCGCGCCAGTTGCTGTCGAGGATGTTCGCGAGAAGAATATGTTCCCGGCTCTGCAGCGGATCGGCATCGATGCCCAGCAGCGCGAGCAGTCCGGAAACCGTCGAGCCGATGCGCTCACGCATGGCGTCGGCATCCGCGCGCTGTTCCGCCGCGGGCGCGGCGAAGGAACGCAGCACCGACAGCGGCAGGCCGGCGGAACTGCCTGGCGTGTAGATCGCCATGTCCGCCGCCTCGCGCAGACGCGTGATGCGCGAGGCGTCCTGTCCCCACGCGGCAAGTCCGTTGCGCCAGGTCTCCGCCGTCGCGGCGGCGAAGGACTCCGCGGTCATACCCTTGCGTGCCGCCTCTGCTTCATCGATCCAGGGCCGGAAGTCCGCCGGTGCGAGATCCGGAAACGTCAGCAGCAGATTGCCGATGTCGCCCTTCGGATCGATGACCAACGCCGGGATGCCGTCGATCGCCGCTTCCTCGAGCAGGCCGATGCACAGGCCGGTCTTGCCGCTGCCGGTCATGCCCACGCAGAGAGCGTGCGTGGTCAGATCCTTCGCGTCATAGAGCAAGGGGCCCGCCGTATCTCCCCCGACGGTCTTTCCAAGATAAAACGATCCGAGTTTCTCATATTCCTGCGTCACGGCACACCCTTCGACTGTTGCGAAGCCAAATAGTACCGCGTCCGGCGGGAAATCGCAAATCCCGTCCGGGTCCCC
>JAVFAS010000035.1:0-37833 GCA_034002405.1 Bacteroidota bacterium | reverse complement strand
GTGGGCGGAGTCGTCGGGACGGACACGGGGTGTTTCACGCAACCGGGAGTCCATGCCCATGGACGCACCGCACGATGCTGGCGCTCCCGGCAGGACTCGAACCTGCGACCCTCTGCTTAGAAGGCAGATGCTCTATCCACCTGAGCTACGGGAGCGGGATAGTCGAACATGAAATATCCGGAGAATCGCGTTTGTATCCAAGTGCATCGCGCCACGGTCGTATTCCCTCGTGTGTTGTATCCCCCGCGCGCGACCACGATGGTTTCTCCCGGATGGGATGCACGGCATGCCCATCCGGGAGAAACGCGGCGTCAACGAACTCGGTCCCTATTATTTTTTTCGTGCCAGATCGAAGACGAACCAGCACAGGGTGACCGTACCGATGGCAAACACGGTATCGCCCACCACGCGCAGCCATCGGAGCACTTGCATGTGGTCGAGCTGCATGAACTCCGCCGAGCGTGCGTACCACATGCCGTGATTGACGCTTGCGACGGTCTGCAACAGTCCGATCGGTAACAGACTGAGGATGACCATGAGGAGCAATCCGATGTTGATGGACCAGAACGAGATGCTCAGCAATTTCTCGTTCCACTGCGTCCGCCGGTAGAGGCTGCGGAACACGAAGAGCATCAGTCCGATCCCGAGCATTCCGTAGACACCGAACAGCGCCGTGTGGCCGTGCACCGCCGTGGTATTGAGTCCCTGCATGTAGTAGAGGGCGATCGGCGGATTGATCAGGAATCCGAAGATGCCTGCCCCGAGGAAATTCCAGAACGAGACCGACAGCAGGAAATAGATCGGCCACTTGTAATCCTTCAGCCAATCCGTCGCCGTGCTCAGCCGGTAATTGTGGAAGGCCTCGAAACCGATGAGGACCAGCGGCACGACCTCCAGGGCGCTGAACGTGGCGCCGAGCGCCATGACGGCCGTGGGCGTGCCGGTGAAATACAGGTGGTGAAAGGTGCCGAGGATTCCGCCGGAGAGGAAAATGATCGTGGCGAACAGCACGCTGGCGGTTGCCGTGCGCGTCTGCAGCAATCCCATGCGGAGAAAGAGAAACGCGGCGACCACGGTCGCGAACACTTCGAAAAATCCTTCAACCCACAGATGCACCACCCACCAGCGCCAGTATTCCGCGATGGCGAGATTCGTCTGCTGTCCCCACATCAGACCGGCGGCATAGAACAGCGCAATCGCCGTGCAGGAAAGCAGGAACAGCAGGAGTAAATGCTTCTCCTCGGTTTTCTTCCGGATCACGGGGAGGATGGGCCGGACCATCAGCGTGAGCCAGATCAGCAGTCCGACGAACAGGAAGATCTGCCAGAACCGGCCGAGATCCACATACTCGTAGCCCTGATGTCCGAACCAGAAATTGCCCGCGAGTCCGAGCTTCTGCATGATCCCCATCCACTGACCGGCCATGGATCCGAGCACGATAACCAGCAGCGCGGCGAACAGGAAATTTACGCCCGCTTTCTGGAACTTCGGGTCTTTTCCGGACAGTGAGGGTCCTATATATAATCCCGTGGCGAGCCAGGCGGTGGCGATCCAGAAAATGGCGAGCTGCACATGCCAGGTCCGCGTCACCGAATAGGGGAAGATTTCCGACAGCGGGAAGCCATAGAAACCGTCGCCTTCCACGCCGTAATGCGCGGTGACCACGCCCATCAGCACCTGCAGCAGAATCAGGAGATTCACCACCCAGAAATATTTTTTCACCGCCGCCATCGACGGGGTGATGTTCTGCTGCATCAGCGGGTCCTCCCGCGGCGCATCGGGTCCGTCATCCGTCCGCGTTTTCGCGTGATAGAACACGAGGATGCCGATGCCGACCAACAGCATGACCACGCTGAAGCCCGTCCACAGCACGAGGTCGCCCGTGGCGGTGTTGCCCACCTGTTCGTCGGGCGGCCAGTTGTGGGTATAGGTGACGGATTGGCCCGGCCGCTCGGTCACGCAGGCCCAGGCGGCCCAGAAAAAGAAGGTGGTCATTTGCCGGAGGCGTTCGGGATCCCGGACCGCGTTTGCCGGAATCGCATAATCCTCGCGCAGGGCGGCGAGCGAAGGGTCGTCGGAGAACAGCGCGGTGTAATACGCGCGGAGATGCTCGTATGCCTCCTTTCGCAGCGGGGAGATGACGAGCGTCCCGGTCTCCGGATCGTAGGTATTCGGCCGCAGCGCGTTCCGGAGCCGGGTTTCCAGCGCCGCTTTTTGTTCGCTGCCGATCGCGGCGAAGTCCGACCCGAAGTCCGCCCGCGCCCAGGTATCGAGAATGAACGTCGCTTCGCGGTGCAGCCAGTCGGCTGTCCAGTCCGGCGCCTGATAGGCCCCGTGCCCCCACACGGTGCCGACCTCCTGCCCGCCGATGCTCTGCCAGACATTCTGGCCGTCCTTGATATCCTGTCCGTCGAACAGCACCGTGCCGTCCGACAGCGCGACCCGCTCCGGCAGCGGCGGCGCCTGCTGGTAGATTTCATACCCGTAGTACAGGAGGACAGCGAAGGAAATGCCCACGACCATACCAAAGGCAATCCAGAGTTTCTTTTCCGTTTTCATTCTATTCACCTCATCGGATATGACTGAAATGCGACGCACGAATCCGTCCGTCCAGAATCCCGTACGGACGGGACGTCCGGACACGAGTGATTCACGCTGTTCGATGCTGTGTATGAGCGGCTGCGGGAAGATAGGTTTTTCCGAGAACTTTTCCCGGAGTTTCGTATGTTCCTCCCATGTTGACACCGACATTCAATTGAAAGCACCATGAAGCACTACGTCTCCAACCGCAAAGAGACCCCGCGTATGTTCGAGAATGGACTGTTGGAGTTCTTCTCCCGTACGCATTGGTCCGTCCCGCTCTGGCTGTTCGTGCCTATCATCCTCGCGCTGGGTTGGCTCGGCGTGATGCAAGGGATACGGACGGTTTGGTCCTTTTCTCTCTTGCTCGTGGCCGGACTGTTCGTCTGGACGTTCACCGAGTATGCCCTGCACCGCTTTGTGTTCCACTACGAACCGCGCAGCGCGTGGGGACGCCGGGTGCATTGGATGTTCCACGGCGTGCATCACGACTATCCGAGCGATCCACTTCGGCTGGTGATGGTACCCGGGGTCAGCGTGCCGCTCGGCACGCTGTTCTTCCTGCTCTTCCTCGCGGTGCTCGATGTGCCGGCGGTGTATCCCTTTGCCGCCGGCTTCTTCATCGGATACCTCTTCTACGACACGACACATTACGCCGTGCATCACTTCCCCATCAAGGGCCGGGTGTTCGGCCGGCTCCGTGAACTGCACATGCGCCACCATTTCCAACAGCCCGACCGCGGCTTCGGCGTGAGTTCGCCGCTCTGGGATCTCGTCTTTGGGACGACGCTCGCCCAGCAGAACAAATCCACCCAGATCGAGTCCTGATCGTTTCCCCATGGTCGGCGTTGCCCTTGCATCGCATGCGTCCGTGATGTACGTTGACATACATTCATGAACGTATGGATCGCCACCGATGCGACGTCGGAAACATGATGCGGAACGGACCCGGGAAGACCTCTTGCAGGCCGCGCTGACGGTGTTTGGCCGCCATGGCATTCACGGGACGCGTCTGGAGGATATCGCGACCGAGGCGAAGGTCACGCGGGGTGCGATCTACTGGCATTTCGGCGGGAAGGATGGCCTCGTGCGCGAACTGCTCGCGCGACAACTCGAACCCATTCTCGCCACCATCGAGAGTGTCAGCGCCCGGCCGCTCTCCGCGCTGGCGCGTCTGGAGACCTTGCTCGCGGAATTGCTCGGGCATATCGAACGATCTCCCAAGCTGCGGGATTCCTTCCTGCTCGAATTCGAGCGCTCGCTGTTTACCGTCGCCTCACGCGAGATGCATCCCATACTCCGACAGTCGACCCTGCATATTGAACGGGTGTTCCGGGAGATCGTTGATGAAGGGAAATCGGAGGGCGTGGTCCGCGGCGATCTCCCGACCACGCAGATTCTCAGTCTGCTCGTCATCCTCATCAAGGGCACGCTCATCGACGCGCGCATGCGTCTGCGCGGCAGCGGACAACCGCGCCGCAAGCCCGATCCGCGCGTGCTCGCGGCACTCGCCGTTCGCGCCATCCGGGCGTGATATCACAGTCAATCCCACACATCGAAGCACAGAGACATGATGAAACACCAACCTGATCGCGCCACCGGCACACTCGGTGTGCTGCTGCCCGGCCTCGGCGCCGTGGCCACGACCTTCATTGCCGGCGTTCTTGCCGTCCGCCGCGGAATGGCGGACCCCGTCGGTTCCTTCACGCAGATGGGAACCATTCGCCTGGGCAAGCGCACCGAGCATCGCCGACCGGTGATCCGCGAATTCGTTCCCCTGGCGGATCTCGATACCATGGTCTTCGGCGGGTGGGACATTTACGAGGACAATGTGTACGAAGCGGCGGCGAACGCGGGCGTGCTAGATACACGACTGCTCGAGGAGCTGCGTGACGAACTCGCGGCGATCACGCCGATGCCGGCGGTCTTCGATCATGAATACGTCAAACGCATCGACGGACCGAACGTGAAATCCGCGCCGGACAAAATGGCGCTGGCCGAGGCGCTGATCGCGGACATGGAGCGCTTCCGCACCGAACATGGCTGCGACCGTCTGGTGATGATCTGGTGCGCCTCGACCGAAACGTTCATCGAAGAGCAGGACGTCCACCGCACGATCGAGGCCTTCGAGCAGGGTCTCCGCGACAGCCACCCTGCCATCTCGCCGAGCATGATCTATGCCTATGCGGCAATCCGGTCGGGCGTGCCCTATGCCAATGGCGCCCCCAATCTCTCGGCCGACATCCCGGCGCTCGTCGCACTGTCGAAGCAGACAGGCACGCCGATCGCGGGGAAGGATTTCAAGACCGGACAAACCCTGATGAAAACCATCGTGGCGCCGGGACTCAAGGCGCGTTCCCTCGGCGTGCATGGCTGGTTCTCGACCAACATCCTCGGCAATCGCGATGGCGAGGTGCTTGACGATCCCGGCAGTTTCAAAACCAAGGAGACCTCCAAGCTCAGTGTGCTCGGATCGATTTTCGAACAGGATTTCAACTCGAAACTGTACGCCGACCTGTATCACAAGATCCGCATCAACTATTACCCTCCTCGCGGCGACAACAAGGAAAGCTGGGACAACATCGACATCTTCGGCTGGCTCGGGTATCCGATGCAGATCAAGATCAACTTCCTCTGCCGCGACTCCATCCTCGCCGCGCCGATCGTGCTCGATCTCGCCCTGCTCATGGATCTGGCAAAACGGACAGAAATGTCCGGTATTCAGGAATGGCTGTCGTTCTTCTTCAAGTCACCCCAGGCACAGGAAGGCTTGCGCCCACAACACGATCTCTTCCAGCAACTGATGAAGCTCGAAAACACCCTGCGATTCATGCAGGGGGAGGATCTCATCACGCATCTGGGACTCGATTACTACGAGGATGACCCGGGGCGGTAATTCATGCGCCCCTATGTGAAATTCACGATCTCCTCCGCCGGCGCGACGTTGCTGGACTATGCGGTGACGCTCGGCTTGACGGAGCTCGCGTCGCTCCCGTACCTGCTGTCCTCGATCGCGGGTCTGATCGCGGGCGGTGTGCTGAACTATCAGATCAATGGTCACTGGGTTTTCCATGCCACGCGCGCGTCATCCCGCCACCGGGTGTTCTCCTACGTCCTGTGCTGGGGCGCGAATCTGCTCGTGAACACGGCAGGACTGTACCTGCTCACCGAAGGGTTCGGCATCGACTACCGAATATCGAAAATCATGACATCCGCCGTGATCGGCTCGCTGTTCGGCTTCCATGCGCAGAGCACGCTGGTCTTTCGTGGCAGGGAACACGCGGAGCATCCATGACCCCACGCATCGTCGACACCGTCCATCGCATCCTCGCGCCGCTGACGCGCGTGCTCATCCGTCTGCATGTCACCCCCAATAACCTCACGACGGCGGGACTGGTGGTGAATTTCCTCGCCGCGATCCTGCTGATTGTCGGAGGGGAGCACGGCGCACGCGGGGATATGTCCTACATCGGCTGGGCGAGCGCGCTGATTCTCTTCGCCGGTCTCTTCGACATTCTCGACGGTCAGGTTGCGCGCGGCGGTGGCATGTCGACAACCTTCGGCGCGATTTACGACTCCGTCATCGACCGCTACAGCGAGCTGATCATGTTTCTCGGGATGTGTTATTACCTCGTGTCGCATGCATTCTTCCTCACCTCCCTGCTCGCGTTCCTTGCCATGATCGGCTCGGTGATGGTCAGCTACACGCGCGCCCGCGCCGAAGGAGCGGGTATCTCGTGCAAAACCGGACTGATGCAGCGCCCGGCACGCATTGTCCTGCTCGGTGCCGCCGGGATCGCCTGTGCATGCAGCACATCATTCACCGGTGGATATGCGAAATTCGAATCCGTCATCCCCGTGTTGGGCTCCGTCGAAACCATCGCCGTGTACTCCGTCCCGATCGGTGTCGTCGCGCTGCTCTCGAATATCACGGCGATCGGTCGACTCCGCCACTGCCGAACGCAACTGCGCGCGCAATGACCCACCGCGAACCACACCCCGTGCGTGACGTATCGACGGGCGACCCGCGGGTGCGACTCCGTGTGGCGCTGCCGATGCTCCTCGCCGCCCTCGGCTACTTCGCGGTCATCCATCGGACCATCGGTCTCCGGCCCGAACATATCGCCCTCGTTCTCGTGTTCATCGCCGGCCTGCTCGCGCATCCCGCGTCGGCACGCCTGATGCGCGCGTTGGGCATATTCCTCGTCTTCGGCATTCTTTATGACAGTCTGAAAATCATCCCCAACTACCAGGTCGCCCCGGTGGATATCGAAGGACTCTATCGTCTGGAGCTCCGCCTGTTCGGGATCCCGTCCGGTACCAGCATGATGACACCCAATGAGTACTTGCACGCAAACGCCACCCCGCTACTCGATCTGATTGCCGGACTGTTTTATCTGAATTGGGTGTCCGTCCCGATCGCATTCGGCATCTATCTCTACGTCGTGAACAAGCGCCGGTACATCCAGTACGGGTTGGCGTTTCTGCTGGTGAATATTCTCGGCTTCATCGTGTATTATCTGCATCCCGCCGCACCGCCGTGGTACGTCGCGCAGCATGGGTTTGTCGTTCAGCACGGACTCCCCGGAAGCGCCGCGGATCTTGCCCGTTTCGACGCCCTCATCGGCATCGACGTGTTCCAGGCGATCTACACGCGGAACTCGAACATTTTCGCCGCGCTCCCCTCCCTGCACAGTGCCTATCCCGTCGTCGTGCTCTGGTACGCGACGCAACAACTGCGACGCAAACACCGGCGCGTGTATTACGCCGTGTTCATGACGGGAATCTGGTTTGCCGCCGTGTACTCGGGACATCACTATGTGATCGATGTCGTGCTCGGCATCGTTGTCGCCCTCGTGGGAATCAGCGGATTCGAGTACGGCCTGATGCGAATTCCCGCGGTCGCGCGCGGACTGGACCGTTACGCGCGCGCCATTACCCGCCCGCCCATCGCCCATTTCCCTGACACCTCGCCGATGCCCCCCTCCCCGCGTCCCTGACACTCCTGGCCAATTCCAGGATGCACTATTTCGGATAATTTCGATTTTATTCTTGACATCCGTCCGGGCATGTCGTATATTTCGGATGTCTAATATCCGTTTATCCTCATTCAAGACCCATTCTTCCGTGTGTTCACACACGGGCGTCTTGTTCACACACGGGCGTCTTGTGCCCCGCGTTCATGCGAGGGGCCCGTCCCGCCGGCGGCAGGCACCGTCAGCGCGCGCGATCGATGCGTCGGGTCCGATGCAATCGCACGCGGACCACGCTGGAGAACCGCAACGCCGAGGCAATCATCCTCCGTCCGATCCCGCATCGGGCAGACCATCCATTTCACCTCTCACTCACATACATGGAGACAGCAGAATGCGCATGATGAACCAACTTCCCCGCATGGCCGCCGCGTGCGCGGTGCTCACCGTCCTGGCGTTCGCGCCCCCGCTCACGGCACAGGAGGAGGGACGCACCGAGTCGGCGCCTCCCGCCACGCTTTCAAAAATATCGGCGACCGCGGCGGACGCGGCCGCCGCGGTACTCACCGCACGCGCCGCATGCCTTGCCGGACCGTCCACGATGTTCGGGAATTCAGCCCAGTCCATGGTGTATGCAACGACGTTGCAGGGCTTTCCGACGCACGGAAGCGACTATCTTCTACTGAGCACCGGGTATGCATCATTGACCGCCGGCAGCGCGACGACATACCAATCGCACAACATGAGCGGAGCCTCGCTCCCGGCCAATGATCCCTACGGCAGCCCCAACGGTGTGCCCTCCTTCGATGTCGCGACATTCGTCGTGCCGTTCAGCGTCCCCGCGAACGGAAGTGCCACGTTGAGCTTCGACTGGCGGTTCGGCTCCGAGGAGAACCCCACCTACACCACATCATACACGGATTATTTCCGCGCCGATGTCTTCGATGGCGCTGGGAACCACCTGGGCAATATCGCGCTGCTTCCGAACGGCAGTCCCGTGTCGACGTCCACCGCCGCGGCCTACTCCAATGTTCCGACCGGTTCGTCGAGTTTTCCCGGGCCGGTCTTCCCGTCACCGAATGATGTGATCTACAACGCGATGACGCCGACGTACACCTCCAGCATCGACCTGACGTCCTATGCCGGACAGACGGTGCGGATCCAGTTCCGTCTGGCGGATGCGCGTGATGCCATTCTCAACTCGGCGGTCTTCATCGACAATCTCGATCTCGCGTTCTGTCCCAATGCCACCTTCACGCTGAGCCCGTCCATGCTGTGGCCGCCGAATCACACGATGCGTACCGTCACCGTCACGCCGAGCAGCCTCCCCTCGTGTTTCAGCTGGGAACTCGCGTCTGTTACGAGCAACGAACCCGACAACGGCGACGATGACGGAAACACGATCAACGATATTCAGGGCGTCGATGCAGGGACCGCGGACGGTTCGTTCCAGCTGCGCGCCGAGCGCTCCGGCATCGGCACGGGACGCGTGTACACCGCGACGTTCGTGGTGAAGGATGCCGACGGCATCGCATGCAGCTACACCGCGACGGTCGACGTGCCGCTGAACCGGGCTGCCAAGCTTGCGGCCGGTTCGGTCCACATTCCGGACGTGGCCACCCTGGAACAGAATTTCCCGAATCCATTCAATCCCACAACGTCCATTTCCTACCAATTGCACAAGGATGCCGACGTCGCGCTGCGCGTCCATGACGCGCTCGGTCGCGAGATCGCCACACTTTTCACGGGCAATCAGTCGGCCGGGGTGTACACCATGCCATTCGACGCCGGCGCGCTCGCCAGCGGCACGTACGTGTACATGCTCACGGTCGACGGTGTGCTGCTGCAGCGCAGCATGAGCCTGATGAAGTAATCGGATGCGGCACGGTGTGCCATGATACCACGCGGCGGTTCGATGACGGACCGTCGCGTCTTTTATTTTCGGACCGACGACTCCTCGCGGGACACTGTTCAGTCCGGAGATGAGCGGAAGCGGCGCAGGAAATTCCGGAAGGAACCCAGTGTCCGTGGTATGATGAACAGGGACGCAAGCACGGCAAGAGAGACGAGCACGACAATCGCGATCGGGAAGAAGGCCGCGAGACCGATCGACCCGACCGCCACCGCATCCTCGGCCACGCTGGCCGTGATGTTGCTCACCGGTTCGGGACTGGTGTTGATCGCGGCGCGGGTCCCCGTCTTCATGCCATGCGAGCTGAGCGCGATCCCGCCTCCAAGCAGGAACGCGATCACCTGCACGCTGCCATCGAAAGCGCCGAAGGTAGCGGCCGCGAGCACGGCCCCGGCGGGAACACGAATGAAGGTGTGCACGACATCCCAAGTGCTGTCGACGTAGGGAATCTTGTCCGCGACGAATTCAACGACATACATCCCGAGCGCGACACCGATCACCCACCAGTCCGTGAGCACGGTGAGCTCACCGGGAAGCTCTAGCCCGGCATACCGGCCGAGCAGTCCGAGTGTCGCGACCCCCGCATACAGGTTGATCCCCGACACCCAGGACGCCCCCATTGCCAGTGCGAGCGTGGAAAACAGTGTCATGCGATCATTCCTCCCGAGTGTATCCGATGGATATATCCGTTATCCTGTATCCGGTGCATGGCGGGATGCACGCACGTTCAACGCAGATGCATCACTGTCCGCTGCACGGTGGACGTCGGTGTGGTCAGACGAAGTAGATACGTGCCCGGCGTGAGCCGCGCGGCATCGAGTTGCCGGAACGTTTGCCCCGCGGCAAACTGCCCCTCGGCCACACGCACGATCAGCCTGCCGTGGAGGTCGAACAGCTCGAGACGGGCAGACATCGCCCGCGGCAGGGTGAATGCCACCTGCGCCACATCGCGCACGGGATGCGGCAGCGGTGCATGCACGATGACATCGGGCTGACCGGGCACCGGTGGTGCGTTCATGATGCCATCACGCACACCGGCGAGCAGCGCCAGCGCGCCGACCGCGGCCTTGGTCATGGCGGTGAAGAACGGTACATTCAGGGTCGCCGGCCGGTCGGTGGCCTTGTGATAATGCGGTGTGAAATCCGCGAAATCCTCGATGAAAAGAAACGCCGGGTATCCGGACTGCGCGAAGGAATAACTGTCGCTCGGGGTTGTGGGTTTTACCTCGGGGACCATCTCGAGTCCGAGCGAAAAACTGTCGTTGACGGTTTGCATCACCGCGATCAGGGGTTCGGCGATGGGCAGATTGTACTGCAGCGTCGTGCGCGCATCCCCGTCCGAATCCCATGCAATCATGTCGAGATTGATCACGCCGAGAATGCTGTCGCCGCGCATTCGTGCCGCGCGCGCATAGTCCCGGCTCCCAACCAGGCCGCGTTCCTCCGCGTCCCACAGAATGTAGTGAATGGTGTAGTCGAAGTGGTAGGGGGCGAGCAGCCGTGCGGCTTCGAGCACCGCGGCGGTACCGCTGGCATTGTCGTCGGCCGCGGCATACTGGAACACCGCGGCGTCGTAATGCGCACAGATGATGTAGCTGATTTCGGGAAAGATCGCACCGCGCTGGATGCCGATGACATTCCGCCCCCGATCTCCAAAGATCTGCGATCCCGCATTCAGCCCATGACGCAACAACTCGTGCTCGAGATAATCGCCAACCAACTCATTGTTCGTGCTGTCACGTCCGTCGAAACGGTTCGTGATCACCGTGTCCATTCCCAGCACGCGCACACGCTTCTCCCCGCACAGTTCGCGCACGCGGTCCATCAGCGTATCCGGAGAAACCCGGGAGAGAATTTCCCCGATGCCCGGAACCGCGGCGGCGGGACGCTCCTGCGCCACTCCCGGACGAACCGCGATCATGATCCATAGGAATACGACGGCTATTGAAACGCGGTGGCAGGACACGGCAGACCTCTTTCGAAATACCACGGGGTGCACCGAAAAAATAGACCATCGCTCCACCGGATGCAAACCCCGCCGCTTCGCCGTGTCCTTCCGCCTGAGGCGGACGTCTTCCGCCTGAGGCGGACGTCCTTCCGCCGTCTGCCTCCCTACGGCACGACAATCGCGGACGTATACTGCAACGCCGACTCGCCGCCATCGGGATGAACGACCTTCACCGCGTATTTCCAGGTTCCCGGCGCGGGAACATCCTCGATACTGCGTAAATCGGAGCTAATACTCCGATACAAACGCACGGGACCCGCGTCCGTGCCGCGGTAGAGATGGAACGCGCAGTCTCCTCCTTCCCAGGTCCACTCGATGCGTACCGCGCCACGTTCGGCATGATAGCCGCCGGAGATCGCGGCAACGCCATCATGGTGCATGCGGCCACCGCGCACGGCACGGACGATGTTCGAGAGCGGGGAACGCAATCCATCGTCATCCCAGGCGTAGAGGGCGTACTCGTACGATGCACCCGGGTCGACGTCCGCGTCGCGATACCACCGGATCGTCTTGTCCGCCGTGGAGTCCAGGCGCTGCCAGTCGCCCTTGCCGTCCGGCCGCCGGAGCAGCACATGCGCCGCGGCGTCGCTGGTCGGACTCGGATGCCAGCGGATTTCGACGGCATCGTCGGTGACGTCGATGGACTGGATGAGTGGCGCGGATGGCGGAACGATATCCGGCTTCTCGACTGTCAGCATCTCGCTGAATGGCGAGTGATTGAAATTGTGGTCGAGGGCCACGACTTTGAAGTACGCGAGTTCGGACAAGGTCTTCAACGTCAGTGTATCGGCGTAGACCGTGTCCACGGTGATCGCCGTGGTGAGCTGCTGGAATTCGTGGGACGGGTCATTGGCATAGAACACCCGGTACCCCTGAAGATCCGGCTCGGTATTCGCGGTCCAGGCGAGTTGCATCACACCGAGCGTGTCCACCTGCGCCCGCAGCCCCGTCGGCATCGCGGGAGGAATCGAGTCGGGGAAGAGGGCGAGCACGGGGGCGGACATGCGGCTGTTGCCCGCGGTGTCGACCGCCGCCACGACGTAATAGTGCGCGGGAAGTGTGTGCACGTCCACATCGATCCAGCTCCGTGTCTGCCGCGGCAGCAGATCGCTGATGATGTCGAAGGGTCCCTCCGGGGACATGCTCTTCGCGACCATGTAGCCCTCGAGGTCGGGATCCGGATCATCACGCAATTCCCAGGAAATCCGCACCGATGTCTCGTCGACAATTTCGTGCGGCAGGATCGCGGGCTGCTTTGGCGCGGTTTTGTCCCGTCCCATCGCCGTGACGACGTTGCCGGGCGGAGACAGTTCACCGAATGCATCCATGGCACGGATGCGATACACGACCGGCTGATAGTTCGCGGACACGGTGATGGGATATTCGAGGACATCTCGCTCCTCTTCGTCCTCTTTTGTCACCGCGGTGAACGGAAGATCTCCGCGCCGGGAGAAATTCCTCCCGCCGTCGGTGGACTGCTCGATGAAGTATCCGCTCCAGGTCCGGTCCGGATGCTCGAAGCGGTCCCACTGGAGCACGACTTTCTTCTCCCCTTCTTCCGCGCGCAGTGTCCGCACACTCGGGAGTGGTTCGGGCGCACGCGTGATCACGAGGGTCAGCGCGGTGTCGATGGGTGTTCCGTCGATGGTGGCCGCGGTACTGATGCGATACAGGTAGCCCTTCCCGGGCGTGACGGTGCGGTCGACGAAGCGCAACCCCAGACCCGTCGCGAGATCCGCACGCATGTCGGCGAGCAGCAGGGCAAATCCCACCAGGTTCCGCTGCTGCATGTGCAGTTCGACAATCGAGCCGAACGGATCGTCGGTGCTGACGACACTCTGGCCATGGAGCGTCTGCACCGCCGCGCCCGCGAGCGAATCCTCGGGCGCGAAGCGCGCTTTCCATTCCTCCATCGAGTAGGGACGAAGCGGGGATGTGGTCAGCGACTGCCAGGATGCTTCCGTCCTGTCACCATCCCGCCGGATCTCGGTCCGCTCGATCATGAAGCCCGCGCGTGTCGCGTCCTTCCAGGCGGTATAGGTCGGAAGTCCCCAGCGCAACACCACCGAGTCCGCGGTCGCGCGTGCAATAAGACGGAGCGTGAGGCGGGCGGCGCTGTCGGCGGTCGCGCCGCCGGATGTGGTCGGGTCCGGCGTCGGCTGGGCTTCGGCGCGGGGCAGGGATAAGCACAGAAGAGTGATCACTCCGAGAAGTCGAAACAGTATCGGTCGCATCGTGTCTGGATGGTTGTGTACGGATGGCATCATGTTACGGATTGAATGTGTACTTGCGGTTGAGAGGATACCCTTTGCCGCGGATATGGAAATTGAGCGGAATGCTCATGCCCTTGCGGGCGTGCATGTTCCAGTACTGGTAGTTGTCCACGTCGAGATCGTCGGCGATGTCGGGGGGACAGTTGCTCGACATGAAATGCCAGAACGACACCGAACTATTGAGCGACGAGCCGAAACGCGAGAGGAGTTCCTCGACGATGATCTCGCGATCGCGGATGAGCACGGCGGGACAATCGTAACGGAGCACGAGCTTGTGCCATTCGTTGGCCTTGATGTCGAGGTTGAGACCGCTGGTGTTCAGTCCGGGGTTTTTTGCCGCGACCTTGAACGCCACGGGCACGACCTTCGCCCCACCGCCCTGCGCGGGAGGATTGTAATCCTTCCAGTACACGGCGTTGATCTCCTGGTTCGTCAGCTTCGTCCGGGGTCCCGTGCCCTGATACCGCAGGTCGGTCGCCCACGTTGGAAACGGGACCTTGGAGAGCGCGGTGCCATGGGTGAGCCGGGCGCCCGGCAGGTACGCGTTCGCGGCGGGATACGCACGGACGGTGCGGGGATTCGGTCCGCTGCCCATGACATCGGAATTGATGTACACGGCGTTGATGTACTGATCGAACAAGCTGTAGCGGAAATAGTCATTGTACAGCTTTGTCCAGTACGAGTCCGTGCTCGGGCCCGTGCCCATGTTGATCGCCTCGGCCTTGAACGCCGGTTCTCCATATTCCGTTTTCGACCCCTTCTTCCAGATCGACTCCTCGAGGTCATAGGGATCGAAGGCCTCTCCGCCCTCGAACGTGATTTCGAGGGTATTGTAGGCAAGGCTGCTGGTGTTATCGGATTTTCGGACCATTTTCTCCACGGTGTTCAGGTACTCCATGATCTTGCTGTCGTACGTGCCGTGCTTGCTGGTCTTGAAGGCGAGCTGGTAGACGAGGAACTCGTTGTCGGCGAGTCGGATGGCATTGAAACGCGAACGGCGCACCTTGATCGACTGTCCGTCACCGATATTCTGGACCGTCTGCTTCTGTTCGAAATTGGACCCGCCGCCGCCTTGCTGGGGTTGGCTCTGGATCTGCATCTGCCCGAGTCCCTGCTGCAGTGATTTCGGCACGCGGCGCCGCACGATCTGCACGATGTACAGTGTCGTGGGTTTCAACGGCGGAATACCGAAACGCACGCCCTTGAACGAGCCGGAGTTTTCCCACTCGATTGGCATCTGGCCAACAACCTCGCTGCCGGATTTCACTTCCTGAAAACGGGCGACGAAGGAGTATTTGTCATCGGGGTCGTCGGGCTGTATCTCGGGAATGTTGCTCGGGTACTGCACGAAGGCGATCGAGCCCGTGGATGTCGAACTTTTGGGAAAATAGCGCTGCATCCGTCCCGGCACCGTGACCGTGATCAGATCGTCGCGAAAATGCTCGGGCGCCTTCCCCGTGGTGAAGGTGACCGACTGCTTCTCCACATGATCCTGCGCACAGTCGGCGCATTTCTTGATCCGGACCCATTCGCCATTGACCTTGCGATCACCGTGTATTTCGACATCGATGCGGTGTTGCGTCAGTTCATCGAACATTTCATTCGCCTCGAACTGCGCGGACAGATCCTGGTTGAACATGCTCCAGTCACCCGCGATCTTGGTGTTTCCCTGTACCTTGCGGACCTCGAACGTGCGCACGCCGAAACGGAAGGTCACCGTCTTGGGCTCCTGGTTGCTGTCGAGCACCTCGACGCTGATCACACGGTCGGCTCCCACCGGAAGATTGAACGCGACCTCGGGAAAGGCGAAGCAATCAACCTCGGCACCGCTGGGCACGATCTCGGAGATGACTTTCAATCCTTCGAATGGATCACCCTCGTTGGGATTGCAGTAGGTCCCCGTACGGAATTTGAAATTGACGTGACCGGTCAGCATCCCGTTGAGCACATTGTAATAGCCCGCCACCTCGCCCATCATCCACGTCGGCTTCGGCAGGCCGGCCTTGAGCGCGGCGATGAGACCGACTTCGAGGATCACGATTTTCTTCTGCACGAACCAGAGATTGATGTCGAGTCCGACCGCCGCGATCAACGAGGTGTAGACCTGCCCGGTCGCGTACCAGCCATTGAAGCCCATCGTCCCTCCGACTTCCTCGCAGTAGGCATCCGTCTTGAGCACGGACACGTCATAGCCGAAATCGATGGCGATGCGCGCGTAGAAGATCAGGAATTTCAAATCCCCGGTATCGATGGAAAGCTGCTGTCCCATCGCGAAGCCCGTACCGTTTTCGGTCTGCGGACTCCGCGGATTCTGCTGGTTGAAACTCGGCAGGTAGGCGGCGTAATTGATCGGCGACGTCGGCAGATCGGGCATCGGGCCGAGGCTGTTTTTTCCCGCCATGAAATACGACTCGATGTCGAGCAGGTCGAGCACGGTGAGCGCGAGCGGATTGTCGGGCGTCCCGAATTTGATGAACCATTTGTCCTTGCTCACGTGAAAGGCCGCGTCGCCACCACCCCAGACAAGCTTCTCGCTGCCGACCTTGACGTTGAACTTCATCGTGATCAGTCCATCGAATCGTTTCGCCTCGTTGTCGAACAGGAAATTCGCGGTGGCCGAGATCACCGCCCCCTCGCCCGGACGATTCTTCGGATCGAGGTTCTGCACGAAATACCCGTTGCCGAGGAAGCCGACTTTCTTCAGTCCCCCGCCTTCGAAGAACTCGATCGACAGCGTGATATCACCGTTGAAGGCCTTGGGCGTGGGCATGGTGCCGAGCACAAGCGTCGCCTTCATGCCGAAGGCGATGTCGGGACGCGGTTCGAAAATCAGTCCCGACGATGACTGCCCCGGCGCGTCGAGTTCGAAATCCTTCGCGCTGTTCGGATCGCCCTCGAGTGACGCGGCGCTGGGAACGTCGTTGACCGCGCTCATATGATACCAGGCGCCACCGCCGAAGCCGTAGATGCCGAGACCGGGAAAAATGGGAATGCCGGTGCCCAGCACGGCCATGCCGTCGAAATACCAGTAGCGGTAGCGCGTCCCGGCGTTCTTGTAGGCCGTGCTGCCGAACTGCACCGTGGCGCTCACCTTGACGACGGGACGAAAATTCACCTCGAGCGCGCCCCGGAAGCCGTCGCCGAATTTCTCGTCGCCCTTGTACAGCTGCACGGAACCCTTGATATCACAGGCCGCGACGCTGGCGTCGATCTCGATGGCATTCAGTTCGGGCTTGTCGATGGCCCATTTCTGCTTGCCGTTCTGCGGCGTCATCTTCGCCCAGATCGTGAAGCTCGTCGCACCGGAAATCGCGGCCTGGCCGTTGCCGTCGAGACCGACACGGAACCCGAGCATCAGTCCGACGCGATCGTCGCCGTCGAAATGCAGGCCGATGCCATCCCCGAGATCGATCGAGACCGGAAAACCGGCGAAACTTTTTTCCTCGCTCGCGAACTTGAAATATTCGGCGGTCAGATACGGCTTTTTATTTCGGATCGTCAGGTCCTTGAACTCGACATCAGGAATCTTCACCGCGACGTTCTTCATCTCGGGAAAACTCTTGTTGATGTTCAGTTCGCCACTGAGAATCGCCGCGACGGTGACCTCGTTCTGCTGCGTCTCGACACTGATACCCGAGCCGCCCGCAAGCGTCAGCGTCGCGCCCCACATCGGGACCTCGATATCGCCGAGCGTCTCGACCTCGAACTGCGTCTGCAGTCCCTGGTTGCTGTTGCTCAGCAGACATGTATATCCGAGACCTGTGTTCGCCACGGGGAGCTCGATGGCGCCTTCGAATTCTCCTTTCACGAGAGTGTTGTTCACCATGCTGAAGGAAAACTTGTCCATCGAGAAGCCCCAGCCGCCGAGATTGCCCTCATCCAGTGCGAAGACCGGCTGCGCGGTGACGGTGCCGGTGAACCCGGTTTTATTGATCATCGCATTGCTGAGGGAAATCGTCACCGGGCTGTTGCCCTTTTTCAGATAGTCGGGCAGCGTCAGCGTGATGTTCTTGAAATACAGTCCGCGCCAGTCGAGACTCTGCGAGCCCTGATATCCCTGGGGAAAGGCGATGTTCTGCGGATTGCGGAGATCCGACAGGTCGAGCACGACCTCATCGAAATCCATTTTCATTCCCTTCATGCCCGCGATGACAAAGGGATCCATGTCGATCTCGCCCAGCAGATCTCCCCAGGCACTGCCATTGAACACGAACGATGCGGTCACCGGACCCTGTCCCTCGGCGCGTTCGAGCATGCCGCCGTCGAAGGTGAAACCGCCTTCGACCTGAAGCTGCTGGAATCCCTCGCAATTCCACGCGACATAGGTGCCGCCATGCTGTCCACCCGCGGCCTTGATTGCGCATGTGGCGTTGGGACCCCAGTCAAAACTGTAGTCGTTGCCGAGCAGCGTCAGCTTCTGCAGACCGTCGACACTGAGTCCGGTCGGATGGAAACACACATTCTGCTGTCCGAACGCGAGGATCTTGTTGTTGGCCTCGGGGATGGGCATATCGAAAAAGGCATTGAAGCGCGCGCCGTCGGGTGCGAATTCCACCGCGGCGATATTGACCAGCTGCACGTCACCCGAGAGCATCTTGCTCCAGCCGAAGGGAAGGCCCTGCACATTGACGTCGGCGAAATTTTCGATGTACTTCTGTCCGCCCTTGACGTAGTCGGAGACCTGCTTGACCGCCGCGCCGGTGACCTGGTCGAGATTCCCCGCGAAATTCTTCAGCTGTTCGTTGACCATCGCGCCGGGATCGTACGCGCCGATCACCGATCCCGCGAACACCTTATTCTCGGCATTGACCTGCAGGTTCTGGAATGTCGCGCGCAGACGGGTGCGGAAGATCGGCGCATCGACCACACCCTCGCCCGTAAGCGCCGACGCCGTATTATTCGAGAGCGCGGTGATTTCCATGACGAAGTATCCGATCTGAATCTCGTCGCCGACGTTGTAGGACTTGTTCGCGGCGGGGCCGGTCGCCAGCGGCTGCGGGGCACAGTTGAGCACCGTGCAGTCATCGGCGTACTGTTCCTCGATATCGACGTCCTCTTCCTCTCCTTCGCCTTCCCCTTCGCCGCCGCCGTCCTGCTGCCAGACAAAGGAACAGGCCACCGAATGTCCGTCATTCTTGAACAGCAGTGCGGGCGACCCTTGCCGCGCGCGCGCGGTCACGCGCCAGGCATACTTCTTTCCGGGCTCGAGCGGGGGTGCGTCCGGACCGTAGAGAACGGAATTCGAGAACGCAACGGTGGTGAAGAACGGCGGCAGTGTCGCGGCGAGAATCGCCTGGTTTGGATCGGTATCCTGCGGAAACATTTCCACCATCGTGATGACATATTCCACATGCTGCGGAGGCACACCCGCCGGCAGCGTCCAGCTCAGCACCAGATTCTGCGGCGCGGTGGCTTGCACCGTTCCGTTGCATTCGGGTTGCAGGATTTCCGGCACCTCGTAATGCGTGATGCTGAAATAGGCACAGCCCATCGGGGCGGGCATCGACAGCGGCGTTCCGCTCGCATAATCGACGGCCTGGACACAGAAGCTGTAGTCCCCCTCCGGCAGTCCGTTCCCCTGCACGACCTCCGATTTCGCGATACCCTGGAACTGCAGGATATCGGGATTGAGATACTCGGCGAGTTCGCCACCCATCAGCGCACGGGATTGTCCGGGCGCCAGGGCGATGCCCTGCGCGGGCTGATAGCTCTCGGGCAGGGTGATCACGATGTTGTTCCCCCCCTCGATGCGTCCGATGAGGCGGACGTTTTGCGGCGACGGCGAGGTGTTGATCAGCGTGATCACGACCGTATTCTCCACGGACACATAATCGGAGAGGTAGGGAGAATACGGCGGCAGTACCTGTGTCGTGACCGTGATGGTATTCTGCGCCGCCACGGGATTGACGAGCGCCACGGCCAGCACCGTGGTCGTCAGCAGCACGGCGGACAGCAGGAAGATCGGCGACGAAACGCGGGCACGGGCCGCGGCGAGGAAGTGGTCAGAACGTGTAGGCATATCCAAGCACCAGTGTGAGTTCGGAATACATGTCTTGCGCATAATACCCGGCGGAAGAAGACACGAGCGTCGACTGCGCCGAAAAGTTGTGCCGCTGTCGCAGCGCGTAGCTCGCGCCGGCCGAGGCGGTGACGGTGCGTCCCGCGCCCTGAAACGAATAGGTCGCCCCGGCATTGAGCCGCAGGGACTGCGCGAGCAGCGACTTGCTTGCCGTGAGCGACACCCCGCTGTTTCGATACACGCCTCCCGCATTCTCCAGCCGCGTCGTATTGCCCGCGGCGGTGAGTGAGAGCTGCTGCGCGGACAGGGTGACCGTATAGCCGAGATTGAGATTCGTGCTGTTGGAGCGGGCGTAGCGCGCGGTGGCCGGGTTGTTGTCGACATACCGCATGTGCATCGCCCCCAGCATCACGGCGTGCATCGCGCCGCCGGTGGTGAATGTGTAGCGCGGCATGACGCTGATCATCGGATTGCGCTGATCGATGCGCGTCGAGTCGCCCAACGATGCGTACCCGGCGGTCTGCGATGTGAAGACATCGGTGTACTGCACATCCACTCCCCACCGCGGTGCGGGCATGATCGAGAGCGCCACCACCGGCATCAGGCGATGCGTGGTCGCGCGCTTCTTGTTTTGAAGGTTGTCATGCCGGTAGGTGACCGTGCCGTTGATGCGCAGTGCGCCGTCGAGCAGGACGACACGCGGGGCGATCGCGACGCTCTGCAGGTCGTTGGCCATGTAATACGCCCCCATCGACTGATAGTCGGGATCCACGCGGTGGTAGGTGCCCGTGATGCCGAAGCGCGGGCGCGACCAGGCGACCGCGGCTTTCACGGCACCGTAATACTGCGTGGACGAACGGCTCGCCTGCATGCCCTCGATCACCCCGGCCGCCATGCCGCCGTCAGCTTCCACCTCCCGCGCGCGCTGGTCGCGGGCGTAATCGCTGACCGCCGCGTCAAGCGTGACACGCAGACCGCTGACCACCTCCGCCGTCCCGCTGAGTCCGAGCACGAGATTCTCGCCCGGCAGGACCAGACTGTGCATCGGCGCGCGACGGAGCGAGGAGGGATCGTCCTTCGCTTTCAGGAGAATCAGGTCCACATAACTGGAACTATTCCCGACGCCCGCGCGGAGCGCGTACCCGGTGCGCGCGTAGGCCGGAAGCACGAAGCGCGACGTACTGGTGTCCTCTTCCACCGCCCGCCGCAGGCGGCCGTACATGAGACCGAAACGGAACAAACCGGGATTGCCCTCCACCGCCCCGCCGAGGAACTGATGCCCCGCCAGCGTGTACGGCGAGAAAGTCAGGGCGCGGTAGCCGACATGGCCCCGCAGCCACTGCCAGCTCGGACTCGCGCCGAACTGGTTGAAGGGCTGCGAGAAATCCCGCTCCTGTTCGCTGTAGGTGAAGCTGAACGGCAGATCCACATCATACACATTGAGATTGAGCGAGCCTCCGAGCACCCAGGAAAACGGCTCGCGACGGTTCCGGATTTCATTGGCTGAATACAGTACCGCACGCGCGGACACCGAGCCGCCGAGACGCACCGGATCGCTCGATCCGATCGTGGAAAGATTCTGGCCACTGGTGGATGCGGTCAGGACGAGAATTCCCGACACAACGGTCCACAACCGCTGCCCGAGGAGGCAGAATACGCTGTTCAACAAAACCTTGAATACCTCGAATATCAGGCGTGAAATCGTGCCCACCCGCGGGAGACGCGGAGCATGGGCGAGGTACGGCGTTCAAATTAGGATGATTGACATCCTAAATTACGATACCGAGGAACGCAAGGCAAGAGGGTGCGGGATTTTTTTTTCAGGATGCCGCGTCGTAGGCGGTGCGGATCCATGCCAACAGTTCGGCATCGACGTCGGCGGGACTAGTGAGCTTGACCTTGTACTGGCACATCCCTCCGGGGGGGATGGCGATCAACCGGTCGGTGGGCGCGACGCCCTTCATGTTGAGGCCGATTTCCACGCGGGTGTTCGTGGCGGGACCAACCGTGGCGAACTGCTTCCGCCGGCGCAGGCTCAGATAGGTTTTCTTCGGGGCGATTTCAAACGGGCCGAAGCCGTCGATCCCGGCCATGACCGCGTCGTGAATGGGTCGCAGTGCCGCTTTCGCACCCGTGTAGATCGCATCGAGCACGTCACTCTCGGTGTTGCCACGTGCGCCCGCGGCCGGTGACGCGGAGTGCCCCATCCCCGATGCGTCTGAACCCCGTGGCGGTCCTTCCCCGGCTTCTCCCCTCTGCTGCCGGAATACATGCACGAGCGTGTTGGCGTCCCCGTGTCCCATACCGAGCTCGCGTTTGAGCAGGTCGCGCAACGCACCGTGCTTTTCGAGTCCGCTCTCCCCCAAGAAGGAAAAAAGCGCGGCGAGCGTTTTTCCCGTCCGCGTTTCAATGTTCCGCAATTGCGTCGCGATCGCTTTGTCGACAGCGTTCATCGGCATCTCCAGTATGTGGTGGTCAGGAATGCGGAGAAAATACATCTGAATTGAACCGGGTGCAAGTCACCACGGTGGCAGGCATGGAGGGAAGAACGATCGGAGGGGGAAGAAGAACGCGACGATGGTGCGACCGGCGAATCAGACTTCACCGGAGTAGTGCACCGGGAGACGGAGCGTGAAGGTGGTGCCTTCCTGCCAGGCGCTGTGGACGCTGATATGGCCGTGGTAGGAATCGATGATCTGTTTGACGATCGAGAGGCCGAGCCCGGTGCCCGGGATGGTGCGCGTGGCGTCGTTCTTGATACGGTAGAACTGCTGGAAGAGCATCTCCTGATCTTCCTTTTTCATGCCGATGCCGCTGTCGCTGATGGCGAGGTGCACCATACCCTGCTCCGCGTGCGCGCGAATGGCGATGCGACCGTGTTCGCGATTGTACTTCACCGCGTTGCTGACGAGGTTGGTGATCACGCGGGTGAATTCATCCCGGTCGATGTCCACCGTGGGAAGCTGCGGTTGGTAGTCGGTCACGAAGGTGATACCGCGGCGCTCCATTTCCCCCTGCAACAACTCGCGTGTATTCTCGATGACATCGGGTATCGACACCGCGGCGATCTCGCGCCGGATGGTGCCCAGGTCGCGGCGGCTGATATTGAGCAGGTCGTTGACGAGATCGATCAGTGCCTGCAAACGCTCGGCCGAGCGCGTGATCATTTTTTCATACCGGGTGATGTCGTCGCCGAGCACACGGCTGTGCATGTTTTCGAGATACCCGCTCACCGCGGCGATCGGAGCCTTGAGTTCATGGGCGACCATGGAGACGAACTGCGACTTCTGCGCGTCGAGCCGCTTGAGCTGGGTGACGTCCTGGATCGTGGTGACGAACCCGATGATCTCGCCCGCGGTGTTCTTCACCGGCGCGGTTTTCATGTTGACCACCAGTTCGAGATTCTCCCGTATTTCCCATTCATGCGAGACGAGCTCGATCCCCTGTCTCGTGGTCTCCTGTGCCTCGCGGATCAGTTCGATCACTTGGGCCGGCAGCAGGTCATCGATCTTGTCACCCGCCTTGATGGTCGGAGGGAAATTGAACAGCGCGCGGGACTGCGGATTGGCGAGCACGATCTCGCCATCGAGATTCGTGACGATGAGCGCGTCGTTGATGGAATTGATGATCGTACGGAGACGGCTTTTTTCCTGGCTGATCTCCAGCAATCGCCGCTCCTGCTCGGCGCGCAGTTCTCGTGTCTCGAGCGTGAGCCGGCGCTTGCCGAGCGCGCGATTGACCTCGAAGACGATCTGGTCGGGCGTGAAGGGCTTGGGGATGTAGGAGTACGCGCCATGGCGCGTGGCCTCCACGGCGGTATCGATGCCCGCGAACGCGGTGATCATCAGGTATTCGGTATCGGGATAGGACTCGCGCAGACGACGGAGCACGGTCACTCCGTCCATATCCGGCATTTTCAGATCAATCAGCGCGACGTCGAATTCATTCTCCATCCCACGGGCAATTCCCTCGCTGCCGTTCTCGGCAACGGTCACCGCATATCCTTCAAGCGTGAAAATCCGGCGAATGCCCTCGCGCATGCCGAGTTCGTCATCGATGACCAGGAGTTGCGGTTTTCGTTCTTCCATCATTTTGCCGGATGCACGTGGTGGGACGGTGACAGGGCGGCGGCGAGTTCGCGCGGGGACATCTGCGCGGCCGAGGGATAGTCGCGCAGATCGGACGGAATGGTGATCGTGAACACCGACCCCTTGCCGGATTCGCTCTGGACGCCGATCTGTCCGTGATGCAGCTTGATGATGCCGTAGGCAATCGGCAGGCCCAGTCCGGTGCCCTTTCCAATCTGTTTCGTCGTGAAAAACGGGGTGAACAGGCGGCCGAGGTTTTCCCGAGAAATCCCCATCCCGGTATCGGATATTCGGATCTGGATTTCCCGTGGCGTCTCGCCCGGTTGCACGGCGATGCACAGCCGACCGCCATCGGGCATGGCCTCGCAGGCGTTCATCGCGAGATTGATCAGGACCTGCCGCATCTGGTCGGCATCAACATACAGCAGCGGCAGATCGGGGGCGATTTCCACATCCATGGTGATCGTCTCGAAATCCTCGCGCCGACGGAGCATGGCAATAATCGGATCGATCAGCGCCGCGGGCTTCAGTTCGCTGAGTACCAGCTTGCCCTGCCGCGCGAAATTGAGCAGGCTTCCCACGATGGTGCGGCAGCGCTCGGCCTCGTCGATGATGAAGCGCACGTCATCGGCGGCCGGATCCACTTCCTTGAGCTGCTTGAGAAGCAGATGCGAATACAGCACGATGGTCCCGAGTGGATTGTTGATCTCATGCGCCACCCCGGCGGCCAGCTGGCCCACCGACGCAAGCTTCTCGGTCTGGATGAGCTGCGCCTGCGCCTCGGCGAGTTCGCGGTGCGAACGTTCGAGATTGTCGATCGTGTATTGCAGGCACATTTCCTTCTCGGCGATACCGCGGGCGACCGCCACCGCGAGATCCCGGCAGGTCTCGTAGCCGCACGCCCCGCAGTTGATCTGTTCGGCGGTGTCGCGCTTTCCCATCGCGAGCAGAATGCGCTGGATTTCGGGTTCTTCCGGGATCCGCTGTTCGATGTGCCGATCCTCGAAGCGGCGGGAAAAATCAAGATGGCGGTATTCGTTGATGTCATCGTGCCATTCGGCCTGATCGAGCTCGCGCGTCCGCGACTTGACCCATGAGATGATGCATTCCCGCTTCTCGTAGTGATTGAGCGGACTGACCATGCCCGGACCATTCACGCAGCCCTCGCAGAAGAGAATATCGATCATGCGGCTGTTGACCTTGCCCTGGGCGAGTTCGTTGATGATGTTGAGGCAGCGCTGCCGTCCCTCGACCACGATCACTTCCTCGTCCATCACATCGGAACTGATGCCCGCGCTCTTCAGCAACCCTCCGGATATCGGATAGATTTGTCCGAGATGCGCACGCGGCGCGTCCAGTTCGCTGGGCTCCACCATCGCGGGATCGATGCCTGTTTCGTCGAAGAGACGGATCAGTTCATCGAAGGTCAGCGCCTCGTCGATCACTCCGGCGACATTCTCGTCGAGAATTTCCAGTTTCTTCGCCACGCACGGTCCGATGAAGACGATCAGCGCGTCGGCGCCATAGCGGTCGCAGACCACCTTGCCCGCCGCGATCATCGGTGAGACGATCGGCGCGAGGCTGGGAATCAGCTCCGGATGATATTTCTCGATGTACTCGACAATCGCCGGACACGGCGTCGTAATCACCGGTTCGGTGCTCCGCGCCGCATGAATGCGGTACTGCTCGCTGACGAGGTCGGCACCGAATGCGACCTCGATCACACGGGTGAATCCCAACAGACGTAATGCCCCGACCACGCGAAGCGGATCAATGGTCGGAAATGCCGCGGGAAAAGACGGCGCGATCAGCGCCACTTTCTCCGTCCCGTCCACCGCCTCCAGCCGTGGCCGCAGCGGCGCGATGCCGTCACGCACTGATTTGGCGTTCTGCGTGCACACCTTCAGACAGTTGCCGCAGCCCACGCAGCGCTCGGACAACACCACCGCCTGCCCGTTCTGGATCTGGATGGCATTGGCCGGACACTCGCGCACGCAGCAGTAGCATCGCTTGCAGCGCTCGGGAATGGTTGAAACAACGCAGTTCATGGAAAACCTTTCTTCGTGGGAGTCCGGCGACGGACACAATTCCCGTGCACGGACTCCGAAATACAAATTCGCAAACCCGGCAGAGACTTCCAATGCAAATCGGCATCGTTCGAGAAGTTTTTCACTTCCGGTTGTTTCCAGGACGCCCCTGTCACACGGAGCCCGGAAGATCAGGAGAACTGCATCCCAATCTCTTTGCACCTTGGGAAATTGTGAGTATCTTCCCCATCATAGCTTCGGGACCGCCCTTTTCATGATCGAACTCGTTCCCAAATGGATCATGTATGATGAGTTCTGGAGAACGCTGAAACGGCGGAATCTCTGGCTTATCTACTTACGCTATGTTTCGGTGGCGATGCTGGGGGGATTGATCGTGCTCGGCGAACTGCTGCCGACCCTGCGGCTCGAATCGATTCCCATCGCCGTCCTGGCCCTCTGCACGCTTCTGTACAATCTCGTCTTCCACCGCACGCATCCAATGCTGCCCGAGGGCTATGCCCCTTTCAACGGCCTGCATTACGCGCTGCTGCAGATGATTTGCGATTTCCTCTCGTTGCTGGTGCTGTTGTATCTCACCGGTGGCGTGGAATCGCCGTTCTATTATTTCTTCATCTACCACGTCATCGTCGGCAGCCTCATCCTCCCACGACAGGTGGTGACGCTGCTCATTCTCGTCACGATCGCGGGCATCGCGACAGGGGCGATCCTCGAAATGAACGGGAGCATCCCCCATGTCGCGATCGAGGGGTATTTCGCCTCACCGCAGTACACAAGTCCCGTGTACGTGGTCTCGCACGTCACCGTGCTGGCGTTGGTGCTCCTGGTGAGCAATTACCTGGCGAACTCGATTTCAAAGGAACTCTACTTGCGCGAGCGTTCCCTGACCATCGCCTATAAAAAGCTCGAGGAAGCGGAAACGACGAAATCGCGCTACGTGATGTCGGTGGTGCATGACCTGAAAACCCCCATCGCCGCGGCGATGACGTATTTGAACATGATCCTCGACGGCTCGCTCGGGCGCGTGCCCGAGGCCTTCGAACGTCCGATCGAGCGCTCGCGCATCCGCCTGGACAATGCCATCGCGATCGTCAACGACATCCTGCAGCTGACACAGCTGCGTCTGGCCGAAAAGCCGGAAATCTCGCGGGTCAATCTCACCGAACTGATCGATGAGATCTATCAGGAAATGCGGATCCTTTTTGTCTCGAAGAAAATCCGTTTTTCCACCTGGATCAACAGCGATCAGGATCTCTACATCGAGGCGGAGCGGAAGCTGCTCAAGCTGGCCCTGGCCAATCTCATCTCGAACACGCACAAATACACCGAGCGTGACGGACGCGTGGAGATCCACATTCACACGCGCGACGAATTGGTGGAAATCGAGATCGCTGACAGCGGCATCGGCATCCCCCCGGCCGAGCAGAAGAAGATTTTCGAGGATTTCTACCGCTCCAGCGTCGCGAAGGAGAAGGGAATCGAGGGCACCGGGTTGGGAATGAGCGTGGTGCTGCATATCATCCGGCAGTTCAATGGATCGATCCGCCTCGAGTCGCCCTCGCGTCTCGCCGACGGCGCCGATCGGCAGGGCACGGCCTTTTTCATCACCCTTCCGATATTCTACACGCCTCCCGCCTCCGATCACGAGGATGCAGATCTCGCCTGAAAGCGCTACATTCCCTGACGCATTTATTTGTCCCACGAAAGCACAAACCCTTATGACGAATACCAACGAGAACGTGCAGTCGCATCCCGCCAATGCCGTGTTCGCACTGATGGAAGACCGCGCCTTCCGCATGTCCGTCGTGCGTCCCGCCCTCGAGGCCGACAAAAACGCGCTGTCACGCCTGGCCACCGGCAAGCATCAGCTCAAGGGATTCCGCACTATCGCGCGCGCCCCGCTGTCGATGCTCCTGCCGGTGATCGCCGACGAAGCCAACCTCTCGGCCGAACTCGCGCGCCGCATTCTCGACCACTGGTTCGGCGCGCAGGACGAACTGCGCGAGCTGGTCACGGCCAAGCTGCAGTTGCGTGGGTACGAGGTGAAGGAAACCCCGTTTGACGAGGAGGGGTTCGTGACATGGCGCACACTCAAGAAGGAAGACGCCGACGCGCAGTATGATGGAACCTTCGTCGGAGACCAGGAAGAAAACGGCGTCATGCTGATGTCGCTGTTGCTCGGCTGGTTTGGATCGGATGACGAAGGGACGGACACGGCGGAAGAGGACGCCTGACGCGGGGATGTCACCCGGATGTCGACGACACCGCACAGCCACCGGATTCTCTCGGTCCGCGTCCACAACGCTCCCTACGACCTGA
Source organism: Bacteroidota bacterium (assembly GCA_034002405.1). GTDB lineage: Bacteria > Bacteroidota > Ignavibacteria > SZUA-365 > SZUA-365 > SZUA-365. Next base: position 9,616 of record JAVFAS010000035.1, on the reverse strand, counting down.
TGCTGGCGGCGGCCCTCGAGGCCGCCGCTTCCACCGCCCCCGCCTTCACCACGTATTCCCATTTCCATATCCTACTGGACGCACGGACACAGCCATGGATGCGCGACGTGCTCGATCACGCATCCCTGAACGTCGCCGACGGTATCGCCGTGCGCGCCGTGCTCCGGTTCCGCGGCGCGACACGACTCGCGACGGTCAATGCCACCGATTTCCATCACCACCTGCTCGATCATTGTCTGCGGGAGCGTCGCCGCGTGTACCTGCTCGGCGGCAGCGCCGCGGCGGCGGGACGACTGCCCGCCATCCTCGCCGCGCGATATCCCGGCTGCGCCGTCCGCACGCATGACGGGTCGATCCGCGCCGAGGACAGCACCGTGATCGACGACATCCGCGTATTCTCGCCGGATGTACTTTTTCTCGGACTTGGGAGTCCTCTGCAATTTGAATGGCTTGCGCGAAATCTCGAACGTGCCGGGGTGCCCCTTACCGTCGCCGCCGGCAACTTCCTCGAGTTCCTCGCCGGCACCCGTCCCCGCGCACCGCGTTGGATGCAGGCATCCCGTCTCGAATGGCTGCATCGTCTCGCGGTCGAGCCCTCCCGCCTCTGGCGCCGGTATCTTCTTGGCGCGCCACGGTTTTTCTATCACGCACTCTCCGATCGAAAAAAATAACGAAAGAAGTCCTGCGGGACTCCTCCCTCGCCGGCCCCCCCCTTCACCTCTTCACCCCTTCACCTCTTCACCTTTTCACCCCTTCACCTTTTCACCCCTTCACCCCTTCACATCCTCCTATCCAGATCCCGATATTGAATCGCCTCCGACAGATGCTCGGCACGAATGGATTCGCTCCCGGCGAGATCCGCGATGGTGCGTCCGACTTTCAGGATACGGTCATACGCGCGGGCGCTGAAGCCGAGGGACTGCGATGCCGCGCGGAGCAGTTCGCGGCAGCGATCATCGATACGGCAGTATTGCGCGATGTCTCGATGGTTCATCATCGCGTTGCAGTGCATGCCGTGGCGCGCGGCGAAGCGTTTCTGTTGATGTACGCGCGCGGCGACCACGCGTGCACGCACCGTGTCGGAGGACTCGCCCCGCCGCTCACTGGCGAGTTCCTGATACTTCACCTGCGGACATTCGATATGGATATCGATGCGATCGAGCAACGGACCCGAAATCCGTCCCATGTATTTCTGCACCTGCTGATCGGTGCAAAGACATTCATGGCGGGGGTTGCCGGCATTGCCGCAGGGACAGGGATTCATTGCCGCGACCAGCATGAAATTCGCCGGATACTCAACACTGCTCTTCGAGCGCGCGATCGTGACCGTGCCTTCCTCCAGCGGCTGCCGCAGCACCTCGAGCACGTTTCGCGCGAACTCCGGCAGCTCGTCGAGAAAGAGCACCCCATTGTGCGAGAGGCTGATTTCGCCCGGACGCGCGAACCCGACGCCGCCGCCCACCAGCGCGGCATCGCTGATAGTATGATGCGGTGCGCGGAAGGGCCGCGTCGCCACGATGGCTGATCCCGTGGTGAGTAGTCCGGCGACGGAGTGGATTTTCGTCGTCTCCAGGGCCTCGTCGAAACTCAAGGGTGGCAGGATGGTCGGAATGCGTTTGGCAAGCATGGTCTTGCCCGAGCCGGGGGGACCGATGAGAATGATGTTATGTCCCCCCGCCGCGGCCACCTCGAGCGCGCGTTTGACGTTTTCCTGTCCTTTCACATCCGCGAAATCCACCAGCGCCGCGCTCTGGCGCGCTTCGAATAGCTCGGTGACATTGATGCGGTAGGGACGGACCGAGGGATGGGTCCCGTCGAGCACACTCAAGGCCTCGCGCAGGGATGCACAGGGCAGAACGTCAATATCACGCACCATCGCCGCCTCGCGCGCGTTCGCCGCGGGCAGGATGACGCGCCGCATCCCCCGCTTTTTCGCCTCCAGCGCGATCGACAGCGCGCCGTGCACCGGACGCAGGCTGCCGTCGAGCGCGAGTTCCCCGAGCAACACCGTATGGTCGAGATCGCCGGTGTCGAGTTCGCCGGTCGCGCGCAGGATGCCGGCCGCGAGCGGCAGGTCGAAGGCCGACCCCTCCTTGCGGACATCGGCGGGCGCGAGGTTCACGACAATTCGTCGCATCGGAAATGAATATCCGGAATTCTTGATCGCCGCGGTAACGCGCTCGCGGCTCTCGCGCACCGCGTTGTCGGGCAGGCCGACGACGATGAAGCCCGGGATCTGGCTCTCGATGTGGGTTTCGACGCCGACAATGAATGCATTGATGCCGTGCGTGGACGCACTGTACACGGTGGAAATCATGGCTCCCTGTTCCTTGATGGTATGGTGAGAACGATCGATGTCGCGAACGGTCCGCGCTCCCTGGCGGAACGGGAACAGGATAATCCGGAGAGGGGAGAAAAAAAAGGCATAAAAAAAGGGCGCCGTGCACGGCGCCCGAAAATCGACAAGCCCGACGTTGTTAGAGAATCGCATCCTTTGCAGCTTTCGCAACGCGGAATTTCAGCACGTTTTTCGCCGGAATCTTGATATCCTCACCAGTGGCAGGGTTACGACCCATGCGCGCCTTGGTTTTTCCGGTGACCCACTTGCCGAGGCCCGGCATGACGAATTCCTTCGTCTTCTTGGTCTGCTTGTAGATCAGATCATTGTAGAGCGCGAGAAACTCTTCGGTCTGCTTTTTGTTCAGGCCGCTCTTCTCGCTCAGGAAGTCGATGATCTCTTTTTTGGTCAAGGGCTTCGCTGCTGCTTTTGCCATGGATCCTCCTGTGATGGTTGAGTGTGATGAATTGCTCGTCCACAACATAAAGAAAAAATGTCTGGTGTCAAATACTTTTTCGATTCCCGACAGACTTTTTCGTCAATGATTACAGGGGTGAAACGCGGGTCGCCCGCGCCCGGCCCCGTCATGCCGCCGCCCACCCGGGATCGGGTTGGATCCCCGCGGCCGATATCCTATTTTTCCCGGAGCACTTCATCATCGAAGAAAGTCCTCCCCATGTCCGAGACCGACCACGCCCCCGAAGAATTCCACTCCCTCGGTGCACGACCCGAGCACATCGATCCGGCGACCATCCGCGAGTGGTACCGGCTGATGCATCTCGGCCGCGCCCTCGACGAGAAGGCCGCGCGCTACCTGAAAATGTCGAAGGGGTGGTCATATCACGCCCCGTGTGCCGGTCACGAGGGCATCCAGCTTGCGATGGGACTCTCGATCGCACGCGGACACGATTTCCTCTTTCCCTACTATCGCGACCTGGTCACGGTACTCGCGGCCGGTCTCACGGTCGAGGAGATCGTGCTCAACGGACTCTCGAAGGCCACCGACCCGGCGAGCGGCGGCCGGCACATGAGCAACCACTTCGCCAAACCGGCGATGCGCATCCAGAACGTCTCTTCCTGCGTCGGCAGCCACTCGTTGCACGCCGTTGGGGTCGCGCGCGCCATCCGCCGCTTCGGTGGCGACGAAATCGCGGTGTACAGCAGCGGAGAATCGGCGACGTCGGAAGGGTATTTCTACGAGGCGCTGTCAGGCGCATGCCGGGAAAAACTGCCCGTCGTGTTCGTGTTGCAAAACAATGGCTATGGGATCTCGGTGCCGGTGCACGAACAGAGCGCGAACACCAACATCGCCGACAATTTCCACGGCTTCCGGAATCTTCTCGTGCGAAACTGCGACGGCACCAGCATCTTCGACTCCTGGAATGTGATGCAGGAAGCGATCGCGCACGCACGGTCGGGCGCGGGTCCCGCCATGGTGCATGCCGACTGCGTGCGCATCGGCGCCCACAGCAACTCCGACCGGCATGAACTCTACCGCGACGCGGAGGAACTCGCCGAGGCCCGCCGCCGCGACCCGCTGCTCCGGTTGCGCGCCTTCGTGCTGATCGAGGGCATCTGCACGGACGAGGAACTCGCGGCGATCGAGGCGGAGAACCAGACGCTGCTCGAGGAAGAAAGCGTCCGCGCCGAGTCCGCGCCGAATCCCGATCCCGCGACCGTACGGAAATTCGTGCTCGCCGATGACACGCATGTGTGTCCGCTCTCGAATGAGACCTTCGTCCAGCTCCAGGAGAAACACGCGGCGGAATCGGAATCCCTCACGCTGCGCGAGGCGATCAACCGCACGCTGCACGAGGAATTCCGCCGCAATCCCAGCACGTTTCTCTGGGGACAGGATGTCGCATCGGGAGAAAAAGGCGGGGTGTTCAATGTCACCAAGGGCATGCAGCAGGAATTCGGCGCGGATCGCGTGTTCAACGCCCCCATCGCGGAGGACTTCATCCTCGGTACCGCCAACGGATTCTGCCGCTATGGCGACGACATCTGGGTCGTGGTCGAAGGCGCGGAATTCGCGGACTACTTCTGGCCGGCGATGGAACAGCTCGTCAACACCGCGCATGAATACTGGCGGAGTAACGGACAGTTTTCTCCGAATATCATCATCCGGCTGGCCTCGGGCGGGTACATCCAGGGAGGACTCTACCATTCGCAAAGCATCGAGGCGTCGCTGGCGAACATCCCGGGGTTACGTATCGTCATGCCGTCCTTCGCCGACGATGCGGCGGGACTGCTGCGCTGCGCCTTCCGCACCCGCGGCGTGACGGTGTATCTCGAACCGAAGTATCTCTACAACCATCCGTGGGCGCGCGTGCAGTTTCCGCGTCCCGAGCTCTGCGTGCCCATCGGACGCGCGCGCACGCGACGACCGGGAACCGACCTGAGCATCATCACCTACGGCAATCCCGTGCACCTCGCCCTGCACGCGGCCGAACGTCTCGCGCAGGAGGGCATTGCCTGCGAGGTGCTCGACCTGCGCAGCATTCTTCCCTATGACCGCGAGAGCATCGCCGCGAGCGTGAAGAAGACCGGCAAGGCGCTGGTGGTGCATGAAGCCGGACGCACCGGGGGCTTTGGCGGCGAACTCGCCGCATCGATCGGCGAGGAGTTATTCGAGTTTCTCGATGCGCCCGTCCGGCGTGTCGCCTCGCTCGACACCCCGGTCGGTTTCGCCAAGGTGCTCGAACAGGCCACTCTCGTCAGCGAGGAAGACATTTTCATCGCGGCGCGCGATCTCGCGCGCTATTGAACGTCGCGTCATGTCGCGTCCCGCGCTGACGCACCGCGATCCTATTCCAGAACGACAGGAAATCTCATGATCACACTCAGCTTTCACGGCGCCGCCCGCACCGTCACCGGTTCCTCCCACCTGCTCGAAGTCAACGGCAAACGCATCCTGATGGATTGCGGGCTCTTCCAGGGCCGCCGCGCCGAAGCCTGGGAACAGAACAGCGGCTTTTCCTTCGATCCCGCGTCCATCGACGTGCTCGTGCTCTCGCATGCGCACATCGACCACAGCGGCAAGATCCCCATGCTCCACAAACATGGATTCCGTGGACCGATCATCTGCACCGCGGCGACACGCGATCTGGCGAACATCATGCTGCTCGACAGCGCCTTCCTGCAGGAAAAGGACGCGGAGTTCGTCAACAAGCTGCATGCCCGCAACGGCAAGCCGCCAGTCGAGGCGCTGTATGACGCCGAGGATGTGATCGATGTGCTCGGGCAGTTCCAGACCGTCGGATACCGGCGGAAAACGCGCGTTACCGAGGATGTGGATGTCACGTTCTACGACGCGGGGCATATCCTCGGCTCGGCCGTCAGTCTCTACGACATCCGCGACGGCGACCGCGCGTTGCAGCTCTGTTTCACCGGCGATCTCGGACGTCCCGACCGTCCCATCCTCCTCGACCCCGAACATGTCGGCGACGTCGACATCCTGATCACCGAAGGGACATACGGCGGCCGCATGCACAAGGCAGACCAGGAGATCCTCGACACGCTCGAGGATGTGATCAAGCGGACCGTCTCGCGCAACGGCAAGATCATCGTTCCCGCCTTCTCCGTCGGTCGCACGCAGGAACTCGTCTACCATCTCCATGAACTCGAACAGCAGGGACGTCTACCGGAAATTCCGATTTTTGTCGACAGTCCGCTTTCGGTCAACGCCACGCAGATTTTCCGCATCCATCCCGAATGCATGGACGCCGAGGCACGCAAGTCCATTCTCACGCATGAAAACCCCTTCTCCTTCGAATCCCTCCGCTACATCATGCATGTCAGCGAATCGAAAGCGCTCAACGGACAAAGTGGTCCGATGATCATTATCTCGAGTTCCGGCATGTGCGAGGGTGGACGCATCCTGCACCACCTCCGCAACAACATCGAGGACCCGCGCAACACGATCATGATCACCGGCTACAGCGCGGAGTACACACTGGGGCGGCGCATCGTCGAACGCGAACCGAAAGTGAAAATCTTCGGCGAGGAATTCAACCTGAACGCGGAGGTCGTGGTCCTCAACTCCCTCTCCGCCCATGCCGACCGCAACGAGCTGCTCGACTACCATCGCCGATTCAATCCCGCACGGCTCCGCCACAGCTTCATCGTCCACGGCGACCTCGACCAGGCGCAGAAGCTGCAGCACGCGATGCAGGAGGAACTCGGTCTGACCGGCGTCACCGTGCCTTCGCCGGGCGACCGATTCGAACTGTAGCCTGCGAATGCGGTGGACGAGATACCTCACCGCACCACGGTCAACATGCGCGCGGACCAGCCGCCGGGAGCGAGCATGCGCAGGAGGTAATTGCCGGGTTCGAGTCCCATCGGAGCGGGACGAAGGAGCAGGACATCCGTCTCCGTGATCACCCCATCATGCAGCATCGCCCGCTCGCGGCCGAGCAGGTCGTGCAGCGTGATGCGCACGCGGACTCCGCTTGCACTCGCCTGCCCGTTCGCGCGAAGCAGCAGCCTGGCCTCGCCCAACAGCGGGATCGGATGCGGATACACCGCGCCGAGCGTGAATGCCCGCGCGGTGGGCTCATCCTCGACTCCCGTCAGACTCGTGATCAGGTAATCCACCGCGACATGTCGCGGGAGATTCGGGGCCGCGCCCGCCAGGGTGATCGTGCTCGCATGCATGCCCGTGTTCAGCATCGTGGTGTTCGGCCGCACCGAGATACTTGCCGCGTGATCCCCCGCCACGGGAGCGAGGTCGATGTACCAGGTGTCGGATTGCGCCGTCCACGGCATCGAGAGTCTCCCGCCGGTCCAGAGCTTCACCGCTTGCGCCATCGGCAATGCCCCACCGAGTTCCGCCTCGAAATACAAGCGCAGCGGAGTGAGCACGATGCCGGACGATGGATCCGGGATAACCTGCACCGGATGCGTGCATCCGGTACCGCTTCCCTGCTGGTCGCTGCTCCATGCCCAGGCGACATCCTTCGACCCGAAGCCCTGAAGCTGATCGGTGGTCATCACGGTCCACCACCGCGTCGCGCTCTCGCCCGGGGCGAGCGAGTTTGTCGCATTCGCACCGAAAGATTGAATGCTGTCCGATCCGATGAGTGCGAAGCCCTCGGGAAGCACGATCGCCGCCGCGCAGCCGGTGAGTGTGACCGTGCCGCTGTTCGTGGCGGTGTAGGAGACCTGGAAGGGTTCGGGCACGATCAGCTCATACGCCGCATCGGCGAAGAGCGAATCATGTCCGCCCGTCGAGCAGGTTATTTCCACGATTTCCGGCCAGGCGGAGACCACGACCGTCGCGCCGCACTCCTTCCACCCTCCCTGCTCCACGCTGCGATATCGGATGACGATATCCTGTATGTCGTCCGTCGCCGCGGCGATGGGCGTAAGCAGCCAGGTGAATCGCGCCGTGGAATGACTGTCGAGCCGGGCGCGTGTCTTTCGTGCGATCTCGCCATCGGCGAGTGTCAGACGCGGGGAGGATGAAAGATCGATCTCGACCTCGATCGCGTTCTCCCCGGTATCGAGCACATTCGACAGATCCATGACCACCGGAACCGGATCGGGCACGTAGCGCAGGCTGTCGCGATCGAAGCGCACCGTGTCCGGCGCGGTGACGGCGCAGCGCAGGCCGTCCACGCCCTCGATGTCGATGGCGGCGTCGCAGACCGAGAGCACCGAATCCTCGCCGCCGGCGGACTTCCCGTAGGCCGTCACCGTGCACATTGCCGTGCGCGTCGCGCGCAGGATCGTGGCGCGAAGACGAACATTCCACGGCAGCAACGCACCGGCCGCGAGTTGCGTGCCGGACAGTGTCACGGGATCGAGAGCCGCAAGTCCGCTCTTCGCCGGACCGATCGCCAGCTCCAGCCGGTCGACCTCCGCCGGCACCGTACCCGTGTTGGTCAGGGTGTAATCAAGCGGAATCATCGCACGGGATTCGACCAGGGAGGCGGGATGCGTCGCGGGGAGAGAGATTCCGCAGTACAGATCCGAATGCAGCGGATGGAGCAGCATCGATGCGATGCACTCGCGCCAGGTCGTGTCCGATGCGCAGCGATAGCGCACCGGGACATCCACCCGCACCGGCGCGCGCACGTCCTCCGCCACGCGCAGCGCCCAATGGGCCGTCACATCGCGTCCCCCCTGCACGTAGTCCCACCGCCGCCCGGCCGACTCGCCCGACGCGAGTCCGAGCTCGGGAATGCCGCCGAGATCGATGCGTGCGTCGAGACCGCTGATGAGCGTATCGAGAACGTTCTCGAGCCGCACCCGCGCGATGATGTCCGGGGGAACAGTGCTTCCGTCCTTCATGATCAGCACCGTATCCGGCAGCGAGAGATCACACGACACCGGTCGCAACCCGGGCACGACAACTTCTTGTGTGCAGCGGGTCAGTTCTCCGCGCTCGTCGCGCACCACCATCCGCAACGCGATGCGCCGCGTGTCGGCCCGCCGCGCGGGGCGCACCCTCCACTGCACCGCATGCGCGCCGCCCGGTGTGAGGACCGGCACCGCCCGCAGCGAATCCGCCGACGGATCCAGAGCCGGTCCCATGCGTCCGAGACGCAGTACGGCCGTGGCCGCCGGCGTTTCCCCCGCGCCGCTGTTGCGCACCTCGCCCGTGACCGGCAGCAGCGGTGGGTCATATCCCCGGCCATCCGCCCGCACCCGCAGGGTGTCGGATGTGGCGACCGAGCAGACGAGATCGTTCTCGCTGTCGTCGCGTTTGACCACCAGCGGCAGCTCGTTGAAGGAAAACGAAGTCAGGCAGCTCGCCAGCGACGTCGAGAGCTGGTATTCATGCGTGAAGCGCACAAGGAGCAGCAGGTCGCGCAAACCGGCCCACCCGCCGAGTCGCGTCGTGTCGAGTTGCACGCGCCAGCTAACCGTCGCCACGCCGCCGGGGGGGATCACCGCCGGTTCCGGCTGCTTGTCGATTGTCTCCCCATGCTGCAGCATCAGTCCCTCCGGCGGTTCGATCGAACAGCGCACCATATGCGCGGCACGCGCGTCATCGACGTTGCGAAGCTCGACCTCGAGGTCGAACACGTAATGCGAGAGATACCCCCGCAGCGAATCGGCGATGATGGTGTCCTTGATCAACGCGCGGCTGCGCAGCAGATCCTCCCCGCAGAGCGGAAAATACATGCGCGAGAGTCCCGCGCCCGACCCGGGTGAATGCGCGCGATCCTGGAAACCATTGAAGACGGGGAAACCTCCCGACGCGAAACCGATGCGGTGCATGTAGCCGTTCTCCGTGTAATGCAGATCCGTTGTGTACAAATCATCAGG
>JAVFAS010000034.1:0-38171 GCA_034002405.1 Bacteroidota bacterium | reverse complement strand
TCGATCCCATCGCCGTTGAAATCCCCACTGGAACAGTGATACCCGAAATCCCGGCTTGTTCCCCAAGCATCGCTGACTCCGAGACGCAGGTCGGGCTCCGGGCCGTAGATGCAGCCCTCGCGTCGGTGTGCGAAATACACGAACAGGCTGTCGGGTACCGATCCGATAGATTCTCCCGTAGCCAGATCGATGATCGAACCGGGCTGCTGTACTGCAATATCCTGCAGGCTGTCGCCGTTGAAGTCCCCCGTGGCAATGGTGCCCCCGCCGGGCATGACCACATCCGGAATGCTGTCGAGAATTCCCGGTCCACCGTAGAAGATCAGCATCTCACGCCGGTTTTGCGCCGAGACTGCGAGGTCGTTCCAACCGTCGCCGTTTGCATCGGGCAGCATGGCGAAGCCGCTGCCGAGTTGGTCCGCGCTGTCCGGACGGCCTTCCACGACGAGCATTCGCCGGAGAGGAAACCATCGCTGACGTTCTTCCGCGCTGAGGTGGTCACGAAAATCAACCTGCGCCTGAACACAAGTAACAAAGATGACGCTCAACAAACAGAATGCGCGTGCGATGCGAATGGTCCCCTTGATCGATGAATGTCTGCGCATGACTATTCCGGATGAATATGTCCTTAGAATGTCATAAAAGGTACTGCCAGCATCACGAGAAAACAGGGCAAAAATCCGTCCCCATTCCCGTGCGTCGGAAGGATAATCGCCTTGCGCTGCACGGGGGGCGGTGCTAACTTTCTCTACTTCGAAAGGATGTGGCATGCACGACGAGAAATTGACGAATTACAATCGGATCATCGACACCCTGCGCGGCGTGCGGCGTCGCGAGGAGTCGCTGGCGCTTCGCCGCGCCTTGCTGCGCACGTTCACCGTCGCGGGCGTGACCGTGCTGCTCGCCAGCGCGGCGGAAGGCGTGCTGTACATCGGCATCGATGGACGCACGGCGCTGTTTTTCGCCTCGGCCGTGGTCATACTTTTCGCCGCGGCATTCTTTCTGGTTCCCGCCCTCGCGCCGCGGTTTTCTCCCGCGCGTCGCAAGAGCGACGACATGGTGGCGCGCGAGGTGGGGACGTTTTTCCCCGGCATTCACGACCGCCTGCTCAACGCGCTGCAAGTGTTCCGCGAAATGCGGCAGGAGAACCACGCCGCGTATTCGCCCGCTCTCGTCGACGCCGGATTCCGCGACGTGGCGGACGAATTTTCGCGCCTCGATCTGACGCCCGTCGTCGACGCCGCGCCCGCGCGTAAGGCGATGCGCGGTGCGATGTTCACGCTCGGCTTCGTTGCGCTTGCGTTCTCGCTACTACCGTCCACCATGGGCGGCGGTGCGATGCGGCTGCTGCAGTTCCGCACGGACTTCGCTCCCCCTGCTCCTTTCGAATTCATGGTCGAACCCGGCGACATCGAGGCGGTGAAGGGCGAGACGATCACGCTCACCGCAACGACCTCCGCGCGCGTGCAACCGGAGGTGACATTCTTCCTCCGCGAAGAAGGACAGGAGAATTTCGACGCGGTGCGCACGTCCCGCGACAGCAGCGGCCTGTATGCCTCCCGCATCACGCAGCCGCGGAATTCCTTCGAGTATTACGCCGAGGCGAAAGGCTATCGCAGCAGGCATTTCCGTGTGGAGGTGGTCGACCGGCCGTTCATCCGCTCGATGCGCGTGCAGCTGCATTTCCCCGCCTACACGAAGCTGCCCCCGCGCTATCTCGACGACAACACCGGCGACGTCACCGCCATCGCGGGTACGCGGGTTTCCGTCGAGATGACGCTGAACAAGGAGATTGCCGCCGCCGCGTTGATGTTCGCCGACAGCCAGCAGGTGAATGCCGCGATCGACGGCGCGCGCGCGAAGGCGGCGTTCACGCTCCGGCGTGACGGCTCCTATCACATCGGCCTGCGGGACGCGGGCGGCATCCGCAATGTCGATCCGATCGAATACACGCTGAAGGTGGTGCCCGACATGGTGCCGACGGTGGATGTGCTCGAGCCCGGACGGAACACGAATCTCGACGAGAGCATGCGCCTCGCGATGGTGATGGGCATCGGTGATGATTACGGATTTTCGAAGCTGGTACTCCGCTATCGCCTCGCCGCGTCGCGGTACGAGAAACCCCGGGAAGAATATTCCTCGATCGTGATTCCCCTGCCCACCGCGCGCGCACCGCGGATGGAGGTCCCCTTCATCTGGAATCTCACCGCGCTCGGCCTCGTGCCCGAGGATGTGGTCAATTACTATGTCGAGGTGCACGACAACAACACCGTCACCGGTCCCGGCATCGGCCGCAGCCAGGTGTATTCGCTGCGTCTGCCGTCGCTCGAGGAAGTGTTCGCCCGCGCCGATGCCGAGCAGGAGCAGGCCATCGACAATCTCGAGAAGACGCTCACCGCGGCCGAGGATGTGCGGAAGGACCTCGACAAGCTGCGCCAGGAGATGAAACAGCAGAATGCGGAGAAGCTCGACTGGCAGCAGCAGAAGAAGCTCGAGGAGTTGATGAAGCGCCAGGACGAGATGGTCAAGGAAGTCCAGAAGGTCAACGAGCAGCTCGCCGAACTCAAACGCGACATGGAGCAGCAGAACATGGTGTCGGAAGAGACCATGAAGAAATACGACGAACTGCAGCAGCTGATGAAGGAGGTCGACGCCCCGGAACTGCGCGAGATGCAGAAGAAGATGAACGAGATGATGCAGCAGATGAGTCCCGAGCAGATGCAGAAGGCGATGGAGAATTTCGAGTTCAACGAGGAGCAGTTCCGCAACAGCCTCGAACGCACCATCGACTTGCTCAAGCGCATCCAGATCGAGCAGAAGGTGGACGAGCTGACCAAGCGTGCCGAGGAAATGGCCAAGCAGCAGGAGGATCTCGCCGAGCGCACCGAGAACGCCGATCCGAAGGATCAGGAGATGCTCGACCGTCTGGCGCAGGAGCAGCGGGAGATGCAGAAGCAGGCCGAGGCGATGCAGCGGGAGATGAAGGAATTGATGCAGAAGATGGAGGAATTTCCCAAGGAGATGCCGCTCGACGAAATGCGCGAGGCCATGGCGGAGATGAATCTCCAGCAGATGCAGCAGCAGATGAGCCAGAGCGCGTCGATGTGTCAGGGCGGCGACTGCAAGGGATCGTCGAAACAGCAGAAAAAATCCGCTGAACAGATGCGCAAGACGCAGAAGAAGATGGAACAGGTCAAGAAGAAGCTGAACCAGAACATGCAGCAGATGGTGCAGCGGGCCTTCCAGAAAGCGCTCAAGGAAGTGCTCGAATTGTCCAAGCGGCAGGAGGACCTTAAAAACACCGTGCAGAAGCTGCCGCGGAATTCGCCGCAGTACCGCGAGGCCATGCGCGAACAGCAGCAGCTGATGGAGCAGCTCAATCAAACCGGCAACGAGATGATGGAACTGGCGAAGAAGACCTTCGCGGTGGACCAGGATCTCGCCAAGCATCTCGGCAAGGCGATGCAACAGATGCAGAAGGCGATGGAAAGCATGAAGAACCGCGACCAGCGCGCGGGCGGCGAACAACAGGGCGGCGCGATGTCCGAACTCAACGAGGCCGCGAAGCAGATCGCCGAGAGCATGCAGAAATCCTCGTCCTCCGGCAGTTCGCAGGGCGGCTCGCTCATGCAGCAGCTCCGCCAGATGGCCCAGCAGCAGATGGATATCAACCAGAGCATGCCCTCACCCTCGCAGGGCGGGTCGTCGCAGCAGGAACGTCAGCAATTGCAGCGCCTGATGCAGCAGCAGCGGGCCGTGCAGAAAACCCTGCAGCAGCTCAACGAGGAGGCCAAGCGCAGCGAGGAAGGCAAGAAGTTGCTCGGCGATCTCGAACGCATCGCCGAGGACATGCAGGAAGTCGTGCGCGACATGCAGCAGGAGAATGTCAATCCCAACACGCTGCAGAAGCAGGAGCGCATCCTCTCGCGCATGCTCGACGCCTCACGGTCGATGCGCGAACGCGACTGGGAAAAGCAGCGCCGCGCCAACACCGGCCGCGACGTCGCGCGCCGGAGTCCCGGACAGCTCGATCCGAATCTCCTCGATCCCCGCGAGGGCATTCGCTCGGACCTCCAGAAGGCCGTCAACGAGGGGTATGCACGGGATTACGAGGTGATGATCCGGAAGTATTTCGAGGCGCTGGAGACGGTGGTGGGGGAGGAGTAAGCGGAGGAGTAAGGGAGGGAGGGTAAGGAGGGCGCGGAGAAGATTTTACCACGGAGGCGCGCAGAGGCGCGCGGAGGGTTTGTTGGAGCGGAGGCGCGCAGAGGCGCGCGGAGGGTTTGTTGGAGCGGAGGCAGAGGAGTCTCATTTGTTCAACATCTCAAAGGGAGAACGAGATGCAGATCAACGATTTGACGTACAAGATTATCGGATGCGCGTATACGGTGCACTCGGAACTGGGTCCGGGTCTGTTGGAGTCGACGTACCGGACCTGTCTTGCGTATGAGTTGGTGGCGAACGGATTGCGTGTGGAGGTCGAGAAAGCGCTTCCGTTGCGCTATAAAGATGTGGATCTGAATGCGGCGTATCGAATTGACCTGCTGGTCGAGGATCGGGTGGTCGTGGAACTCAAGGCGGTCGATGCGTTGCATGAAGTGCACAAGGCGCAGTTGCTTACCTATTTGCGGCTGAGTGGCAAGACGCATGGCCTGTTGTTCAACTTCAATGGGCGACATTTAAAGGACAATATCGTCCGTTTCATCAATACGCCGAAGGGCGTGTCGTCCTCTCAGGGAAACTAGGGATTCATCTTGTCCTCGACGCTGCGGACCTTGTCGGCCATGGTCTGCAAGCGATCGGTGCGGGTCCCGACCTTGAGACTCGACGAGACGCGTGGGGCGCCCATCTCGTGCAGAACCTCGTGGCATCGTTTGACGGCGGCGAACACGACGTCCCACTCGCCTTCGATGTTCGTGCCATAGGCGTGCAAATGCGTTTTCAGACCGGCATCTGTCAGGATTTTTTCACAGGCGGCGACGTATGGGGAGACGGATATTCCGACTCCGAGAGGGACCACCATGAGATCGGCGATGACGTGCATGATGTGAGTCTCCGGAGGAGTAAGGGAGTGAGGGTGGGGTGGACACCGTGAAGACCTGTACCGCGGAGTCGCGCGCACGAAGGATTTCACGCGTCGCCCACGTGTCAGGACAAGATAAGATCCGCGATCCAAAAATCCCTCCGTGCGCCTCGGTGCGCCTCCGTGGTAAAATCCTCTCCGCGCCCTCTGCACCCTCCCTCTCTTACTCCTCCGGGACTCCCCTGCCTCCCGTTCTTGGAAATCCCTCCCCCCCGCCCTACTTTTGATGACCTGCCTGTCCCAAATGCGACGGACCGCCATGAAATTGCTTGTCACCATCCCCGTCTACAATGAAGAAAAGGCGCTGCCGGTCAGCATCCCGATCCTGCATGCGTTCCTGCGCGAACACATGGCGGCGTATGACTGGATGATCGAGATCGCCGACAACGCGTCCATCGACCGGACGCCGGAGGTGTCGCGCACGCTGGCGAAGGAATACGATCGCGTCCGTTACCTCCGGCTCGAGCAGAAAGGCCGCGGCCGCGCGCTGAAGCGGTCGTGGACGGAGTCGGACGCGGATATCGTCAGTTACATGGATGTCGACCTTTCCACGAATCTCGATTCCTTCCCGCCGATGGTGCATGCGCTCGCGCACGAGGGCTATGACATCGGCACCGGTTCGCGTCTGATGAAGGGCGCCAACACCGAACGCAGCGTCAAACGGGAATTCATTTCGCGCAGCTACAATCTCATGGTGAAAGCGCTGTTCTTCACCCGTTTCTCCGACGCGCAATGCGGCTTCAAGGCCGTCACGCGCCAGGTGGTCGACGTGCTCATTCCGCATATCGAGGACAATGTCTGGTTCTTCGATTCCGAACTCCTCATCATCGGCGAAAAATGCGGCTACCGCATCCATGATGTGCCCGTCAAATGGATCGAGGATCTCGACACGCGCGTCAAGATCGTCAAGACGGCGGTGGATGATATCAAGGGACTGCTGCGGGTGCGGGGGAATTTCTGGGCGGGAAGATACACGGGGCTGAAAAAGTAAATGGGGAGAGAGGGAGGCGTTCGGGAGAGAGTGCACAGAGGTCACGGAGAAGATTTTACCGCGGAGATACCACGGTGAAATCTTCTCCGAGCCCTCCACATCCTCCCTCCCGTACTCCTCTCGCGACTATAGCACCACCCCCGCATTCACCCCGAAGAAGAAATTCCTCCCCTCCCGGTGATGATTGAGCCGCCATCCGAAATCGATGCGGAACAGGGAGAGGATGTTGTCGAGTCCGAAGCCGGCTTCCCAGAAGGGGAGTGTTGCCTCCGATATATCGATGGGCTGCAGCGCGCGGGTGGCGGGGGTCATGGTGGTGTAGCCGCCGGAGGCGAAGAGTTCGAGTCCGATGCCGCTGCTTCCCAGCAGGGGGATGCCGACGGCGCGGAACAGCCAGTCGCGGAAGCTGTAGGTGAACATCGCGGTGATGCGGCGGTCGCCGCCGAATTCGCGGAAGCCGAGCGTGCGGAAGCGCCTGCCGTCGGCAATGTATTCGATGCTGCCCGGCAGGTTGAAGAGCGTTTGCGCGGGCAGCGCCCCGTCGGCCCCGTCACCGGCGAGGCGGTAGGTAAACAGACCGGGGACTCCGAAATCAAAGCTTCCATCGAGACGCGCGAGCCAGGTCGTGTAACTCCACTGCGTGCCTTCAAGGTCGGCGTCGTGCCGGCCGGCCCCAATGACGGGCACATGGTTTCGCGCCCCGAAGCGCATCAGCTCGCCCGCATTATCGATGAAGTCGCGTGCGTCGAGCGAGATTTCGCCCGACACCGAGAAAATCGATCCCTCGTTGATCGGCGGATTGTCGCGATAGCGACGGTCGCGGCGGAAGAGGCTTTCGTCACTGTGGTTGACGGCGTTGAGGAAGCGGTCGCGCGCCACCGAGATGGAGAAGGGGAGAAGAAACAGCGCGTCATGATACACCGAGACGCGCCAGCCGTTCCGGTGGAAATAATCGCGCGGGTCGTATTTCCAGAGCATGCTTGACAGCGTCGTGCCCGTCTCGCCCAGGGGATCGAGGTTGCCGTCGATGATGTCGAGTTCGTCATGGCGCCAGGCGGAGATCTGGAGGGAGGGACTGTCAAGGAGCGCGAGCACGCCGCCAAAGCCGTATTTGAACCGCGTGTCGTTGAACCCGTATCCGGCGGACATTTTCGCAAAACGGAGAGGAAACTCCGGCATGTGGAATTGGACATCGGCGCGCAGTGCATGGCCCTCGATGCGGTTGAAATGATACAGGCCGAGGATGCCGGGAAAGGTGAACTGTACGGCATCGGAACCCGTGGTGCCGCCGGTGAGGAAGTTCGAGAATCCGATCTGATACTTGACCGAGTCCATCGCGGCACTGACCGAATCGGCACGAACGTAGGCGCGCTGCTCCTCGTCGGTGGTGGGGATCTTCGCGTTCATCGCCCAGTAGGTGGAATCACGTTCATCGGCTTCCTTCAGCACCTTGATGCGCGTGCGGTCGAAGAAATCCTCGTTGATCTGCTCGTTGATGCGCCAGTCCTGCATCACGGAAAAGCCCTGGACCTCGATGCCGATGTTCACCACGGGAATGCCGATCACGGCGTCGAACACCACGTCGACCGGCTGCCAGAATTCCCCGTCGAAGAGGCGGAAATGCTGCCGGAAGGCGAGCGAGTCGAACAGGGTCGGGAGGGCGGCGTCGTTGAGCCGCAGGTCGACCATCGACAGCGCGTAGGTGCTGTCGGCGATGTAGATCGTGCCCTCGAACAGCGGGTCGCTCTCCGACAGCGCCGAGAGTTCGATCCGGTACAGCGTCGTGCCGTCCAGCACGGTCGTGCCGGCGAGACGATAATAGTAACTTCGGAGTCCGCGCTCCGATATCGGACCGGGTACCGGTGCCCGGTCGCTGAAGCGGAAATCGTCGGCGGAGAAGTCGACGATGAAAAATTGGCTGATGAGGATGTTGCCTTGCGCGGGGATCATCGCGCTCTGCTTGCGCGCGGTTATGACCTCCTTGTAGCGGTCGGGTGCCGCCCAGTAGGCGTCGGTCTGTGTTTCGAGGATGATCGGCAGCGTGTGGCTGCTGTCGGCATTGGCGCCGGCATCGGATTCCGTCGCGCTCCCCGACCCCCCGGTGCTGTCGGTTCCCCCGGTGGTGTCGGACGCGGCAGCGCGCCGGGCATGCTCATCTGGTATATCATCGCCGTCGACACGGATCGAGACACGTCGCCCACCGTCGGATCCCTCGACCATGCCCGTCATCGCACCGGTCAGACGCACGAGCAACTTGGAATGCGAGGTCAGCCGGTAGTTGCGGAGCCGTCCCCGGCGCAGTTCCTTCATCTCGATTGCCTTGCGGATGATGCGCAGCGCGGGATTGTCACCGGGGGTCACTTCGACCTCGGGCATCGGCACGGCACTCTGCCGCAGGGCGAAGCGCAACACGGGCTCTCCCGGCAGGCGCACGGTGCGGACGCGGCTTTCATAGCCGATATACGAGGCGACAATGGTGTGTTCGCCGTCCGCGAGCGTGAGCGTGAATCGTCCCTCCTGGTCGGTGGTCGTGCCGGTGTGGCTGCCGCGTACCCAAACGTTGGCGTACCGAAGCGCCTCGCCGCTGCGTTCGTCCAATACCTGCCCCGTGATCCGGTGCTGCGCGCTCGCGGGACTGAGAAAAAGAATAACGGAGAGAATACTCGGTAGATAAACGCGCAAGAGGGATGACGGTCGCATGGTGCCTCGATCGGATGGACGGGACGCGTGGACGGAGTCGCGACGGGAATGGGCGGCGTTTCGGAATGGTGATTGCCGACGAAATCGCGGCCGTGCGGAATCCTCGCGTTTTTGCATTGAATTCTTCGTGTAAAATAGGGACTATTGCCAAAACATCTTGAATGGGAGCACCATGCCGATCACGAATATTCTCCTTGCCACCCTCGTTGTCCTCACCCCGATCATCCCGCATGCACCGTCCGCCATCGATCGCGAGCATACGGCCGCCGTCATGGAGGAGAAACGTGCCGTGCTCGATCGGGCCGACCGGCTGTTCGACCGCAATGATTTCGACACCGCCCGCCGCCTGCTCGAACGCGCGCTCACGGAACATCCCGGCGACGCGGAGATACTCTGGCGTCTGGCCAATCACGCGATCAACGACGGCGACGCGGCGGAGAATGAGGAGCGGCAGGAAAAACTGTTCCGTACCGCGGTGTCCTACGCCGAACGCGCGGTGAAGGCGGACGCGCGCAATGCCATGGCGCGCGCGTTTCTGGCGGCGTCCTTTGGCAGCTACGCGATGTATGCGGGGGGCGAGGAGAAGGTGAAACTCGCCAACCGCATTCGCGACGAACTCGATGCCACACTGAAAATGGATCCGGACAATCAGGTCGCCCATACGATTTACGGCACCTGGCATCGGGAGGTCGCGGAGGTGAGCTGGATCGAGCGCAAGCTGGCGAATCTGTTTCTCGGCAGCATGCCCGACGGCAGTCTCGACCGTTCCATCTGGCATCTGAAGAAAGCCATCGAGGTCGCGCCGACCGTGCTGCGGCATCGCTTCGAGCTGGGCCTGAGCTACATCGCCGCCGATCGCGAGCGGGAAGCGGCCGCGGCCTTCCGCGCGGCGCTGAAATGTCCGGACGGCTGGAAAATCGATCCCATCCGCCGCCAGCGCATGCGCGCCTGGCTCCGCGACAACGGCTGAAGAAAGACCGCCAAAGCACGAAATCGCGAAGTAAAGACGCGAAAATGTATTACCGGGGACGCTCGACCGTAAAAAAAACTTTCGCGTCTCCTGTTTTTTGCGCTTTTGCGTTTTCGCGCTTCTTCTTCAGCGCGTGAGCGTGTAGATGGAGATTTCGACGGTGCGGCTGTGGAGATGGGTGTCGGCGCCGTGGCGCTGGTAGCGGAAGCCGCGGGCGGCGAGGGCGTCGAAGAAGGGGACGGCGATCAATCGATTGGGCTCGGCCAGATAGATCGTGCCACCCGGCGCGGTCGCGCGATCGAGGAAGGCCGCGAGGGGTTCGACAAACCGCTGTTCGTAAATCACGTCCGCGGCAAGAATGACCGGCCAGCGTTCGCCCGGATCATCGCGAAAATCCATCAATCGCATGTCCACCGGGGCCTCCGGCACATTGCGCCGGAGGTTCAGTTCCGCCGCCAGCAACGCCAACGGTTCGAAATCACCGCAACTGAGCCGGGCACCCGCGGCCGCGGCCACGATGCCCGGCAGCGCGAGTCCGCAGCCGATTTCCAGCACACGCGTGTTGAGCAGTTGATCGGGGATGTCCGCCAGATACTCGGCCAGCGCCAGCGCGCTGTGCCAGAGTTCCGCCCAATACGGCAGCCGCTCGTCGACGCGGAACTGCTCCTCGGTGATGCGGTTGATGAGCTGCTCGATGTCCTCCGCCGTGGTGAGCGTATACTGCCGCGCGCCCACGGTGATGTCGAAATCGCGGAGCGGGAAATGCGCGAGAAGCGCGCTGGTCAGCGTGTCGATTCTGTCCATTCGATCGGTGGCTGGGTGAATCCGGAATGGCATCGGGTCGAAGGTCGTCGGTGGAGGGCGGAAGGCCATGAGAGCCGTCCGCCCGGACCTCGGACTATCGCTGAATGCGGATGCGCGCGTCGACGGCCGTGACGCCGTCGGGCGTGCCTAACAGGGGATTCAGGTCCATTTCTATTATTTCCGGGGCGGCCTGGACGAGCGCGGAGAGACGCAGCACGACATCGGCGAAGGCGTCCGCGTTCACGCCGGCCTGTCCGCGCACACCCTGCAGGATCTTGTATCCCTTCAAGCCGCGGATCATGTCGCGCGCCTCCGCGCGGGAGAGCGGGGCGAGTCCGGCGCGCACGTCCTTGAGCACCTCGATGAAAATGCCACCGAGCCCGCACAACACCAGGTGGCCGAAGGCGTCTTCCTTTTTCGCGCCGGCGAAGAGCTCGATGCCCGACAGCATGGGCTGCAACAGCACGGCGGTGGTGTCCGCGATCTTGATCATGCGGTCGAACTCCGCGCGAACGGTATCCTCATCCCGCACGCCGAGCACCACGCCGCCGACGTCGGACTTGTGCACGGGACCGACGACCTTCATCACCAGCGGGAAGCCGAGGCGTTTGGCTTCCCACACCGCATCGTCGACCGATGTGACCACCGCCTCGCCCGCGCGGGGAATCCCGGCGGCGTCGAGCACCTGTTGAATGGACGCCGGAGAAATGTAGCCCTCCTGCTCGGCCTCGATCACGCGCCGGATCGTCGCGTGGTCGATCGCGGGCATGGACTCCTCGTCCGGCGGCGGTGGCGTCTGGGAGATGCGCGCGAGGGCATTGCCGAGAGTGACCTCGTCGGGGAAGTTGATGCGTCCCTTCGCGAGAAAGGCCTCAACCTCCGCCCGCGCCGTGAGCGTCGAGGGAAGGACGGGGTAGATGGGCTTGCGCGCGGTGCGCATTTTCTCGTCGAGCAGGTCGTAGACATCGAAGATGGGGGTGAGTCCAGGTGTGCCGAAAATCACGACCATCGCGTCGATGTCGTCGAACTGCGTGTCCACCGCATCGATGATGGCGCCAAGCTGTTCGGCGGTGCCCGTCGCGAGAAAGTCGATCGGATTCGCGACCGAGGACCCGGGATAGAGCTTCGCGAGCAGATCCTCCGCGGCGGGACCCGAGATATGCGGGACGGCCAGGCCGCCGTTGGACAGCGCATCGGTGAGCATGACCGCGGGACCGCCCGCATGGGTGATGATCGCGATGTTCTTTCCCGCGAGCGGCGGGTGCATGAAAATGGAAGCGACGGTGATCAGGTCCTCCCGACCATAACAGCGCACGATGCCTGCCTTGCGGAACAGCGCGTCGACGGCGACGTCGGAACTCGCGAGCGCGCCGGTGTGCGACGAGGCCGCACGGCTGCCCGCCTCGGACGACCCGGCCTTCACGGCGGCGATGCGGCAGCCCTTGCGAATGAGGGAACGCGCATGTCGGAGAAGTTTGTCCGGTTTCGAGACGGTCTCGATGTACAGCAACTTCACCCGCGCGCTCGTCGCCGGGTCGAAGGTTTCGTCGAGATGCGCGAGGATTTCCTCCACCCCGAGCTGCGCGCTGTTGCCCACCGTGAAGATGCTGGCGAAGGTGAGTCCCTTCGGAATGCCGGCCTCCAGGATGAAACACGCGGTCGCCCCTGATCCGGAGATGAAATCGACACCATGCGGATCGAGCTTCGGTATCGGTTCGGTGAATATACTGTGATGCTGCGGCAGACAGACGCCCGTGCAGTTCGGTCCGATCAGCGATCCACCGACCTCGTCGATCACCGCGACGATGCGGCGCTCGAGCTCCTTACCTTCCGGACTCTCCTCGCTGAATCCCGCGCTGACGATGATGAAACCGCGCGTGCCTTTCTCCCGGGCAAGCGTTTCCACGACCGGAAGGGCATATTTCGCGGCAATGGCGATGATCGCGAGATCGGTCGGGGGCAATGCCGACACGTCCGGAACACTCCGGATGCCCTGCACCTCCGCCTCCTTTGGATTGACGACCGTCAGGCTGCCGGCGAACCCGCCGTCGAGTATGTTGCGGAGGATTTTTCCACCGGGTTTGCGAATGTCATTGGATCCGCCAATCACGGCGATACTCTTCGGATGCAGCAGCTGGGGGGTGATCATGGTGTTCCTTGTTGTTCAGTCGCGGACGGGTTCTCGAGAGGATACGGCGTTCCGTGCCGGGAATTCCGACAACGGAATCCTAAAATTTCGCGAAAAACGGGGGGAATTCAAAAAAGCGGAACGGGAAGGGATCGGCGGGGGGACGGGATTGACGGGGAGGAAAGGGCGTGTCGGAGGAATAATTCCCGCGCGTCATTGTCGCTCGGGAGCGTCGGACGGGGAAAACGAGGTGGGAAAATTCCATAAACCTCAAATAATAGGGTATTTCATGGAGATACTCAATAACTGAATTGCCTTCGCTGGTCAATTTTCGTATTTTTGTGAATCCGGCGAAATAGAGTGTTTTTCCTTCGCCGGACGATGGTCACGCATCATTCGCCGAATCATTCTCCCATAAAATAGCCGGACCTATGAAACTCTCCGATTTCGATTATGCATTTCCGAAAAGTCTGATTGCAAAATACCCCGTCGAGGAGCGGGATCAGTCCCGCCTCATGGTGGTGCATCGTTCCACCGGCGATGTCGAGCACCGTCTGTTTTCGGATATCCACGAGTATTTCAAGAAGGGCGATGCCCTCGTGCTCAACGATACGAAGGTGTTTCCCGCGCGCCTGATCGGCCGCAAGGAAAAGACCAACGCGAAGATCGAGGTGTTCCTGCTGCGCGAACTCAGCAAGGACGAACGGTTGTGGGATGTGATCGTCGATCCCGCCCGCAAGGTCCGCATCGGCAACAAAATCTATTTCTCCGACAAATTGATGTGCGAGGTGATCGACAACACCACCTCACGCGGGCGCACCGTGCGTTTCAATTATCAGGGTGAGTTCTTCAAGCTCATCGACACCGTCGGCCAGACCCCGCTGCCGCCGTATATCAAGCGCGAGGCGGAAGAGTCGGACAAGGAGCATTATCAGACGGTGTATGCCCGGCAGATCGGAGCCGTCGCGGCGCCGACCGCCGGACTCCATTTCTCGAAGAAACTGATCGGGCGTCTGAAAAAGAAAGGTGTGGGCGTGACGTCGGTGCTGCTGCACATCGGGCATGGCACGTTTCGTCCCGTCGAGGTCGAGGACCTGACCAAGCACAAGATGGATTCGGAGTATTACGAGATTCCGCCCGACGCCTGTTCGGTGGTCAACAAGGCCAAGGACGCGAAGAAAAGCGTGTTTGTCTGCGGCACCAGCACCGTGCGCGCCCTCGAATCGAGCGTCACCACGATGCGGCAGCTGACACCGGCGCGCGGGTGGACCGACAAGTTCATCTACCCGCCCTACGACTTCAAGATCACCGACAAGCTGATCACGAATTTCCATATGCCGAAATCCACCCTGCTGATGATGGTGTCGGCCTTTACCGATTACGACCTGATGATGAAGGCGTACAAGCGCGCGATCAAGGACAAGTACCGCCTCTTCAGCTATGGCGATGCGATGCTCATCATCTGAGTTCACCGTTTGCATTCCCGCCGCGGGCATGGGACGCCGGATGGCGGCCGATGTCCCCAAGCAGTATCTCCCGCTGCTCGGACGTCCGGTGATCGTGCATACGGTGGCACTGTTTGACGCGCTGCCTGACTGCGAGGAAATCATTCTCGCCGTCGATGATATCGAATTCGCCCAGGAGTTGCTCGACGCGCACGGACTCCGCACGAAGCTTTGCCTGGTGCACGGCGGAGTGCGGCGGCAGGATTCGGTCGCGAATGCCCTCGCACGGTGTGGAGACGACGATCGCATCGTTCTCGTTCATGACGCGGCGCGTCCTTGCGTCACCCCCGCCCAGGTGCGCGCCGTGGCCGAGGCCGCCCGTACACACGGCGCGGCGCTTCTGGCGCTGCCCGCGCGCGAAACGATGAAGGAAGTGCATGCGGGCGTGGTTCGCGCCACGCTCGACCGCACGGTGCTCTGGCATGCGCAGACACCCCAGGCCGCGCGCGCGGGACTCTTCCGTCTGGCGTTCGCCGCGGCACAGCGGCGCGGTATCGAAGCGACCGATGACGTCTCCCTGCTCGAGGCGATGGACATCCCCGTCCACGTTGTCGAGGGCACGGTATCGAACATCAAAATCACCACCCCGGAAGACATGGTCATGGCCGAGGCAATCCTTGCCGCACGTCCTGCGTCGGGGCACCAACCGTAGGGGGGCCGGACGTACGGCGCCTGACGGCGGAACGCCCATCCGAATGTCGAATATCATGGATACCGCAATCCCGACCGGGCGGAAAACCGGAACGCTTTTCATCGTGGGAACCCCGATCGGGCATCCCGGAGATATTTCGTTGCGCGCGTTGGAAGTCCTGCGCGACGTGGATCTCATCGCCTGCGAAGAGCGGCGCACGGCACAGCGTTTTCTTTCGCGCCATGAGATCGAGAAGGAACTGATCGAGGTCAACGAACACACCGAGAAATCGGAAACCGAGCAGCTCGTGCTTGACCTCGCCATGGGGAAAAACATCGCGCTGATCTCCGACTGCGGCATGCCGGTCTTCGCCGATCCCGGAACCTTTCTGCTCACCCAGGCACTTGACACCGGTATTCACGTGACCGCGGTCCCGGGTCCGACCTCGCTCACCACGGCGCTCGTCCTTTCGGGCTTCGATGCGCATCGGTTCTATTTTTACGGATTTCTTTCTCCGAAAAAGGAGGAGCGTCGCGGCGAACTGCTTCCGCTTGCGCGATTTCGCGATCCCATCGTGTTCCTCGATGCGCCGTATCGCCTGCTGCAGGTGCTCGAGGATCTCGCGCACGCATTCGGCACGGGACGCCGCGCCGCGGTTGCCTGCGACCTGACCCTCCGTGGCGAGGAGGTGCAACGCGGCTCGCTCGGCGCATTGGTCCGGCATTTTCGCGAGGATCGCCGGAAACGGGAATTCGTGATCATCGTCGGACCCGAGAAAGGAAGAGGCGGGGGCGGAAGAGCGAAAAAACGGGAGCGATAAGTAGGTGCGCTGAAGCGCGGGAGCAGCGTCCGGGAGCGGACGCGGGAACGACAGGCATCCCCTCGACGACCGGGTGTTGAAAAAAAAGGCGGAAGAAATTCCGCCTTTTTTTACGCGCTCGCGAAGGTCATTCGCACATGCGCGGGTTCGCGGAAATGCGTGTTACGGCACGACCACCATGCGACGGACGGCTGCATCGCTCGCGGTGCGTAGCACGTAGATGTATGTTCCCGGTCGCAGGCTGCCGACATTGACGAGCACGGTGTGCGTGCCTTTCGAACGGAGCCCCTGGTCGACGCGGTGGATGTGACGACCAATCATGTCGTAGACGTCGAGCGATATCGTGGCATCCGTCGGCAGCGAGAAGCTGATGGACGTGGTGCCGCGGCTGCCGAGGGAGACGGGGTTGGGTGTGTTCTGCCGGAGCGCCATCGCGCCATCGACATTCACGAGACGATCGTCGGGGAGGCAGTAGTCGATGAGTTCGAAGCTGCCGTCGACACGGCCTGCCACGGTGGCGTAGCCGCCGGTGAAGCGGAAGTCGTCGGACATGCGCAGCGGTGTCGACAGCGCGTTGCCGACAAGCACGCGGCAGCGCAGCCATGCCAGCACGCCCGGGCCCGTCCCCACCATGCCGCCGGTCGCGGTCATGGTCACTTCACCACCGGCATTGTCATAGGTGAAATGCACCTGCATCCCGGAGGACAGAGATCCGGCCGTCACGATCTCCATCGGCCACAGCATGCTCCGGTTGAATCGGATCTGGCCGGTCCAGCCGGTGACACCGGCGGCACCCAGATCCTTGTCGGTGCGAATGGGGATATCGATGAGCGCATCGGCGGCACCGTGCAGTGCGTCGAGACTCAGCACCGCATTCACGATGGGCTGCGCGATGCCGATCCCCGTGAGTGCGCCCGCCGCGGAGAAGGGACAGGGGAGCGTGCCGTCGGCGGTGAGTGTGCCGCTTCGTGCGCCGAGCGCCTGGGGAATGAATTCCACCGTCGCCTGCATGGCTTCGCCGGGTTGGAGCACGGCCGGTGCGGCGGGTGCGAGTCCGCGAAGAATGAAGTCCGGCGATGAAAGGACGGCGCCATCCACGGTGAGCGGAAGCTCGGAGCTGTTCGTGATGGTCACGGTCCGCGTGCCACCCGACTGCCCCAGGACCGTCGCGGGGAAGTCCGCCGACGTCACGGTGATGGTCGGAAGCACGCGACGTGCGCGGAGTACGGTGCGGCGTTCGATGGTCGATCCAAACGCGGTGAAGGTCGAGATGAATGTCGCGTGGTAATCGCGCGTGGTGGCCTCCGGACGGAGTTCGATGATCACATCCAGCGTGCTGCCCGCGTTGATCTGTCGCGGGAGTGTCGCGGGATCGGGGGCGAGAATCGAGAAGAATGCCGCGTCGGGGCCCTCCAGACGCACGGATTCAAACACGACGGCCTCGAGATAGCTGGAGGTGATGCCGAATTGCGCCGTGCCCGTCTGGCACCAGGCCGACACGCCGAGGTCGATGGTGTCCACTTGCGTGAGTGTCCCCTGCTCACCGCGTGCGGTCAGCGTGAAGATCGTCGAGTCGGTGCAGGGTGCATCGACGTGCAGGACAAACCGTCCGCTGTACATTCCGGATGTTGTTGTCGTGAATGTCAGGGTGAGTTCCTGCGTCGCGCCGGGTTCGATGCAGAACGGGGGAACTGGTGTCAGCATGAGTTCGGCCGGGAGATCCGCGGTGGTGTAACAGAGCGGCGTGCTGCCGTCATTGCGAAGCGTCACGGTACGGACTTCGGGATTCCCGATCTGCACCGGACCGAAGTCCACCGTCCCGCCGGCATCGGCGCGCAACGTGACCCGGCCGGCTTCGAGGGGGATGTCGAACCGCGGCAGTACCACGTCGTCGGTACGCACGGTCAATGCCGCGGTGACCGGACCATCGCCCGGCGCCATCGCGGGGTCATAGCGGATTTCGAAAATCCTGATCGCCCCGGCGGCGATGGGCTCGGCCACGGTCACCGGCGTCAGATTCGTGTAGGCCGCGGCGGCCGTGCCCGTGATGGTGGCCGACATCATGGTGATCGGACCGCTGCCGCTGTTACGCAGCGTGTCAAACAGCGTCACCGGTTCACACTGTGCTCTCGTGCCGAACGCAAGCAGCGGCGGATGCACGGTGAGCGTGCCGCGGACCGCGTCACCCGCGGCCGTGATGCACAACGTGTCGGGACATGGCGCGTCGATGATCACGCAGATCGCCGCCGAGAAACTTCCCTCGGTGGCGGGATTGAAACGCAGGGTGATATTCTCGCTGCCACCGGCGGCGATCGTGGTCGGCGGAGGACCGCTGACGCTGAACGTCCCACCGGGCGTCACATCGATGCGCGCGATGGTCGCGTCGAAGCCACCGGCATTCTGGATGGTGAACTGGCGCGTGCTCGTTCCACCCGCGCTGACCGTCGGGAAATTCAGCGGATCGGGTGCGATGATGTATTCCTGACGAACCAGTTCGGCATGCAGGGCAATGCGATATTCCGTCCCGCAGCGCTGGGACGTGATGATGATTTCATCATCGAAACTTCCATATCCCGGCTGGCTGAAATCGACATCGAAACCGAACGTCCGTCCGGCATTGATGGTCTCGGTCGCGGGCATGGTGGAGGAGAATGCGGTGCCGCCATGGGCAAAGCGCATTTCCACGGTCTCACGCAGCGCACCGGTGTTGGTGATCGTGATCCGTCGCGGTGTGGTCGTCTGGCACACGGCAAGACGGCCGAAGTCGATCGCCGATTCCGAGACGGTCATCCCGGAGCTGTCACGCGAGGCACGCAGCGCCACGGTCAATGTCGGGTACACGGGGTCATTGCTCGTGATCACCAGTGTCGCCTGTTCGGGCACGCGTACCGTGGGCGATGCGCAGACGCGCACACCGCGTTCGTCGTTGGACCCGAGCGTGAACGGAACGGCCACGGCGGGATCGATCGTGAAGGTACTTCCCGCCTGTGTGATCGAGACGGACAGCACCTCGACCGATTCCGGACTCTGATTCTTGAGCGTGATGATTTCGCATGCCTCGGTGAAGCTGCACGGATCGAGTGCGAAATCCACGTCTCCCCGATCCGCACTCAGTCCGTCGGTATCGCCGGTGCCGGTCAGCGCGAGGGTGTGAATGTTCGCGCAGGGGTCGGTCTCGATTTCGATGACCGCGTGGAAGGGACCGCGCGCGTTCGGATTGAATGTCACCTGGAAATCCACGTGCTCACCGGTGGCGATCGCGACAGGGAGCGGTAGCACCGGCGTGGTTGAGAACACCGATGCGGCCTTCACGACACGAAGCGCCGTGACGGTGACGGGCTCGGTTCCGACATTGCGGATCGTAAATACCCGTTGTTCCGGAACGAACAGTCGCGTGAAAAACGCGGTGCTGCTGTCGCCCTCGACCGCGAATTCCGCGACGGTCCGCGTGGCGGTCACGGCGATATCGGTGCGTCCGGCCTCGAAATCATTGTGCGTGAGACGAAGGATGGCGTTGCTCACGCCGGCGGTGGGACGGTTGAACTCCACGATGAGGGGGTACGCGCTGTTGGCCTTCGCCGTGTCGTCCGGATTCGGCTGCACGATGCGGAAATGCGTGAAGTCCGCCCCCGACACACTCGCGCTGTAAAACACGAGGGGGCCGTTCCCGCTGTTCTGAATCATGATCGTGTCACGGATTGGCTGCGGACAGCGCTGGATGCCGAGGTCGGCGGTGGTCGGCGCTTCGATCGCCGGATTCGGGACGCAGATGGCGTTGATCTCCACCGCGGCCGTGTCGCCGCAACGGGCGTCCCATCGCACGACGACGGAGGTATTGAATTCTCCCACGGTGGTCGGGGAGAATCGCACGCCCACCGATGTCGACTGGCCGGGTGCCAGTGTGAGCGGGAGCCCTGGTTTGCTCGAGAATTGCAGGGACGGGAGCATTTTCGAGAACTGAATATCCGTGATCCGTGCCGGAGTCGTGCCGCTGTTGGTGATGGTGATGCCCTGTCCCGCGACACGGTTTGCGAAAATGGGTCCGATGCGCACCGGTGATTTCGGATCGAAGGCAATGGTGGTTTCGAGTCCTTCACCCTTGAAATGCAGCAGCAGGGTGTCGGTGCAGAGTCCGTAGACCAAGCGATACCGCGCCTCGAATGTTCCAGGACTCAGGGGCGTGAATCGCAGTCGGTATTCCTGGCTGCTGTCCTGCTGCAGAAACACGGAGAAATCGAGGGACTCGAACATCGGAGTGCCGCTGACGTGTTCGAGCACGCCGACGGTTGCATAGGTATTGCCAAGATTCCGCAGGGTGATGGTGGTGTCACGTCCCAGTCCCACGCAGATTTGTCCGAAATCAATGGTCGTGGCCGACGCCTGCACCGCGGTGATCTGTCCCACCCCCGAGAACGCGACCAAGGTCGTGTCGGGACAGGTGGGATTTCCGTGTACCACGCGGTACACGCCGCGACGCATCGCGCTATCCTGCGGCGCGAAGCGAATGTTGATGCTTGCATAATCATTGATGACCGTCCCCGGTGCGGGACTGATGACGCGGAATTCATCATGCCCCGACACCGCGCTGACGGAGATGAACGTCGGGGCGCGATTGCCCGAGGCGTGGACCGGGACGTCGACGTACAACGTGTCACCCACGCAGGTGCCGTAGGAAAGGGAGTACTCGCTCAGCAGTTCCAGCCGTCCATAATTCCGTTTCGCGCGCAGTTCGATCTGCCAGGGATTGTGGTCGGGGTCATTGTTGGAGACGGTCATGGACGAGACAACGTCGCCGAATTGGGTGGGTGACGGACGCCATCGCACCCGGATGCTCGCCGAGCGCCCGGGTCGGATGGTGAGCGGAAAATCCTGCGTGTTGGCCACGGAGAAATCGGCGGAGCCGAACGCGACGTTCCCCAGCTGGATGACGAGGTTCCCCGTGCCACTGTTTCGGAGAAAAACATCCTTTTCCACGATTCTTTCGCATTCCACCGTGCCGAAATCGAGGAGGATTTCGCTGGTGGAGATGTCGGCCTTGGGCGGGGCGCCATAGAAGCGGAGAATGAAACCATCGTCACTGCCCGGGGTCCCGCCGACCGCGTAGCCGCACAGGGAATTGACCATGTCGAGGCCGTGCACCGGGATGTTGGGCGGAATCGTTCCCACCTTGAAGTTCCTCCAGTTGACGCCCGAGTCATTGCTCAGGGCGAGATACTGTTGCGAGGCGGCGATCCATCCATTGTCCGGATCGAGAAAGTGGACGGTATTGAGTGTCGTCACGCCGGGGACGATGTTGCCGGGCACCATCGTTGCATAGCGGGAGCCCTGCCGTACCGAACGAAAGGCGGCGGGCGAGTTGGTCCACCAGTGCGTGCCGACGAAGCAGTGCTCGTTTTGGTCGCGGATGTCGACGTCCCACCAGTGAAATTCATAGGCGTGCGTTCCCGTGACCGGTTGCAGCACCTGCAGGGTCATTCCCTGTTCCAGCAGGAGCAGGCCGTATTCCCCGCCGTAGAGGAAGGTCCCGTTGTTATAGTCGACGCAGCGGATAGCACCGGTGAGGTAGTTGATCGAGGACGGTTGCGGCGAGGTGTTGTTCCAGGTCAGCCCGCCGTCATGCGTGCGGAAAATCTGTGCGCTGTGCCATTCATTCCCGCTCATGCCGACAGAGAGGCCGTCACCACCGACCGCCACGCCGTTTTGCGTATCGATCATGTAAATATCGTAGAGTGTCGGTGGGGCGCGGTACTGTACCGTGTCCCAGTCGACGATCTGCTCTTCCCAAGTCATGCCACGGTCCATCGTCCAGTACACCAACGCACTGTCGCCGACGATCCAAGCCCGCCGGTGGTCGACGACATGGACGGCGTGCCACTGGGCGTAGTCAGGCAGTTCCGGATTGAAGTGCGTGGATCCACCGTCAAGGATCCACCACGTCGCACCGCCGTCCGATGTCATGCATACCCCGGAATACCCTTTTCCCAGATGGCCCGGGCCCATGTCGGACCCCCCGACGGCGATGCCGTGGTTTTCGTCGAACATGTCGATGTCCTCGAACGCCGGGAGGTTCGCGAGGAGGTTCATCTTCACCCACGTGCCCGTCTGGGCATTGAGGGGGAACGACAAGAGCATGATGAGGGAAATGACAGCGGCGAGAGCGGAACCAAGGCGTGCCATACAACGTCTCTCTCGGATGAGGAATGGTGCAATGAAGCATTATAGAGAAAAATCGGCCCATGTCCAATATTGACCCCGGATGGCGGAAACGCAAAACGCCCCGTTCGGGGCGTCTTGCGTGAATACGGGTGATATCGGCGGGAATTATTCCACCGGTGTCTCGACGATGACCTGTACCATGCGGCAGTAGAAGCGGCCTTCCGGTGTTTCGTTCGAGAACAGGAGTTGTGTGCTTCCCACGCCGCTGGTGGTGACGTCGATGTTGTCGAGCACCTTGCCGAATGCGCGGCGTACCGCCTCGGCGCGCTGCTCGGAGAGCGTGACGTTGTATTCGACCTCGCCGAGCGCGTCGGTGTAACCGACGATATTCACGCGTGAGCGTTGGGTGATCGTGCTCGAGACCTCGCGGATGATCGCGCGGTTGCGGTTGGAGATCGTGGCCTTGTCGAAGTCGAAGAGAATCAGCTTGCTGCGGTTCACGCTCACATCGCCGATGCGCTCCTCGCGCTTGCGCTCGAGCGTGAGCGTGTTCATTTCGATCTGCCGGGTCGCGCTCTGCTCTTGTGCCTTGCGGTCCCGGGCGCCGAAACTGATCCGCAGCGGTTCGCCGCTGACCTGGAACATCTCGCCGTCAATGTCCCAGCTGTACGAAGCCTCGGGCATCGCCGCCCGTGCTTCCTTCTCGAACAGCGTTTTCTGTCCCTGCCGCACCTGGAGAATCCAGCGATCGATCCCGTTCGGGGCGTCGATCGTGGGTTCGAACAGCAGGCCCGCGAGCGAGGTGTTGTATTCGAGTTCCTCGCGGCGAATCGGACCGACGATCTCCTCGTCGTTGGAAGTGATCTCGACGCGGCGATTCTCTTCCTGTCCGCGTGCGTCGTCGCGCGCGGATGGATCGACCGGCAGGTTGCGTGCGCGGACGGTGATCCGCCGGGCATCGATGCCCCAGACATCGGTGAAGTAATCCCTGATCCGCTCGGCGCGCCGACGCGACAGTTCCTGGGCGTTCGCCTCGGCCCCGACATCGGCGTTCGTGCCGGTGAGGGTGATGCGGGAATTCGGCCGCTCGGTCAGACGGCGTCCGATGATGTTGAGCATATTGTGATACAGTTCGAGCTCCTGGCCGCGCGCATCCTCGATCGAAAACGCCTTCGCCTGCTCGGCATCGAGCAGATTCTGCCGCAGCGGCTGCGTGGCGTCACCGTCGTTGAAGAACACATAGGTGAGCAGGGGATAACGCTCGACGGTGCGGATTTCCTCGACGGTGATCGATTGAACCGGGGTCGTTCCCCCTTCCCGGGAGAGTCCGTGGACGTCGAGCGCCACGGCGAGCGGCGCGATTTTCTCGGGCGGCGGTGGTGGTGGCGGCGGCGGTGGCGGTGGCGGCGGTGCCGGTTTTTCGGGTGGAATCATCGCCCAGCGCAGGCCGAGACCGGCGGCCAGTGCGGAGGCACTCCATTCACCGGTTCCGGTGACCGCGGTCAGCGGCAGACTGAAGGACGCCGCGGGGGTGAGCAGGAGATTGCGCGTGAGCGGGATGTCGTAGCCCGCACCGATTTCGAGCGCGAGACGGAGTCCGTTGACATCATGGATCTCCTCGTCACGAATCACATGGTCGCGCGTGCCGTCGCTGAAATAGAGATCCGCGGGTGAGACGAGTTCCTCGCGCAGCGTGTAGTCCTTGCCCATCGCAAACCCGAATCCGAGTCCGAGGTCGACATGCAAGGGTGCCTCGAAGGGGAAATAGAGCACGCCCGGAGTGACGGTGAGATAGCGGAGGGTGTTGTCGAACGTGTGATCCACGATCAGATCCGCGGGTGGACCGGTCGGCTGCGCCACTTGTCCCACATAATAGTTGTCGCGGTCGAACTGGCCGGAGTAATCCTGCAGCCCCACGCGTGCGCTGAACATGAGCGCGGGGGTGAAGGGAATTTCCAGTAAGGCTTCGAAACGGAATTTCATCAGGTCCCCGTTCTCGAAATCGCAGATGCCGCAGGTGGCCGTGCGGTCGAGGGCCGCGTAGGTGCCGCTGTGAATATTGAATTGGGGTCCGCCATGGACGCCGAAGCGCATGACATCGCGGAATCCCGGCGTTTCATCCTGCGCCGATGCGTGCCAGGTCAGCAACAGGAGGAGGGGAAGAACCAGTTGACGTAACTGCATATGGACAACCGTGCGGGTTGGAAAAATGGAATGTACGGAAAAAATGAACGTTTGGAGAAATCGGACTCCCTTGATTTTTTTCGGGAGTCCGCTCCAGGTCTCACGACCCCGCTCGCGACGCGTCCGGGGTTTTGCTCCGCCATGCCGCGACGCGACGTCATGACGCGGGTGGATCGCCCGCCGCGCGTGCCTATTCGATACGCAGCAGGGTGCGGACGGACTGTGCTTCACCGCTGCGCAGCACGGCGAAGTACAATCCCGGCGGCAGCGCCGTGCCGTCAAGCGTGAGGCGGTATCTTCCGGCCGGCTGTTGCCCGTTGACCACGCGCACGACCTCGCGGCCCATGCGGTCGTGGACAAATAATGAGACTTCTCCGTCCTGTACCGTCGTATATTCGAGAACCGTCGCGTCACGGAACGGATTCGGATGGTTGGGAAGCAATTGCACTCCGTCGGCCGCCCGGACGAAGCGCGTGCCGTCGGCCGCGCAGTACGCGGTCAACGTGAAGCTGCCGTCAATACGCGTCTCCACGCGGGCGCGTCCGCTGGTGAAGGCAAAACCGGGGTCGATGCGCAACGGGGTGGATGCGGCCGCGCCGACGAGAACCTGGACACGCAGGAAGGCGAGGGGACCACTCCCCGCGCGCAGCGTGCCTCCCGTGGCGGTGAGGTGGACCGTCCCGGCCGCCTGATCGTATGCCATCGTGAGTTGCATGTCCGCCGACCGGGTGTCGACCGTCGAGACGGACAGCGGATACAGCATGCTGCCGTCGAAGGAAATGTCACCTTCCCACGAGCGGACGTCCGCGCCGCCGAGATCCTGTTCGAGCAACAGCGGGATGTCGATGATGGCGTCGACGCTGCCGCTGTGCGCGCCGATCCGCAGCGTGGCGCGCAGGGCGTCATCGATTCCCTCGCCGCGCACGGGGTGGATCGCCACCACCGTGCACGGGTCGGAGGAGAAGAGCTGCAGCTCCGCGGTTGCCGCCGCGGCGGCCAGGGGCTCGCAGGTGAGTGCGACATCGAGCGTTTCGCCCGGTCCGATGACCACGGGCGGCATCGGAGTGGATGCGGTGATCCGGAAACGCGCATTCACCGCCCCGGTGAGTCGCAGCGAATCGATCGTGATGGGGAAATCCCGCGTGTTCCGGAAACGCGCCGTGACCGGTACGGAAATGGTGCCGAGCGATACCGGGCCGAAATCGATGGGCGCGAGCAACGACAACTGGCTGGTTCGCGCATCAGCGGATACGGGGATCCGAATCTCCTGTGACCGGCCGTCGAGATCCGTCGTGAGGACGAGCTCGGCCGCATACACGCGCTCGGCCTGCGCCGGGTCCGGAAGGACGCGGAGCGTCGCCGACAGCGTCCCCCCACCGGGTAGCACGACCGGCAATGGTGCGGGTGCGATCAGGGTGAACGCGGCGGCGTCCGCTCCCTCCAGTCGCGCGGCGGTGATGGCCGCGTTCGTGGTCGTGGCGTTGCGCACGACCGTCGCGGTGTGTTCGGTGGCACGGCAGAGGGGCACCTCGCCGAAGGTCAGTGCCGTCACATTGAACGTCTCTTCCACCGCGCCCCGCAACGTCAGTTGCGTTTCGAGTGCGCAGGGCGCGGTCACGCGTAGCGTCACCGACTCGGCATACGCGCCCGGGACGGTGGGGGTGACGTCGATGTCGATCGAGATCTCGCCACCCGCGGGGATGGTGATGGGCAGCGGTGGCGTGATACGCACACCGGCCGGGAGCAGGACATCATCGATCGTGGCCGGCATGCTTCCGGTGTTACGGAGCGGGACGCGCCGCGTGGCGGCCGTTCCACTGAACATCGTGCCGAAGTCCACGATCACATCCGCCGGCGCGGCGAGGGTCCGTCGCGACATCGACAGTGGAATGCGGAGTTCCGGTTGGGCGCTGTTGTCGGTGTCGACCACGAGCGCGGCGTCATACTCGCCATCGCCTGGCGGCACCGTGCCCCGGGCGCGGATCGTGAACACACGCGCCGCGCCGGGATCGAGGTGCTCGGCGGCAAGAATCGGATCATCGAGTATGAAATAGCTGGCGTCGTTTCCTTCCATGCGCGCGGCGGTCAGGGTTACCCGACCGCTGCCGATATTACGCACCGTATCGTTGCGCACGACATCCGCGCATTGCGGCACGATACCGAAGGCGAGCGCGGCGGGACGCACGTCGAGGGCGCCGTCTCCCGTGCTGCCCTGCATGGCGACACAAATGGTATCGGGACACGGCAGATCGATGATGATGCAGGCCGTGGCGCCGTGGGGACCCGCGTCCGTCGGGGTGTACTGAATCGGGAGTTGCACGGCCGAGCCCGCGGTGACGGTCTTCGGATAGGCGCCCCAGGAGGCAAACATACCCGGTGGAGAAATCCGCACATCCGCGATGCGCACGGAGGGAAGATGCAGGTTGGTGAAGGTGTAGTTGAGAATCTGATTCGATCCGACCGGCACGTTGCTGAAGTTCAACGGAACCGGCTGCACCTCGTAATTCGTGGCGTGCATCGCGCCGCGCAACACGAGCGGCACGCGGGTACCGCACCGGGCGGTGGTGAAGTACAGCGTGTCCTCGAACACGCCGGGCGCCGGTGGGGCGAAGGTGATGCGCGCCTGGGTGACCTGTCCCGGTTGCAGCGCGACGGGGAGGATGGTGGTGACGACAAACGCCGGACCGCGGCGCAGGGTATCGACAAACTCGCTGATCGCACCGGTGTTGGTGATGGTGACCAGCTGCGAGACACCCACTTCGCAGGATGCGATCGCACCGAAATCGATGGTCTGCGCCGATACGTCGATTCCGCTCGAATCGCGACGGGCGGTCAGGGGCACGCGGATGAGCGGCACGTTCGCGTCATTGCTTTCGATGACCAGGTTGCCTGCTCGCGTTCCGGTGAAGTCGGCCTCCGCGCAGACACGCACCGCGAGGGTCGATCCGTTGGCAAGCGCATGGGGCAGCGTGGCGGGGAAGGTCACGGTGAAGCCGTCCGGCGGCTCGACACGGACCGCCGTCAGCGTGACCGCGGTGCCGGAACTGTTGACGATCTCGATGGTGTCGCAACGCGCATCCATCGTGCAGGGATCGAGCGTGAATTCCATGCGGGTTTTCGTGACATCGAGTCCGGTCGAGTTGCCCCGGCCACGGACGGTGACGCACACGGTGTCGGGACACGGCGCCGTGACGGCCACGCAGAGATTGGTCGCGCGGGCGCCCACCGACTGGGGCGTGAATCGGATGGTGACATCACGCGCGCCGCCGGCGTTGATGATGACAGGGAGATTCGGCGCCGATTCGATGCTGAATTCACCCGCCGCGGGACGCAGGAACAGATCCTGCACCGACAGCGCGGTGGTGCCGTTGTTCGTGATGCGCACCGTGCGGGTGTCGCTGTCGCCGACATCGACGCTGCCGAATTCCACGGGGTCGGGTGAGAACGACACTTCGGTGATATTGCCCTCGCCGGTCACGCTGATCAGGTAGGTGTCGTCGCAGGGCCCCACGGTGACGCGCACGGTGCCGTGAACGGTACCTTTCGCCGTCGGGGTGAAATTGATTTCGAACGAGAGCCCCGAACCGCCGGGTACCAACGCGGGCAGCGGGGTACTCGCGACATGGAATTGCGCAGCGCCTGTGACGACGGTGATATCACGGACCTCCAACTCCTGTATTCCCCGGTTGCGGATCTGGAAGCTGCGGCTGGCGCCGACGTTGACACAAGACACGAAGGCGGAGGTGGAATCGCCCTCGATGCCGAATTCCACGCTTTGCCGCAGCGCGCGCAGCGTGACTACGCTTGCATTCCCGACCTTGCCGTCATTGTGCGCGATCACGAGTTCCGCCGTGCTCGCGCCATTATCGGCACGGAGAAAGCCGATGATCACCGCGACCGAATCGTTCGGGGGGACCTGGCGCGGCGTCGCGGGGGCGCGGACGAGAAAGTGATGCGGATGGTTGCCGGTGAGCATGAGGCTGTGCAAGGTCAGCGTGCCGCCGCCGGTGTTGCGCACCCAGATCGTGTCGCGCAATTCCCCGGCGCAGGGCTGCGTGCCCATGTCGAGCACCGTGTCCACTGCGATCGTGGGTGCGTCGCCACTGCTGGCCGCCACGGGAAGACAGGCACTGTCCGGGCAGGGTGAGGTCCACCGCACGCACAGATTGGCATTGATCGTCTCGATCCGGTCGGGAGAAAAGCGCACGCGCACCGAGGTGGATTGTCCGACCGGCAGGGTCAGCGGCAGCGCGGGCATGTTGATCAGCGCCAGGCGCGGATGCGGGGGCGCGAGGCGGATCTCGGCGATGCTCAGCGTGGCGTTGCCGGTGTTGGTGATGAAGACATTTTCCTCGGTGACCTGCCCGGTCGGGACGGGACCGAGTCCAAGCACGGAGGTCGGCGTGAAGGTGATCGCCGGCTTGACCCCGCGTCCCTTCAATGTCAGGAACAGCGTGTCGCGGCAGGGATCCACGACCAGTTTGTATTCGGCCTGGATCAGTCCCGTATCGTTGGTTGTCGGGGCGAAGCGCAGCCGGTACTGCATCGCGCCGCCCGGGGATACCGGACCGAATGGTGTGAAATGTTGATTCGGGAAGACATCGCGGCCGCCGGCGAAGATGCGCTGGCTGATGACGCCCGGGGTCGTGCCCCCGTTGGTCACGGTGATTTCGAGATCCTTGTGTTCCCCGACGCAGACCTCGCCGAAATCGACCACGGGCTGCGACAGGGTCAGATCCGCGTTTCGCACCGTGGCGGTGAAGGTGATCAGCTGCTGCTTCGGACAGAGCGGATTGCCGTGGATGAGCCGGTACACCGCGGTGAGCGTTCCCCCGGTCAACGGATGGGCACGGAAGGTGAACGGTACCGTCCCGCTCACGGTCTGCCCGACGAGAGGAGTGACCATGCGCACGAAGGCCGGACCGCTGACATGCTCGAACGCGATGATGGTCGGCGAGAGATTTCCGCTGACCGTGACCATCAAATTGACCTCGACCGAGTCGCCGATGCAGGTGGTACCAAAATCATAGTTGTCGCCGATGGCGAGCGTGCCGACATTCCACGCTCCGGTGAATTGCACGAACCAGGGATTGTCGTCCGGATCGTCACTGACGATGGTCATGCCCGCATTCGCCGGCATCGGCCCGGGCGTGGCGGGGGTCCACCGGATTGAGAACGTCGCGCCGCCGCCGATGGGGACCGTGGTCGGGGTGGGGCCCGCCATCGTGAATTCGGAGGATGAAAACGTGATCGAGGAAATGTTCAGCACGGCGGAACCGCGGTTGCTGATCGTGAAGACCTTGGTCGTTGTCGTGTCGCAGTCGAGGATGCCGAAATCCAGCGAGTCGGGCGTGCCACCGATATCGGGGACCGGTGGCGTCTGCCAGCGCAGGATCCATCCGGTGCTGGTCGTGCCCGGTGCGCCACCGGCGGCGTAGCCGATCGTTCGCGCGGGAAAGGACAGGCGGGTCAGCTGATTCGCCGGTGTCTGTCCCGGCAAGGGTGTCATCGATGTCGCGGTCCAGTTCTGTCCGCCATCGACCGTGTGCTGGATGTTGCCTGGGGCGTTGCCGACCCAGCCACTGTCGGGATGGAAGAATGCGACCCCGTTGTACGGATTCGATCCGGGCAGGCCATTTCCGATCGCGGTCCACGACGCGCCGGCGTTTGTCGTGCGGTAGATCGGCGACCCCGACGCGGAGACGCCGCCGAGCGTGCCGAGATTGTCGTCGAGAAACTGCAATCCCTCGATGCCGCCGATACCCGGGAGATTCGCGGTCAGATCGACCCAACTGGTCGATGACGTCGCCGGCGTGCCGCGCATGAGCGTATTCGTCGCACCGGTCACATACCAGTTGCCGCCGCGGCTGTACACGGCATAGAGGTCCGTGGTGTTCTGTACCGTCGCCGGCAGGGTCTGCGCGATCCAGGTCGTTCCACCATCGGATGTGTAGTAAAACACCCCGTCGCTGCCGACGGTCATGCCTTCATTCTGATTCTGGAAGTGAATGTCGAAGAGCGTGTTTCCGCCGAGTCCGCCGGCGGCGGACGACCAGGTATTGCCGTTGTCGGTGGTTTTGTACAGACGTCCGTTCGACCCGCAGACCCATGCATGGCTGCCCACGGCCGCCACCGCCGACCAGAGACTGTGGCTGGTCGCGAGTCCGGCGAAATTCGACGAAGGCAGGACAAACCAGGTCGGATTTCCCGGCAGCTTGCGCAGCACGCCCGAGAAACCATTCGACACGGACGCATATCCCGCGGCGAAGCCCGTGCCGGTGTCGGTCATGGCGATACCCCAGAGTCCGCCGACCTGCACGAAGGTGGTGGGCGCGGCCGCGAGCGCCGTCGGTTGCTGCACCCACGTGCCCTGCGCGCGCGCCACCAAGCCCATGGACAGGAAGACGATGAGAACGACAGTGGATCTGATGACGGATCTCATAGGGACTCCGGGAGGGAAATGTCGGACATATCGAATGCGGTAAGATAGCGGAAAGCAGGAAAGCGGGAAAGAGGAAGGGGAAGCGGAAGAGGACGGGAAAGCGGAAGAGGACGGGGAAGCGGAAGGGGAACACGGACGAACCCGGATGCGCGCGGGTGGGTTGTGTGGACGCGATGCCGGCACCGGGGGAAAGAAAAGCGGCGCTCCGGAGAGCGCCGCGTGAACGGATTATCTATTTCCGAAAAAAAACCGTGAATATCCGATGAATCCACGTCACTCCGTGTGCGAGTCCTACAGTTTCTGCGTGAACACGTCGAGCACGGTTTTGAGATTCGGCTCGCCGATTTCCTGCAGTTCGTACTGCACGCGTACCGACGGCTTCTTGAACTTGGCCACGCGCTTGAGGTCGATCGGCGTGCCGATGACGACGAGGTCGCAGGGCACCTTGTTGATCGTCGTGGTCAGGTCCTTGATCTGCTGGTCGCTGTAGCCCATGGCCGGCAGCAGCACGCCGATTTCGGGATAGATCTCGAAGGTTTTCTTGATCGTTCCCACGGCCCACTGACGCGGATCGACCAGCTCGGCGGCGCCGAATTTCTCGGCGGCCACGGTACCGGCGCCGAAATCCATTTCGCCGTGCGTGAGCGTCGGACCGTCTTCCACCACCAGCACGCGCTTGCCCTGGATCTGTTCGCCGCGGTCAACGATGAGCGGACTGGCGGCCTCGATGATCAGGGCCTTCGGATTCACGCTCCGGATGTTGTGCCGCAGTTCGAGCACTTCCATCGGATCGGCGCTGTCGATCTTGTTGATCACCACCACGTCGGCCATGCGGAGATTGACCTCGGAGGGGTAGTAACTCAGCTCGTTCCCCGTGCGGAGCGGATCGGCCACGACGATGTTGAGGTCGGGTTTGTAGAACGGCATGTCGTTGTTCCCACCATCCCACAGGATGATGTCGGCTTCCTTTTCCGCCTGATCGACGATGGCCTGGTAGTCGACGCCCGCGTAAATGATCGTGCCGTTGACGATATGCGGTTCGTACTCTTCCATCTCCTCGATCGTGCAGTTATGCTTTTTCAGATCGGCGATGGAGGCGAAGCGCTGCACTTTCTGTTTCGCGAGGTCGCCATACGGCATCGGGTGACGGATGGCCGCGACCTTGAAGCCCATCGACTGGAGGATGTTCGCGACCTTGCGTGTGGTCTGGCTCTTGCCGCTGCCCGTGCGCACGGCGGTCACCGACACCAAGGGTTTCTTGCTCTTGATCATCGTGTCCTTGGCGCTGAGCATCTTGAAATGCGCGCCGGCCGCATTGGCGCGGCTTCCGAGATGCATCACGCGCTCGTAGGTTACGTCGCTGTACGAGAAGACGACTTCCTGCACATTGTGCTTGAGGATCAGCTTCTCGAGATCGGCTTCCTCGAAGATGGGAATTCCCTTCGGATACAGCTTGCCCGCGAGCGAGGCGGGATATTTGCGTCCCGCGATGTCGGGAATCTGCGCGGCGGTGAATGCCACCACGTTGTACATGTCGTTGTCACGATAGACCAGGTTGAAATTGTGGAAATCACGACCGGCGGCGCCGACGATGATGGTGTTGATACGGGCTTTCGTCGCCATGAATCTCTCCGGTGGTTGATGGAAAAAGTTTTATTTCGACGTCAGAACGTGTTCGATGCGTGCGAGCGCCCAGTCGATGTCCTCCTTCGTGATCACGAGGGGCGGGGCGAAGCGAATGATGTGCTCGTGGGTCTCCTTGCAGAGGATACCTTCCTCCTTGAGCGCTTCGCAGAACGGCCGCGCTTTCGTGTCGAGCACGAGACCGATCCACAAGCCGCGGGCGCGGACCTTCACGATGTGCGCGGAAGGAATCGCGCGCAGGCGCTCGGCGAAATACGTGCCGAGTTCGAACGAGCGCTCGATGAGCTTCTCTTCTTCGATCACTTCGAGGGCGCGCACGGCCACCGCGGCGGCAAGGGGATTGCCACCGAAGGTCGAGCCGTGCTCTCCGGGCTTGATCACGCCGAGAATCGCCTTGTCGGCGAGGATGGCGGATACCGGATAAAAACCTCCGGAAAGTGCTTTTCCGATGATGACGATATCGGGCCGCACGTCTTCGTAATAATGCGCGAACAGCTTGCCGCTGCGGCCGAGGCCCGACTGGATCTCGTCGCAGATGAAGAGGATGCCCTTTTCCTTGCACAGGTCGGCCACGGCCTTGAGATACCCGTCGGGGGGAATCACGATGCCGCCCTCGCCCTGGATCGGTTCGATCATCACGGCGCAGGTGTTCGGGGTGATTTTCGATTGCAGGTCCTCGATGTTGCCGTATTCATGCATGGGAAACGCCTGCGTGCAGTACGGCCCGAAGCCCTTGAAGGAGGCCGGGTCGTCGGAGAAGCCGACAATGGTCGTGGTGCGGCCATGGAAGTTGCCCGAGGCGACGACGATCTCCGCCTTGTTTTCGGCGATCCCCTTCACGTCATACCCCCAGCGGCGCGCGGTCTTGATGGCTGTTTCGACGGCTTCGGCGCCCGAGTTCATCGGCAAGGACATCTCGTAGCCGGTCATGTCGTGCAGCTTCTTGTACAGCAGCGGCAGGCGGTCGTTGCGGAAGGCGCGGCTGGTGAGCGTGACGCGCGAGACCTGCTCGACGAATGCCTCGGCGATGCGCGGGTGGCAGTGCCCCTGGTTGACGGCGGAATACGCCGCGAGGCAGTCGAGGTACTTCTTTCCATCGACGTCGGTCACCCATGCGCCCTGGGCGCTGTGCACGACCACGTCGAGCGGATGATAGTTGTGCGCGCCGTACTGTTCTTCGATGGCGATATAATCCTGGCTGTTCATACGGAGTCCTTTGATGATTATCGGTGATGGGAGCGTGAAAAAGTCATTCGGTATCGAGCAGCATGGTCAACAGGGCCATGCGTACGGTGAGACCGTTCTGGGTCTGACGGAAATAGGCCGCGCGTGGATCGGCGTCGACGGCGTGATCGATCTCCACCGAGCGCGGCAGGGGATGCATGACGATCGCGTCGGACTTCATCGACGCGAGCACATGGCCATCGATGTTATAGGGCCCGAAATCGATGTCCCGATCGCGGAGCCGCGCACGGTCGATGCGCGTCTGGTACACCACGTCGACATGCGGCAGAATGCCGTCGGCCGTCGCGGCGCATTCGTAGGAGACGCCGTGCTTGTCGAGATGTTCGAGAATGTCGGGTTTGATCTGCATTTCGTCGGGGGCGATGAAATACAGTTTCGTTCGATCGAACTTCCCGAGCAGGTAGGCCAGCGAACGCGCGGTGCGTCCCTGATCGAGCGCGCCGATGA
This sequence comes from Bacteroidota bacterium, assembly GCA_034002405.1. Taxonomy (GTDB): domain Bacteria; phylum Bacteroidota; class Ignavibacteria; order SZUA-365; family SZUA-365; genus SZUA-365. The sequence continues at coordinate 4,421 of JAVFAS010000034.1, read as the reverse complement.
GCGCCACCGAGAGTCCGTCGAGCGTGTGGCACTCATTGTAGATCGTGTAGAGATCGAGGAGGGCCTGCGTCGGATGCTGGCCGCCCTCGCCGTCACCGGCGTTGATCACCGGCACGGTCGAGAAGGCCGCCGCGCGTTTGGCGCCGCCTTCCTCGTGATGCCGCAGCACGATCACGTCGCAGTAGTGACCGATGATGCGGATGGTGTCTTCCAGCTGCTCTCCCGCGATTTCGGACGAGAATTCCCGCGCCTGTTCGGTGGTCAGGACGCGGCCGCCGAGCCGGTGCATCGCCGATTCGAAGGAGAAGCGCGTGCGGGTCGAGGGTTTGTAGAACAGCGTGCCCATGATCGCGCGCTCGTAGTCGCGCGTGCCCCCGCGGCGGACGATGGTTTCCATCGTGCGGGTGCGCTCGAAGAGCTGCATGAGCATGGGGACGGTGAACTGCTGGGACTCGACGACGTGGCGGATATTCATGTCTTCAACTCTCTTTCCGTGCGTGAGACGCCTGTTCCGCCGGCACGACATGCGTTCCGTCGTGACCGTCGAGGGCGTCGACGAGATGTTCGTACGAGGTGATGATCACTTCCTTTCCGCCGTCGCGAAGGAAGCGCAGGGCCGATTCGACTTTCGGGCCCATCGATCCGGGCGGAAACTGGCCGTCATCGAAATGGCGCCGCAGTTCGTCGGCGGTGACCCGGTCGAGGCCGCGCTGCGTCGCTTTCTTGAAATCGAGATACACCTGCCGCGCGTCGGTACTGATCACGAAGAGATCGGCCCCGAGTCCGGCCGCGAGCAGCGCCGAGGCGCGGTCCTTGTCGATCACGGCCTCGGAACCCTCGACACGGTGTCCTTCATGCTCGATCACCGGAATCCCGCCACCGCCGCAGGCAATGACGATCATGCCGTCATCGACCAGGCGGTGGATGATGTGCTGCTCGAACACCTCGCAGGGCTCGGGCGAGGGCACGACGCGTCGATAGCCGCGGGCACTGTCCTCGACGATATTCCATCCCAGGCGGCGCTGTTTTTCCTCGGCTTCTTTCTTGGTGTAGAAGGGACCGATGGGTTTGGTGGGGTGCGCGAAGGCGGGATCGGCCGGATCGACGCGCACCTGGGTGAGCACGGTGATGACCGGTGTGGTGAGGCCGAGCTGCCGCAGCTCGAATTCCATCGCGCGCTGGAGCAGGTAGCCGATCTCGCTCTGCGTGGTGGCCACGCAGACATCGAGCGGATGGGTGTAGACCTCGCCGGCCGCGCGCTCCGAACGCAGGAGGGCGGCCCCCACCTGGGGGCCGTTTCCATGCGTGATCACGATGCGCCAGCCGCGGGCGACCATGGCCGCCAGCGCGCGCGCGGTGGCGTGCGCGTTGGCCGTCTGTTCCTCGATCGTACCGCGTTCGCCGGCGCGGATGAGCGAATTTCCGCCGATGGCGATGAGTGCTGTCCGGGACATGCCGGTCCTTTATTTCTTCATCAGCTGATACATGACCGCCTTCTGCGCGTGCAGGCGGTTTTCCGCTTCCTGGAAGACCACCGAATTTGGCGCGTCGATGACACCGTCGGTGACCTCGTCGCCGCGGTGCGCGGGCAGGCAGTGCATGAAGATCGCGTCCTTCTTCGCCTTCGCCATCAGATCCTCGTTGACCTGGAAGGGCAGGAAGATGCGGCGGCGTTCGGCGGCCTCGGCTTCCTGTCCCATCGACGCCCAGACATCGGTATACACCGCGTCGGCATTCTTCACCCCCGCGGCCGGATCGTGCACGACCTCGATCGTCGCCCCCGTGGCCTTGGCGTCCTCGACCGCCTGCTGCCACGCGATGAGATTCGGCTCGTAGCCGGCGGGACAGGCGACGGTGACATCGACGCCCAGCCGGGCGCCGGCGAACATCAGGCTGTGCGCGACGTTGTTGCCGTCACCGACGTAGCAGAGCTTGAGGCCCTTCAATTCGCCCTTCACTTCCTGGATCGTGAGGAAGTCCGCCATGGCCTGGCAGGGATGCGAAAAGTCGGTCAGTCCGTTGATGATGGGAATCGAGGCATACTTCGCCATGTCGATCACGATCTGATGCGCGAAGGTTCGGATCATGATGCCCTGCACCATGCGCTCGAGATTCTTGGCGACGTCATGCACCGACTCGCGCTTGCCGAGGCTGATCTCGGCCGGCGACAGGTACAGCGAATAGCCACCGAGCTGCTGGATACCGATGTCGAACGAGGTGCGCGTGCGCAGCGAGGGCTTTTCGAAAATCAGCGCGAGCGCCTGGCCCTTCAGCGCCTCGGAATACTTCATGCGATCGGCCTTCATGTCGCGCGCGATGGCGAAGGTTTCGAGGATCTCTTCCTGGCTCAGGTCGCGAACGGTGAGAAAGTCTTGGGTCTTCACGTGTGCGTGCTCCTTCCGGCATGGGGATGCCGTTGCGAATGGTGAAACGGAAATGTATCTGAATGAAAAATCGTCGACGGAAGACGGGTCGGAGCGGGAGGCGGGTCAAATGGGGGCGTCGGTGCAATAGTGCTTGAACTGCAGGATCTTCCGCGAACGCGTCGCGCAACAGTTGAATGAACCGCCCATCCCGGGTGGCGCATCATCGGTCTTCGTATGTCTGTCAATGTGCTCGAACATCAATATCGACATCTGAGAAACGTTTCTCCATCAGATACAAAGATCGGAAGTCCGCATGACTTGAGCAAGGAACGAGCGTGGAAATCGGAATCCGGAACAATGACGAATGGCTGATGGCTGATGACTGATGGCTGATAAGAAAGACAATATCAACGATCAGCCATCAGCCATGCGCTATTTCTTTATGCTGAGTCCGAGAATGATCCCGAGCGCGACGCTCCAGACCGCGGCGAGGCCGATCTGGAATTCCTTTGGCAGGATGAAGGTGACGGTGTGGGCGGGGATCCAGAACCAGAGGAGGGTCTTGAGCGCGGTTTCGATGCCGGCGAAGCTCCAGCGGCGGAGGATGAGGTTGTCCTCGATGCGATGGAAATACATCATTTGCGGACCAAAGAACACATTGGTCGCCACCGAGGCGCAGAAGGCGTAGGCGAGTCCCGCGCCGCAGAACTCCGGCAGCATGCCGTGTTCGACGAGCACGGTCACCGCGCCCTTCATCATGGTGAAGCCGTATTTAATGACGATGCCCAGCAGCGCCCAGGCCAGCATCTTGCCCAGCATCTCCAGCGGGGAATGCGGCAAACCGATCTTTTTTGTCCGCAGCGTGTGCGAGATAATCTCCCCCAGCGTGCCGAGAATGCCGAATTGAATCGCCGCCGACGTCATCGGTTGCTGTGTGACCCAGGTGATGTACCAATCCATTGCCGCTCAGTCCTCTGTTTCCGATTACCGGATGCAAAGATACGGAATAGGCATCGAGGCGCAAAGGCGTCCGCCTTCGTTCCGCGGAGCGGAACTACGGTGGACAGGCGCCGGCACAGAGGAGCACCCCGGAGGGGTGTAACGTCATCGCCCGGGGCTTCAGCCCTGGGAACGGTTCCCGACGCGGCGCATCTCCCGTCCGTTTCGATGCGCATGCCGATACGGTACTGCTGGAAGGTGTCGCCGTGTATTGCGCGGGACAGATGGGTACATCCTGGTATCCATCGAAAGCGGAAACCCGCGCCGAAATCCGCCGGGGGAATTTCATGCCGCCCGCGTGGTTCCAGACCGGACGGGATTTCAGAGGGAGGGAGGAAAACCAGAATATGAAGTGAATGTGCGGAGCACGGGATCACGCGTCGGCCAAACAGGGGGGGGGCTTGATTTTCCATGGGCAAGGCCGTATCTTCATTGTATATACAAAAGGACGACCATGCAGAGCAGAATACAGAAATGGGGAAACAGTCTCGCGATTCGGATCCCCCTGGCGTTTGTCAAGGAGACGGGACTGGCGTATGGAACCGCGGTCGATATCAGCGTCGAGGACGGCCGCATCGTGATCGATCCGCGGATGGAGACCGAGTTCACGCTGGAGGAACTCCTGAAGGGGGTCAGGAAGGACAATCTTCATTCCGAGGCCGACACCGGGGATGCTGTCGGTCGGGAGATCTGGTGAGGCCCGCGTACTGTCCCGACCGGGGTGACGTGGTCTGGATCTCGTTTCATCCCCGGGAAGGCCATGAGCAGGCTGGACTCCGACCCGCGCTCGTCCTCTCCCCCCGATCCTACAACCACAAGGTGGGACTTGCGATTCTCTGTCCGCTCACCAACGAAGCGAAGGGCTATCCGTTCGAGGTCGCGGTCCCCGATGGGCTGAAGGCTACCGGCGTCATCCTTTCCGACCAGGTCAAGAGCATGGACTGGCGGACGCGCAAGGCATCGCTGCTGTGCTGCGTGCCTCCGGAAACCGTGTCTCAGGTGCTGGGCAAGCTCGGAACGCTGCTCCACGGATGAGAGATGGAAAAACCAAAATAT
>JAVFAS010000033.1:21107-38458 GCA_034002405.1 Bacteroidota bacterium | reverse complement strand
TCGGATGTTGCCCGTGTAGACATAGCGGAGGCCGTTCTCCCGCGCGCGGGCACGCGCGCGCCGCAGTGTCGCGGCCGGTGTCGGTGCATGGTCGCGCATCCGATAGTCGGGATGGAAAGCCGTCAAATGCAGGGGAATGTCCGTTCCCAGTTCGGTCACGATCCACGCGGTCATGGCATCGAGTTCGGCATCCGAATCGTTTTCACCGGGAATGAGCAGAGTCGTGATTTCCAGCCAGGTCTCGGTTTCATGCGCGATATAGCGCAGCGTATCGAGCACCGGACCGAGCCGTGCCGAGCAGAAGCGGTGATAAAATTCCTCGGTGAATCCCTTCAGATCGACATTGGCCGCATGCATGGAGCGGTAAAACTCCTCGCGCGGTGCGTCGCACACATATCCGGCCGTGACCGCGATGGAGTAGATGCCACGCTCGGCGCATGCCTGCGCGACATCGATGGCATACTCGTGAAAGATCACCGGATCATTGTAGGTATACGCCACACCGCGGCAGCCATGCACCGCGGCCGCCGTGGCGATCGCCTCGGGGGACGCCTGATCGGCGAGTCGGTCGGTCGTCCGTGCCTTGCTAATGTCCCAGTTCTGACAAAACGTACAGGTGAGATTGCAGCCCGCGGTACCGAACGACAGCACCGGACTGCCGGGATAAAAATGCGCCAGTGGTTTTTTCTCGATCGGATCGATGCAGAAGCCGCTCGACCGTCCATACGTGGTCAGGACGACCGCTCCGCCGATATTCCGCCGCACGAAACAGAGTCCTCGCTGCCCTTCGTCCAGAACGCAGGCACGGGGACACAGGTCGCAGACGACGCGGCCGTCCTCCCGCGCATGCCAATACCGTGTGGGAACGACCTCGTTCACTGATACGTCGCGAGACGCGCCATTTTCATCGTGCCATCCGCCGTGAGGTCGACACCCCCGTGATTGCCCGCGCCCGTGAGCGACCCATCCATCACCAGCGAGATCGGCCAGAGATTCTCCACGCCGATTTCCAGCGTTCCCTTCATGGCGATTTCCATTTCCATCGGACCCTGCGCGCCGCCGAACACGACATCGATGCCGATCAACGCGGTCCGCATCCCCTGTGCCTGCCCCACGCCATCGAGGCGGAACGTGGCGTTCCGAATCCGCAACGCTTCATTGAGGTTCGCACCGAAGAGCTCGAGCAATTCGCCCTTCAATTCGAATTCCTCGCCCACCGACATCGTGCGGCCGTTGAAGGCCTGGGCGAACTGATTCTCCACCTTCCGGCTGAATTCCTTCACGATGTAGTCGCGCTCCGCCGTGGGCACCGCCGCGCCGTCATCGTCGGTGACCGCGACGCTGTCGGGGAGATACGTCACAATGTAGGTCTTGCCCACCACCGGAGCGTTCGTCACCGAAACCGGCTGCATCGGCTGGGCACTGCGCGCGCGCGCGTCGGAAAATGTCATTCGCTTGCGCGTCACCACGCCGTCGCTTACTTCGAGGATGGTTTCGGAAAAGGCTTTCCGCTCTGATTGTTGCATATCAAACGCCTGATCCATCCCCTCGGCGGCGATACTGATCAATCCGACGAGCTCCATGCTGTCGACCATCGCGCGGGTCAGACCGACATTCAACGCGCGCTCGGAGAACGTGACCTGCTGCCCCATCGTGACGACGGGCAACAGCAGCCAGATGACGGACAACAGCAGCAGGACCGCTGACGGGGAGAGGGAACGCTTCATGAATCCTCCGGATGAATATGGCGTGAACAGGAAATGTAGTGATTCTGCGTTTCCGACTCAATGGCGTGAAAAGTGGCCCGATGCGGCATGGCAAATCATGTGCCTTCTGCGTATTATGTCCCCCAACCTCATACATCGGAGCGCTGCCATGAATTCACGATACACACGCGCGGTCGTCGTTGTCGCACTGTTCCTGTTCGCGCACGGGAACGCACTCGGGCAGGGATGGTCGCAGCCGCTTCCCACCAATACGACACGGACACTCAATGGAATCTTCTCGGTGTCGTCGACGATGACCATCGCGGTCGGGAATGCCGGCACGATCATCGGTACCAGCAACGGCGGCAACACCTGGGCCTCGGCCGTCACCGGAACGTCGGAAAACCTGCGGAAGGTGTTTGTCAGCGGTCTCGCGACACCGACCATCACCGTGGTCGGCGACAATGGAACCATTCTCCGCTCGACCAACAGCGGGATCTCATGGTCCACGACGACCTCGGGAACCACCCTCGATCTTCATGACATTTTCGTGCATGACCCGCTGAACGGCACGACCATGACGATTGTCGGAGAAAACGGGGTGATACTCTGGACCAACAACGGCGGTACCAACTGGATCTTCCGTCTGAGTCCGGTCGCGGCCGCGCTGCGAGGGGTGTTCTTCACATCCCTGCTCGAGGGGTTCGCGGTCGGCGATGGCGGCGTCATCCTCCACACGACAAACAACGGAAACAACTGGAGCACCGTCTTCAGCGGTACGGCGGTCAATCTCCATCACGTCTATTTCTCCCATGCCGATACGGGATGGATTGTCGGCGATGGCGGACTCATCCTGCAATCGACCGATGCCGGTGCCACATGGTTTCCACGACAGAGTCCGACGACCGAACATCTGCGGCGCGTCATGTTCACCAGCACCACCTCCGGTACGATCGTCGGTGATCACGGCGTGATCCTGCGCACCGCCGACGCCGGTGCGACCTGGCATCAACAAATCAGCGGCACGGGGCATGCGTTGACGTCGGTCTTTTTCACCGACGATGCGAATGGCATGGTCGCGGGGGAACGCGGCCTCGTGATTTCCACCTACAATGGCGGCTGGCCAGTGGAGCTGCGCAGCTTTTCCGCGCGGGTCCTCGACGACGGTGCCGTGCAGCTGCGCTGGGAGACCGAGTCGGAGACGCAGAACTTCGGGTTCGAAATTCAACGCGAGGCCGGCACGGGCTGGGAGACCCTCGACTTTGTTCCGGGACACGGCGAGAGCCGCGTTGCGCATCGCTATGCATTCACCGACCGGCACCCGCCCGCGGCCTTGTCGCTGCGCTATCGCTTGCGGCAGATCGATTACGACGGTGGGGCGGAATTGCTGCCTGCCGTGCGGGTCGACCTCGCACGAACGCGGCAGCGCGTCACGCTCGAGGCCTGGCCCAACCCGCTTGCCACGCAGACCCAATTGCAACTCACACTGCCGTCGGCCGCATCCCTGCGCCTCCGCGTGCATGATATCACGGGACGCGTGGTCTCGACCGTGCATGACGGCATGATGGAAGCGGGCACGCACGTTCTCGGCTGGCATGCCGCGGATCTGCCCGCCGGACGATATATTGCAGTGTTGGACGCCGCGCTCGCCGACGGACCCCGGCGCGTGAGCACGGAAATCGCCATCCAGAAATAACAGGATATCCGCATCCGTTCATCCCGTTCATCCTTACCCGTTCCATCTTCACCATCGCAGGAATTCCGTATGATCGTCACCACCACCCACGGCATCGAAGGCAAGACCATTCACGAGTACAAGGGAATCGTCACCGGCGAGGCCATTCTCGGCGCGAATATTTTCAAGGATCTGTTCGCGGGCATCCGCGACATCGTCGGCGGCCGCTCCGCGACGTACGAAAAGGAATTACGAAACGCAAAGGACATCGCGCTCCGTGAAATGGAAGAACGCGCCCTGGCACTCGGGGCGAATGCGATCGTCGGCGTGGATCTTGACTACGAGAATCTCGGCGCATCGGGCGGCATGCTCATGGTCACCGCCAGCGGCACCGCCGTTGTCGTGCGCTGAGCCCCGCACGAAGTGTTCGTCCCTTCACCCAAAGCATGCCGGCTCCCGGCTGCCGTTCGTCACCGCCGACAACGGCCTCCCGGAGCCGGCATCATTTCTCCCCCTGCCTTCTTCGCTCTTCCTTCTGCCGTGTGCCTATAAATACTGCTCGCGCAACAGTGCCGCGACACTTTCATCGATGCGATCCATCCGCCGCAATTCCTCGAAGCGCGCGACGAGCTCGGACGGCCGCGCACGCCGCTTCTCGCCATCACGGATATCGAGGACGATACGGCCGCGATGCATCATCAGGAGCCGCTGTCCGAAATGCACGGCATGATGCATCGAATGCGTGACCATCAGCACGGTCAGACTGCGGTCGGCGATGATGCGCCCGGTGAGATTCATGACCAGATCAGCGCTACGCGGATCGAGCGCGGCGGTGTGTTCGTCGAGCAGCAGGAGCCGCGGTTTATGCCAGGTCGCCATGAGCATGGTCAGGATCTGCCGTTGTCCGCCCGACAGGGAGGACACCGGTTGATCGAGACGATCCTCCAGGCCGATGCCGAGCACCGCGACACGTTCGCGCATTTCCTCGCGCAATCCTCGCGGCAATGCCCAGCGAAGGGAGAATCCCTCGCCGCGGCAGGCGGCCAACGCAAGGTTGTCGCGCACGCTCATCTCCGCGATCGTCCCTTGAAAGGGATCCTGGAACACCCGCCCGATCATCGCCGCCCGGCGATGTTCCGGCACGCGGGTGATATCCACCGCACCGAGCGTGATCGACCCCTGGTCGACGAATTCCGAACCAGCCAGGACATTGAGCAGCGTCGATTTTCCCGACCCATTCGCACCGACGATAACCACGAAGGAACCACGTTCACAGTGCAGGTCGACGTTCCGCAGCGCGGCGACATTTTCTCCACCGCTGACCGGATAGGATTTTTCGACGTGACGAATCGCGAGCATGTCAGTCCTCCCCCTCCGCGCACGTCCGTGCATTCAATGACTCCGCGCCACCGCGCAGCCGTCGCACCCAGCGCGGCACGACAAGCGCGAGCACGACAAAGATCGCGGTGAACAGCTTGATGTCCTCGCTGAAACGGTCATTGAGCGTGATCAGGGAAATCAGCACCGCGAAGAGCACCGATCCCGCCGCGGCGGAGACCAGCTGGAGGGAGAAGCGCTGCCGTCCGAACAACGCACCGCCGATCATCACGCTCGCCAGGCCGGTCACGATCATGCCGACACCCCCGCCAACTTCCACCGATCCCAGTTCGAGCGCGAACAGCGCACCGGTCAGCGCGGCCGCGGCATTGGACAGCGCCAGTGCGAGGACGATCATCAGCGAGACGTTCGCGCCCATGGCGCGGACGGCGGTTTCGTTGCCGCCTGCCCCGCGGATGGCCAGTCCCAACCGGGTATGAAAAAACAACAGCAGGGCCGCGGACAGAATCACGGTCGCACCACCGTACATCACCGCCGCGCCGACGGTTTCGGGAAGAAATCCACCACCGAGAAACTCCATCGCGTCCAAGCTGCCATACAGTGCCATCGCGATGGATTCGCTGAGCGGCCGCAAGGAATGTTCGGCCGGGAAAAAGTATCGCGGATCCGTCATTCCAAGGATGTGCTGATTGATGCTGTACAACGCGGTCATGACGAGAATTCCCGCCAGGATACGACGGATCCCGAATCGTGTAATCAGCAATCCGGTCATCATCCCGGCCAGGGCCCCGGCAACTTGCGCGACGAGCAGACCGGTGACGGTGCCGTACCCTTCCTTGAGCAGCGCCGCGACCACGACTCCCCCAAGGAGGAAACTTCCGTCGACCGTGATGTCGGCGAAACGGAGAAGGCGATAGCTGATGTACACGCCCAGTGCGAGCGGCGCGAAAATGAAACCCATCACCAGTCCGCTGAGCAGCATGGTCACCATGTGTCGCCGCCCTCCTTCCCGCGCGCGGGCTCCGTCGGTGGCGCGACGAGGGGATGAAGCCACATCGCGCCGCGGATGAATTCACTCTCGACACTGCGCATGGGATTGCGTCCGTCGTGCATGAGATGGAGCACACCGTGCACCGTGCCGAAATCAAACAGCGCGCGGATGAACTCCCCACTGTCGATGACCCCGTCGGGCAGTGGACGGTGGCTGAACACCGCGGCGTGTGCGTGACCGTGGCAGCGCGCATCGGGATCGAGCGGACGCAACCGCGGCGTGGTCTGTGCCGAAAACACCCCGCACACCACCACGGTGCTGCGTTCGAACGAGGGCTCGGTCGTGAAGGAAAAATGGTCCCGGACCTCGGGCACCGCGAAGGGGTTGTGATCATGCATCGGCGCTCGCTTGCGGGCGGCCCCGATGAGTGATGCGCTTTCGGCGATGATCAGCGCACCGACCGCCGGTGCCTCCGCTTCCCGCAGCGCCAGCAGCGCGAGACTCGAGAGCGGGATGCCGCGATAGTGTTCCGACGCCTCGAAATTGAGCTGCCGGCTGAATTCCGCCTGAATGACGACCCCTTCGTGCACCGAGATCACCGGCACGAACACCCCATCCTCGATCATGTAGTCGGGATGGTTTCGTCCATCCGTCGGCACGCAAACGGTAATCCCCGCGGCCGCGAGATACTCCCCGAATTGCTGCGCCACGTCGCTCGACGCGTCGCCGAAGGCGCCGACGCCGAACCCCATGGTCGCGGCGGGATATCGGACCTGCGGATACTCCATGTCCGCATTCTTCCGCCGCGCGCGGTGTTCAACGACCCTCCCGGGCGTTACCTCACGCAGGGGAACGGAAACGTACATCCCGGTATGATCGGGCAGGGGCGCATCGGGCAGGGCGGTCTGATCGGTCACGCCGCCCATCGCCGCGCTGAGCAGATGTGTGAGTCCCGAAAGATCGAAGATGCTGCGGACCTTCTCGGAAGGATTGGCGAAATGCAGCGATCCCTTGACCGCTTTCATCTGCTTGAGATAGATGAGCAGCACGCGCAAACCGGCGGAGGAGATGAAGCTCACCGCAGCCATATCGAGCGTGATGTCGCGCGCGCCATCAGCCAGACAGCTTTCCAGCTCCCGGCTCAGCGCATCGGACCAGTACGCATCCATCTTTCCCGAGACGGACACATGCACCGTGCGTCCCTCTCCGCGCCGGCGTATCTCCATGTCAACGGCCCTGGCTGTCAATGATCTGGTCCGCGCGCGCGAGCACGTCGGGCACGATCGTCACTCCCGCCGCGCGGGCGGCATCAAGATTGATGATGAAATCGAACCGTTCGATACGACCAAAGGGGAGATTCTCCGGTGATTCTCCCCGAATGATTTTCGCGGCGAGCGCCGCGGTGCGTCGTCCGGCATGCTCGTAATCCGGGGCGTACACCATGATCGCCCCCTGTTCGATCTGCTTGTTCACGAAGGAGAACACCGGAATGCGATGGTGTTGCGCGATCTTCGCGATGGTCGGGAAGGTCGCACTGGTGAGGTTGTCCTCGATCTGCACGAGCGCGTCGATGCCGGACTGGCACAGCTTCTCGGCATCGAGCGGGATCGAGGAGCGGTATTGGACACCAACCAGCTTCACGTCGAGTCCAGCGCGTTTCCCGGCGAGCAGCAGCTGGTTTTTATAATAGGTCGCGTTCAACTCGAAATTCGTCGCGAGCGAACCAATGCGTCGCACGCCCGGCAGGCAACGCTTGATATGTGCGAGCAGGGTATCGAACTGTGTATTTGTGTATACGCCGGTCAACAATTCGTTGTGCGAACTGTCGTCGGTTCCCACCCCGGGGATGACAAACGGATTGGCGACGACCATGAACGTGAGCGGCATGCGCGACCGCCGGCGAACGGCGGATTCGAACGTCGTCGTCTGCATCGAGACCAGCAGGTCGGTTCCGTCCACCATCACCGCGTCAAGCAGCGTGAGCACGGTCTTGATATCACCCTGCGCGTTCCGCGTCGCGATTTCGAAGTCGATCCCCTCACGCAGTCCCGCATCCGCCAGTCCGGAACGAAACCCCTTCTCCGCATCCATGGTCTGACGCATTTCCTCGTACTTGATCATGGTCAGTTTCCAGCGCTTGTGCGCGCCGTCCCCGTCTTCGGCTTTCTTGCAGGACCCCAGGCCCACGATCGCCGCACAGCACATCGTGACCACCAGGGTATATCGGACAATACTGCGACTGAGCGCTCGCATGGGATCTCCTCTCTGCTGTGTGTGACGTGAAGACGGTCGGGGCGGCCGCCTTCATCCGACGCGCCATCATCCGCCGAGATAGCGCAACGCCATCGCGGTCATGTCATCGGATTGCGGTGATCCGTCCGCGAAGCCGCGCACGCTGCCGATCACATGCCGAACCAGCTGACGGACGTCCCGCCGCTGTCCGTCCTGACGCGCCGCCTCGCGCAGCGACGACTCCAATCGCGATTCGCCAAACTCTTCCTTCTCGCGGCTGAAGGCCTCGATCACGCCATCGGTGCTGAAAAACAGCACATCACCCCGCTCGAGCACGAGGTCGCTGTCTTCGTATTGGCTGAACCCGTCGACACCGAGCACGGCGCCCCGGGCGCGGGGAATCTGTCGCGTGTGTACATCTGTAAGTATGTACGGCATCCCATGTCCTGCAGACGCATAGCGAAAAATCCCGTCACGAAAATCCAGAATCCCGTAAAACATCGACACGAACATGCTCGCCAGATTCTCCGCGCTGAGATGGCGATTGACCGCGGCGAGGCAGGCCGACGGGACGTGCTGCCGCATGGCTTCGGCCTTGAGCAATGCCCGCGTGGCCGACATGACCAGGGCCGCGGGCACGCCCTTGCCGGCGACGTCGGCGATCGCAACCGCGACTTCATGATCGCTCACGAGAAAATAGTCATAGAAATCCCCGCCGACCTGGAATGCCGGCCGCATCTCCGCGTAGAGCGCGAATTCGCGCCGGTCGGGAAACGGCGGGTAGTCGCACGGAATGATGGCCTGCTGGATGCGCCGCGCCACTTCCAGATCGCGATTGACACGCGCGAGCTCCGCATGTTCGGCTTCCGCGTGCCGCTCGGCGCGCATCTGCTGGATGGTCTTCTCGATGGTGATTTCGAGGTCGTCGAAATCGATCGGCTTCGTGACGAAATCGAACGCCCCACGATTCATCGCCGTGCGGATGTTCCCCATGTCCCCGTACGCCGATACGATGATGGTTTTCAGACCCACCCGTGCGCGCTGCCGCAGGTTCGCAAGGAAGGTGAGACCGTCCATCACCGGCATGTTGATGTCGGAGAGAATCAGATCGACCGGTTCGTCGCGGTCGATCATCTCCAGCGCCTCCTTTCCGTTCGCGGCGAACGCGAACGCATACACGCGATCCTTGATTTTCTTGCGGAACCGTTGACGGATCAGCAGCTCCAGATCCGGCTCGTCATCCACGACGAGAATGCGCGTCAGATTCCCGGTTTCCAGCATGGCGTTGTCTGTTGTTGCATCGCGGAAACAAAAACATACGAAGGGGTGATCTGAAATCAAACGTGCTGCCCGACAACGAGACCGCGCGGGGGTGGCGTGGCGTCGCGATATTTCTCACATTGGAAGCCGAGACAACAACGCGAGCACATCCATGGCCCTGACATACTCCCACGGCATGCCGGTCGGCACCGCACTCCCGGACTTCCATCTCCCGGCAACCGACGGACGGTGGTACACCCCCGCGTCCTTCGCCGATGCGGCACTCCTGGTGGTGGTGTTCACCTGCAACCACTGCCCCTACGCCATCGCGAGCGAGGACCGCCTCATCGCCCTGCAGCGGGAATACCGCGCGCGGGGCGTGCAATTCGTGCTGGTCAATCCCAACGACGCATCACGCTATCCCGACGACTCGTTCCCGGAAATGGCGCGGCGCGCGGAAGAAAAGGACTTCCCATTCCCGTACCTCCATGATGAGACACAGGAAGTCGCCCGCGCGTTCGATGCGGCCTGCACGCCGGACATCTTCGTCTTCGACCACGGGCGCACGCTGCGCTACAACGGACGCATCGACGACAATTGGCAACAACCCGCACGCGTGACACGTCACGACCTTCGCACGGTGCTCGACGACCTGCTCGCCGGCCGGCCGGTCAGCATCGACCCGGTTGCCTCGATGGGCTGTTCGATCAAGTGGAAGGAATAACAACACGCACGTGCACGGTCGTGTGCACGTGCGCGTTCACGGACGCATTGTCCATTACAGTGTCACATACACCGCGCCGATGAAATTTCTCCCCGCGGCGCTGATGCCCGAGGAATACGGTCGGTAGCGCCGGTCGGCGAGATTCTCCACGCCGGCGGTGAGCTGCAGGGTGTCGGACAGGCGGTAGCGGGCCTTGAGGTTGAGGATCATCCACGCGGGGGACCATGGGTTTCCGTGTTCATCCAGCGCGTAGATGTACGTTTTCTCCTGCTCCTCGGGAGCGAGATCGTCGTAGGGCACCGCGCCATTGAAATGCACGGAGGCATCGACTTCGAGGCCGCGACGCGTCCACACCAGATGTGCGCTGCCGAAGGCGGGACCCGCATGCCGCAGCGGCGCCGTGCTGCCATCATCGAGTTCCTCCTCGCCACGCTGCCAGGTGTAGCGCGCGCGCAACATCAGTCCGCGCATCACACGCACATCCATGCCCGCCTGCACGCCATACACCGTGGCCTGCGCTCCATTCTGCAAGGCCTCGACACGACTCAACTCCCCGGCGTAGAGGATGCTGTCGCGTCCCCCCAACGTGAATGCCCGCCGTACCATCGCATCGTCGAGCAGGGTGGCGAACACCGACACGTCCAGATTCAACCATTGTCCCACCCGGCGGCTCGCGCCGACATCCATGTTCCAGGCGTACTCCGGACGCAGGTCGGGGTTGGGAACGATGACGAATCCGGGCGTGGAGTCGAAGACCTTGCCCACGTCATCGACATTCGGTGCGCGAAATCCCGTCGAGAGATTGGCGTCGCATTGCCATCCCTCGGCGGGACGCCAGATCGCGCCGAGACTGCCGTTGACCGCCGCATTGCGCATGGCGACCGCGCGGAAAGGAAACGGATAGAATGTATCCGAAAACTCCGCGTCGAGCATGACAGCGCTGAGTCGAAGCCCACTTTGGAGGATGAGCCGCGGTGACAGCGACCAGCTCATGTAGCCATACACCGCGGCGCTGTTCCACGTCGCGCCATCGGGATAGCGGCTCGGGCCGGGCACGCGGGCGCCGGTGGTGATATCCTCGTCCTCCCCGCTCGATCCAACGAGATTCGCCACACCTTCGAGACCATAAAACAGCTCGACGGCATCGCCAAGTTCTTTCTCGAAATCGAGGTTGAGGGAGAAGGCATCCACCCGTTCGGCGCGGTGCGAGCGGAGGGATTTTCCGAAGTCGCGGTCGTGCCGGCTTTCCGCGAAATATTGCCAGGCCAGCGTCGCACGCAGGTTGTCGTACCACGGCACGCCATCGGCATGCTCGACGGTGAGGGCATGCATCATCCAGTCCTGCGGACCATAATTCCACTCCGCCGATCGCAGGCCGTCGCCACGGGGACGCAACAGACGGTCATAGCGCGCATAGTCCGACGTCGTTGAGTAATGGAAGCCGTAGTGCAGGTCCCACGCCTCGGTGGGACGGAAACGGATTTTCTGCATCAGGTTGAGCTGACGGTATGCGCTCGGCCGCTGCACGCGCGGTTCTCCGTTCGCGAGCACGGAGTCGCGTCCGTCGATACGCTCGACCACACGCGTACGCAGATAGTCGTCCGGTCCGTCGCTGCCCATGGTGAGATCGCCGTAGTCCGAGACACTGACGCTGGTGAGAAACCCCCATTTCCGTAATGAGAGAGTAATATCCGCATGTCCGGTTTTCTCGGTATTGGCCGACGACCAGCGGGCCGCCGCCGAGGCGCGCCACTCAGGGGCGCCATTGAAGGCCAGGCGCGGCGCACGGGTGGTGAAGCGCATCACGCCGCCCACGGCATCACTGCCGTAACTGACCGATCCCGGTCCGAAAATGACGTCGGTCCGGTCAAGCGTGAAGGGATCGAGGGAAATGACATTTTGCACATTGCCCGAGCGGAAGATGGCCGTGTTCATGCGTACGCCATCGACCGCGATGAGCACGCGATTGGTGGCGAAGCCGCGGATCATCGGACTTCCCCCGCCGAGCTGGCTTTTTTGCACGAACACCTCGCCGGTCCCGGCGAGAAGATCGGCGGCGGTCTGCATGTTCTGCAACTGGTTGTCGGTGGCGAACACGCTGATGACGCGATGGGGAATATCTTCGTCCGGCAGTCGCCAGCGCGTGGCCGAGACCACGACTTCGTTCATCCGGAAGGCGACTTCCTCTAATCGCAGTTCGAAATTCGACGCCGCGAGCTGCGCGTATCCGCGCCAGACGGTCTGATGTCCGATATGATCGAAACGAATGCTGTCGGCGCCACGGAAGCGGCCGATCTCCACCCGTCCCTTCAAGTCGGTCAGCGCCGACACTCGCGCGTCGGGTGAATAGAGCGAGACGTTCACCAGCGGCGCGCCGCTGGCCTCGTCGCGCACGGTCAATACCTGGGCCACCACCAACGGGGCGCCCAGGGCCGCGACGACACACAACGCCGCCGCGAAGAAGATCATTCTCATCTTTGTATCCTTGGTTGTTTCCGAGATTGTTCCACGATGGCAACGAAGGCAACAGGACACACGGATGCCGCGCGGCAAGGCCGCGTGATGTGGCATCCGCATCCCTGCGGAAAGGAATGTGTCGTGGATCAACCTCTGGGGGGCGGGGTGGGGGGCTGGTGTTCGCCGCGCAGCGGATGCGCGCGGTCGGACAAAATCATTGGCGTGGCGGCATATTCCGTCTGCGTGGGGATGGTGCCGGGGAGAAGAGCCGGAACCATGAATTGCCGCAGCAGCCGGGTGGAAGTATTCCGTTGTTCGGGATCGCGGTTCGTCTCCTCGCGGACGAGTCGGTCGAGCTGCGCGTACACCGCTGTTTCGGCGTCGTCGCGCACGCAATACCGCACCGTGCGTCCGTCTTCCTCCACCGTCCGCGCGATGTCGTACATCACCCCGCGGTAACGGAATTCATGCGGCTCGATCCACTCGACCCGTTCCCCGCCGACGAGACCGCCGTCCGCGGCGAACTCGAAACGAAGGAGTTGCTCTTCCGGCATGCCCGCGCGAATCGCACGTTTCATTTCCCTGCGGATCTGCTTCTGCTGCAGCTGGAGCAGGACAATGGGTCCCGCGCTCTGCAGCAACACGAGGGAAAGCAGTATGGAAGACAACAGCCGCATCATGGTAACTTATGATGCAGCCATCGCGCTCGCAAGCGCAATCGGACGCGCCTCGCACGATCCGGGATCGCCGGCGATGGGGACAGACACCGCGGCCTTCCCGGCCGCCCGCGTTGCCTGCTGGGGATATCAGCCGGAATTTCCTATCTTTCACTCTCACGACGCAATCCCGGAATCATATGGATACACGTTTTCTTGACGCACTTGCCCGGCGTGTCCTGGTCTTCGACGGGGCCACGGGTACCAACCTGCAGACACAGAATCTGACCGCCGAGGACTTCGGCGGGGCGGAATTCGACGGATGCAATGAGTATCTGGTTTTGACGAAGCCTTCGGCCGTCGAGCACGTGCATCGCGATTTTCTCGAAGCCGGTGCCGATATCATCGAGACCAATTCATTTGGTTCGACACGCATTGTGCTGGACGAATACGGCATCGGCGACCTGGCCTTCACGCTCAACCGCGAAGCGGCGGCGATCGCCCGCCGCATGGCCGACGCCTACACGACCGCGGACAAACCGCGTTTCGTCGCCGGATCGATCGGACCCACCACGAAGCTTCCATCCCTTGCGCACATTGGTTTCGACGCAATGCGGGATGCGTATGCCGAGCAGGTGGCGGGGCTCATCGAGGGCGGGGTCGACCTGCTCTGCGTCGAGACCTGCCAGGACATGCTCCAGGTCAAGGCCGCCCTGGCGGCGACGCGGCACATGTTCGAAGAGCGTGGAATCCAGCTTCCCGTCATTGTCTCGGTCACCATCGAAACGATGGGCACCATGCTCATGGGCACGGAAATCGGCGCGGCCGTCGCGACGATCGATCCGTACGATATCGTGACGGCCTTCGGGATGAACTGTGCCACCGGTCCGAAGGAAATGGAGGAAAGTCTCCGATATATCTGCCAGTACTCCCCCCGGCCGGTGTTTGTCATGCCCAACGCCGGCATCCCGGAAAACATCGGCGGACACACCTGTTACAAGCTCACACCCGACGAACTCGAGTCGCACATGCGCCGCTTCATCACCGAGTTTGGTGTCTCCATCATCGGTGGCTGTTGTGGCACGACCGCGGAACACATTGCCCGGCTGGCCCGGTTGGCCGGCGAACTGCGTCCCGCCCCCCGCGACATCGACCGCAGTCCGATGATCTCGTCGCTCTACGCGGCCGTCCCGATGCATCTCGATCCCCCGCCGTTGCTGATCGGCGAACGTTGCAATGCCAACGGCTCGAAACGCTTTCGCGAACTCCTGCTCGAGGAGCGTTACGACGATATCGTCGCCATGGCAAAGGAACAGATCCGCGAGGGCGCGCATCTGCTCGATGTGTGCGTGGCCTATGTCGGCCGCGACGAACGCCGCGACATGCGCGAGGTTGTCTCGCGCTTCAACACGCAGGTCAGTATTCCACTCATGATCGATTCCACCGAACTCGACGTTCTCGAGGAAGCGCTCAAGCATTACGCCGGCAAGGCCATCGTCAATTCCGTCAATCTCGAGGACGGGACGGAACGCGTCGAACAGGTCTTCGCGTTGTGTAAACGGTACGGCGCCGCGGTGGTCGCGCTCACCATCGATGAAGACGGGATGGCGAAAACCGCGCACGCGAAATTCGACATCGCCGCGCGCATCCGCGACATCGCCGTGCATGGCTTCGGCCTTCGTGACGAAGACCTCGTGTTCGATACACTGACCTTCACCCTCGGCAGTGGCGACGAGGAATTCCGCCGCTCGGCGATCGAAACCGTCGAGGCCATCCGCCTGATCAAACAGGCCTGGCCCCGCTGCTTCACCAGCCTCGGCGTCTCCAATGTCTCGTTCGGACTCAACCCGCACGCACGGCATGTCCTCAATTCCGTGTTCATGCATTACGCCTGCGAAGCAGGGCTCGACATGGCCATCGTCCACGCAAGCAAGATCATGCCGCTGTACAGGATCGACGAGCGTGGCCGTGCGATCGCGATGGACCTGATCATGGACAGGCGGGAGTGGGAAGCGGCCTGATGGCTTTTGGCTTTTGGCCAATAGCCAATGGCCAATAGCCAATGGCCAATAGCCAATGGCCAATGGCTGGAAGATATCGCGTTTGGATGTATATTATAAGAGTATAAGAGGAGTATTTCTGGAATGAAATTCGTAACGTTTGAACATCAGGGACGGGCGCTGCTGGGCGCGGTGGTGGATGACATGGTGATGGACGTGCAGGCCGCGCACACGATGCAGCGCTACACACAGAAGGACAATGACGATCTGTTGCCGAACGAAATGAACGCGTTTCTTCGCGGTGGCGAGGAGGCCATGGCCGTGGCGCGCAAGGTCGAGGCGTGGTTTCGCGCCGCGGGATCGCCCGCCGAGGTCGAAGGCGAACGCATCGCCATGCCGGCCGCCGACGTACGCCTGCTCGCTCCCGTGCCGCGTCCCACCTCCATGCGCGACGGCTATGCTTTCCGGCAGCATGTCGAGGCGGCGCGCCGTAACCGGGGGGTGGAGATGATTCCGGAATTCGACGAGATCCCGATTTTTTACTTCACGAACCACAATGCCGTCACCGGGCCGGGTGCGGTTGACGTGCTGGACCTCCATCTCGACAAGCTCGACTTCGAACTCGAATGCGCGATTGTCGTGGGACGCGAGGGCCGCAACATTCCGGCCGCGGAGGCGGATGCCTACATCGCCGGCTACATGGTCATGAATGACTGGAGCGCCCGCGCGCTGCAGATGCATGAAATGAAACTGAATCTTGGACCCGCCAAGGGAAAGGACTTCGCCACGTCCATCGGTCCCTGGATGGTCACGAAGGACGAGCTGGCCGACCGTCGCGTCGATGGCGAAGCGGGCGAACGCTACGATCTGACGATGACCTGCACGGTCAACGGCACGGAGGTGAGCCGCGGCAATCTGCGGGACATGAGCTGGACCTTCGCACAGATTCTCGAACGCGCCTCCTACGGGGTCACGCTGTATCCCGGTGACGTCATCGGCTCCGGCACCGTGGGGACGGGATGCTTCCTCGAACTCAACGGCTCGAAGGTCTACGATCCCGCCTGGTGGTTGAAGGACGGCGATGTGGTGGTATGCGAAATCGAGCGACTCGGACGGCTGGAAAACACCGTCCGGCACATCCGTTAATATCAGAGCGCTGACTCCGATATCTCCGCGGTCAGACCGGCCCCGGAACGTTCACGATTGCGAAGACGGACCACGGACATGAAAAGCTTCAATCCGAAAGAACATCCTGTGCCCTTCGTCCACCGGTTGCTGCTGAGCGGTGTGGCGCCGCGACCGATCGCGCTGGTCTCGACACTCGACGAGGAAGGAAGGAACAACCTCTCGCCATTCAGTTTCTTCAACGCCTTCGGCGCGAATCCCCCGGTCATCGTCGTCTCGCCCGCTTACCGCGGCAGCGACGGCACCCCCAAGCACAGCTTCCTCAACATCGCGGCGACTCGTGAATTCACCGTCTCGGCGGTGTCCCATGACATGGTCGAGCAGATCAGTCTCGCCTCCTCCGATTACGACCGCGGCGTCGATGAATTCGTCAAGGCCGGATTCACCAAACTACCCTCCCGCCTGGTCGCCCCGCCGGGCGTGGCCGAGTCCCCGTTCGTCATGGAATGCCGCCTGCTGCAGCACGTCGATACCGGCGGCAATCCGGGAAGCGGTAACCTGATGATCGCCGAGGTCGTGATGTTCCACGTGCGCGAGTCCGCCTTCGAGGGCGACCGCATCGATCCCGACCGCCTCGATCTCGTCGCACGCATGGGCTACAACTGGTATTGCCGCGCCAGTGGTCCGGCCCTGTTCGAACTCTCGAAACCGAAACACGCCGGCATCGGCTTCGATGCACTGCCGCGGCACATCCGCGAAAGCTGCGTGCTCACCGGCAACGACCTCGCCCGACTGGCGGGGGTCGCGCACCTGCCCGACACCACCGATATCCTCCCGCGCTGGCAGGCACGCCTCGCCCATCCGCCCGCCTCCGATGGCGGAGCGGCGACCGACGGGCTGCCAGCCAGCGACGGGCTGCCGGACAGAGACGGGCTGCCGGACAGAGACGGGCTGCCGGCCGGCGACAGCATGCCGGACAGTTTCGCCATCGAACTCCGTCGCGGCACGCCCGAACGCGCGCTCACGGCCGCGCTGGCCGACTGGACCGCCGGCACGGTCTCCACCGAGGGAACCGCCATCCGCCTGCAATACTGCGCCCAGCTCGCGCTGCGTCACGGTGACACGGCGATGGGATGGGAATGCGCCCTGCTGTCCGATCCCGCCCTGCTGTCCGATCCCGCGCTGCT
>JAVFAS010000033.1:0-21007 GCA_034002405.1 Bacteroidota bacterium | reverse complement strand
GGCATCGTTTCGTTCCGTACATTTGACACAGAACACCACCGAACCCGGGATTCCATTCATGGCAACACACACGCTCTTGGACGAAACGCTGCAACGCTGGTATGCCGTGCGCCGCGGTGTGATTCGGGAATTGTCCAACATCCCGCCCACCCGGCTCACGTTTCGCGCCACGCTGGAAACACGCAGCATCATGGACATCATGCATCACATCCTCGAACTCTCGATCATCACGATCGAGGAACTGATGCGCGAGGATACGAACCTCGAACGCGCAAGCCTTTCGCAGTTGGCGAATGTCTACGCGCCCAACATCACCCGCGCCGATACGCAGGAGAAACTCGTCAACCTGCTGGTCGAACAGTATCGCGATGCAGAGGAACGGCTCCGCGAGGCGGGTGACCTGCACATGATGCAATTGGTGAAAAAACTCGATGGATCCCGCGAGACACGGCTCACGCTGCTCTCCGACGCGATCCAGCATGAAATGTATCATCGCGGCCAGTTGACCGTCTACGCCCGACTGATCGGCCTCGAGCCGGCACTCACACGCGAGCGGCACTCGGCCCTCCCGGGGACCTTCAATCCGGAAGCCCTCGGATAATCCGTACCGCCATCCACCTGTATCGATCGGAGAAGCATTCACATGGCACAAGCATTTGACGTGGTCGTCATCGGGGGAGGACCCGGAGGATATGTCGCGGCCATTCGCGCGGCGCAGCTGGGATTCCGCACCGCCTGCATCGAGGCGAAACATCTCGGCGGCATCTGCCTCAACTGGGGCTGCATTCCCACGAAATCCCTCCTGCGCAACGCGGAAATCTGGGAGACCGTGCAGCATGCCGAGGATTACGGCCTCACATTCGACAACGTCTCGTTCGATTTTTCGAAAATCATCGCGCGCAGCCGCGGCATCGCCGACCGCATGTCGAAAGGCGTCGCCTACCTGTTCAAGAAATACAACGTCACCCATATCGAGGCCTATGGCAAGCTCCTGGCGGCGGGACGTGTCGGCACCTTCAATCGCGACGGGGCCGCGCTCGACGAGATCGAGGCCACGCATGTCATTCTCGCCACCGGTGCCCGCCCACGCAGCATCCCCGGCATCGAGATCGACCATGAACGGGTGATCTCGTATTTCGAGGCAATGTCCCTGCCGGAACGCCCCGAACGGCTGATCGTCCTGGGCGCGGGCGCCATCGGCGTGGAGTTCGCCTACTTCTACAATGCCCTCGGCACCCAGGTCACCATCGTGGAAATGCTCGACCACCTGCTGCCGATCGAGGACGAGGATGTCTCGAAGGAGCTTGAACGTGCCTTCCGCAAGAAAAAAATCGGTATCAAGACGAAATCAAAGGTCAAGAGCATCGCACGCGGCGATGACGGCGTCCGCGTCACGGTCGAAAGCGAGAAAGGAGAAGAGGTGCTCGACGGCGATATGGCGCTGATGGCCGTGGGCGTGCAGGGCAATGTCGAGAATATCGGCCTCGAGACCGTGGGCGTCGCGCTCGACCGTGGTTATATCGTGGTCGACGAATATTATCGCACGAATATCCCGGGCGTGTACGCCATCGGCGACGTGGTCGGTCCGCCCTGGCTCGCGCATGTCGCCTCGGCCGAAGGCATCACCTGCGTCGAGGCCATCGCCGGGAAACATCCGGTGCCGGTCAATTACGACAACATCCCCGGCTGCACTTACTGTCAACCGCAGGTGGCAAGCGTCGGACTGACGGAGAAAAAAGCGCGCGAACAGGGGTATGAGCTCAAGATCGGAAAATTCCCCTTCTCCGCGTCGGGCAAGGCCGTCGCGGCCGGACACCCCGAGGGGTTCGTCAAGATGATTTACGACGCGAAATACGGTGAACTCCTGGGTGCGCATATCATCGGCGCCGAGGCGACGGAACTGATCGCCGAAGCCGCCCTGGGCCGCACCCTTGAAACCACCGAGCACGAGCTGATCAAGACCGTCCATGCGCATCCGACGCTCTCGGAAGCACTCATGGAGGCCACGGCGGTGGCCTATGGCGAATCCGTGAATTTTTAGTCCTTTTTTCTTTTATTTTGGAAGGAGGTTCCCATGGCGCACCGGCAGTTCCTGACTTCCATCCGCCTCATCGGCATGACGCATCTGCTGCCCCTGCCCGGATCCCCGGGCTATGGCGGCTCGCGTGACCATATCCACGACCGGGCGCGGGCGGATGCCCGCAGCCTGCAGGACGCGGGATTCGATGCGATCCTCGTCGAGAACTTCGGCGATGCCCCCTATTTCCGGCAGGATGCGGGTAAACAGGTCGTGGCGGAAATGACCGCGATCATCACCGCGCTGCAGGAAGAGATCAGTATCCCCATCGGCGTGCAGATGCTGCGCAACGACGCGGAAGGAGCACTCGCCGTCGCGGCCGCGACCGGTGCACGCTTCGTCCGCATCAATGTCCACAGCGGTGCGATGGTGACCGACCAGGGGGTGCTCGAAGGACGTGCCGCGGAAACGCTGCGCTACCGCCAGACCATCGACGCACGCGAGGTGTCGATCCTCGCCGATGTCTTCGTGAAACATGGCACGCCGCTCGCGCCGTGCTCGCTCGCCGACGCGGTGCGTGACACGGTCGAACGCGGACTCGCCGACGCGGTGATCGTCTCGGGCAGCGGAACGGGCGAAGCGACCGATCTCGAGGATGTCCAGGTCGCCGCCGCAAGCACCGCCGCGCCGGTATTCGTCGGCAGCGGGGTGCGCGTCGAGACCCTGGCCGAGACCTTCGCCTTCGCGCATGGCATCATCGTGGGCACCGCGATCAAGGTCGGTCGCATTTCCGCCGCGCCTGTCGATCATGATGCCGCGGCCGAGTTCGCGCGACGCGCCCATCAGATCATCCGCACATAGTTCGGTGCCGGATGCCCCGCGCATCCATGTGCCCCGCGCATCCGGCGATCACGTGGGCAGGACCAACATGAAAAACCGGGATATTCAGACGATATCCCGGTTTTTTCATGCACGCAAGAATTCGGATGTGACTACATTCCCCGGTTTTTCAGGACGATTTCCACGCGGCGGTCGCGACGCGCATCCTCTCCGGTGCGCGCGGGATGCGGCTGCACCTCCCCCGCGCCCGCGGAGATACGATAGGCGCTGAGCTTCTGCCGCACCAGGTATTCGAGCACACGTTGGGCGCGGCGCTCGGCGAGCAGCCGGTTGCTGCTTTCGTCACCGGCATCATTCGCGTAGCCGCGGATTTCCGCGAAGAGTTCCGGATGCTGGTTGAGCAGGCGCGCGGCATTGTCCAGCAGCAGCCGTGCTTCCTCGTGCAGCAGATCGCTGTCCATCGCGAAAAAGATTTCGGAGAGAATCAGGTTGAGGTTCCGTGCGCGTCCGATGCTCCCGGCGATGCTCTGCAGTTTCAACCCTTCCCCGAGCGACCGCTCGACGGCCTCGGCGAGGTACTGTTCCCGTGGCGTCCCCGTGAGCGAGGGCGGCGCGAGTTGCAGCGCGGCACGTGACGACGCGGCACCGCCGTGATCGGTGCGGGGTCGCGTCGTCGCATCGCCCGGGGCACGGAAAAAGTTCACCAACAGCTGCTGGTTCCCTTCGAGGGTGACGTCGGCGGCCTGGGCAACGATCAGATCGCGGGCTTCCGCCTCCTTCGCGCCGAATATCGGCCGCAGATCCACGTGGAGAAACTTTGCCTTGCTCAGACTGCCGAGATCGTGATCCCAGGCGATGGTGGACACGCGCACGAGATAGTTGCCGCGCGGCAGGGGCGCCGCGCCGTCATTGCGCGCGACCAGCGTTTCCAGGTCGATCAGATCCGCCGCATCGAACAGCGCCTCGCGACCGGCGAGCGTCAGATCCGCGGTACCTTCGTAGATCGTCTCCTCGTCGCGCAGCATCTCCACCGAGCATTTCAGACGCATGCGCTCGGTTCCCGTTTGCAGCACCCGCAGGGTCAGCAACGAAGGATCATCCTCGAAATCACGCAATCGCGCCACGGCACTGATACGCAGTTGTGTCGCGAGCTGCAACGTCGTCGCTAACGCGGCGGGCGGGAGTTCCTCCGCGCGCAGCGTGGTCGTGCGATCGATGACGAGGCCCTGCAACCCATCCGCGTCGCCCGGACGCGCCTCGCCACGTTCCGGAGTATCGGATGCGGTATTCCGGACATCATCGTCCCGTCCCTCCGTGCGCCGGGCCTGGGGTCCATCCCCCGCGTCACCGGTCGCCTCCGCGATCGGTCTGGTCCGCCGGTCCACGCCCGGCACCGGACCCGATGCCATGGC
Organism: Bacteroidota bacterium; assembly: GCA_034002405.1. GTDB lineage: Bacteria > Bacteroidota > Ignavibacteria > SZUA-365 > SZUA-365 > SZUA-365. Next base: position 16,738 of record JAVFAS010000033.1, on the reverse strand, counting down.
ACGGCCGCCGGCGTCCGCTCCTGACGGCATCGTGCCTCCCGGACGGATCAGCACGTTGATGCCGAGGGTGAACACCGAGAGGGCGTCGTTGCGATCACCTGATCGCAGGCCGTCGAGATCGTCGCTGCTGGTGAGTACCAGATCGTAGGCGAAGGTCAGATCGAGGTTTCGCGCGAGGGGATATTCGATGCCCGCACCGAACCCGTAGGTCAGGGCGGAACCCGAAATCCGCTCCTCGAATCCATGCTCGCCATCCACCCGCGTTTGATGCGCCAGATACCCGATGCGCGGACGCACGAACGGCATGGTTCCGAACAGCGGCGGCAGCAGGAAATGTCCACCGATGCCGAGCCCGTAGTACTTCGCATTGTACCCGGTGATCAATCGCTCGCCATAGGCGGGAAACTGCGCGCGGCCGTCGATCTCCGCCTCGAGCGTGCCGGCAAGAATCGAGGCCGTCAGGGCGATGTACGGAATCGGATAGTACTCGAAGGTCAGCGTCCCGTACGGGTGTGGCGTGTACTCCGCGTATTTCGCGGTCGCCTCCTCGCCGCCGACATTGACGCCCCCGTTGACGCCCAGGCGCATCGCGCCACGCAAATACTGCTGCGCGTCCAGCGGGGACGCCAGCAGGAGCAGACAACACAGGGCGAGCAGGATTTTCATCGGTACGGGGTGTCCAATGGAAGGGATGAAACAAACAACGGAGCCCCGAAGGGCCCCGTTATAGTATTGAATTTTTCGCAATCGGGAAAGCGGATATCCGGAAATTCTTCTGCGATATGTCGTGATCGACCGCGTGTTCCGGGTCCGGCGTCCCGACTTACTTCATGATCACCATGCTGCGCGTGGCGGTGTGACCGTTGACGGTGAGCACCGCGCGGTAGGTGCCGCTGGCGACCATACGACCCGCGTCGTCGTGTCCGTCCCAGGTCGCGGTGAAGCTGCCCGCCTCGTGGCGGTTCTGGACGAGCGTGCGCACCAGTGCGCCACGGGTGTCATAGATGTGCAGACGAACATCACCCGCATCCGCGACGGTGTAGCTCAGGTTCGTCGTACCATGCGCGGCGAGGGAGAAGGGATTCGGATAATTCTGTCCGAGTTCCAGCGCCATCGGCGCGACGGGATCGCCGCCGACCGAGACCGGATCCGGCTCGATCATGGTGTGGATGCGGTTGATCTCGGGATTGCGCATCGACATCGTCATGCCATCGGGGTACGTGACCACGACCGAGTCGATGGCGCTGGTGGCACCGATGCCGACATACTGTACGTACGGCGCCTGCGAACCGGCGCCCTTGCCGGCGGTGATCCAGCGCGTCCATTTCTGCGCGCCCGCGATCACTTCGATCTTCGCGCCGATCGAATAGATCATCCGTGTCTTGCTGCGCACATCGAAGGCAACCCAGTTGCCCATGCCGGCCATGTCGTTGCGGTAGAGCTTGTGGCCGGTTTCCGTGGCGATGCTCAGATCGAGATCGCCGTCGTTGTCGTAATCGACCCACACCACGCCGAGACTGTTCACGCCGTCGATTCCCGCCTCGTAGGTGAGATCGGTGAAGCTGCCGTCGGGATTCTGCTTGTGGAGATGGGCGTTGAAGCAATTCTCGCCCGAGCTCACCACGACGTCCAACAGGCCGTCATTGTCGAAATCACCCCAGGCGACATCGCCGTCGTACATATTGAACGGCAGCTTCGAAATCTCATTGCCGACCTGGGTGAAGCTGGCATTCGGCTTGCCGCTGTTTTTCCACACCGCCGTGCGGTCACCCGCGAGCAGGCGCCATTTCTCCATGCTCTCGCCGATGAAGATATCCACGTCGCCGTCGTTGTCGTAGTCCGCCACGTCACAGCCGCGGGAATTGCCGAACATGCCGATGTAGTTCGGATCGCTTTTCACCACGCCCTGCAACCCGTGCAGATTCGCGACCTCGCGGAAGAAACCGTTGCCCTGGTTCTCGAACAGGTAGTTCGGCTGCAGGCGGTTATTGACGCAGTACAGATCGAGGTCGCCATCGCCGTCGATGTCGGCCCAATTGGCGCCGGTGATCGGCCGGTATCCCGTCACCTGCTGCTGCTGGTCGTAGGGATTGCGACCGTAGGTGCCGGATCGGTAGCCGCCGAGCACCTGTCCCTTGATGTCGCGGAACTTCCCGTTCTGCGAGTTGCCGTAGAAATAGGCCTCCCAGGCCGCGCCGCGCACGAGGGCGGAATCATTCGCATTGGCGGGATTCTTCATGTACATGTATTCGCCGTGGGCCACGAACATCTCGGGGAAGAAGTCACCGTCGTAATCGGCGAAGGTCATGGCCGTCGTGTTGCGACCGGGACCAAACCCTGGTTCGGTGTCCTTGGTGAACATGCCATCGTTGTTGACGTAAATCAACGTGGCCGGCTGACAGACGATGTCGAGATCGCCATCGTTGTCGATATCGACGAACATGTTCACCTCGCTCCCGCCGTCATACCCGGAATTCGCGGCGACGTCGGTGAACTTGCCGTTGCCATTGTTGCGCATCAGTTTCGCGCCGTAGAGCAAATCCTGGAAACCATCCTTGTCGTAGTCACCCCAGCTGACGCGGCGGCCGTCGGGCATCATGTTCAGTCCCGCCACCAGTGTCGCCTCGGTGAAGAAATTCGTCGGCGGCGCGTCGAACTCGACCTTCACGCCGATATACCAGTTGTTGATCGCCACGTTGCCCGTGAAACGGGCATTGAAGGGAATGTAGGGCGGATCGACCGGCATCCAGTAGGAACTCGTGAACATCGTGTCGCCTTCCGCTGTCGCGCAGGTCGGGGTCTGACGCACCTGATCCATGCGCACCTTCAGATTCGGACCCAACGGCTGCACGCCGACAAAAAAGCTGGTCGGACGGGTGAATGTGGGGAGATTCTGAGTGAACGGAAAACGGATCAGTGTGGAGCCATCCGGGATATATGCCTTGATCGAGAGAACGGGTTGCATGAGCAGCGGATATTCGCCGCCACCCTCACGACCGAACAGATAAACCATCACGCTGTCGCCGGCACCCTGCTCGGTGTGGAACCATGCGTTGATTTCATGCAAACGCGCGGGGCGGTCGACCTCGAAACGCGTGAGCGCGATCGTACCGGGATTCGCGTTCAGCATCATGTAGTTCTGATCGGCCTGGTAATAGAACAGGTCGATCACCTGCGCCTGCGTGGCGCCGGTGGCGAACAGCATGAGCAGCAGCATTGGAAGCAGTTTTTTCATACCAACCTCATCTTGGGAAAAACGAATGAGAGTGTCCTCGGAAATATCTTCTGTCGCACGCGCGGGTCGCGCATCGATGCGGCGGGGGAAGTCCGGGCGGGACCGGCATTCCCGGCCACCGAGTCGTCACGCCTCCGACCACGGCAGACGGATTGTCGCGAGTATCCGTTCGGCCTCGTGGTCATCCGCCTGCGCCAGCGCAAGCATGCGCTCGATCGGCGGCAAGGCGCGCTGGCGGACCTCTTCGGGAACGACGATTTCCGGTGTGCGGTCCCGCATGCAAAGATACAGTTTTTCGAGCGTGTTCACCTTCATGTAATCACACACATTGCACGCGCACTGGTTGTCGGGTGGCGCCGGCATGTATTCCTTGTCCGGCGCGGCGCGCTGCATCTGATGGAGAATGCCGGCTTCGGTGGCGACGATGAAGCGTCGCGCGTCGCTCGATTGCACCCGCGCGAGCAGGGCGCTGGTCGAGCCGATGAAGTCCGCCAGTTCGAGCACCGTACCCTCGCATTCGGGATGCGCGATCACCTCCGCGTCGGGCCACTGCGCTTTGAGATCCGCGATACGACGGGCGCTGAACTGCTCGTGCACCGTGCACACGCCCTGCCAGAGCAGCATCCGCCGCCCGGTTCGCGCGCGCACATAGCGTCCGAGGTTCTTGTCAGGAGAGAACAGGACCGGAATCTCCTCTGGTATCCGTTCGAGAATGCGCTCGGCACTGCTCGAGGTACAGATCACGTCGCTGAGCGCCTTCACCTCCGCGGTGCAGTTGATGTAGGTCACCGCGAGATGGTCGGGATGCTGCGCGCGGAAACGGCGAAACAGATGCGCCGGCGCGCTTTCGGCGAGCGAACAGCCCGCGTTCATGTCCGGCAGCAGCACGGTCTTCTCCGGATTGAGAATCTTCGCCGTCTCGGCCATGAAATGCACGCCGGCGAAGACAATCACATCGGCATCGGTCTCGCGCGCGCGGCGCGACAGCTCGAAACTGTCGCCGCGAATATCCGCCAGATCCTGAATCACCGCGTCCTGGTAATAATGCGCGAGGATGACGGCGTTCAACTCCTTCTTCAGTCGAAGCACCTCACGCAGCAGGGTCACCTGGTCCAGCCCCGTGCGCGAGGCTCCGCTGGTCGCTATCGGCAAAACAGACATGATGCTCCTTTACTCCACCGTCACGCTTTTCGCGAGATTGCGCGGCTGGTCGACGTTGCAACCGCGGCGCACCGCGATGTAATAGGCAAGCAGCTGCAGCGGGATGCTGGTCAGCATGGGTGTCAGGAAGTCGACCGTGCGGGGGATGCGAATGAGGTGGTCGGCCATGTCGCCGATCACATCGTCCTCGTGGTTGACGATCGCGATCACCTGCCCGCGGCGCGCCTTCACTTCCTGGATATTGCTGATGACTTTTTCATGGATGCGGTCCTGTGGCGCGATGATCACCACCGGCATGTTTTCGTCGATCAGGGCGATCGGACCGTGCTTCATTTCGGCGGCGGGATAGCCCTCGGCGTGGATGTACGAGATTTCCTTCAGTTTGAGCGCGCCCTCGAGCGCGGAGGGGAAGTTGTACCCACGACCAAGGTACAACGCGTTGGTGGCCGTGGCGTACCGGTCGGCCAGCTCCTGGATCTCGTGGGTATCCTCGAGAATCGCCGTGACCTTGTCGGGAATATTCATCAGCTCCTCGGCGAACTGCCGTCCCTCATCGATGCTGATGAAGCCGCGGTTGCGTCCCAGCATCAGCGTCAGCAGCGACAGCGCGACGAGCTGCGCGGTGAAGGCCTTGGTCGACGCCACGCCGATTTCCGGTCCGGCATGGATGAACACCCCGGCGTGTGTCTCGCGGGCGATGGTGCTTCCCACCACATTGCAGATCCCGATGACCGTGGCGCCACGTTTTTTCGCCTCGCGCAGGGCCGCCAACGTGTCGGCGGTTTCCCCGCTCTGGCTGATGGCGATCACCACATCGTCTTCGTTGATGATCGGATCGCGATAGCGGAATTCCGAGGCGTACTCGACTTCGACCGGGATGCGCGCGTAATGCTCGAGCATGTACTCGCCGACGAGTCCCGCATGCCAGGACGTGCCGCAGGCGGTGATGATGATGCGCCGTGCATTGTTGAGCACCGGCAGCACCTCGCGCAAACCACCCAGTTTGGCGGTGCCTTTCTCGAGAATGATGCGGCCGCGCATCGAATCGCGGATGGTCTGGGCCTGTTCGTGGATTTCCTTCAACATGAAGTGCTCGAACCCGCCCTTTTCGATCTGCTCGATGTCGTAGGTGATTTCCTCGATCTGATGCTCGACCGGTTCGTCGCCCAGTGTCTTCACCTCGTACCCGTTCCGCGTCAACACGGCGACGTCATCGTCCTCGAGAAAAATCACCTGGCGTGTGTGCCCGACGATCGCGGAGGCGTCGGAAGCGACGAAATATCCGCCATCCTCGATCCCGAGCACGAGCGGACTTCCCCTGCGCGCGGCGATCAATTTATCCGGCTCCCGGCTGGAGACCACGACGATGCCAAAGGTGCCGTCGACCTCGTGCAACGCGAGACGCACCGACTGCTCGAGATCGTTGGTGATATCGTAGAAGGCGGAAATCAACTGCACCAGCGCCTCGGTGTCGGTGTCGGTGTTGAACACGACACCATCGCGCTGCAGGCGTTGACGGATCGCGGCGTGATTTTCAATGATGCCGTTGTGCACGAGCGCAATGTGCCCGGTCTGGTCCACATGCGGATGGGCATTGACATCGTTCGGCACCCCATGCGTCGCCCAGCGCGTGTGCCCGATGCCGATGGTCGAGACCAACGGATGCATTTCGGACAGCATTTCGAGATCCGTCACCTTGCCGGCACGCTTGAGTATGCGCACGGCATCATCGACCAGCACGGCCAGTCCCGCCGAGTCATATCCACGATATTCGAGACGCTTGAGTCCGTCAATAATGATCGGCGTGACATCCCTGAAGCCGATATACCCCACGATTCCGCACATAGACAGATGATCCTTCGACAATGATCAACTCCGGGCACACTGTCGTGATGACGTGGTGAAAACGGTGCCCGGTGGAATCAAGGAACTTAGTGTTTGATGGGCTCAATAACAAGAAATCCGCCAGGTCCGAAATCCATCCCCGTGCATTCCGGCGCGCCTCCGACGCGGTGCGCGAAGCCGAATGCGGCGCCGGGGCACGGATGTCCGGCGTCGTGTCGGGCCGCGCGGTCGTGAGAATCATCGACACGGAACCGGATGTGGCGCATCACCGCACTGGCGCTTCCTTCCCGACCGCCGTTCGGTCGATGACCACTGGGTCATTTTTTCACACCCATTGTAACTTCTTGCTGCTTCTTGCGTTATATTTGCATTGTGACTTTTCCTCACAGTTCATTGTGTTTTTCTGACCTGTACGCGCGCACGGCCCGCCGCGTTTTTCACCCGGGCATGCCGCACGCGTTTCCTGTCCGGCTGTGCTGGGCGTGGCGCCCGTTGAATCCCTTTGAAATGACTTCAATGATCCGTATCCATAAATTCATGAGGCTACCATGACACAACGAACCCGTTTCCCTTTCCCCTGGTCGCGAACCGCCGTCCCGATGCTCCTGGTCGCACTCACGGCGATGCTCGCCCCGTCCTTCGTGATGGCGCAGGATCTTCGACCGGAACTGATGTACTTCCGCTTCGATGAGGCGGGACAGACGGTGTCGATCAACAAGGCAAATCCGGCGACGGCCGTGGTGCCAAGCGGAAACATCCTCAACAGTCTGACCATGAGTGGTACCGGACAGTTCGGTACCGCATTGCAGGCGGCGACGGGAACCGGACAGTTTGTCACCAACTGGAGCACGAGTCTCGGGAACACCGGGTTCACCATCTCCTTCTGGTTGGTGCTCCCTCCGAATCCCAACAACACCCTCAATTATCTCTTCGGAGACAACACCGCCGGTTCCTTCCGCTGCTTCGAGGGTGGCGTGGCGTATCAAGGTGGACTCTTCCTCCGCGGACCGATCACCGACGTGGTTATCCCGCAGGGGACGATCGCCGCGAACACGCCGGCCGTGGTGCATTACGTGTACGATAAACCGCTGAATGTCATTCGTGCATACGTGAATGGCACCCTCGTGGTGTCGCAAAGCCAGCCCGCGAATTTCAGCATTGCAGGGACGAATCTCCGGATCAGTGGATACTCCTCCGGCCAGTCGATGCTGCTCGGCACGTCCCTCGATGAATTTCGCATCTACAGTCGGGCGCTGACCGCGCAAGAAGTAACGGATTCGTGGGATACCGACGTCGACTGCTTCATCCCCGATGGGAGGATCGATTATTCCATTCTCGACGCAAACCTGCAGCCAACGACGTTCACGAACGTGCCGGGACTCATCAATCTTCGGTACTCCGTCACGTATCCGGATGAAGCCGCCAACGTCGGAATCACCGTCAATTTCCGGAATGTCATTTCCAATACGATTGTCTACACCTACGCATTCAACGCGACGAAACTTGATGGACAGCCGCTGACGGGGATTGAGACCATTCCGATTCCCGGGAGCGTTCCGTCCGGATATCTCGAGGTCGAGGTCATCTTCAACACCAAGAACAGCTGTTCGAATTACGAGGATTACATCGCCCCATCGTCCACCCTGCTGCTGCTCCCGCCGGGCGCGGTGATGTGCATTGTCTGGCCGGGTGATACCGACAACGATGGCGTCGTCAATTATGCCGACCGCCGCGCGCTCAACACCTACATCCACGAAGCCAACCTGCGCAGCAGCTGGCTCGAGGGTCCGACCCGCTTCAGCGTCATCGGCGGTCTCGACTATCTCGAGTGGAAAGCCCAACCGAGCGCGCCGTGGCAGACTCCCGAGGGCTGCTACATGGACACCGACGGCAATGGCTTCATCAACAACTTCGATTACATCGCCATCAAACTGAACTGGATGCGCATGAATGACGGCGGCGGCATGAAGCCGCAACCGGGATTCGATGCCGTGAGCTTCGACATGGACCAGAACTATCCGAATCCGTTCAATCCGTCCACCAGCATCCGCTATGCCGTGCCCGAGCGCAGCCAGGTGCGTCTGGTCGTCACCGATATGCTCGGCCGCGAGGTCGCCACGCTGGTCGACGACGCGGTCGAGGCCGGCGTGCACAACGTGATGTTCGACGCCGCGGGCCTGTCCAGCGGAAACTACATCGCCACCGTGCGCATGTCCGGGCTCGCGTCGGGTCTGACCTTCTCGAAAACCATCACCATGGCGCTGAACAAATAACAGCGGCACACCGGTCATCCCGGACCGGGCCGTCCGATTTCAAGCGTCCCGCGGGAAATCCGCGGGACGCTTTTCCATTATTGCGATTATTGCGCCGACGTGCTATTATTCCACTCTTGAAATCCTTCATCATTTGGACTATCCGATGAATATGTTGCGGCGGTTGCTTGTTGTCTTGCTGGTCACGGGAATGCCGACGGTCATGTGGGCGCAGAGTCCGGTGGCCAGTCTCGAACTCTACCCGATTTCCGGTGGCGCGACCGAGGTACGCATCGGGGCACGGATGACGCCGCAGACCACGGTGCTCAATCTCGAGGCGGTCTCGGTGGCGGTGGCCTACGATTACACGCTGTTCAGCGTCGACGCGGTGACCTCGATCCAGAACCGGCATTTCGAGCAATATGGTTGGGAGGATGGCAGTGCCCCCGAGTTCCAGACGAACAAGGCACCGGGCATCTGTGTCTATGGCGAATACCACCCGAACTTCGGATCGCAGGCGATTTTCCGCGGCTTACCGCCGACGCTCTGCGAGTTCGTGTTCTATCCGCGATCCGGCACGCCCGGCACCGCCGATTTCACGGTGTATGCCAACAATCCCACGTCGGCCCTCACCTACTATTTCGAGCATCAGGTGAGCACGCAGATGAACTATGCTCCGGTGACGAACATCACCGGCATGTATTATCCGGTCGAGCTCAGCACCTTCACCGCCACGCAACAGGGCCAGGCGGTCGGCCTGCGCTGGGTCACGCAGACCGAGACGGGAAATCATGGGTTCCACGTCCAGCGACGCGATGCACGCACGGTGGACGCGGATTGGTTCACCCTTGGTTTCGTCGAGGGCGCGGGCGACACGAAACTCGAACGGCAGTATCTGTATTTTGACCGGGACCTCCCCGGCGCGGGTGTGTATGCGTATCGCCTCGTGCAAGAGGATTATGACGGTGGACGGCACATTTCTGATGAAGTGCATGTCGACTACTCCGCCGCCCCGCTGCAGTACGCGCTCCGGCACAGCTATCCCAATCCGGTCTCGCTCGGAAGTGGCGATGCGGCACAGGTCGTCTACGATCTTGCCGAGCGCAGCCGGGTGCGTGTCACGGTTTCGAATCTGCTCGGTCAGCCGGTCGCGCTGATCGCGTCCCACGAACTCGACGCCGGCTCGTACACCGCCGCGTGGCGTCCCCTCGATATCCCCGCCGGGACCTACATCGTCTCGCTCGCCGCGGAATCGCTGGAATCGGGTCAAAGCGCGCTCCGGCACATGCGGCTGCAGGTCGTGCGATGAGAGGCGCCGGGAAAGTCATGTCGTGCTGCGGATAGAGATAAAACAGGACACCTGCGATTTCTGCGGCTGCTGCGTCGGGGTCTGTCCCGAAGACGCCATCGAGCTGCAGGAAGCGCGGATCACGATTCTCGAGGAGCGGTGCACCAACTGCGCCAAATGCGTGTGGGTGTGTCCCTTCGAAGCACTCATTTTCAACAGGCCGGAGAAGCACGGAGTCACGGCATGAGATGCCCGATGCCGTGGATCCGCTCCGGCCTGTTGTGTTCTTCCCCCCTTCCAACTTCTTCGCGCCATGAATGAACGCTACGATGTGGTGATCGTCGGGGCGGGTCCCGCCGGGTCGACCTGCGCGCGCTTCGCCGCGGCGGGTGGCGCCTCGGTGCTCCTGCTGGAAAAGGACCGCGACATCGGCATGCCCGTGCGCTGCGGCGAGGCCGTGAGCAATCGCAGCCTCGAGAAAATCGTGGACATCGACCCGCGCTGGATCGCCGCGACCATCCAGCGCTTCCGGCTGATCTCGCCGGCGGGCCATGTCGTCGAACCCGATCTCGGCGGACACGGCTTCGTCCTCGAGCGCCGCATCTTCGACTACGACCTCGCGCGGCTCGCCGCGGCGGCCGGCGTCACGGTGCGGACAAAGTGCCATGTCGACGGATTGCTCCCGTCCGACACCACACTCCCCTCCCACAATGATGGAAGAAGCGCGCACGAACCCGCGCAGTGGCGCGGGGTGTCCTTTACCTGGAAGGGCGAGCCGCGCACGGTCGAGGCGCGTGTGATCGTGGGGGCCGATGGAGTGGAATCACGCGTGGGGAAATGGGCGGGCATCGACACGACCACGCACCTGCGCGACATGGAAACCTGCGCGCAGATGACCATCGCCAATGTGGATCTCGAGGACGATGTCTGTGAATTCCATTTCGGAATGGAGACCGCGCCCATGGGCTATCTCTGGATATTCCCGAAGGGAAATGGCATGGCCAACGTGGGGGTCGGTATCAGCGGCATGGCCTCGAAGAAAAAAGCCGCGATCCGGTATCTGCGGCAATTCGTCGATCACCGATTTCCTCACGCCGCGGTGCTGACCACCGTCGCCGGTGGTGTGCCCTGCGCCACCACGGTCGATCCATTGGTGCACGGCAACGTCGTGCTCGTCGGTGACGCGGCGCATCAGGTCAATCCGATGTCCGGCGGCGGCATCACCAGCGGCATGATCGGTGGCAAACTCGCCGGCGAGGCCATCGCGCGGGCGATCGAAAAACACGACCTCTCGCTCCTGCATGAGTATCCGAAGCAGTGGCGCAAGGATATCGGCGCGAAGCACGACACCTACGCCCGCATGAAAGCCGCCGTCTACAAATTCCCCGACGAGACGCTCGATGACATCGCGGTCAACGTCCTCAAACTTCGCGAGGACAAACGCACGATCTGGGGCGTGTTCAAAACCGCGTTGAAACACCAACCCGCGCTCATCTGGGAAATGGTGAAAACGTTTGGAATAGTTAATGGCTGATGGCTGATGGCTATTAGCTATTAGCTATTAGCCATTCGCTATTCGCCATTCGCTATGTTCCTACCGCAGCTTGAACATGACCGGCAGTACGACCTTTGCCTTGACGGGCTTGTCGCCCATTTTCGCCGGAGTGAATTCCACCTTCCGCGCGGCTGCGAGCGCGGCATCATTCAGGAGGATATTGTCGCTTTTCACGATCGCGGCGTCGTCGATCGTGCCGGTCTCGCTGACGAGCAGGCGCACGACCACCATGCCTTGCACGCTGTCGCGGACGGCTTCGGGGGGATAGACGAGGTTCTTGCGCATGGCGTCAAGGCCACCGATGATGGAAGGCGCGAACTCGACAGTCTCGAGGTAGTCCGCTTCGTTCACGGCCGGCGCGTCGTCCTGCTGCGCCAGCGCAGGGACGGACAGCAACGTGAATACCATGATGAGGGAACGTACGTATTTCATTTCATGCTCCTTCCTGATTGAAGCGCCGCGCGTTTCACCACGCGTTTGGGGATGACAACGCGACGCGGGTCGGGATTGAATTTCCTCATTGCAGCTTGAACGAGATCGGGATGGCAATCGTCGATTCGATCACCTTCCCGTTACGGTACCCGGCCGCGAATCGCACGGCCTTCACCGCCTGCAACGCCGCGGCATCCAGATCCGGATGCACGGACTTCCGCACGCGCAGCGCGCTCGCGGGTCCGTCCTCGGTGATCGTCGCCTCGACAACCACCATGCCCTCGATCTTCCGCCGCATCGCTGCCTCCGGATATTTGATCTGAGCCTGCAGCGCCGCCAGTCCTCCTTCGATGCGGGGTCCGCTCATCTGTCGCAGCGTATCCGTTTTTTCGTACGTCATCGTGGACTTCACCGGATAGTCCGGCGCGGCGACCGGTCCGGACGCCTTTCGATCACCATCCGACGCATTCCCGGATGGCCTGGTCAAGGTCTCGGTGTAGGTGATCTCCTGATGATCACAGCGCCAGGACAGTGGAAGAATGATCAGCGCGACGAGCACGATGGGGATGTAGTGCTTCCATTTCATCGCCGGGCGTTCCTGGGCGTTGAACAACTCCGAGATGCGCTGCACGAAACCGCGGCGGGTTTCGAAGAAACAAGTGCCGGTTTGGAGGAGCCGCGCGGGCTGGGCCTCGGCGTAGCCGATGAGCAGTCGTCCGTAATCACTCGGTCGCGTACCGGTGGCCGCCAGTGCTTCCTCGTCGCAGATCAGCTCACGGTATCGGAACAGGCGCAGGTTGGCCATCCATACCAGGGGATTGAGCGCGTACGCGATTTGCACGAGCGTCTGCATCACGACCACGATTCCGTCCCGCCGACGGATGTGCGCGCGTTCATGCTGCAGCACCGCGAGGAGAATGTCCCGCGGCGCCGCGGCGATCGCGGGTGTGATGTAGATGCGCGGCGCGCGGATACCCGTCGCCAGGGGCGTGGGAATGCGGTCGGAGACAAACACCGGCGGCCAGTCCCCCGCGGGAAGAACAGCATACGGCGTCGCGTCCCGCAACACCCGCCGCAGCGACAGCGCCCGGGAGAACGCGATCCCCGCCAGGATGAGGGAGGCAGCGATAAATATAAAAAGGATGATAATTTCTGCTGTAATCAACGTCGCGGTCCCGCTGGAAGCCGTCGCGCCCGCCAGGACTTCGACGGGGGCGAGCAGCACGAGTGGCATGGACAGCGCGGACGTTCCGGGAAACGCGACGACCGGCGGCAGCAGGGCCTTGAGCAACACCGTCGTCCATAACAGATAGCGCAGGCGCGGGGTGGACCAACGCGCCGGCAGCGCGCGCTCGACGAGCAGCAAGAGCACGACAAACGCCGCGGTCTGCAGCTGCATGGTCATCCAGACGTTCAGGATACTTCCCGCCTGCATGCACAGAACGTCAAGGAGCATGGTCATGGCCGCGCCTCCGTTCCGTTCCGTTTTTCCTTCCCGTTCTGTTTTTCCTTCCCGTTCCGTGCGCCGGACGCGGCATCCTCTTCGTCGAGCATGTGCCGCAGCGCGGCGAGATCCTCGTCCGAAAGCTTGCGGCTGCGGACAAGGAACGACGCCATCGCGCCGAAGCTGCCGCGGAACATGCGGTCGGCGACGGTGGCCATCGAATGATCCAGTATTTTCTCGCGCCGGACGACCGGGGTGTACTGATTGATGGGACCCTTTTTCACGCGCGTGAGCACCCCTTTGTCGACGAGGATATTCATCAGCGTCTGAACGGTCGTGTACGCCTTCTCGTCGTTGGGATAGGCCGTGTCGAGCACCTCGCGCACCGTCACCGGTCCCGCGGCATCCCAGATCACCGCCATCAGTTCCCACTCCGCCGCGGAAAGCTCGTGCTTCCGTGTTGCCATGATCGCTCCATGTTACTAATTACTTAGTAATGATACGAAACGATTAGGAGGATGTCAAGAAAAAAAATCGCGCACGGGCACGGTTTCGATGCCGTGCGCGTGCGCGCATTCGGAGAATGTTCGTCAGAAGCCCGAGACGAAGCCCACCGAGACCCGCGGCGTCTCTTCCTCGAGGTCGTAGGTGACCTCGCCGATCAGGCGCAGGTTACGGGCGAGCAGGCGCGAGGCGCTGAGGGTGGCGGTGTGGTATTTCCAACCGCTGTCCTTGTCCTCGGCCATGTTGTAGAGGCCGACGAAGCCCCAGGTGGATTCGGGTCCACCCGGCAGCCACACGAGTTCGGCCATGATACCGTCCATCGTGTTTTCGCGCAGCGCGGTGCCCTCGGTGGAGGCAAACGGGATGTCGCTGTCGATGCGGTGCAGGTACTGCGCGTTGAGTTCGACGTAGTCGTTGCCGATGGTGAGGTCAGGGCCGAAATAGGTGACGACGTTTTTCACGTCGGAGACCTGCAGGGCGCCGCCCGCATAGGAGAACGCGACATTGTGGAACATTTCCTCGCCGCGGTAGACGAAGCCTCCCACGCGCACGGGACCGATCGACTGCGAGGCGCGGAAGGCGAAGGCCTTGCCATTGTCGATATCGAAGATCCGATTTTCCGCTTCTCCGATACCGTTGCCGTTGAGGGCCTCGGCGACGAGATCGAGTCCGAACGCGAAGCCGTAGGTCAGCATGACGCCACGGTCGTAGGTGAGGTTGGCATGCGAGTGGACAGGACGCATGCGATACACTTCATAATCCTCGAGCGAAAGCCGCAGCTCGCGTTTGAACAGCGGATCACTGACCTGGAACTGGCCGAGCATCACGTCGAGATCCGATCCGAACAGATCGTTGAAATGCACGTAGGCATCCTCGAGTCCCGCGACCTCGCCGCGTTCGTTCATGTAGAAATACATGTAGTAGCCGATATCCTCGGTGACGGGACCGCCGCTCATGAGCTTCACCCCGTACGGCGCCTGGAAATCGAACTCTCCGGCGTCCCGCTTCGCGTATTGCAGGAAGCCGTCGAAGCGCACGGCGATCGGGAAGAAACGGTGCAGCAGCATCATGTCATCCCCCGCCTCGACATAGGTCCGTGGCGGTTCGGGCGCGTCGGGCAGACGGAACGCGTTGCCCGCGAAATCCTCGCCGTAGGGTTTCAGCTTCGGCACCATGCTGTGGCAGGTCGAACAGCTGATGTTGTATTTCCGCGCGAAGGCGGGAATGGCATGGGAAACCGACGGCAGTGCCAGCAGTATCGCCAGCAGAAAAAGAATGAGTTGGTTTTTTTTCATGATGTCTTCCTGAAATGTGCGGTGTTAATAGTCCACGGCCTCGAACCAGCTTTCCCCCCGATTGATGAATTCCGCCTTCATCTCCTCGGCGGGCACGCCGAGATAGTCGCCCACGGATTTGATCAGCCGGCGGTACTGCATCTCGGCGACGATGCGGACCCGGCCGAGTGGCAGGTCGGCGGGGAGCTTCCAGGTGTAGGTTTCGGTTTTCGTCTCGCGCGGACCGATGCGGTAATCCGTTCCGAATCGCGCGGTGTTCCACTGCGCGATGGTCATGCGATCCTGCGGATCGAAATACGCCATGCGGAACACGCGGTCGCCTTCATGCGGCAGGGCGTCGCGCGGCAGCCCCTTGAAGTCCGGCGTGTCCATCATGAAGCCCATGTCCTGGAACGCAAGGGCATTCGAGGAGATGGTGAATTCCTCACCGTCGAATCCCTTGGCATCCACCGGCAGATGGTACGTCTTCCCGTGGGCATCGATCGCGGTGACGGTCAGCCAGAGCTGGCGTTCCTCGACCGACCCCGAGGGAATCTTGTGTCCCGCCTTGTGATTGTAGCAGGAGACGGTGATTTTCAGCTGCTCGCCCGGCACGACCGCGCGCACATCGGGATACACGTTCACCTCCACCGCGCCCGCCAGCCGCGCGGGCGAATGCGCGCCGGTGAAGAGATGCTGGGCGATGTCGTCGTGGTCCTTCGACATGATGGAATTGCGTCCCTTCGCCGGTGGCATGTGACAATCCTGACAGCGGACGCCTTCCTTCGCGTAGGGACCTTCCTTCCATTCGAGCTGTGTGCTCTTCACCCAGAGTCCGAAGGGATTTTTCTCGTTGTGGCAGCTGCCACAGAGATCGGGCGAGACGGTGAAATCGTGTTTCTTCGTCAGGTGATGCGGTGACTCGATGCCCTCGCGATTGCCGAGTTTGGTACGGCCGGGTTCGATGGTGAAGCTGAAATTCACCGGCGGCTGTTCGCCGGTGCCGGTGATGGTGTGACAAACATCGCAGGACACGCTTTCATCCGCGCGCGAGCCGGTAAAGGGTTTCGGCGGCGGCACCTCGCCCGCCATGAACGCCAGCGGCGCGTGACAGCCGTTGCAGCCCTCCTGCGCGTCCTTGAACTTCGGATCGCGTTGCGAATGCGGCACGGCGAGCTTGAAATACTCGATCTCGTCCCACGCATGCGTGTAGGCCTGTGACATCATCGCCTGCTCGTACTGCCGCGCGAAATCCTTGTGGCAGCTCGCGCAGCGCACCGGCGTCTCGAACAGATCGTAGGCATATCCTCCCTTCAGTCCATCCCCGAATTTCGCGGTCTGCGCCCGCGCGGACACCGCGAAGCACGCGACCAGCGAGAGAAGAATCATTGTGCGGAGTGTCGTACCCATCATGTCCTCCGGAAGGTGCGGTTCATATAGCGGACACTTCTGTCCGTTATTCTTTTCCCACAACCTAACACATTTCCCGGACAAATGCGTGCGGGTGGCAATGATTTCGCGCACTGGGCACCCCCCTCTCTGTCAAGAGAGGGGGGCAGGGGGGTGAGTTCGTGAAAAAAAACAGACTCCGTCCGTGTTCACCCGCGATGCGATGTTGTCCCGAACAGCCGCGCACGAACAGCCGCGCACGAACAGCCGCGCACGAACAGCCGCGCACGAACAGCCGCGCACGAACAGCCGCGCACGAACAGCCGCGCACGAACAGCCGCGCACGAACAGCCGCGCAC
>JAVFAS010000032.1:32550-38674 GCA_034002405.1 Bacteroidota bacterium | reverse complement strand
CGGTTGGTGCGCCGCCTGCTGGTTATGGGATAGACGCGGTCGGGATGGGCGGTTCGCCGGTACGGGGCGGGGCGGGAGGGGCGGGAGGGGCGAACCGTACACGAAGGGATGAGGATCGCCGGACTGGCTGGGCTTGTTACGACTGGCGATGACCGTGGTACTTGGGATGGGCGGTTCGCCCTTACGGGCGGTTCGCCGGTACGGGGCGGTTCGCCGGTACGGGGCGGGGCGGGATGGGCGGTTCGCCCTTACGGGGCGGTTCGCCGGTACGGGTGGGGCGCCGGTACGGGGCGGTCAGCGAAGGAGGAGGAGGGGGTGCTGGCGGGTACCGTGGGGGGTGTGGAGAAGCAGGAGGTAGCTGCCCGAGGGCAGCGTTCCGAAATCGAGTGCGGTGGTGAAATCGCCGTTGAAGGCGTAGTGGTCGTCCTGGCGCAGTACGGTGCGTCCCAGGCGGTCCTGTACGATGAGGGATATCGGACCGGATTCTCCATTGAAGAAGTGGATGGTTGCCCTGCCACGCGTCGGATTGGGCCAGACCTGCACACCGTCTGCCCGCGGTGCATTGCGCGCGATCCAATTGATCCGTGTCACCTGTTCGGGAATGTGTTCATCACGGACGCGGGTAAGGAGCAGGGCATGCCCCGCGTCGTTGAGGTGAATCCCGTCGCCCCTGTCGTAGTGATCGAGCATCAGCCCGTCATCGGTGGCGAGTCCCGTCCAGAAATCCAGCACGCGATCGGGAAAACGCTCGCCGATCCAGTCGCGCATGGTCATCAGATTCCATCGTTTCTCCAGCGGCAGGTCCCGCGGTTGCGTGGTGCTTACCCAAAGCGGAATACCCGCCCGCGACGCCTCCGCCGATAGACGCTCGAAATTCTCGGTCTGCTCGATGATGCTGAAACCGGATGCCGCGTCATTGGTCGGTAGATTGATGATGATGGCCGATGGATGAAGCGACAGGGCATGGGTGATGTTTTTCGCGGTGTCGGGACGGGGACGACCCGCGGGCCACTGCCATCCGGTCGGCTGTACCTGATAGGTGGTGTATCCGCCCACGGCGAGATTGATCACCTCCCAATCGGGGTCGATAGCGGAGAGATAAGTCCGATATTTCCACACCCAGGCACTGTCCTCCTCGCTCGCTCCCTGTCCGGCGGCGGTGGAGGATCCCAGGACGACGATGCGCAGCTTCTCCGGCGGCGCAAGATTCCGGAGACCATCGAGCACGGTATCGCGCACCACCGCGCGGTCCGATACTCCGCCCGGAAGGACGGGGGGCGTCGGTGCCGGCTGGGCGCGAAGCGCGCCCAGCGGCAGAAGGAGGTACAGAAGGATGAAGGAAAGACGATACACGGCCGTTATTCGGCCAGCAGCTGCTGGATCTTCCGTTCCGTCTTGTCGTAATCGGCGGCGCCGACTTTCACGTACTGGACCTTGCCCGCGCGATCGACGAGCACGACGTGGGGAATCCCCTGGACGTTATAATCGAGCATGGTCTGCCGTCCGTTTTTCTCCACGCCCACGGGCCAGGTGATTTCATGCTTCTTCATGAAATCGTCCTTGAGCTTCACGAGTTCTTCGGCGGGCTTGACCATGCTCCCTTCGTAGCGTCCCTGATACGTGGTGAGACCAATCACGACAAGGCCCTTGTCGCCGTAGGTGTTCTGCCACTCGCGGATATGCGGGAAGGCCATGATGCACGGTTTGCACCAGGTGGCGAAGAAGTCGATGAGTACGACCTTGCCTTTCAGTCCCTCGATGGAAAGCGGTGAGGAACCGAGCCATTCGTGTTCCTGCCATTTCGCGGCGGGTTTTCCGAACGCCTCGCGCTCCTTGGCGATTTCGGCCATGGACTCGTTGACCGATGCCTGGATATCGGTCCAGTTCACGGATGCGGGAAGCTGCGCTTTTGCGTCCGCGATCAAGGCGTTCATCCGCGTCGCGTCACCGGATTCCTTCAGTTCGTGCAGCAGCGGCGCGAGTACCGCGGCGTAGCGGGAGAGGATCCATTGCCTCTGCCCGGCGGCTTGCGGATCATCCGCGGGAAGGGTGGTCTGCGCCTCGCCGAAGGATTTCACCGCGCGGAGGGCGTACTCCCGTGCCCGGTCGCTGTTCTTCGCGTCGAAATAGGCCTGTGAAAACGCGCTCTCGATCGATCCGCGCTGCAGCGGTTCGGCGCCCGCGAGCAAATCATCACTTGCGTATTTCTCACCCTTGGCGAGATCACCGCTGGTGAGCGCGAACTGCGCGATTTCGAGCTTGAGCGTACGCACGGAATCCGGACTCTTCACATTCTTCAGCAGTTCCTCGTTGATACCCGGAAACACGGCATACTGCTGGGCGACGATGGCACCGAATTTCACCGTGCGCAGGTCCTCGTACGAATAACCGCGGAAATCCGTCATCTCGCCGATGTTTTTCGGCACGCTTTCCTGCAGCTGCTGGATGAGCGCGTAGTATTTCTGCAGATCCTCACCCAGAAAGGCCTGGGGATCCTTCGCGAATTCCGGGTTCTCCTTTTCCATTTTCTCGAAGGCCGTGGTCATCGAGTCGTAGCGCGCCATGAGCGTCCGGAATTGCGTCCATTCCGGGGTGTCGAGCTTGCTCTGTTCCTGTCCATTGGAACTGCAGGCATTGAGCAGAAGCAGCATCACCGGCAGGGTGATGAAGCGGACGAGCGTGTTCGGCGTATGTGTCATGGATATTCCTTGTTGAACGAAAATCGAATCGTCAATGCCGTAGGATGAGCGTCCGCATCAGGAGGATTCACGAATGACGGCATATCCTTCAACAATACGCAGTTCACGCGTGATAGGCAATGGAACGCACCACTGTTGCCGGACGGCGTTACCAGGCGACCGGATCGCGCAGCACCGGCAGGGTCATGCAGCGGCAGCCGCCGCCCCCGCGCGAGAGCTCCGCCCCTTCGATGGAAATGGCGCAGGGTTCGTCGTCGGCGAGATGCACGCGTCCTTCCCGGAGTTCGGAATATCGGACGATGCGAAAGCCCCGGCGACCGAGTTCCTCGAACGTGTGCTTGTTGCGGCCATAGCCGATAACGCGGCCGGGCGCGAGCGCGAAAAAGTTCGCCCCCGAGGTCCACTGCTCGCGCTCCTGATGCACCTGGTCGCTGCCGCCGCAGGGGATGGGATCGAGTTCGAGATCGACCTGGCGCAGCGCGGTGAGCAGATCCTTGCGGTCTTCGATCGAGCGAACCTTGTTGTCGGCCACCATGACATGAATCACCCGGCAGGCGCGGGGCCCCATGATCAGCGGCGGGAACACCACGCATTTGTCGCGGTCGACCATGGTGAAGATCATGTCGAGGTGAATCGTCGCGCGTGCTTTCGGCATTTCCACGACGATGATGTGCTTGATCTTCCCCGCTTCCGCGAAGGAACGAATCAGCGTGTCGATGCCCGAGATCGATGTGCGCTCGCTGTTGCCGATGCAGATGACATCGTCGCGGAGAATGAGGACGTCCCCGCCCTCGATGGTCAGATCGGCCGCGCCCTGCACGGTGCCGTCGAAATAAAATCCTTCGGCGCGGAATTCCGGATGATACGTGAAGATGGTTTCCATGATGATGGCCTCGGCCACGCGCACCTGGTTGGCCATCGATCCGGTAATGACGCGGTCGTGCACGCACATGGCGGCGTCGCGCATGAAAAAGAAATTCGGCAGCGGTGGCAACGAGAACATGCTGTTGCTCAGATATCGGGCGAGGGTGTCGCTTTTCTTGCGCGTGCCATGGATGAGACGGAAGGCGAGATCCGTGTCGTCGAGCGCGAGCAGTTCGTCGCTCAGGTCGGGATAGCCCGCCGCGGCGCAGTAGCGCGGAATCAGATCGGCCCGCGCTTCCGGCAGGGCGAGAATGTCACGCAGCAGATCCAGCAGTTCATAGGTCTGGCAGAACTGTCCGAGCACGAACTCCAACTGGTTGTGCTCGCGCAACGCGCGCGGGAGATGGAGAATGTCGTCGTACAGTACTTCCGCCGCGTTCGACGGCGTCATGCGTTCAATCTCCGTTCCGGGTTGATGCAGGATGACCTTGCGAAGGCGGCCGATTTCGGAGTTGATCGAGATGGTGCTCATGGTGACGCTCGTTCGGTGGTGTTCAGGACGTGATAGGGCCGTTGGTCGTTGGCCAAAAGCCAAAAGCCAAAAGCCAAAAGCCAAAAGCCAACTGCCTCCCCCGTAATAATTTACTATATTCCCTCCAATACAACCGACACCGAATTCCCGAGTCCGATGGAGGAAATGCCCATGGAAGACCAACGACCGATACAGGGCGAGGAAGAGGATTTCTCGCGGTCCGCCTACGCAGCGTATGCCGAGCAGGCAGATGTCGATCCGCGCTGCATTCCGATCACACTCGAGGGTCCCGTGCCCGAGCATGAGGCGATCGAATATCCCGACTATCCAGCGCACGATCACCAGACCTGGCGCACGCTCTACGAGCGCCAGGCGCGCGAACTCCCCGGTCGCGCCTGTGCCGAGTACCTCGAAGGGGCGCGGCTGCTCGGACTCGGCGCGGATCGCATTCCCGGGCTGCGCGACATCAGTGTGAAGCTCGACGAAATGGTCGGGTGGCGCATCGCGCGCATTCCGGGACTACTCGATACCAACGACTTCCTCGGCTTCATGGCGCGGGCGCATTTCCCCTCGACCGATTACATCCGCCAGCCGGAGGAAATCGAGTACACCCCGGCACCGGACTGCTTCCACGACATCTTCGGTCATATGCCGACGCTCACCAATCCGTTTTTCTGCCGCTTTTTCCAGTCCTTCGCGCAAACCTATCTGCGCGTGCGTGATCCGAAGGACATCCGTGCGCTGGAGCGTTTCTACTGGTTCACCGTCGAATTCGGCCTCATCAACACGCCCGAAGGACGGCGCATTTACGGCGCGGGGATTCTGTCATCACCAAAGGAAGTGCTGCATTCACTCTCCGACGCGGTGGAGGTGATTCCCTTCGCGCCCGATCGTCTGGGCGCGCAGGACTACGAGGTGTGGCATCTGCAGCCCATCCTCTTCGCCATCGACAGCTTTGAACAGCTCAACGAGGAATTCCGCGACTGGGCGCGCGTCAAGGGGTGGAATGCCTGACGCACCCGAACGGCCACGCGCGCGGCATGCCGCCCGGTACGCCTGACGACATGCCCGGCAGGAACGTGCGTCGCGACGCGCGCGCGCCTGCGATATATCCGGATAACAAGATATGAAACTCGATTACTTGACGTTCCCCGAGAATCTCGACCGTGCCGACCATGCGATGATCGGCTTGCACGGACGCAACGCGAACAAGTATGCGTTCTTTCCCTTCGTGCGGCAAATGGGCTTTCTGCACACCCGCTGGGTGCTGCCGTCCGCGACCTATGCCGTGCCCTCCGCACCCGACGTGCACTGGTGGTACGACAACGAACGACGCGACATGGCGGAGATCCAGCGGAGCCGCGACCTGATCAGCGATCTCGTCGCCGCGCAGATCGACGACGGCGTGGCGCCGGAAAATGTCTTTCTCGTGGGATTCTCCCAGGGCGCGGTCATGGCCGTCGACATGGCGCTGCGGCATCCCGTCCGACTCGGTGGCGTGGTCGCGCTGTCGGGCTATGTGGTCCATCCCGAACGTCTCGCCGCCGAGGCGCATGAGGCGAACCGACGCATTCCGGTATTTCTCGCGCACGGGACGCGCGACCAGATCCTCGGCATCGAGATCGGACGCGAGAACCATCGGGTGCTCACCGCGATGGGGTATGACGTCGAGTACCATGAATACGACACCGCCCATCGCGTCAGCAGCGATGAAACACGCGATATCCGCGCTTTCCTCCATCGGCACATGTACGGGATGCTTCCCGACGACCCCCGCCGGCAGAACGAACATATCGTGGTGTTTTGATTCCACCCCCCGGTGGCATCGCATTCCATCGCGGGATCGCATTCCATCGCGGGATCGTCGTGAGGGGACCGGCCGTGGCTACGGCGTGTATTCCCCCTGCTCGCCGGTTTCCATCGCGTCGAGCATCTCGATCGGGTGCGTGTTGCTGCTGCGCACCGGCGCGAACTCGGTCTGGCCGGTGTCCAGCATGCGCGCGACATAGGGTTTGCACAGACCGCAGCG
>JAVFAS010000032.1:20708-32450 GCA_034002405.1 Bacteroidota bacterium | reverse complement strand
CCTGCTCGCCGGTTTCCATCGCGTCGAGCATCTCGATCGGGTGCGTGTTGCTGCTGCGCACCGGCGCGAACTCGGTCTGGCCGGTGTCCAGCATGCGCGCGACATAGGGTTTGCACAGACCGCAGCGGAGGCCAAACTCCGTTTTTCCTTGCAGGGCCGTGACGGTGTCGGCGCGATGCCGCAGGGCGATCTCCTTGAGTTCGGCGAAGGTTTTGGAAAAACAAATGCAGCGGTCGACCATGACTTCGTGTCCGTGGTGGGGGATCATTCGATAACGTGAATTTTTCCCGCCGAGTTCACGATTCCGGATGATTTTTGTCTCGATTTTTCTTTAGATATCCGTACTCGGATATCCGATACATGCGTCCCACCCCCAAAACCCCCGAAGCACCGGAGCCGTCATGCACCGCATCCTGCCCGTCCTCCTCCTGCCGTGTCTACTTTCCTTCACCGCGCACGCCCAGCGCGCACTCACCATGGACCGATCGACCATGTTCAGCGGTGCCGGCAATTGCCAGATGTGTCATGCCATGGGGAATGGCGCGAACATCAGCAGCCGTGGCGAGGATGTGGCGCCGCCGACGGACTGGCGGTCGACGATGATGGCGAACGCCGCGCGTGATCCCTACTGGCAGGCGGCCGTCTCGGCCGAGGTCATGGATCATCCGGAACTGCGCGCCGTGATCGAGGACAAATGCACGAACTGTCACACGCCGATGGGACACGAGGAGGCGCACGCGAATGGCGCTCCGTCGTATTCCCTTGACGAGGCCCGCGGCAACGCGCTGGCGATGGACGCGGTGAGCTGCACGCTCTGCCATCAGGTCACCGGTGACAATTTCGGCACGGCGGAAAGTTTCTCCGGCGGTTACGCCATTTCCTCCACCCGCGTCACATTTGGTCCTTACCAGAACCCGCTCATTCAGCCGATGAAGAACATCTCCGGCTTCGAGCCCGTGCATTCGGCGCATATCGAGCAAGCCGAGCACTGCGCTACCTGCCATACGCTGTTCACGCCCTTTCTCGACGGTCAGGGACAGATCGCCGGGGAGTTCCCCGAGCAGACGCCATATCTCGAATGGAAGGCGAGCGCCTATCCCGCCCTCGGCATCCGCTGTCAGAGCTGCCACATGCCGGTGCTCGATGAAGCGATGCGCATTTCCACCATGCCGCAAACCGCGCCGCAGCGGCGTCCGGTGTTCAAACATCATTTCGCCGGTGGCAATGTCTTCATGCTCGAGATCATGAAAACCCATGCGCTTGAAATCGGTGCCACCGCGGAGGATATGCATTTCGACAGCACCATCGCGCGCACGCAGGCACAGCTCACGCGGAACACGGTCGCGCTGACCGCTCCCGTCGCCCTCGACCACGGCGCGACGCTCGAGTTTTCCGTCGAAGTACAAAATCTGACCGGACACAAATTTCCGACCGGCTATCCGAGCCGGCGCGCCTGGCTGCATGTGACCGTGCGCGACGCCGCGAATGCCGTGGTGTTTGAATCCGGCGCGTGGAGCGCGGAAGGCATCGTGCCCGATGTCGATGCACCCTTCGAACCGCACCGCGAGGAAATCGCCGCGGCGGGAGAGGTGCCGGTGTGGGAAGCCGTGATGGGGGACGTCGACGGCAATCCGACCGAGCGCCTGTTGCATGCCGCGCGCTATCTCAAGGACAACCGCATCCCGCCCCGGGGCTTCGCCAGACTCGCCGCGGTCAGCGACACGATCGGGGTTGTCGGTGTGGGCGAGGATACGGATTATCAGGTCGTGGATGGCGTGGCATTCGCGGGAAGCGATCGCGTCCATTACCGCATCGCCATCGATCCCGCGGCGCCACGTCCATACACCGTGCGCATGGAATTGTGCTATCAGAGTATCAAGCCCGAATTCATCACCAATCTCGCACGGCATGACACGCCGGAGATCCGCCGCCTGCGCGGCTATCACGACGCCGCCGCCTCGCCCGTGCAGGTGATCGCTGCGCTCGATCGCGTCAGCACGGAGGTCTCCGCCGTTGATCCCCTCGCCATGCCCGCGATTGCATCCCTCGCACTCTATCCGCAACCGCCGCGGGCCTCGGCGGGTGTGCTGACCGTCGCGTACGAACTCACACGGGAACATCGCGACGGCAGGATCCTGCTCACTGATCTGCTCGGGCGGACGATCATGCATCGCGCGGTCGCGACCGGGCCGGGACGGCACACGCAGACGCTCGACATCACGAGCCTTCGCCCGGGAATGTATTTCGCCATGCTTGTTGTTGGAAAGGAACGCCGCGGCACGGCGCTGTGCATTCTTCCCTGATGCACCGCCATCATGGCGATCCCGCAGTCATGGCGGGACCATCCCCGCGGCAATAGCGCCCCGCGGCAATAGCGCCACCGGATCAGCGAGGTGATGGAATTCGGCCTTGTCTGCTCCGGGGCATGGTCCTATCTTGAGAGAAAGTCCAGGAGTGTTGAAATGATGGTTCGTGCATTGCAAGCGGGTCTCGTGCTGCTGCTTCTCTTCCCCGTGCTCGTCTCGGCGCAGGAGGAAAAAGGCGGCCGGATCATTTTCACGGATCCCAAAAGCAATGATGATGCGATCCTGACGGAAGATGATCTCGCACCGCGCGCGCACAGTTGGGGTGGAGATCTGATGATCGGGACCGACGGCTTCGGTCTCGGATTCTTCTACGGATACACCTTCGATGATCTCGTGACCGTCTTCGCCGATCTGAGCTTGAGCGAGGCGAAGGACGGCAATCAGCGCGACTATTACGATCCATATTTCGGACAGGTGTCGCCGAACAAGACACATTACATCTTCCGTGTGCCGCTCTTTCTCGGTCTGCAATACCGGCTGTTCAAGGACGACATCGTCGAGAATTTCCGGCCGTATCTCAGCGCCGGCGCGGGTCCGGTGCTGCTGTACGTCACTCCCGTGAGCGGGGATGTCTTCTCCAGTTTCTTTGGCGGCGGTACGTCCAAATACACATACGGCGGCTTTGTCGGCGCCGGTGCGCGCTTCGGCTTCGATCGCTCGTCGATTTTCGGACTCGACATCCGCTACATGATGATTCCCGTTCCGTCCGGAGTCTCCAGCGTCATCGTTCCGGATCCCGACAATCCAGGGCAGGCAAAACCAAGTCCCCTCGCCAACGCCAACGGTTTTTACATCGCGCTGAATTTCGGAACAACGTTCTGATCCTCCGGTCGCATCATGCGGGGAAATACGTGATGCAGGGAGATACACGACGCGGGGAGATACACGACGCGGGGAGATACGTGATGCGAGGAGATACGTTATGCAGGGAAATGCAGAGCGCCCATTCCGTTCAAATCGGGATCGCGCACCATGCAGCGCCCTGCATAGCGAAATCAATGATTCCAAAAGGTTCTCGACAATAACTATGCAATCGATTGCACATCGTCGGGTCGGGTTGACAGGGCAATGCCCCGGACCGGAATAATTCTTGCGTGGTTTTTCTCCTCTAACCTGTTGATATTCCACTGTTTGAGAAAACGCAGCCGATGCGGTTCATGAGCGGATCATTTGGATGTTGTTTTTTTCGGATGAAGAGATTATTTTTTCCATATGAAGATGAAACCTCCTCTCTCTAAATCTAACCCTACCTGCGTTGACACAGGGGGCTCACACTCGAATCGCATGTCCACTTCGGTGGGCACTTACCTCGCGATCCCCTTCTGCACCGCTCCCCCAGTGGTGTAGCTACCTCTTCAGCTTTTCTCCTGAGGATTTGAACCTCAAGCCGCCGCAAGCAGACCCCCCTTGCGGCGGTCCACGTTTATGGCGCAATGGCCGCGCTGCGCGCGTCCGCGATGGCCGCGCTGCGCGCGGCTGCGTTGGGGCCTTCGGCGCCGTGGTCCGCTGGGGCGGAACCTTGGGTGGGGGGTGGTGCATCGTATTTGAACGGTTATGTTTTTCATTTGTGAAAGGAAAATCATGGCGACGAAAAAAGCATTCGTGACGCAGGTGGGGAAAAACGCGATTACGTTCGCGGGACAGACGGATTCGAAGCACTGGGTGATGATGGACGGGCCGGAAGGTTTTGGCGGGAAGGATGCAGCCATTCGTCCGAAGGAACTGCTGTTGCTCTCGTTGGCGGGATGCACGGGCAGTGATGTCGCGTCCATCCTCGCGAAGAAACGGGTTGCGCTCGAAGGATTTGATGTCGAAGTCACTGCGGAGGAGACCGAGGAACATCCGAAGGTATTTTCAAGCATGCATGTCGAATATGTGTTTCGTGGCACGGGTATCGAGGCGAAGGATGTCGAGCGAGCGATCGAGCTTTCCGAGACGAAGTATTGCGGCGTGACGGCGATGTTCACAAAAGCGATGACACTGACGCACAGCTATCGGATCGAGAACGCCGGGTAAGAATCGTCCCACGCGATGTGCGATGATAACACTGCCTCGGTGGCGCGGACGGACGCGAGCACGAGCCCGGCCCTGCCGCTGTCATGTTCTTTCTTTCGGACGACAAAAAAACTGGTTCCTCGCCTTTTTTTATGGTATATTGCGATTGCCCCCCAAAGGGGCAATTCCGTTTCGTATTATTTCTGGGAAGAATGAAGACCATGGAATTCAGCGGGGTGTTCGAGCTCGAGCCGAAGGGCTACGGGTTCGTCCGCAAGATCACGAAGGAGTTTTACCGCGACAGCAAGGACATTTACGTGCCGGCGAGCATGGTGAATGAAATCGGGCTGCGCGACGGTTGTCTTGTCACGGGCGTGGCGCGCGAGAAGAACGGCCAGTGGCAGGTGGGAACCCTTCATGACATTAACGGCGTGCCCCCCAATCAATACAAGAGTGTCCCCGAGCTGACGCGTCAGACGGCCATCGCGCCCGATCAGCGCATCAATCTCGAGACGTCGGATATCACCACGCGCGTGGTGGATCTGATCTCCCCCATCGGACGCGGCCAGCGTGCGCTGATTGTCTCCCCGCCACGGTCGGGCAAGACCATTCTCATGCAGAAAATCGCGGAAGCCATCACCCGGAATCACCGCGATCTCGAACTGCTGGTGCTGCTCGTCGACGAACGTCCGGAAGAAGTCACCGAAATGGAACGCAGTGTGCGCGGCAAGGTCTTCGCGTCAAGCAATGACCGCGATTTCCATTCACATGCGCGCATCGCACGACTCACGCTCGAGTATGCCAAGCGCCAGGCCGAGGTGGGGAAGGACATCGTCATTCTCCTCGACTCGCTTACGCGTCTCGGACGCGCGTTCAACGCCGGCACCAAGGGAAGCGGCCGCATCATGTCCGGTGGTATCGACGCCCGTGCGCTCGAAATCCCGAAAAAGATTTTCGGCGCCTCGCGCAATATCGAACATGGCGGGTCCCTCACCATCATCGCGACGATTCTCGTCGACACCGGGTCGCAGATGGACGAATTGATCTTCCAGGAATTCAAGGGAACGGGCAACAGCGAAATCGTGCTCGATCGTGAACTCGCCGACCTGCGCATTTTCCCCGCCATCAATATCCAGCTCTCGGGGACCCGGCGCGAGGAACTCCTGCTCGGCGAGGATACCGACATGCATTTCAAACTGCGCCGCGCGTTGCTCGAAGGGGGGAATCGCGAGGCCATGCAGGGACTGATCGAATATCTCCGCCGCTTCCGCAGCAATCGCGAACTGCTCATGGCCATCGACGCGATGAATCTCGAACGCGCCTCTGTCAGTCTCCAAAGCAACGGCGGCGGCCGACGGCGGCGACGGCTGTAAGCACGGAGCGCACGGAGTTCGAGGACGTTCGCGTTCTCACCAGCAAACGAAACAGGGCACCCGATTCCGGATGCCCTGTCTTATTTTGGGGACCTTCCCGTTTTCGATCGACTACTTCATCACCACCATCTTTTGCGTGACGGTCTCTTGACCATTGCCGAGCGTGCAGAAATACACGCCGTGGCGCAGCGAGGCGGCGGAGACGTCGATGGTATGGTCGCCGGCGTCATGGCGTCCCTCCGCGAGGGTGCGGACCAGTCGGCCGGTGGCGTCGTACAGGCGCAGCGTGATCGATGCCGGCGCGTCCAGCGTGAAACGCAGGCGCGTGCCCGTCGCGGCGGAGAAGGGATTCGGATAATTGCGCAGCACCGCGAAGCTTGTCGCGGCCGACGGCGCGGTGTCCACGTTCAGCGCGGCATCGGTGATCCACATGCCGCGACCGTGCGTGGCGGCGATCAGGCGTCCGCGGTTGTCGATATCGATGTCATAGACCACGACATTCGGCAGACCATCGCCGAAACGGTTCCAGCTCTGACCGGCATCGCGCGTGTACCACACGCCGAGATCGGTGGCGAGGTAGAGCACGTTGTCGGGGTCGGTGCGCGAAATGGTCATGCTGTTGACGGGAATGTCAGGCAAATTACCGGAGATGTTTGTCCAATTCGCGCCTTTATCCGTGGTCTTGTAGACATGGCCCGTGCCGTAGCCGGAGAAGGTGACGTAGGCGATTTCCGGATTGCGGCGGTCGACGCGCACGCGAGTGACCCAGCGGTTGGGAAGTCCCGCCGTGATGTTGAACCACTCGACGTCGCCCCCGTTGATGACATCCGTGTACTGCACCGTTCCATCACCGCAGCCGATGTACATCCAGGTCGGATTCGCTTCGCAGATGTCCATGGTCGAGACCACCGAGTAGGCGTAGGAACTGCGTCCGGTGACATCGCCGCCCAGCGCCAGCCAGGTCGGATTCCCGCTGTCGGCGGGTTTGGCGGTGTAGACGAACTGCGTCGCGGTGTAGATGCGTGTGTTGTCGTTCGGGGACAGGATCATCGGGGTCAGCCAGTTGAAGCGGTCGGGTTCGATCGAGCCAAAGCCCCGATCGAGGCGCGTCCAGGTCTGGCCGCCGTCCACGCTGCGTGCGGGCACGGCGATCGCGCCGCCTTCGACCATCACGCGGGAATACAGCACATTTGAACGGGACGGATCGACGAGCACATAGCCGCCGTCGCCGCCGCGGCGCAGGCGCCAGTTCTTCGCGTTCACATTGAAGGTCTGGAACACGCCGTGATCCTGCGCGCCACCGTAGAAACGTTCGGCGTCGTTCGGGTCATAGGCGAGGGTATAGAACTGAATGGTCTCGAGATTGTCGCCGAGTGGCGTCCAGGACGAACCCGCGCTCACGCTGCGGTACACCCCGCCGTCGTTTCCGAGGTAGAGGTATTTTCCGTCCTTGGTGAATTCCAGCACGTGCTGGTCGACATGTACCGGGGAATTGCCATTGGTGACGCGTGCCCAACTCGCACCGCCGGTGGTGGATTTGTAGACTTCGAAGCCACCCGTCACCACGATGTTCGCGTCCACCGGAGAGATCGCGGCGCAGAGATTGTAGAAACCCTGTCCCGCCGTGTAGGCGGCAGGAAGGTTGCTCGTGACACGTTCCCAGTTGTCGCCGTTGTTGGTGGTGCGCATCATCGCGAGAAAATCGCTGTCGCCGTTGGCGACATTGCGTCCGCGGAGCACGAAAGCCAGCAGCAGATTCGGATTCGCGGGTGTGGTGGCGAATTTCACGCGTCCCGTCGAATCGGGCTGCGGCCAGTTCGTCGCCACCTTGTTGAAGGAGAAGCGCTGTCCACCGTTGGTGGAGCGGTAGATGCCGTTGATGCTCGTGCCATTGTCATTGCCGACCGCGGCGAAAATGATGTCGGGATTGTCGGGGCGGAACGCCACATCGGTGATGATGCCGGACTGGACTTTCGTCCAGGACTCACCACCATCCGGGCTGCGATACAAGCCGTCACGCGCCGCGACGAACACGACGTTCGAATTGCGCGGATCGATGATGATGGTATGCACGGCACTGCTGTTCGTCGGCCAGGGCATGCGGCGCCAGGTTTCCCCTGCGTCGATGGATTTCATCACGCCCACGCCACTGTAGGACGGCGCGCCGTAGGACTTCACGAGTTCCATCGTCGGTTCGCCCGTGCCGGCATACACGACATCCGGATTATTCGGATCGACGGCGATCGCGCCGACGGGAATCGCATCCGCGAAATCCATCACCGGTCGCCAGCTGCCGCCGGTGCCACCCTGCTCGGATTTGAACACCCCGCCGCTCGCGCCACCGGCGTAGACGACGCTGGGGTTGTCGGGTCGAAATGCGATCGCACGGACGCGGCCGGCGGTATTGGCCGGACCGATCGATGTCCACTGACTGCTCAGGGCGGTTTTATCCATTCCCTTGCCCAGCCGCGACTCCACTTCCAACTGCGCCTCGTAGCGCAACATCTCGACGTTGATGTCGGGATTGCCGTACTTCCGCGACATGTAATAAAATTCGATCGCCGGGACATGTTTTTCGGCACCCTGGTACGTCAGGATGCGCGCATGCTGCTTCTGTGCCATGGTGGAAAACACGTGATCCCAGCTCGTCGGGGTCCCGGGCATCACGGCGATCACGATCGCCATGACCGCGCCCGCGGTCACCACCTGCATCCAGCGAAGCTGTGAAAATCCAGTCATCTCAAATCCTCTGTATCGGTGCGGGAAAAGTGCATTCGCGTCTGTGTAGAATACACCGAATACGCAATTTACCACTATTTCCGTGGGAATCCATGATAATCGGAATGACCAGTGACACCGCGCGACGCGTTGGCACTGCGCGACGCGTTGGCACTCCGTGCGTTCGTTGGTGGGTCAGTATTCGAGGAAGAGTCCGGTGGAGAGGAAGTGGTCGCGCCGGGGGCCGTCGAGGACGGAACGAAGGTCGCGGTAGCGATAGGCGGCCTGGAAGATGATGTTGCGCCAGGGCTCCCAGCGGAGGGTGGCGGTGAACATGTCGGTGTTGTCGCGGGGACCGTCGAGGAAGGGGGCGGTCTCCGAATCGCGCTCGTAATTCAAGGATTCGTGAATGTCCGCGCCATGATTGACCAGTACGCTGCCGTCGGCGGCGAGTTCGTTGCGTCCGTGCCGGCGGTGATGCCAGTCGAGCTGCAGCCAGAGTTCGGCGCCAAACCAGTGCCGGATTCCGACATACCACTCGTCACTGTTCGGCGCCAATTCCACGCCCAGTGCGTTGCCATCATGGGCGTACTGGTTCGCGCCGTAACGGTGGGTGTACACATACGGATCGATGCGGGTGTATTCGATGGTCAGATCGGTATTCGGCAGCAACGAGGCACTCATCACGCCGCCCTGCCAGAGGAATTTGTTTCCCCACCAGTCCTCGCCCAACCGCGAGAAGTCGACATCGTCGATTAACCAGCTTCCATAGAGTTGCCAGCCGGGAATGAACAGCGTGGCGAGATCGATGCCCAGCATCGGATTGTCGCGGTCGCCGCCGGCGTGTTCGGCGGACTTGTAGAAATTCACCGGATTGAGATAGGAGGGATCGACCTCGCGCGAGGAGTAGATCACGCTTTCAAACACACCAAGCCGCACCGCGCGTGCGATGTCGGCCTCGGCGCGATGGATGGCGACGTATTTGCTGTCGTAGTAGGGATGCCCGTCCGCGAGCCGTTCCATGGACGAAAGCAGGAAGCCGTGGATGAAATGAAAACGCAGCGCGCCCGCGTGCGCGGAAAACTGCAACGCGTCGAACGGCTCCGCGTTCGTGCTGAGGAGGATTTGATTCGAGATGCCCGACCCCATGGTCCGTTTTTCGCGGCCGATGCCCGCGCTGCCCCAGCTCCACGTTGCGCCGAGCCAGGCCTCGGAGAAGTCGAAAAAGTCCTTGTCGAGATCGGCGAAATTGAAATTGCGCCGCAGCTGCTGGTCGCGCATCGCGAGCGCGCGGGTCCCGATCGCCGTGCCGTTGGTCGCGCGCAGGCTGAAACCAAGCACACCGCCGAGCGTGCCGCGGAAGCGTCCCCCCATCTGCGCCAGCGTGACATTCGCCGCTCCGTCGGGATCGAACAGGGCGCGGTATTCCATCGAGGCAAGGAATTCCGCCGCGAAATGGCTTTCTCCATCCGGCGAACGCCAGAAATGCAGGAATTTCTCGCGATCGCTGAAGGTCCGTGCGGGCAGGTCGCCGAACGCGGTACCGAAGAGTTCGACCGCATCCTGCGTGCCGTCCGCCTCGGCCACGAATTCGTCCATGAAACGCGCACGCAGCGCGTGCTCCGCACGGGTGAATGTCGCCTCCGCCGTGGCCAGTTCGCGCAACAGCGCGGTCACTTCCTTGCGTTCGAGCGGCAGCATGCTGCGCGAGAAACGGGGCAGAACGCCCCGGAGCTGCATGCGATGCAGGAAGTGGTACACCGGGTGACCGACTTCGACGTGCTCGGCCTGGGACAGCGCCGGCGCCGGAAGCAGCAACAGGAACAGGCATGCCGCGATGGCGGCGAAAGAAAAGGAGAAACGGAGAGGATGCTCGGACATGGGCGACGGTCTGGCGAATGAATGGGGACGGTTGGGGGTGGACGGAGACGCGTTCATTCGGCGGACGACGCACCGCGTCGCGGGAACAGGCGTGTCCACGCCGCCTCCAGCGCGGCGGCGGCGAGGACAATGTACAAAATCCCCATCATCAATATGTACCGCGTCTCGATGTGCAGCGCGGCAACGGAGAGTCCCGTGACGGCGATTGCGAGGCCGATCGGGACGGGGAAGCGCCGTCGTCGGGACAGCAGCACGCCTCCCGCGGCGGCGGCCAGCACGAGCAGCAGCTGCGGGTACAGGAGCAACGGATGCCGCGCGCGGCGGTCGGACCAGTCGACGCTCAGGAACATGGCGATCTTCCGCGCATACAGCCGCGCGACCGCGGCTGGCTGCGTGCGGAGGAAATCCATCGTCCGTGCGCGGTAGATGTCCATGACCCGCAGCTCGTAATCCGGTGTGTGCGGGAGGCGCTCGATCTCGGCGCGGATCGCGGGCGTGAGCCAGTTCGATCCGCCTTCGGGCTTGAACGCTCCGCCGGTCGTGCCCTCATGATTGCCGCGCCAGGCGTTGAGCCAGAAATTCGTGGTCAGCGGCACCACGCGGTCGAACACCAGCGAATTGCGCAGACTCCACGGGAGCAGGACGAGCAGGGCGGCGCCGAGATAGACCACGACATTCCGGAGCGTAATCTCCTGTTTCCACCACATCCACAGCGCGAGCAGAAGCACGACACCCAGGGCCTCCCCGCGAAAGACTATCCACAGACCCGAGACCAGGCCCGCGAGCAGGAATGCCCCGCGGGATGCGCCGCCGTGCGCTCGCTCGTCGCGACGGACGCCGGAGGCCGCGCGCGTCACCAGCAGCAGCGCGGCGAGCATGATCAGATGCGTCCACACCGTGCCGCCGAACGTGGCCGTGGCCGCGACCAGAGGCGGGAACACCGCGGCCAGCACCAGCGCGATTCTTGCTGCCGGTTTCGACAGCAGATATGCTGTAAGAATATAAAGTTCGAAAAGCGACAGCAACGCGACGAGGAGGTTCAGCGCATACAGCGTCGCATACGCCGCGCCATTGTCGCCGAGAATGCCCAGCACCGCCGTCATGATCAGCGGATAGCCGGGCATGGTGAACGCCGTGGGTGTCGCCGCGTCCCACGTCCGCGGCGCGATGCCGTAGTCGGGATGGAGGATGGGAAAAACCTGCGCATAGCCATGGCCCGCGAGCACATGCCGCGCGATGCCGCCGTATTCATACAGCTGCGGCTGCGTGAAATCACCATACACCGCGATCGCGCCCACGCGCAGCAGCGCCGCCAGCGCCAGCACCACGATCTCGAAACGATATGGACGAATTATTTTTCTCACACTATTCTTTCCGTCTTCCTCCGCCGACCGCCGTACGGGCGAACC
>JAVFAS010000032.1:17873-20608 GCA_034002405.1 Bacteroidota bacterium | reverse complement strand
CGCCCCTACGCCTGGCCTCTTCCCATGATCATGCGGAAGAAGGTGTGGATTAAAATTTTGATGTCCATGCGCAGGGACATGTTCTCGATATAATAGAGGTCGAAGCGCAGCTTCTGCCGCACATCCTCCATCGATGCGTCGTAGCGGTGCTTGACCTGCGCCCAGCCGGTGAGACCGGGACGTACGTTGAGGCGGCGGCGGTAGAGCGGGATTTCCTTGACGAACTGCTCGACGAAGAACGGCCGCTCGGGACGTGGACCGATCAGGCTCATCGATCCTTCGAGGATGTTGAGGAACTGCGGTACTTCGTCGAGATGCATGCGACGGAGAATGCGGCCGATGGGGGTGACGCGGGGGTCATCCTTGTCCGCCCAGCGGGGACCCGAATGCGCCTCGGCGTCGGTGAACATCGAACGGAATTTCACCATGCGAAACACCTGCCCATTCTTTCCGACGCGCTCCTGCGTGTAGAACACGGGTCCCTTCGACGTGAGCTTGATCGCGATCGCGATCAACAGCCAGAACGGCAATCCCAGGGTGAGGATGACCAACGACACGACGATATCCATCAACCGCTTGACGATACGCTCCCACGGCTGCATGAGCTGCGGGGTGATCTCGATGAGCGGGAAGCCGTAGATCTGGTTCGTGCGCGCCTGTCCAGAAATGATGTCGTACATGTCGGGTCGGATTTTCACTTTCACATTCGAGCCGGAACATTTCCCGATGATGTCGACCAACACGTCGTGTTCCGAGCTTGGCAAGGCGACGAGCACTTCCTGCACGTTCCGCTCGCGCAGCACGGTCTCGAGGTCGTCGGTGGTCCCGAGATGCGGCACGCGCGTCCGCGCGGTGAACGGTTCGGTGGAGATGTATCCGATCACATCGAGACCGAGCAGCGGGTATTCGAGCACCTGGTCGTAGAGTTCGCGGGACTGCTGGAACGAGCCCACGATAATCGTACTGCGCTTGAGCACGCCCCCAAGCGTGAGCCGCTTGAGCACCGTGCGGTAGGCGAGTCGGCCGAAACCGAGCAGCGTGAGGAGGATGAGCCAGTACGCGAGAATGAGCAGGCGCGAGGTGGCGGGATCCTCGCTGATGGTGTCGTCGATGAAGATGAGGAAGAACAGCAACACCACGCCGGCGGTGATGGACTTGAACAGCGTGACCAGTTCATCGAACCGGGACTCCGCGTACCACGGACGATACAATCCCGAAAAGGTGAAGAGCAGCAACCAGAACATGCTGATCGCCAGCATCGGTGCCCAGAACATCGGTTCGATGGCGTTGACGAAGAGCTCGGAGCGGACGCGGAAATAATAGTACAGCGTCCATCCCAGGTTGATCATCAACCCGTCGAGCATGAGAAGAATGATTGTTTCCGTCCTGCGTGATAGCACGGGCGCGTGTGGTCCCGATTGTTGATAACCCAACAAATTAGCCATAAAACGGCTGACGCGAAAGGGGTAAGCGAGGCGCGAGATTGTCCCGTGATCCCCCGATCGGTATATTTCGGGATGTTGTATTCTCACCGGACCCCCCGATGCTCTTCGATGATGCCGTAACAATCCTGCGAAACGTCCCGCACATGCCCCCCGAACGGGGAACGCTGATCTACGAATTCGTGCGCGCGCGCGCGCCCCAGCGCATTCTCGAACTCGGATTCGCCCACGGGGTGTCCACCTGCTACATGGCCGCGGCACTGCAGGAGAATGGCGGCGGATCGATTCTGACCATCGACAGTCTCGTCGCGAAAAAACGCAACCCGGATATCATTACCCTTTTAGAGAAAATGGGGCTGTCCGCGTTCGTCGAACCGCGTTTCGTCCCGCGCAGCTACACCTGGGAATTGATGAAGCTGCTCGAGGAGCAAACCGAAAACGGCGTGACCACGCCGCTGTTCGACTTCATCTTCATCGACGGGGGACACACCTGGGATTCCGACGGATTCAGTTTCCTGCTCGCCGACCGCCTGCTGCGTCCGGGCGGATGGGTGCTCTTCGACGATGTGATCTGGACGCCCTCGGTCAGCGCGGGGGAGGAATGGGTGGATGCGATGCCGGAGGAGGAGCGCGAGGTCGCGCATGTGGAAAAGATCTTCAACCTGCTGGTCGTGCCGCACCCCGACTACGACAGCTTCGAATTCGACGGCACCTGGGCCTGGGCGCGCAAGAAACCGGACGCCTCCACCGCGGCATCCGACCGCGGCGATGTCGTCAACACCATCTATGCCCGCACCAATGCCGCGCGCCGGTCGTTTTTGATCCGGCGATATATGAAGAAAATGTTCAAGATCGGGGGATGATCGCCCGCGTGGGGAACGAGGGCGAAGCGGCTGGGGAACAAGGGCGAAGCGGGAACGAGGGCGAACGGCTGGGGAACAAGGGCGAAGCGGCTGGGGAACAAGGGCGAAGCGGGAACGAGGGCGAAGCGGGAACGAGGGCGAAGCGGCTGGGGAACAAGGGCGAAGCGAGTGCTGGGACGAGGGCGTGGAGAACAAGGGCGAACCGGATACAAGGACCAACGACCCTGCGGATCAACGCAGACCGAGCGGTACGAACGCGAGTAGCCATCGGCGGTGTTGGTTCGCCCATACGGGCCTACGGGGCTACGGGGCTACGGGCCTACGGGGCTACGGGCCTACGGGGCTACGGGCCTACGGGGCTACGGGCCTACGGGGCTACGGGCCTACGGGGCTACGGGCCTACGGGGCTACGGGCCTACGGGGCTACGGG
>JAVFAS010000032.1:0-17773 GCA_034002405.1 Bacteroidota bacterium | reverse complement strand
CTACGGGGCTACGGGCCTACGGGGCTACGGGCCTACGGGGCTACGGGCCTACGGGGCTACGGGCCTACGGGGCTACGGGCCTACGGGGCTACGGGCCTACGGGGCTACGGGCCTACGGGGCTACGGGGCTACGGGGCTACGGGGCTACGGGGCTACGGGGCTACGGGGCTACGGGGCTACGGGCTGGGACGGGGTTGCTTCGGGGAATTTGTCCGCGGGAGGAAGTACCAGAACTCGGTGGTGTGGCCGTCGGGACGGAGGCCGCTGCTGTCGATGCTGCGCGGGATGAGCACGAAGCCGCGCGCGCGCCAGAGGGGAATGCTGTCGGTGAGGGACATCTCCGGATAGGCGGTGTCGTGATAGCTGCGGATCGCGGCGCCGGGATGATAGTGTCTGAGCTGCGGCAACGCGCTGCGGGGAATGACCAGCGCCGATGGCCGCGCTGCGTTGACGACGCGGTGTAATTCCTTCAGGGACGAGTAATCCGGCTCCGGCACCAGCCACCACGCCGCCACGAACATCAACACCCCGACCCCCGCGAAGACGAGGGTCCGCCTTCCCGTCACGGCTGCATGCGGCGCTGGCGTGCGCATGATCGCGCGCCCGCGTTCACCGTTGCGTTCGACGCTGACATCGCCGCGGCTTTCATCGCCATGGCCTTCATCGCCGTGGTCACCGATGTCCCTGGTCCGCGAGGAGTCGCGGTTTTCCCGGACCAGCACCACGTGTCCCAACAGCAGGAAGCCCACCGCGAAGGCGGGGAAGAGATACCAGCGGTAGACGAGGGCGGGATTGACCTGCAAGTACAGCAGGGCGAGCAGCAGTCCCGTCGCGGTGAAGAGGCTGCCGCGCACGAGCAGCCGCCGCCAGCGATACAGTGTGGCGCCAAGCAGCGCGAGCAGCAGGAGGAGTTCGAGCGGGTTGGCATTCCACTTCTCGATGAGCAGTGTCCACCATCCGGCGAAGGCGGCGGGTTCGCCACCGAGGCGGAACAGCGCGATGTAGATGACGAAGGTCCAGCTCTTGAGCAGGTTGAGGCCGAACACGCCGGCGGGCCAAAGGAGCATGAGGAAGAGCAGGACCCATCCCGCCGAGGACAGTGCGCGGCGGAGAAAAAGGGTTTTCTCTCCGCTTTTCCAGAATGCGAGCGCGCCGCGGATGAGGATGAAGAAGAGGACGAACATGCCGTACTCCACCGTCGCGAGCGTGGCGGCGAGGAACAACAGTGCCGCAATCCGCAATCCCGCATGCCCGTGTTCTTCATACAGGTGCCAGCAGAGGAAAAACAGCGAGGCGAGCAGTCCGAAGGGCAGATGCATGTTGTAGCCGACCACGGCCATCGCCCAGGCGGCGGAGGCGGGAACGAGAATGATGGCCGGTGTGCGCGCCTCCGCGTAGCGCCAGCCGAGCAGCGCGAGCGCGCCGGTCCACAACAGCAGCCAGAACAGATGCGCGATCCGCAGTTGCCATTGCAGGGGAAGGGACGCCGTCAGCGGCGCCAGCACGATCGGTGGATAGAAGGCGAGCGGGGGATGGTAGTGGCGGTGGAACATCGTGCTGCCCGCCGAACGGATGTAGTCGGACAGCCGCGACCGGGAGGCCGGATCGCGCACGGCGTCGATGCCCATGGACACGAAGTCGCCGAGCGGGAGGTCGTCGGCGTCGGTCCAGTTCGTCCAGAATCCCTTCCCCACCGCGGTGTAATAGTCGCCCTCGTCGTAGGTCAGCGGATAGTCGGATTGATGCAGGAAAAACGAGGCCGCGCCGAGTGCGAGCGCGAGGAGAAGGAGGGCCATGAAATGCGAACGGGTCATGCGGTATTCCCGATCAAATCATCTTGATCTTCCGATACGCATACGCGCACATCTTCAACAATATCCAGCCGTGCGAGAAGCGGCTGATGTTCGTCGTGCCGTAGGTGCGCTCACGATAACGGATGGGGACCTCCGTTATTTTCAGGTTGAGCTTCGCGGCGCCGAAAATCAGGTCGAAATCGCCGAAGGGATCGAAGTCGCCGAAATACGCGCGCCCCGCGGCGATTTTTTCGTAGTTCTCGCGCGTCAGGACTTTCGTGCCGCAGAGGGTATCCTTGAAACGCTGGTCGAGCAGCCAGGTGAAGACGATGCTGAAGAATTTGTTTCCCAGTACATTGAGAAAACGCATCGCGCGGTCTTCCATCGGGTAGACGAGACGCGACCCGTTGATGAATTCACCCTTGCCCGCGACAATGGCGTCGTAGAATTTCGGCAACTCCTCGGGCGGCACGGTCAGGTCGGCGTCGAGAATCATCAGGATGTCGCCCGTCGCGTTGGCGAAGCCCTTGCGCACGGCGTCGCCTTTCCCCTTACCGTCCTGCGTGAAACTGCGGATGTCCATCGCCGGATGCCGCCGCGCCTGTTCCTCGATTTCCGCGAGCGTGCCGTCGGTGGAATGTCCGTCGACGAAAAGGATTTCCTGATGGCCGCCGAATGGCGGAATGCGCTCGAGCGCCGCGGCGATGTTGCCCTTCTCGTTGCGCGTGGGAATCAGGATGGTGGTGGAAGGACGCGCCGCCGCGTCTGCGTCATCGAGACAGAACGCCTCCGGTTTGAGACGGGCGGAGACGATTTCCAGCAGGCACATCTGCCGGATGAGCGGCAGGTTGGCAAGAATGAAGTTGAAGAACCAGGAAATCAACGGAATCCAGATGGGAAACAGGATTTTCTTGTTCTTCCGGATGATGTCGAAGTCGGCGAGGCCGAGCAGGTTCGCGATGTCCTCGGTGTCCAGCCACGCGAAATAGGGAGAGCGGAGTTTCATCCGCATCCGCTCGGCCGCGAGCAGGGGGAATTGCCAGAAGATGTTGAAGTACGTGATCATCACGCGGGTCTTCGGCGTGCAGACGGCGCGCAGCCGCGCGAAGGTGGCCTGGATGTCGTCGAGATAGCCGATGACGTCGGAGAAAATCACCACGTCGAAGGTGCGGTCGAAGGTCATCGATTCGATGTCGCCGGCGTGGAATTCGTATTGCGGGAATTGCCGGCGGGCTTCGTCGATCATGCGGGGACTGATGTCGACGCCCACGCCGACCGCGGGCGCGAGTGCGTCGAGCATCTCGCCCGTGCCGCAGCCGACGAGCAGGACCGAGGAACCCGCGGGCACGTAGAAGCGGAGATAGTTTTCCATCAACCGGTAATAATACCGGTAGCGCCGACGGCCGCGCACACGTGTGGCCGCGGCGCGGTCGAAGAAGTCGATGATGGTCCGCTTCTTGTCCATCAAAGCGTGTAGCCCGCCGCCTGCGCGTCGGTGTGGAACATGCGCACGGTCTCGAGCGAAAATTGATCCAGATCCTTGCCGAACGTGGCCATCTTCGCGATCAGTGCGTTGGTGACGGTGATGATGTGACAGCCGATCGCGTCGGCCTGGATGATGTTGAATACTTCGCGGGGACTCGCCCAGATCAACTCGACGCCGGGCAGGACCTGCAGATCCTCGACAATCTCACGCATCACGGGCACGGGATCGACACCGGCGTCGGCAATGCGTCCGGCGAACACCGAGACATAGCCGCCCGCGCCGGCGGACAGCGACGCGGCGACGGAGCGCACCTGCGCGCGTGTCATCATCGCGGTCACATTCACCTTCACACCGGCGGCGGAGAGTCGCGCGACCAGCGGCGCGGCGGATTCCCCGCGGGTGTTCGTGATCGGGATCTTCACGTTGACATTCGATCCCCACGAGGCGATTTCCGTCGCCTGCCGCTCCATCTCGTCGAAGTCGTCGGAAAAGACCTCGAAGGAAATCGGCTTGTCGGTGATGCCCGCGAGCACCTCCTTCGCGAAGCCGC
The DNA here is from genome assembly GCA_034002405.1 of Bacteroidota bacterium. GTDB lineage: Bacteria > Bacteroidota > Ignavibacteria > SZUA-365 > SZUA-365 > SZUA-365. The sequence continues at coordinate 13,944 of JAVFAS010000032.1, read as the reverse complement.
GATAATCGCGCACGCCCGCCTGCCGCATGAGTGTCGGATTGGTGGTGAGTCCCTGGATCAACGGATTCGCGGCCATCGCCAGCATTCCGGCCAGGTCGGCGCCGTCGGCGAATATCTTGATGGTCAGTGGTGTCGGCATGGGTGATATCTACCTATTGTTGTCTTATTTCGTGGATTCCCATTTCATCGGCGCCGTCTGGATCGCGGGGTGCGAGACGAGCATGTGCCAGACCACGGCCTGGAAGGCCTCGGTGTGCGCGGTGACCAGCGCCGCGTCGACCGTGGGCACGATCACGCAGGCATCGGCTTCACGCGCGGTGAAGCCCCCGTCGCGTCCGACCACGCCCACCACGCGGGCGCCGGTTTCGCGCGCGAGGCGTACGGCGTTGACGAGATTCATCGAAATCGATTTCTCCTCGCTGCCGCCGCCGACGGAGAAGACGAACAGGCAGTCGTCGGCGTTGAGCCGGCTGCCGCGCAGCCAGTGGGCGATGCTCGTGTCCCATCCCTCGTCGTTGATGCGCGCGGAGAGTTCGGACACATTGTCGGTCGGACAGTAGGCCTCGAAACCGCCGATCTTGCGGAAGTCGCAGGTGGCGTGCGAGGCGTGTCCCGCGCCGCCGCCCGAACCGACGAGGAAGAGGCGGCCGCCGCGCTCGCGCGTGTCGGTGAGTACCATGACCATGCGTTCGACGGCGTCGGTGTCGATGCGCGCGGCGATGTCGGCGGTCTGGGTGAGGTAGTTCTGGATAAAACTCATCGGGATATCCTGTGGGAAGTGTGGGTACGTATGATGTCCGCCGCCCGGGCATGGCTGTCCGCGATATGGTCGGCGACGTCCCGCGCGGCATGGTTGTATTCCGTGGCGAGGAGCAACGTGCGCACGCCCGCCGCGCGGCCGGCGCGCATGTCCTTGATGCTGTCACCGAGGATCCACGACGCGTCGAGACGGAAATCCATCCGCGCCGCCGCGTCGCGCAGCATGCCCGGATTCGGTTTCCGGCGGGGATCGGTATTGTCACCGCTGCCGCAGACTTCGATGGCATCCACCGGCAGCGCCGCGCGCAGCCGCGCGTGCATGTCGTCGAGCACGGCGGGATCGAGCAGTCCGCGGGACACATCGGGCTGATTCGTCACCACGACCAGCAGCCAGCCGTCGGCCTTCAGCGCGGCGCACAGGGCCGCGGCCTCGGGAATAAGGACAAACTCATCCGCTGTACGCGGCGATCCGATCACGTCGCCGCGCATGACCACGCGGTTCAGCACGCCATCGCGGTCGAGGAACACCGTCCGCCGGACATCCGTCGTCATTTCCTCACACTCCTCTTCGACCGGACGGTCATCCGCGTGCGGGTCACGGCTCAATTGCCTCCGATGGAAACCGGACGACGTTCCGCCGAGGAACGGTACAGGGCCTCGATCACCCGATTCGCCATGAGGCCGTCGACACCGCTGCCGTACGGCGCGCGACCGCTCGCGATCGCATCACGGAATTCCTGCCACTCCGCGCGCCAGCTGCTGTCCTCGGGGGGATACGCGATGGACTCGATGTCGGGCCGGCCGCCTTCCGGACGCCGGCGTCCGAATTCCAGGGTCTCCGGACCGTAACTGCCGCCGAGTCCATTCACGGTAATGTATCCCCGCGTGCCGAATATTTCAAAGCTGAAGACATTGCGCCAGTTGGTCCAGCTGACGTGGAACTGGCAGGTGGCGCCGCTCGCGAGCGTGAGTATGGCGAAGGCATTGTCCTCGACGTCGATGGGCCAGAATTTCGTCTCGACCTGCGCGTAGGCAGACGCGATCTCGCCGCCGAAGGCGCGGATCAGGTCGATCACATGCACCCCCTGATCGAGCAGTTCGCCGCCGCCGCAGAGCTCCTTCGACGCGCGCCATTCTTTTTCCATACCCGGTCGCGAACCGTGTCCGTACCGCGCGCGCATGGTGAGAATATCCCCGATCGCGCCATCCGCCAGCAGTTCCCGCATGCGCAGCAGGCCGGGGTGGAAGCGGTGATTGAAGCCGGTCTTGAGCACGCGGCCCGCCGCCTGAGCCGCCGCGACCATGCGCGCGGCCTCGGCGCTGTCGCGACCCAGGGGCTTCTCGCAGAGCACATGCGCGCCGGAGGAAAGCGCGGCCACGGTCACGGGCTCGAGCACGGCATTGATCGCGGCGACGATCACGAGATCGATATCCCCACGCGCGAGCACATCGCGCCAGTCGGTGACGGCGTCGCAGCCGTGTCCGTCCGCCAGCGCGCGGGCGCGATCGGCGTCCACGTCGCAGACCACGCGCAGCGTGTCGTCGGGAAAGGATGCGAGTGCCGCGGCGCGCTTGCCGCCGATGAGTCCGGCACCGATGATGGCAACGTTCATGTCATTTCCTCGCGAGTGGGAGTGGGGGACGCACGAACACATCGAGCAGACGGACGAGCAGCCAGTACAGTCCGCGCACCGGGGCGGATGCCGCGGCGAGGCCGCCGTTACCGAGGAGTCCGACGCGACGGAAGCGCGCGGTGAGAAACAGGCTTTCCCGGCGCCGTCCTTCCTCCTTCGGAATGAACACGGTGGAGAATCCCGCTTCGCGGAGATAGCGCCGCATCACGTCGGTGGAAAAAAAGACGATGTGTCCCTCGGGCGTGACATAGCTGTCCATCACCGCGCGGCGCAGCAGCCGGCGCTGCCAGACGAAGCCGCGGAAGTTGCCCGTGGTGTAGTAGAACAGACCGCCCGGACGCAGGGCGCGGTGGACCCGTTCGATGAAGGCGCGTGGATCGTGCACATGCTCGAGCACTTCCATCGCGAGCACGGCGTCATAGGCGCCGTCCTCCACCGCGAGTTCAAGAAAATCACCCGTGCGCACGCGATGGCCGCGATCGCGCGCGAACGCGGACGCGAAGCCCGAGGGTTCGATCCCCTCGGCGTCGAAGCCGGCGGCTTCGAGTTCGCGCAGCAGCACGCCCGTGCCACAGCCCACGTCGAGCACGCGGGCGCCCGCGGGCAGCCAGCGCCTCAGCCGCGCGAGATGATATCCCAGATCGGTTTTGGAATACGCCCCGTCGTATTCCTCGACGTAATTCACCTCGCGGTCGAATCCCTCGCCGCGATAATACGCCTCGTCATACAGTGCGAGCAGTGCGTCGCGGGTGAGGCGGGGATTCAGATAAAACAGTCCGCAATTCCGGCATCGCACGAGTCGGAATTCCTTCCCCGTCAGCGCGCCGCGGCGGCTGTAATAGTACGCGGTGTCATCGCCGCCGCAGAGATTGCAGGAGACGTATTCCATCGTCGGATCGATGTCCGCGTGCGTTTCGTTCATCCGATCGGTCCGAAGTTCTTGCCATCGACGCGACGGAGGGTGCAGAAATCGGCTTCCGCGCGCAGGCGGGCGGCGAAGGCGTCATCCTGCCATGGATCCCACACCGCGCTGAGCAGCTTGCCGGTGATGCCGTCGGAATGGGACGAGGCGAGGAACACCGCCAGTTCGGCCGCGCGGTCGGGTGGCGTGCCCCCATCGCGGGCACGGCGTTCGGCGGCCGCGAATTCCTCCCCCGCGCGCGCGCCCGCGGCGAGCACGTCATCAAGCATCGCGGTGTTGACCGCGCCGGGAGCGATGGCGTTGACGTCGATGTTCCAGGCGCGCAACTCGTCGGCCGCGGTCTCGGTCAGACGCACCACGGCGACCTTCGAGGCGGCGTAGGCCGCGAAGCGGGGACGTGGTCCCGTCGCGCCGCCACCGGACAGCGTGATGATCTTTCCCGCGCGCCGGGGCTTCATGTCCGCGATCGCCGCGCGCATGCACAGCCACGTGCCGGTCAGATTCACGGCGATGGCCGCGGCGAAGTCCTCGGGTTCGGCGTCCTCGAGCGGACCGATCGGTCCCTGCACCCCGGCATTCGCCACCAGCACATCGAGCGGTCCGTATTCCTCATGGATGCGCGCGAAGAGGCGGTCGACGTCCGTCGGTTTCGACACATCCGCCGTCACCGCGAGCACCCGCGCGGGATCCGTGTCCTCGGGCTGTTCCGCTCGCAGCAGACGCAATTGCTCGTCCAGCGACGAGGCACTGCGGCCGGTGATGACCAGGCGCGCGCCCGTGCGCGCGAAGGCGGTGGCGATCGCGGCACCGATGCCGCGTCCCCCGCCGGTGACCAGCGCGATGCGTTCACTGAGCATATTCACCTCCGGTATTCCTTTTCTCGCTATCCCCGGCGACGGCGCGGGTGTACATTTCCACCGTGTCGATCGGAATCAGGGGATGATCCATCACCATGCCGTACAGCGCCTCGTTCGCTGCGAGGAGGGCGGGAAAGATGTCCCGTCCGAAATCCGCGACACCGTCGGACGGCAGGAAATCATAGACGCGCGGTTCGAGCACGTAGAGGCCGCAGTTGACGAGACGGCTGACCTGCTCCGCCGGCGCGGGCTTCTCGATGAAGCGGGTGATGCGTCCCGCCGCGTCGAGCACGGCGATGCCGCTGTGCCGCACATCCTCCTTTTCATACAGCGCGACCGAGCCGATGCCTCCCTTTTCGCGATGGAAGGCCGCGAAGGCCGTGAGGTCATAGTCCATCAGATTGTCGCCATACAGCACGAAGAACGGTGCGGCGCCGAGCACCTCACGGAAATTCCGCAGCGCGCCGGCCGTGCCGAGCAGCTGCGCTTCATGCGCATAGCGGATGCGCAGACCGAAATCCGTACCATCGCCCATCACGGCGCGGATGCGGTCGGCAAGGTAATGCGTGTTGATGCAGAGTTCGTCCACCCCATGCCGGGCGCACAGTGCCGCGAGCTGCCGCAGCACCGGCGCGCCACGCACGGTGAGCAGCGGTTTCGGCGTGTCGGCGGTAATCGATCCGAGCCGCGATCCCGTGCCCGCGGCGAGCAGCAGGGCCTTCATGGGTGAATCTCAGAGATTGAGGGTCCGAATGTATGCAATCGAAGCCGCGAGTCCTTCCTCGAGCGAGGTCTTCGGCGCCCAGCCCAGGGCGCGGGCGCGGGTGATGTCCGCCAGCGTCGTCTCCGCCTCGCCGGGAAGATTGTCGCGATACTCCGGCGTGACGTCCGATTCCAGCAGTCGCGCGATGATCGCGTAGATCTCGTTGACCGAGTGGTTGCCGCCGGATCCGAGATTATACACCTGGCCCGTCGTGCGTTCGTCGGTCAGGCAGCGCAGGTGGAAGTCATTGACATCGTCGACGTAGACGAAGTCCCGGCGTTTTTCGCCCGAGCCGTAGATCACCGGACGCCGTCCCTCCCGCAGCGCGATGATGAAGGCGCTGAAGAGCGGGGGAATGCTGCGGCGGTAATCCTGGCGGGGACCATACACATTGAAATAGCGCAGCGCGGTACTGCGCACGCCGTGAAAGCGGGCATAGCCCTCGGCGAAGAGCATCGAGGCGTATTTCGACAGGGCGTAGAAGCTTTCGGGACGCGCTTCCTCCTCGGGCGTGGGAAACACCGTGCTGCCCTCGTACAGGGCGCTGGATTCGGCGTAGATGACTTTTTCCACCCCGCCGCGGCGCGCGGCCTCGAACACATTCGCCGTACCGCGCACGTTGATGTCCGCCGTTTCCACCGGATCGATCTGGCAGTCGGAAATGCAGTTCTTCGCCGCGAGATGGAAGACATGCGATGCGCGGGCGATGACGGGGAAGATATCCTCGGAGCGGATGTCGAGCGGGTGGAATTCCACTCCGTCGGGAATCTGTTCGCGGACGCCATAGCTGAGGTTGTCGATGCCGAGGACGTGATAGCCCTCGCGCAACAGGCGGTCGGCGAGATTCGAACCGATGAATCCGGCCACGCCGGTGATGCAGATGGTCGGGGTCATGCGCGCGGTCTCAGAAATTCACGAGAACTTTACTTCCTTCCCAGTCGAAGCGGAAATCCATGAAGCGGAGTCCCGCGCCGCAGAGCGCCTCACGCAGTTCGCGGCGCCGGCCCGGGGCGGCGCAGAACAGCAGGAAGCCGCCGCCGCCCGCGCCCATGAGCTTGCCGCCCAGCGCGCCGCTGCGCAGCGCCAGGTCGTACCACGCGTCGATGGTGGGATCGGACATTTTGGAGGAAATGGTCTTTTTCACCGTCCAGTGCCGGTGCATCAGGCCGCCGAAGGCGTCGAGATCGCCGGCCGTCAGCGCCGCGCCGATCTCCTCACCGATGCGTTTGATTTCATGCATGCCGCGCGTGGCCTCCTCCTCCGACACCGCGACCTTCTGACCCTGTTCGGCGAGAATCACATTCGCATCGCGCTGGATGCCGGTGTAGAACATCAGCAGCCGGTGTTCGAGTTCGGCGACGACCTCGCTTTCGAGCTGCAGCGGACGCGGATGCACGGTGCCATCCCGATCGATATCCATTGCGAGAATGCCGCCGTAGGCCGCGGCATACTGGTCCTGCTTGCCGATCGGCTTGCCCGCCCGTTCGATCTCGATGCGGCAGGCATCCTCCGCCAGCTGCTGCGTTCCGAGGTCCCGTCGCAGCAGGGTATTGAGGCCCTTCCAGAGTCCGACAGTATAGGCGCTCGACGACCCCATTCCCGTTCCCGCCGAGAGATCGGCCATCGAACTGATTTCCAGCGGACGGCGGAAGTCCAGCCATTTCAGCGCTTCGCGCACCAGTTCGTGCTGGATATCCTCGATCTGCTCCGGATCCACCACTTCCGTGCGGTTGTAGTTGATCTTGATCTTGTTGACAATCGCGGGCTGGTTGAGACTGATGAACATGTACTTGTTCACCGCCGCGGTGATCAGCTTTCCGCCATACTTTTCATAGTACGCGGGAAGATCGGAGCCGCCGCCGCCAAGGGGCAGGCGAAATGGGGTGCGGATGACGAGCAAGTTGTATCGCGAATGTTGTTTTGGGGGGCTTTTTTCTTTGATCGGAAGAATATTCAGACTCTCAATATACTGAAAATATCGGGGTGAATCGAGATCGCCATCGCCATCGCCATCGATATCGATGGCGATCTCGATCTCGATTGCGAAATCGATTAGGAAATCGATTGCGACGTAAGAGATATGGAAACGGAAACGAGATAGCCGACAACCCCGCGTTTGCGATCAAACCCCGCGCCGATCGTCCCTCTCCCACGTCGCATTGCGATGGGCTTGCGCGATCTTGAACCACGCAATGAACAGCGCGGTATTGATGGCCATGAAATAAAACGGGAGGGAAAAGACCCCAAGTCGCCGGTCGAACAATTCGGCGATCCAGCCGACGAGAGCGAGGAGAAGGAATCCGAGCATCGGAAGGAAGAAGAAATCGTGTACCCAGTCGATGCCGGACAAGATGGGAATGAGAATGATGAGGAAGAGCATGAAAAACGGGGCGGTCCATCGCAGCCACTTGTGCGCGAAGAGCATCGCGCGGACGGAGAACGGGAGTCCGCGCAGCACCGGCGCCAGCGCGCGCATGGTGTTGAGCGTGCCGATGCCGACGCGGATCTTGCGGCGGAACTCGCGGCGCATCGAGGGCTCGGTGCCCTCCACGCCCACGGCGTCGGCGTCGAACACGAATCGATGACCGCGCCGCAGGATGCGCAGCGGGAGAAGGAAGTCGTCCGCCACTTGCGTCCCCTCGGGCTGGGTTTCATACAGCTCGCGGCGGATGGCGTAAATGCCGCCCGACGCGCCCAGTGTGGAAATGACCTCGCCCTCCCAGCGCTTGATCATGTTCTCGAAACTCCAGTACGTCGACTCGCCCGCGCCGCCCACGCTCTGACTCACCGGCGTGAGCCGCAGGTTGCCGCAGACGCCGCCGATGGACGGGTCGGCGAAATGCCGCATGAGCCGGCGGATGGAATGCGGCTCGTACATGGTATTCGCATCCGAAAATACGATATAGGGAGTGTGGACGGTCTCCACGAGACGGTTGACGGTTTTCATCTTTCCGCCGCGATCGTAGAGGAAGGCGCGCACGCGCTCGCCGTCGGCGTGACGGGTGAGGATGTCATTCGTCCCGTCGCTGCTGCCGTCGGAACCGAGGACGAGGAAGAGGCGGTCGGCGGGATAATCGAGGGCGTGGAAATTGGCGATTTTCTCCGCGATCAGTCCGGCTTCGTTGTAGGCCGCGACGACCATGGTGACGGGGGGAAGCAACTCCTCGTCGCGGCGCCAGGGACGCCTGCGCACTGTCGCGAGCAGCGCCATCGCGGCGGGATACAACGCATAGGTGGTCAGCAGGGCGAGGAGCGCCAGCGCGCCGAGTCCGAGACCGATATATTCGAACGTGTTCATGCGATGGCCGCAAGATAGGCCATTTCGAACTGCGCGCCAATGCGGGTCCAGTCGTACTCCCGCTCCACCAGCGCGCGTGCCGCCATGCCCAGCGCGCGGCGCCGTGCTTCGTCCCGCAACAACAGCAGCACCGCCTCGGCGAAGTCCGCCGCCGTGTCCGCGCGCAGGTATTCACGATCCGCCCGGGCGGCGTTGCCTTCGGCACCGATGCCGGTGGACACCACGGCCTTGCCGCGCGCGAAGAATTCGAGCAGCTTGACGCGCATCCCGCCGCCGATGCGCAGCGGCACGGCCATCACGGTGGCGGAGCGCAGCAGGGTCTCGTAATCGTCGACGAAGCCCGGGAAGCGCAGTCGCGCGGTTTCGCGCGCGCGCAGGCGGCGGGGGGGACCCAGTCCCGCCACGGTGCAGCGCGCCGCGGGTTCCGCCGCGGCAATGCGCGGCCAGATCTCGTCGGCGAACCACGTCGCGGCATCGGCATTGGGCGCCCAGACCAGCGGACCCACGATCACCACATGCGCGGGATCGGGTTCGGCGCTACTCGGCCGCACCGCCGCGCAATCCACTCCGGCGGGAATGACCATGATGCGCGCCTCATTCCCGTCCTCCCCCGCTCCGCGCGCCCGCGCGATCTCCGTTGCATCCTCGCGTGTGATCGCGGCCACGACATCCGGCACCGCGACCTCCCGCGTTTCATAGCGCAGCAGCCGTGCGGCCTGCAGGCCGAAGTACCAGCGCAGCGGCAGCAACCGCGCGCGCTCGGCGTGACGGCGGTAGATCGTCGTTTCGAAATTATGTTCGCGCAGCACGTAGGGAATTCCGTACTTCTCGTGCACATAGCGGCCGTAAGCCGCCATCTGCGCGTGGTCCACATGCATGATATCGAAATGCCGCCGCGCGCAGAGCGCATCGAGCCGCGCGAACATCGCTGAGCTCTGATACTTCGAAATCGGATACGGTAGATCGGAAAAGAGATTGCGCAGCACGCGTGCGGGAGAGTTGCGCGTGTCGTGCACCACGATCTCGAGATCGCAGAAGGACGCCATGTCCCCCGCGGCGTGTTCCGGCGCATCGCGTTCCGCATAGGCGACGAACGTCACGCGGTGTCCCCGTGCCGCCACGGCGCGCGTGATGTGATAGATTCCGATCGCGCTGCCATCGGTGACCGGCCACGGAATGCGCGGGGCGATCTGGAGGATATCGAGCGTCTTACTCATACAGCAATTTCAGAAACCATCCGCGATGAAACCAGCTTTCGCGCAGCGTGAAGCGACGCGTGTTCTCCGGGAGGCGCCGCCGCGCACGCAGGCCGCCGTAGCCTTCGGCGAGTCCGCCCAGCACCGCGCCCGTGCGGCGGGGATCCTTCACGATCGGCAGCATCCGCCGCACGGCATACAGCAGCGACACCGGCACGGCGGCGGAGAGCGGAAAATACTTCCACAGCAGCCAGAGGCTGTTGCGCGTGACGAAACGCAGGCGATCATACTTCTGGCGTCCCGCCGGGGACAGTGCATGCCACACCACCGCGCGGGGATCATACGTCACGCGCCATCCGTGCTGGAGGAGCTGGAACGCGAGATCATTCTCCTCGCGACCCCAGAAAAACTCCGCCCCATAGCCATGCGTCTGGCGCACGGCCGCCATCCGCAGCAGCGTTCCCCCCGCCGCGATATTCACCACATCATAGCCCGACGCCGCGTTCCCGCCCGAGGCGAAGCGCTCGATACCCTGCGTCTCCGCCACACCCGTGTCCGGGTGCACGCAGGACGCACAGACCGACGCCACGCGTTCATCCCCATCCATCCCCGCCAGCATTCGCGCCACATCCTCCCCGCTCCGCGGCCACGAATCATCGTCCAGCGTCAGCAGAAACTCCGTCTCCACCACCTCGAAAAAGATATTCCGCGCCGCTATTCCAATATTCCGTTCCAAACACATCAGTCCGGCAGGGGTGGCATCCTCGAGGTTCGCAGCGGTGTCACCCTCCCGGCCCGAAGGGGTGGCATCCTCGAGGTTCGCAGCGGTGTCGCTCTCGCGCCCCGAAGGGGCGGCGTAGCCCAGTCCGGGGCGTACGTCCGGGGAGGCGGGGGTCAGATCGGAAATGTTCATCCGGAAATCATGAATCAGCATTTCCCGCGTTCCGTCCGTCGAGGCGTTGTCGATGACCAGCACCCGCAAGCCCGGGATCGCGAGGACCGCCGTCAAGGTCCTCCGCAAATCTTCCTTTCGATTGAAGGAGAGGATTCCCGCCGTGATGCGGGAGAAGTCCGGGGAACGGTTGTGTGCCGCCCCTTCGGGACGGGAAGAGATGCTCATGCCGTGCCTCCGGGGGTGCGGCGAAGCAGGGAGGCGAACTGGGCGCGCCATTGGGCGAGTTCGTCGGCGGAATAGACGCGCAGGAGGATGAGCGCGACGAGGAAGGCGAGCAGGGCGGCGGTGTTGGAGAGCAGCCAGTGCTGTGCATCCAGCAGGAGACGGACGCCGACGAGCGCGATGAGCAGCAGCGCGCTTTTCGCGGCGAGGGGCTTCATGGCGACGGCGATGCCTTCGCGGGAATGGAAGATGAGGAAGGCGAGTCCGGCGAGGATGGCGAGAAATTTCGCGACCGCGGCACCGGGCGCGGCGTGAGCGGAGATGAGGAACACGCCGGAGACGCAACTCACCGCGGCGAGAATGGCCGCGAAACGGGTGTTCTCGCGCAGCCGTCCCCGCGCGTTGTTGAGTTCGACGAGGAAGATGTTCAGCGACATCGGGAGGAACAGCGCGAACAGCAACATCATCGGCAGCGCGGCGTCGTCGAATTTCCCGCCGAAGGCGGCATGTAAAAGGAGTTTCGCATTCGTCACTCCGAAACCGGAGAGCAGGACGGATCCGATCAGCAGCGTTTTCACCGAGAGGGAGAAGAGCCGGGACATCCGCGCGCGCTGCTCGTCGTCCTCGGCCACGGATGCGCGCGCGAAATAGGGCGCCGCGGAGATGGTGATGATGGCGGGGAAAATCGACAGCGGGGTCATGATGCGCAGCGCGGCGTTGAACAGTCCGACCGCGGCATCGCCGTGGAAATGCTTGAGGTAGATCGAGTCGATGGTGATGTGCAATGCGTTGAGGATGAGGAACACCGCCAGCGGGGCGGAGGTCGCGAGCAGTTCGCGCATGCCGGGCACGGTCACCCGCACGGACTCGGTGTTGAGGCGCCGGATGAAACGCCAGCCGGCCACGCCGAGCCACAGGGCGCCGAGCAGATTGCTCGCGGTGTACAGTACCATCGCGCGGACGGGATCGTGAAAGGAGGCCGGGACGACCAGCACCATCGCGAGCAGCATCAGCGCGTCGACGGCGGTGGTCACGGTGGGGAGGGCCATGCGGGACTGCGACCGGTAGAATGATTCGAGCGTGCCGCGGAGCACGGGGACCTTCGCCGAGATGACGAGATTCACCAGCATCAGGTTGAGCAGGAGGAAGAATTCCCACCCCGGTGCGAGCCACCAGCCGACGAGCAGACTCACGATCCAGGTCGGGACGAGCAGCAGCAGTCGCGAGGTGGTGGCCTCGAGCACGATGCTCGCCGCGCGTCCGGGCGCGATCGCGAGCCGCCGCATGATCACCGGACCAATGCCGAAGTCGGCGATCATGGAGGTGAACGCGATGATCTGGATGGCGAGGGCGAAGAGGCCCCAGTCGTCGCGTCCCAGCAGACGGATCATGCCGATCACCGCGAAAAAACTCGCCACGGAATTGACGCCGTAGGCGGCCATGGAAATCAGTCCCTGGGAAAGGACGCCGGAGGAGGGGGATGGATTGCTCTCCGTCATGCGCCTGCCCCGGTATCCGCGGTTTCCCTGCCCCAGGCTTCGAGCAGGCCGAAGATGACAGCCATGATGACGCCGGATTCGTGGCTGATGAACTGGTTGATGGTGATCGAGATGATGAAGGTGGCGAGGATGAGCGCGACACCCGCGGCGGTGAGGGCGCGCACGCGGTAGCGGTCGGCGGCGTCACCGCCGGTCCCGCGCCGCAGCCGCCGCTCGACGCGCCAGCCGAGCGCGGCGTAGGCGAGCCAGGATCCGAAGATGAGCAGCGTGCCGAGAATGCCGTAATGATTGAGCACCCATGCATACCCGTTGTGCGTCCACGTCGGGTAAATGGTGGTCATCGAGGTGAGCTTGGTGAAATGGATGGTGGTCGCGATGCCCTTGCCCAGCAGCCAGTTCGCCCCGATATCATCGAGCATCGCGCGCGCCTCGGCGTCGCGGTTGGTAACGGACACGTCGGTCCGGTATGAACCGATGGATTCGAAGCGCTCGCTGATCGATCCCCACATCACGTCCAGCGGCACGACGTCGGCGAGGAAGATCGGATACATCGCGGCGAGGACCACGAGTCCGATGGAGGCATACCCCGCGGCACGGCGGAAGAAATCGCGTCCCATCAACACGGCCATGAAGAAATAACTCGCCAGCGCGCCGACCCAGATGGTGCGGTAGAACGAGAGCACGGTGGCGCTGACGCCGAGGGTGAACAGCGAGGCCCAGAGCAGCAGCTGCGCGCGGCCGCGGGCGGCGACGAGCAGCGCGGCGCCGAAGACCGCGAGCGCGAAAATGAGATACGCGGTTTCGGCCGCGCGGCTGGCGCCCACCTGCCACATCCAGACGGCCTCGACGACTTTCTGCTTGTAGAGGAACAGGTTCTTGAGCGCGAAGGCGGACAGCATCGCGAGCAGCGCGGCACCGACGATGTACTGCTTGACGCGGGTGTTGCATTCATGCGCGATGGGCACGAGCATCAGCACGGTGGAGACAATCACCAGCTCGCGCATCCAGACATAGGGATCGGCGCCGTACAGAATGGAGAGTGGCGCCATCAGCGCCATCTGGAGGAAGAGCGCGGCGGAGAGAATGCCGCCGAGTGTCCAGTGCACGGGCTTTCGCGCGATGACGATGCGGTGGAAAAACCACCAGATGAGTCCGCCATAATAGATGACGGTGTGGAGAATTTCCGGCGGGGTGAGGCCTTCCTGCAGGGTCCAGAACACACCGGTGAAGGCGAGAATGGAGACCGCGATCCACGCCACGGCGCTTTGCAGCACCAGCAGTCCGGCCAGCGAACCCAGCACGGCGAGGAATAACGGATATTCCAGCTCCAGATAGAAGGCCGCGGCCATCAGGCCGAGCAGGGAGGAAAGAAAGACCGCCACCTCTTTTTTCGAAATCGGCGTGTCATGTCCCCGCGCCGTGTCGGCGCCCGCGATCATGGCGAGCAGTCTGCTCATTCCGCGTCGCGCCGGAATCCCATGTGACGGCGCACGGACGCCCATTCATCGGGATACGCCGTACGGTAATGATGGAAGCGTTCGCGCAGCAGCACGAAGGCCATTGCCAGCGCGAAGGCGGAAAAGCCGGCGGCGAGAACGTAGATCGAGCGCTTGGGACGGTCCTTGCGTTCGGCGACGGAAGGAAGGTCGAGCGGCACGAGCACATGCATCTGCTTCTGTTCTTCGATGATGGACTGCTGGTACATCGGAAGCAGGAAGGCCTGCAGCTTGCTGAGGATTTCGATGTCGCGGTAGAGGCGCAGATAATTGAGACCCTCCTCCGGCAGATCGGTTCCCTCCTGTCCGAGCAAGCCGCTCAGTTCGTTGTCGCCGAGGCCGGGCACCTGTTTCTCCAGTTCTTGCACCAGCGCGCGTTGGGCACGCACCTCGGCGTCATCCT
>JAVFAS010000031.1:0-39717 GCA_034002405.1 Bacteroidota bacterium | reverse complement strand
GCCACGGATCAGGCAGCCTGCGTCGTGACAGCATCGACACGCTCGCCAAACAGCGTGGCGGACGTGGCGCTGACAATGCGCACGTCGATGTACTGGCCGATGGCGAAATCGCCCTTCGCGACGATCACGGATTTGTTGGTGTCGGTGCGGCCCATCCACTCATTATCCGAGCGCTTGCTGGGCCCTTCGAGCAGAATGCGTTCGGTCGATCCGATTCGGGCGTGATTGATCTCGTAGGAAATGCGCCGCTGAAGAGTGATGATTTCCTCGAGGCGACGGCCCTTGACATCGTCGGACACATCATCACCCATGTTCCAGGCCCTGGTCTTTTCGCGCGGTGAATACTTGAACATGAACGCCCCGTCGAAGCGGACCTGCTCCATCAGCGACACCGTGTCGCGGTGATCCTCCTCGGTCTCGCTGGGGAAGCCCGCGATCACATCGGTCGAGAGCGCGACGTTCGGGATGCGTGTGCGAATGTTCCGGACCAATTCGAGATAATGCGCACGGGAATAGGTCCGGTTCATCAACTCGAGAATACGGTCGGAGCCCGACTGGAACGGCAAATGAACATAATTGCAGATGTTCTCGCTCCGTGCGATCGCGTCGATGAGACGGTCGGACATGTCCTGCGGATGGGAGGTGGTGAACCGCACACGCAGCCGCGGATCGATGGCGGCCACCTCCGTGAGCAGTCCGGCAAAGTCGTTGTCGCCGTCGCGGTAGGAATTCACATTCTGTCCCAGCAAGGTTACCTCGCGGAATCCACGCGCGAACAAATCCGACACTTCCGCGACGACACCGTCGAGTGTGCGGCTGCGTTCGCGTCCGCGGGTGAACGGAACAACGCAGTAGGTGCAGAACTTGTCACACCCGCGCATCACCGACACCCATGCGCTGACACCCTCGGTGCGCAGCGGCACGATGTCGTCGTAGGTCTCGACCCGCGAGAGCTGCGTCCGAATCCCCTTCTCTCCCTGGAACGCCTCGTCGATGAGTGCCGGCAGCTTGCGATATTCATCCGGACCGCAGACGATGTCCACACTCGAGGTCGATTCGAGCAAGTTGCCCCGCAAACGCTCCGCCATGCAGCCAAGAATACCGATGACCAGGTGCGGATTCCGTTTTTTCAGATGTTCGAAATTCGAAAGACGACCGTAGATCCGCTGTTCGGCATTGTCCCGGATCGCGCAGGTGTTCAGGAAAATGGCATCCGCCGTTTCCAATCCGGTTGTCAGCTCGTACCCCTGCTCGTTCAGAATGCCGTTGATGATCTCGGTATCGGCGAAATTCATCTGGCAGCCATAGGTCTCTATATAGATTGATCGTCGCATGCGCCTGTCAAATTGTCAGTGAAATATGAATCAAAATTTCATAGATTTGTAAAATAGATAGGCTCTCGTGGAGAATCAAGTGTGAATCGCCGTCCGCGCTGTCACGCCGCACCCGTGTTGCCGCGTGCCCGCGGATGCGATGTGGCGTCGACGCGGTCCGGCGATGACGGATGGAACGGTGTCCCACGGCATCGCAAGGCCACGGTGCTGGCGAAAAAAAAACCGGGACGACGACGTCGACCCGGTTAGTTGGAGAATGAAACTCCACGCGGATTATTTTTTCTTCTTCGCGACGGCCTTTTTCGCCGGGGCGGCCTTTTTGGCCGGGGCGGCTTTCTTCGCCGGGGCTTTCTTGGCGGGCGCGGCCTTCTTGGCCTTTGCCGCCGGCGCGGGACCCTCGCCCGTCAACAGTGTGCGATAGCGCACGGGCATTTCGGTCGCAAGCTCGAGAATGTCCTTGCTGTTGACCAGCTCACGGATTTCCTCGCGAATACGCTTCCACTCGTGATGGAACGGACAGGCATTCTCCTCGCTGCACGGGCTGAAGCCGGCAAGGCACATGTCGAAGTTCATCGGGCCGTCAACAACCGCGACGAGTTCGGCGATGGTCGAGCCGGCGCCTTTCTCCGACAAGGAGAATCCGCCCTTCGGACCCTTGACCGAGTTCAGGAAACCGTAACGGCTGAGCGTCTGCAGGATCTTGCTCAGGAAGGATGCCGGCAGACCCAGTTCCTTGGCGACATCGCGCACGAGGATGTTCTGCTCGGAGTTGTTGGTGGCGATGAACAGCATCGACTGGATCGAGTACTGGGCGGTTTTTGAGTATAACACGAGGCATGGCTCCTAGATGGTGGGTACAAAATAATTAAAGATATGATTACCTTTTAGTACAAAATGTAAGGTCTTTTTTCGGTTTTGTCAATACCCCGGACGGAAAAAATGCGTCGGGGAGAAATTTCTTGAAAACGCAGGCGATGAGGGTCCCGAGAAGAACACCGGCGCCCCACAAAAAAGTTTCAGATGAAAAAACCTAAAGGTCAGATATGACGACGGAACACGAACGGCGGTGCACGTATGATCCGTTGCACGCCTTCATGGAACATTTCGCCGACAGCCGACAGGCGGCGCCGGCCGACCCGGCGGCTGCGCCCGCCACGGTGGAGGATCGGCTCCGGCGACGCATCGTCGACGGCGACCGCATTGGCCTCGACCGCGACCTCGCGGAGGCGATGCGTGCGCACGATCCGCTTTCCATCATCAATGACATCCTGCTCGACGGGATGCGCACCGTCGGCGAGCTGTTCGGGTCCGGTCAGATGCAGCTTCCCTTCGTGCTGCAATCGGCTGAAACCATGAAGGCCGCGGTGACCCTGCTGGAGCCGCATATGGAAAAGACCGACAGCAGCGTGAAGGGCACGGTCGTGCTCGCGACGGTCAAGGGAGATGTCCACGATATCGGAAAGAACCTCGTCGACATCATCCTGACGAATAACGGCTACCGCGTCATCAACTTGGGCATCAAGGTTCCGGTCGAACAGATGCTCGCCACCGCGACCGAGCAGCATGCCGATGCCATCGGCATGAGCGGACTGCTGGTCAAGTCCACCCTGGTCATGAAGGAGAATCTCTCCCTCATGCGCGCCCGGGGGATCTCGCTCCCGGTCATGCTCGGCGGGGCCGCGCTGACACGGCGCTTCGTCGAGGACGATCTCCGTCCGCTCTACGACGGCCCCGTCCGCTATGCGCGTGACGCGTTCGACGGACTGCATTTCATGAATGAAATTCTCGGTGGCGGCCTCCGACCGGATCCCGCGGCACGGCACACCGCGCACGGCACCACCGATGCCGTGCCGTTGGAAACCGATCCTCCTGCCCGGAATGCGGATGAGACGACACGAGTCGACATGACGACATCCAACGCGTCCGGTTCCGTCACGGGTACGGACGAGAAGAGAACGCCGGAAGAACAGCACGCACCCGGCGGTGCGGCGATGGAAGCGGCGTTGCATCTGCGCGACGCCCAGGCGCGTCAGGCCGAGGGACACCGCGCCATCGTCGGGACACGCGACCGTCGACCGGTGTTCCGGCTGCGGTCGGAGGTCGCGCGTGATGTCCCCCTCCCCCGCGTCCCGTTTTATGGATCGAAACTCGTGACGGACATCGCCATCGAAAAGGTCTATGAATACATCAATGAGGTCGCGCTCGTCCGCGGGCAATGGCAGTTTCGCAGGGGAACGCGGAGCGAGGACGAGTACCGGCGGGAACTCGAGACCGTGGTCCGTCCGCGCCTCGAGCAGCTGAAGCTGCAACTCAAGCGCGAACACGTCCTGCACCCCGCCGTCGTTTATGGTTATTTCCCCTGCCAGTCGGACGGAGACGACCTGGTCATCTATCGTCCACGCGGAGCGGAGATCGAGGAACTCTTCACCCCGTGGGAGCGGGCGGATTACACGGCGGCGGAGCTCACCGAATGGCTGCGATTCACATTTCCGCGCCAATCCGGAGACCGTTATCTTTGTATTGCGGATTTCTTCCGCCCGATCAACGACGGCATCATCGACGTCTGTGCGTTCCATGTCGTGACGATGGGCACACGGGCCAGCGAGTATACCGCCGCGCTGTTCGAACAGGACAAGTATCAGGACTATCTCTATATCCACGGGATGACGGTCGAGAGCGCCGAGGCACTGGCGGAATACTGGCATAAAGCGATTCGTGTCGAGCTGGGGATTGACGGCAGGGACGCCGCGGACATCCGGCGCCTGTTTTCGCAGGGGTATCAGGGTTCCCGGTATTCGTTCGGATACCCCGCCTGTCCCAACCTCGAGGACCAGGCGCAACTGTTCACCCTGCTCCGGCCCGAACGCATCGGCATCACCCTGACCGATGAATATCAGCTCGTCCCGGAACAAAGCACCAGCGCGATCATCGTGCATCACCCCGAAGCGAAATATTTCAACGTGAAATAAGGCATGCCGCCGAAATCTGATCTTCCGGAAATTCTTGAAAACGATGCACCCATTTCCCGCGGGAAACGTCGGCTCATCATTCTCTTCCGCACCGGCTTCTGGCTCGTGGTGTTCATCGGTGCCTGGGGATTGCTCGCATCGATGATTCCGGGGATGCCGGGGCCCGCTTCCGCGATGCGAGCGGGATTGCGGCTCGCCAAGGGTGCGACGGATGAACTGTATTTCCTCGCGCAGGAAGGGTCGCTGGAAGAGGCGGCCAAGAGCGTACGCGACGCGGCGATCGAGCAAGAGGGCGAGGACACCGCGCGCACCGATGCCGAGCGTCTGCCGAGCGAGCGACGCGCACGCCTGCCTTTGCGACCCATTGCCGAGGATTCCGCCACCCAGGCGCAACTCGCGAACATCTCCCATCTCCCCCCTGTCCGCGGACGGCTCATCAACATCCTGATCATCGGGATCGATTCGCGGCTCTCCGCGCGCAGCGCGCGCGCCGATGCGATCCATCTGGTCACGATCAACCCCGACTCGGCCGTGGTCGAATTCATGTCCATCCCCCGCGATACGTATGTCGACCTCGGGTATCCAGACACCACACGCTTCAATATCATCGCCAACGCAAAGTTTCCGGGCAACAAACAGCTGATGCGCAAGGTGAGCGAACTCGCGAAGCGCGGTCCCGTGCACTATTACGTGGAGGTCGGCTTCAGTCAGGCCATGGGCATACTCGAAATCCTCGGATACCGGGAACCCGTCAAGACCCTGCAGTTCTTGCGGACGCGCCGCACCCTCGCCGGCGGCGACATCCAGCGCGCGCATAACCAGGCGTTGTTCATGCGGCAAAACCTGATCGACAAATTCTCCCTGCTCACGGGTGGCACGGGCGATCTCATCC
The DNA here is from genome assembly GCA_034002405.1 of Bacteroidota bacterium. Classification (GTDB taxonomy): domain Bacteria; phylum Bacteroidota; class Ignavibacteria; order SZUA-365; family SZUA-365; genus SZUA-365. The sequence continues at coordinate 34,522 of JAVFAS010000031.1, read as the reverse complement.
TGAGCGCGGGCCTCAATTTCGTGACCACCAACCTCACGCGAGAGTTCTGCCTCGGACTCATCTACAATCTCGAACAGCGTGGCTTTCCGCACCATCGCGCCGACGCCGTTCGGCTTCGCATGCTTCCGCGATACAATCTTCGGCTCAAGCAGATGGTCGCCGACTCGACAACGGTGCAGGCAACACTCGATCGCGTGCGACGTATCCACGGCGCGGGCGACGATCCGAATATCGACGTGACCGCCTACCTGCGGAGGGTCAACCAGCATGCGATGAAGGATTCCGCGCGACCGGGACAGGTCATCCATCGCCTGCGCCGCCTCAACGAGCAGCACGCATGGTTGCAAATACAGGATCAGCGTATCCGAATCGGGATCCGCGACACCCTGACCGGGCTTCTGGAATCCGCGTTGCGCAAGGTCGGCAAGACCGACGAGGCCGAAGACGTGCGTCGCGCCCGTGAGGCGGAGGACGTCCTTCTGCGCCAACAGCTGCTCCGGAAATGATGCATAGACCAGACCCGCCGATGCGGGCACGATCCATGGCTGGTTTCCGTTCTTTCTGCATTGACTTTGGCGCGACCTGCGTCTAATTTTCAGAATTCAGCCAAAACGAGAATCATCAACAACGCACGGGAACGCAGCATGGCAATTAAAGTTGGAATCAATGGCTTCGGACGCATCGGACGTCTTGTCTTCCGCCGCGCCCTCGAAGTGGGCGGGTTTGATTTTGTCTCCATCAACGATCTGACCGATGCCCAGACCCTGGCGCATCTCCTCAAGTATGATTCCGTGCATGGCAAATTCCAGGGCACGGTCACCGTCGACGGGACCGACCTGATCATCAACGGCGACCGGCTCAAGATCACCGCCGAACGCGATCCGGCGAATCTCGACTGGAGCGGCGTCGACGTCGTGATCGAAGCCACCGGAATTTTCCTGAAGCGCGAGGCGCTCAGCAATCATCTCAAGAATGGCGCGAAGCGGGTCGTCCTCACCGTCCCGGCCAAGGACGAAATCGACGCGACGGTCGTGCTGGGTGTGAACGATCACATTCTCACCGGCGACGAACAGATCGTTTCGAACGCTTCCTGCACGACCAACTGCCTTGCACCGATGGTGAAGGTGCTGCACGACACCTTCGGCCTCGAGAAGGGCCTGATGACGACGGTGCACAGCTATACGAACGACCAGCGGCTGCTCGATCTTCCGCACCGGGACCTGCGCCGTGCCCGTGCCGCCGCAACGAATATCATCCCGACCACGACCGGCGCCGCGCGCACCGTGGGCAAGGTGATTCCAGAACTGAAGGGCCGCCTCGACGGCTTCGCCCTGCGCGTGCCAACCCCGGATGGCTCGATCACGGATTTCGTCGCGGTGCTGAACCGTGAAACCAGCATCGAGGAAGTCAACGCCGCAATGAAGGCGGCGGCCGAGGGTCCGATGCAGGGAATCCTGGAATACTGCGAGGACCCTGTCGTATTGAGCGACATCATCGGAAATCCGCATTCGTGCATTCTGGACGCGCGCTGCACGATGGTGAATGGAAACATGGTAAAGGTCGTGGGTTGGTACGACAACGAGTACGGATACAGCTGCCGGGTTGTCGACCTGGTCAAGAAACTTGCGGGTTGAATGCCGCCACGGTGACGGATCGTGACCCGCGGCTTGCCTGCGGGTCACGTTTTTGTTTTCGCGATCGCGGCGCCCGGCACGACGCCGGGTGGAGGCAGGACGCGTATGTCCTCGGTTTTTCACATATTCGCGTCTGAAATCCTTTTACCGGAACAGAATGCACGCAGTATCGGAAGGAGCATGACATGAACAAGTTGACCATCCGTGACGTGGCGCTCGGGGGCACGCGCGTCCTCACACGCGTTGATTTCAACGTCCCGCTCGACGACGCGCTGGAGATCACCGACGACACGCGCCTCGTCGCGAGCCTCCCCACGATCAACGCGCTGCTCGCGCACGGTGCGTCGGTCATTCTCATGAGCCATCTCGGACGTCCCAAGGGCGCGCCGAATCCACGCTACAGTCTGCGGCCCGTCGCACTGCGCCTCTCCGCGCTGCTCGGACGATCGGTCATGTTCGCACCTGATTGTGTCGGCGCGGATGTCGAGGCCATGGCCGCGGCGCTGCGTCCGGGCGACGTCCTGTTGCTGGAGAATCTCCGCTTCCATCCGGAGGAGGAGGCCAACGACGAGACCTTCGCGCGTGGACTCGCCGCGTTGGGGGATGTGTTCGTCAACGATGCCTTCGGAACGGCGCATCGCGCCCATGCAAGCACCGAGGGAGTGGCACGTTTTCTCCGTCCCGCCCTTGCCGGCCTGCTGATGGAAAAGGAAATCGACTATCTCGGCCGTGCGGTCGGCAATCCCGAGCGACCGTACCTGGCCATTCTTGGCGGTGCGAAGATTTCCGGAAAAATCGATGTCATCGCAAACCTGCTCACCAAGGTCGATACACTGCTCATCGGCGGGGGCATGATGTTCACCTTCCTCAAGGCGCAGGGAATGGAAATCGGCACGTCCCTGCTCGAGGAGGACAAGCTCGATCTCGCCCGAGAGCTTCTCGCGCAGGCGAAGACCACCGGCAAACGCCTGCTGCTCCCGGTCGATACCGTGGTCGGACAGGCGTTTTCAAACGATACCGAAACGCGGATCGTGCCCGTCACGGAGATTCCCGCCGGGATGATGGGACTCGACATCGGACCGGAGACCATCGCGCATTTTTCCGCGGTCATCGCGGAGGCCAGGACCATCGTCTGGAACGGACCAATGGGGGTCTTCGAAATGCCGGCATTCGCCCGGGGCACCTTCGCGATCGCCGAGGCGCTGGCCGCCGCGACACGCGCCGGTGCGGTAACCGTGATCGGCGGTGGCGACTCGGCGGCGGCGGTAGCGCAGGCGGGACTCGACCATAGCGTCTCGCATGTGTCGACCGGCGGCGGCGCGTCGCTCGAGCTGCTCGAAGGACGCATTCTTCCTGGCGTCGCTGCTTTGACCGATCGCAGCTCGGGGACCGAACAAGCGTAACGGAACGATCCGCCTCCTCCCCATGTTTTTCCTCAGTTGAACGACAGGACATCATGCAGAATCACTCACGCCAGACGTATCGCCCGCAATTCGGAGGTTTCAGCTTCTTCCCTCCCGTGATCAAGAACCTCCTGATCGCCAACGTCGCGGTGTTCCTCGTGCAATTGATGCTCGAAGGGGGCCTGCTGACCTTCGGCGGTCGACCACTGTATCTCTGGTTTGGCGAAACCTTCTATCTCTGGCCCCTCGGTTCGGGGAACTTCATGCCCTGGCAGCTCGCCAGCTACATGTTCCTCCATGGTGGATTCTCGCACCTGTTCTTCAATATGATCATGCTCTGGATGTTCGGCGTGGAACTCGAGAACACCTGGGGATCGCGGAAATTCCTCGTCATGTACTTCGCCGCCGGGATTGTCGCCGGCTTGGCGAATCTGCTCATCGCGCCGCTGTTCACCGCCACGGGACCAACCATCGGCGCCTCGGGCGGCGTGTACGGCGTCCTTGCCGCCTTTGCCATGGTGTTTCCCGACCGGTACATCTATTTCTATTTCTTCATCCCCATGCGCGCGAAATTCCTGATTTCGGGTCTAATTATCCTTGAAGTCGTCTACAGCGTGCTCGGTACCCAGGAGGGGATCGCGCATGTCGCCCACCTCGGCGGCGCGGTGGTTGGTGGGCTGTGGGTGCTGTTCGACCGGCAGGGACGCATCGATCGCTGGATGAACCGCCGAACGGTCCCTCCTCCGGCATCGGGGATTGACGGTGCGACACGCGAGGCGACGTTTTATGATTTTCCGACGACACGTCAGGACCGTGTGACCGGCGACCGCGAGCACGACCAGGCGCAGAAGCGCATCGACGAAATTCTCGACAAGATCAGTGTCTCGGGCTACGCCGCGCTGACCGAGGAAGAGAAGCGCATCCTGCTCGACGCAAGCAAGCACATTCATCCCGACCGCGACGCGCGGTGAGTCCGACGACGGCGGCACAGCGATCCGCGCCTGCTCCCGCCGCGCACCGACGCACGCATCGCCACCCCGCATTTCACAGCGATTTCGAAATAAAAGAAAACCTATGATCGAGATTCCCGTTATTCAGGACCCGAACGCACCGGTCTGGCAGCCGCCGCAGGTGAAAGCCATTCGCCGGCGCTCACGCAAGGTATGGGTGGGCGATGTCCCCGTGGGCGGCGACGCCCCGGTCTCCGTTCAGACCATGACCAAGACGAAAACCAGTGATGTTCCCGCGACGGTGGCACAGATCCAACGTGCGGCCGACGAAGGCTGCGACATCGTACGGGTGACCGTCAACGACAAGCAAGCCGCGGCAGCCATGGCGGAGATCGTTCGTCAGTCACCGCTGCCCATCGTGGCCGATATCCACTTCAATCACATTTTCGCGCTCGAAGCCATCAAGGCGGGCGTGGCGAAGGTGCGTATCAATCCCGGCAATATCGGGTCCATCGATCGTATCCATCAGGTGCTCGGCGCGGCGAAGGAACGCGGCACGCCCATCCGCATCGGGGTGAATTCGGGTTCGCTGGAGGAAGACATCCTCGAGAAACACGGCTACCCGACCGCCGAGGCCTTGTTTGAAAGTGCGATGCGCCACGCGAACATCTGCGAGGATTTCGGTTTTCGCGATGTGATCATTTCCGTCAAATCCACCGACACGCGCCTGATGATCGAGGCGTATCGGCATCTCGCCGCGCGCACCGACTATCCGCTGCATCTTGGCGTGACCGAGGCCGGAACCACGCGTGTCGGCACGATCAAGAGCGCCGTGGGCATCGGGACGCTCCTCGCCGAGGGGATCGGCGATACCGTGCGGGTCTCGCTGACGGACGAGCCCTACAAGGAAGTCGAGGTCGGCAAGGAGATCCTCCGCTCACTCGGTCTGGCGTCGCGCAATGTCGAAATCATCGCCTGCCCCACCTGCGGCCGCCTCGAAGTGGATTTGTTCAAGATCACCAACGAACTCGAACAACGACTCGCCGGCGTCAAGAAGCCGGTGAAGATCGCGCTGCTCGGCTGTGTGGTCAATGGTCCTGGCGAGGCCAGTGAAGCGGATATCGGCATCGCCGCCGGCAAGGGCGTGGGCATTCTCTACCGCAAGGGAGAAGTCGTGCGCCGCCTCAAGGAAGACGAAATTATCGATACGGTGGTCGAGGAAGTATTGAAGTTCGTCCCCGAGGAAACGAAAGACCGCACGCATCCCTGATCATTCTCCTGTGTCCCTCGGCGGGGCACGCAGTCATTCCGCATGGCGGTCCCATGCCGGGGGACCGCCCCTCGCGCTTCGTTCCGGCGAACATACGGTTCCATGCACGTCCCGGGGAGTAAAAGACATGCAGCCCGTTTTCTCCGCTTTTCTCGACGTTCTCTTTCCTCCGCTCTGTCTCGGATGTGGCGCGCGCGTCTCCGTGGAGGAATTTCTCTGTCCGCGCTGCCTCTGTGACTGTGTGCCGCTCCCGCTGACGCGCGAGCAGTCGCTCGGCCACCTGGCGTCGCTGGCTACGTCCTGCGACGCGACGATGATGCTGGTCGGCTGGGAATACGAACATGACGGCGTCATTGGTCGCTGCATTCACGCGGTGAAATACCGACGGCTGCATCGTGCTGGCTTGTGGCTGGGCGCCCTGCTGGGGGAACGACTCGTTTCCGAGTCGATGACGGCATCCCGCACCATTCTCGAAGGCGACGCGGTGCTTCTACCCGTTCCCCTCCACCGGCTCAAACGCATCGAACGCGGATACAATCAAGCGGAGTTTCTCTGCCGGGGAATCGCCGCGGAATGCGGAATTGCCTGGGACACCCTCCTCCTCTCGCGTCGACGCTATACGACATCGCAGTCGGCGGCGAAGCTCGATCAGGACGAACGACAACGCAATGTCCGCGATGCCTTCTCGGTCGACCAGCGACGGGCGGCGGAATTGCGCGGACGACCGCTCATTCTTGTCGATGATCTCGTGACCACGGGGGCGACAATCTCGGCTTGCGTCGATGTGCTCGTCGCCGCCGGGTTCACCGATGTTCGCATCCTCGCCGTCGCGCGGCCCCCACGACATTGACCCGCCGGGACACGCCCCCGCCGGGACACAGAGCTGCCGGGAGGAAGCAATCGCCGGAAATTCGACGAACGCGTGGGTATGTTGGCGGACTCAGTGGAAGAAAAATACCGGGACGGTCCCGTCCTTGACAATGCGCTCCGCGGTACTTCCGAAAAGACGCTCGGTCAATCCGATCCGCAGTGGCCGTCCGAGGATGACCAGCGCGGGTGCGAGGTCCGTGATCACCTGCATGATCGCATCGAAGGGCTTTCCGGTGCGCAACATGATTCTTGCCTCGATTCCATGCGCGCGAAGGAAGCGGGCAGCTTTCTCGAGATGATATTTGTGCTTGTCGTACTCCGCCGCCACGCACAGCAACGTCACCGGATAGATGTCGGGAATATCGGGGGTGACATGCGCGTAGGCCTGCAGCGCCCGGGCTGCCCCCCGCGAACCGTCGTAGGCGATGACCACGTTGCGCGGCAGTTCGAGTTTCTCCGGAACGGCGAGCACGGGACAGACCGGATCCCGCAACAGATGTTCGAGCGTATCCCCGGGACCCTCGCGCGTGGGATAATGGAAGAACGTGCGTACCCCCGTGATGATCATATCCGCGGTTTTGCCTTCCTGCACCAGACCCTCAAATGGTGTCCCGGTGTAGATAATATCTTCATGCGCGACACCGTCGAGATCACAGGTCATGCGAAACCGCGCGATCAGCTCCTCGGCGTGCTGTTTCGCTTCGTTGAGCATGGTGGAAACCGCATGTTCCGACATCTGAAACGCCCCCGGTTGCGCGCCGACCGCGAGCTGCTCGATACTTGGCCGATCGATGACCGCGACACCGATCAGCGTCCCGTCATAGACCTTCGCGCGACGGATTGCCATGTCGACCGCGCTCGTGGAATGGGGCGAACCATCGAGTCCGACCACTATGCGTTTACTCATGAGAAACCTCCTCGAAAAATAGAGGATGTATTTATCTGCAAATCCAAACCCGCACCTCGTGAGCGGCCAGGGAGATCACATGCGCACCACCCCGGAGTATACTGTCGGGACGATCGTCGATGGTCACGAGACCCGCCTGGTCGCCGGCCGCCACCAGATGCCATGCGCCATCGGGCAGTGTGAAACCCGGGAAACGTCGCGGCGCCGCGCTGCTGTTGATCGCGACGGCGATGCGTCCACCGATGACATACCCCAGCAGCAACGGATCATCCGGTTCGCACCATCGAATATGGCCTGTAGGCACACGACCACCATGACGCAGAACACGGCCATGATCGGAGCGGCGCAGTGCGATGAGTCCTTTCCAGTAGTCGCTCATCCGCTGGTAATTGCAGGCCGCGCCGTCTTCGGTGTTGCGTCCGAGATTGTCCCAGAGAAACAGATTCGGGCGTCGGAGATTATAGGTGTCACGTTTGCCGTGAATGTAGATCGGACCACTGTCGGTGTGCTTGACCACATCGACCAATGGCGTCGACCCCTTGCTGCGCATGAATTCACTCCCCCCGTGAATCACGACCGGCCCGAGGGACGTCAGCAACATCGCCGCCGCGATCCGGTAGGGTCCTTCATCGACGCCGCGAGATCCATTCCAATCCATGGTCGCGAAGCGATCGGCCAGCGCCCAGTTGTCATGGATGTCGAGGTAGTTGATCCCTTCGTTCGGTGTGTCCTCGAATGCAAAACTGTTGGCGATGGCATGCTTCGCCGCGTCACGATCGCCGTTCCCGCCCGCATATCCACGGTCACGCCGCGGATCACGCGGGTTGTCGGGCGGACCGCAGAGCGCGTTACGGCAGTCGTCCTGAAAAAACGTGATGGGCGCGTCGGCCTTGTACCAATTCCATTCGGGATTGCGCTCGAAATCGGGATCACTCGAATCGATCCAGGGCTCACCGTAGATGATGACGTCCTCTCCCAGACGGCGCCGCAAGTCATGAAGCGTCTGCTTGTCAGTCAATCCCGCCAGATCGATGCGAAAGCCATCAACCCCGTATTCCTCGATCAGCATGCGGCATTGATCATGGATCCATCGCGCGGTCATCGGACGATCCTCCGACTTGGTCTCCGTGCCATAGCTTCCGATGAAGTCCAGATTCCCTCCGGTCCGGTAATAAACATGCCGGTCGAACACCCGCAGATTGAAATACATCTCCCGCCCATCCATCCGTTCGGCGCTGTGGTTGAAGACGAGATCGACGATGACGGCGATGCCGTGTTCGTGGAACGCGGCGACGAGATCACGAAACTGCTGGTTTTGCGCACCCGGCTCGCTGCCGCGCTGCCGGAATCGCGATTCGACCGCGAAGGCATGCGAGGTGCGATACCCCCATTGGTAATTGCTGCTGTCGACCATCTGCTCACGCATGTACGGATCACGGGCGAACGCACGCCGCCATTCATCGTCCGGGTAATGGAGAAATTCCTGCACGGGCATGAGATGGACGACATTGATGCCGAGGGCGACGAGATGATCGAAGCCGACCGGAGCTCCCTGCGCGTTGCGCAATCCCGGCGTGACGAATCCGGTGAAGCTTCCGCGCTTTTCCTCCGCGAGCTGGTCGAGCGCCAGGGTAAAATCCTCGACATGCACTTCGTACGCGATCACATCCTCCATGCGCGGACGACCGCCACGCACGGGTGGCGGCGGTGTCATCCGCGGCCAGATGCGTGCGCGGCCGAAACTGTCATCGGAAACCCGCGCGTAGGGATCGGTCACGTGGACCGGTCGCTGTTCGAAAAACTCATTGCCGGGATCATCGGGACCGTGCACGGTAAAATCATACCACCAGGTCTCGTAATTTCCATCGAGACCGATTTCCCATACACCGTCGTCATCCCGTTGCAGGGAAACGACCATGTCGGCCTGCGTGGCGCCACGGTGGCGATACAGAAACAGCCGTACGCTGTCCGCGCGCGGGGAGAACACGCGGACCGCGGTGCGTCCCGCGGTCTCATCGAAGTTCGCGCCCAGTTCCTTGGTGGAATGCGACACACGCATCCATCCGTCGAAGGAGCAGAGCAGTGTGTCGCGTTCCATGATGACGAGATGATGGACGCGGCGAATATCGAGTTCGTCCGACGGGCGCAGTTCAAGACGCGTGTCGTTTTTCTGCAGCACCGACCGCACGGAGATCACGCGTCCCTCCGCGGTGAGAATCCGGTACCCGTCGGGATCGAGCGGAGGCATGCGATCCGTTCCGCGCCAGAACAGGGCGATGGCGCGGGGACGCAACAATTCAGCGCGCCACTCCCCACGCACGGAATCGTTCGACGAGCGCACGAACCGCGGCGTGGTACGGATGTGCGCATCCCGCGTCCAGTGCCCAAGGGGCTCCGCGGCACCGTGCGTTGCGATGAAAAGCAGCAAAACGCTGACGAGCGGTGTGCTGGTCCGTATCAAAGAAGGAAAGGACATCATGGAATGTTCGTGTGCGTGAATATAACTGATGCATCGCATAGTTGCATGAAATACCCCGTGAATCAAGAAGATTTCTTTTCCCTGTCGCTTTTGTCGCCCTTTTTGTTAGATTACCGGTCCAACGTGCCCGCGATCCGCGACCACGGCGCGCAACCGTGAGGCGGGAAGGCGGCCGATTTCTCCAACGATCACATTCGGAGCAGTTCTATGGCGGTATACCAATCCGAAAAGGAGTTTCTCCGTTCGTTGAAGCGTTTCAACGCACTGTCCGCGAAGCAATACGAATGGCACACCGGGATATCGGAAAAGGAGCATGTCTGCATGTTCGGACACCCGATTCCCCCTGAACAGCTCTATTTCAAAAAACCGTTGGACATGGAGGGTGAACGCAAGGTCCGTGTGTGCAGGGAGTGCATGGAAAAACTCGTGTTCGTGACGATAGACAGTGACCGGCATAGCCGGCAGCTCTCCGAAAATCTGTACCGCGAGCGTCATCCGGCGCAGGCGAAGACCAAACTGGTATTGCCGCGCTGACACGCGTGCGTGTCACGCAGTGTTGATCACGGGCGCCCTGATGCGGCGCCCGTTTTGTTGCGCTCGAAGGGTGGAACGCCGTACATTTTCCGATGCCGCCGGTGATGGCGGACGCCGCATACTCCGACCACAGTCAGGATCATCTCGTGTCTTCTTCCGCGCTCCCAGTCCAACTCGGCTTTTCCGCGGCGGACTGGATCGTTGTCGCCGCGTACTTCGTGTTCCTGCTCTATCTCGGGTTTCGCGGCTCCGCGCTCAATCGCGGATCTTCCGAGCAATTCCTGCTCGGTGGGCGTATGCTCAGCCTTCCGGGCTTCGTCGCGGCATTGGTGGCGACGTGGTATGGCGGCATCCTCGGTGTCGGCGAATTCAGCTATCTCTACGGCCTGGCAAACTGGTTCGTGTTTGGCTTCCCGTATTATGTGTTCGCCGTCATCTTCGCGGTATTTCTGGCCGGACGCATACGCACGACCGGACGATACTCCATCCCGGATCAGCTTTTTCACACGTATGACCGAAAGACGGGGCTGTTGGGGTCGATTCTCGTCTTTTTCAATTCCTCACCCGCACCGTATCTCCTGATGATGGCGGTGCTGCTGCAAGTAGTGACGGGATGGCCGTTCGAACTCTGCCTGATCACCGGGGCGCTACTGAGCATGTTCTATGTCTTCGCCGGCGGGTTCCGCGCCGTGGTGCGTACCGACCTCCTGCAATTCTCCCTGATGTTCGGTGGATTCATTCTCCTGCTCGCGTTTCTGCTGCCGCGGTATGGCCTCATGCCGTTCCTTTCGCAGAATCTTCCGCCGTTGCACCTGACACTGACGGGGGGACATACGTGGCAGTACATTCTCGTCTGGTTTTTCATCGCCCTGTGGACGCTGGTCTCGCCGCAGTTCCACCAGTTCACATTGAGCGCCCGATCCCCGCGAACGGCCCGTCGTGGAATTTTCATCTCGGTGGGATTCTGGTTCGTCTTCGATTCCATCACCACACTGTCAGGCCTGTACGCCCGCGCGCTTCTTCCCGATCTCGCACACCCGGGGATGGCCTATCCACTGCTCGCCGAACAGGTACTGCCCTCCGTTGCCAAGGGAATCTTTTTCGTCGGCATGCTCGCGACGGTCATGTCGACCACGGATGGCCTGACGTTCATCGCCGCGCTGACGCTCGGACGCGACATCCTGACCCGCTGGGGCGGTCGCGACGACGACCATGCCATGACACGACAGACGCAGTGGGGGGTCGTGATCACCACCACCCTGTCAGTCTCCGCGGTCCTGCTGTTCCCGTCCGTGATCGATCTCTGGTATATTATCGGCACCCTCTTCATACCCGCCCTTCTGCTTCCCCTCGCCGCCACGTACTATCCGCGGTTTCTGATCTCCAACGGCTGGACATTCGCCGCGATGCTCGGCGGTTTTCTGCTCAGCATGATGTCGCTGACCGTGGGTCAGTTGTGGCATCACGGCGGCCCGATTCCGTATCCCTTCGGAATCGAGCCCATGTATCTCGGTCTCGGGTTCAGCGTGGCTGTCTATGGTCTCGCCGCAATGCTCCGGCGACGCGATCGCGTGACATCCAGATGATTGGATGCATCCCCGTGATTTCGGCGCGGCGCGATGCATCCGCGACAACAGAATCCCTGCGCCTGTCACATACCCTGCACGCGATCGAAACACGCACGCCAAGTAATTAACAGTCGTAAATATTAACAGAAGTAATTATTGCACCCCGCAATAATTAAGAGTAGTCTTCGACGAATTCGGTCTTGATTCGCAGGGCGTCGGCCAGTTCCCCGATCGACTCGATGATGCGGTCATGCTCCCGCGCGTTCACGATACCCAGCACTTGCTCGTAGATGTGGATGCAGTCACTGGTGACCTTTTTCGCGATCGTCTCTCCCTGCTTGGTCAGACGAACATTGATGATGCGCCGATCGTCGGGATCGATGTGCCGCGTGACGAAGCGTTTCTTCACCAAACCATCGATAATACGCGTTAATCGGCTACTTGTGAGGTTCATGCGATGCGCGATGTCCTTGACCGACATCTCGGTGTCCCGACGAAATGCGCGGAGGCATTTGAATTCCGAGACGGAGAGATTCGCCCGCTCGGCGATCTCTTCCTGCTTGTTGTGACAGCATGCGACCAGGCCCAGGGTCAGGTCCGCCAGTCGTTCCGCTTTTCGATAGAGTTCAGGGTGTTCCATGGTGCTACGATAAAATAACTTGCCATTGTCAACTTATACCCGCCCTGAATAAATGTCAAGCGTATTTTAAGGTATTTTTATAAGAAACCGATATATTCCGGCGGTGAACATTGCTTCCGAGACTGATTCCTTGTATCATTTATGCCGCACGACCGCACCTTCCGATTCAATTAGTGAGGCTTCGCATGGAACATTTCCGTCAGAGCATCCTCGATCTGATCATTCAGACGTCGACGAATCTTCCCGCCGATGTACGCCGGGCCATGACCGCCATTCTTGACAACGAGGAGCCCGGCTCGCGTGCCGCCATGGCCTTGTCCACCATCGCGCGGAACATCGACATGGCTTGCGACAACCAGGGCGCCATTTGCCAGGACACCGGCATGCCGACCTTCAAGATCAAGACCCCCGTGGGAGTGAATCAGCTGGTCATGAAGGAGCATATCCTCTGGGCCGTGGCGGAAGCCACGCGCCTCGGCAAACTGCGACCGAACACGGTGGACTCCATCACCGGCAAAAACAGTGGCAACAACATCGGAACCGGTGCGCCGATTTTTTACTGGGAGCAATGGGAACGCGACGACATCGAGGTGAAGCTCATCCTCAAGGGTGGCGGATGCGAGAACAAGAACATCCAGTATTCGCTGCCTGCAACACTCGAGCATCTCGGCAAGGCGGGCCGCGATCTCGATGGCGTGCGCAAGTGTATTCTCCATGCGGTCTGGCAGGCACAGGGACAGGGCTGCTCCGTCGGCGCCCTTGGCGTGGCGATTGGTTCGGATCGCGCCTCGGGATATGCGTACGCGAAAGACCAGCTCTTCCGCACCCTCGACGACACCAATCCCGATCCGGCGCTTGCCGAACTCGAAGCATACATCATGCGGACAGCCAACGCGTTGAACATCGGTCCGATGGGTTTTTCCGGTAACAGCACACTGATCGGGTGCAAGATCGGAAGCTACCACCGCCTCCCCGCGAGCTTCTTCGTGTCGGTCGCGTATGACTGCTGGGCGTTTCGCCGGCTCGGCGTGCGCATCAATCCCGACAGCGGCACCATCACCGAATGGATGTATCGCGATATGAACCCCGTGGCCATGGCCAGCTCCGAGGGCATTCCTCTCACGGGACGCGAGATCGTGCTCGATGCACCCGTCAACGAGGAACAAATCCGCGCGCTGAAGGTCGGGGATATCGTGCTGATCAACGGACGCATGTTCACCGGACGTGACGCCCTGCATCACTATCTGATGGATCATGACGCACCGGTCGATCTGCGTGGCGGGGTGCTCTATCACTGCGGACCGGTCATGCTGCAGGATGAACAGGGTGAATGGCATGTCATGGCTGCCGGACCGACGACGAGTATCCGCGAGGAGCCGTACCAAGCGGACATCATCGGGAAATTCGGGATCCGTGCGGTCATAGGAAAAGGAGGGATGGGTCCGAAAACCTTGCAGGGTCTGAAGGAACACGGGGCCGTGTATCTCAATGCCATCGGTGGTGCCGCGCAGTACTATGCCCAGACGGTCACGCGTGTGCCCGGCGTTCATTTTCTCGAGGAATTCGGTGTTCCCGAAGCGTTGTGGGAATTCGACGTCGAAGGCTTCGCCGCCATCGTCACGATGGATGCACATGGGAATTCCCTGCATGCCGAGGTACTCGAGGACTCGGCCACGCGACTGAAGACCTTCGAACTCGATGTACTCCCCTCGTCCGCGGAACCGGTATGAACCCGATCGAACATTCCTTCCACGAAGCACAGCACGTGCTTGCGCAATTCATCAATGACCGCGAACAATTCGGCCGAGTCCAATTGTTCGCGGACAAGCTCGCCGCGACCTTTCTCGCCGGCTGCAAGGCGATGGCTTGCGGCAACGGCGGATCGATGAGCGATGCGATGCATTTCGCCGAGGAGTGGAGCGGTCGGTATCGCCGCGAGCGCCGGCCACTGCCCGCCATCGCGCTGAGCGATCCGGGTCACATGAGCTGCGTGGCGAATGATTACGGATTTGCCGAGGTGTTTTCCCGGCAAGTGCAGGCGTTGGGAAGTGAAGGTGATCTGCTGCTCATGCTCAGCACCAGTGGCAATTCACCGAATCTGATCCGGGCCGCGGAAGAAGCTCGTACGCGTGGCGTCACGACGGTGGGCCTGCTCGGAAAGGGCGGGGGCACGCTCCTCGCACACTGCGATATTCCGATTGTGGTCCCCGGCGGTACGAGCGATCGCATCCAGGAAATTCATATCAAAATCATACACATCGTCATCGAAACCGTCGAGCGTCAGCTTTTTCCCGAACTCTATTAACGAATCGACGGGAGAGGCCTGAATGACGGGATCGGTGATCCGTGTTTTTCCTGCCACGCAAAACCGGCCCCGTTCACGGGCCGGTTTTTCTTTGAATTTTCTCTTGCTTTTCGGTGCGGCTCTCCCTAAGTTACCAGTACTCACTTGCTCTCTTTCTCGAATCTCACTTGTTCTGAGTCAGTGACCAATGAACACTTCAGAACACGGTGAGATCATGCGACGATTTAGTTTTTCCATCCTGCTGCTCCTCCTTTTCTCGGTAACGGGCAGCGCTCAAGTTTCAAACCAGTCCGAACCTCTCGCGGCACTGGCTCTTGGTGTTTCCAGCAATTCGACCGAGCCATTGCCCGAGACCACAGCCGCGCGTTCCGAGTCAGGAGCGACCGCGTCATCCGGTATGGATTTCCCGAACTCCGTGACGGCGAGACATCTGCTTCTCACGGCGGCACAACCCGCGAACGAACGAGCAGCCAGCGCGGCGGGGCTGCTTTCCTTCCAAGGGGAATTCATCAAGGATCTTGTTCGGCTCACGTGGTCGGTTCGTCCGGATGCGAATGCACTCGGATTCGCCGTCGAGCGCCGGACGCAGACCGACGAGCACTGGACCACGGTCCGTTACCTGCACGCCACTCCACGCGACAACGCCGCCGGGTACCAATATTACGAACACAGCGGCGTGCATGGCGTCACGTACTATCGTCTGCGTCAGGTCGAACAGAATGGTCTCTCGACACCGAGTCCCGCGATCAGTGTGATGCCGCAGCTCGTGCCGAATTCCTTCATGATCTGGCAGCACCGGATCGATGCCTTCACGCATTTCGGTACCCTGTCCTTCGGACTCGGCAGCATGATGCCGGTCACGGTGTCGATCATCGATGCGTTCGGACGCGTTGCCGTCTCGCTCATGGAAAACCGTGCCCTCGAGTCAGGTCATCACATCATTCCCTTCGCGACGCATTCCCTTCCCGCCGGTGTATACACGCTGCGGATGGAAACCAGCAACGGCGTGCAGACACGGCGCCTCGCGATCATGTAAGCAGCGGATGGCCTGCGTTTTCCCTCCGTCCTGACAGGTTCTCTCTCGAACAATCTCACTGTCGAGCAACGAGGCCGGAATGTTCCTTCGTGAACGTTCCGGCCTCGTCATCCGTACTCGAATCCACCACGCCGCGGCGTTACCAGTGACCGGCCCAGTTCTGCCGCTCCTTCCAGAGAAGAAAGATGTGACGCTCACTGATCGCACGTTTGACCAGACTACCCAGAAATCCGATAAAACGCAGTCGCTTCCCGATGGGAAGGGAGGCCCAGCCAATGGCGAGATGTCTGCCGAGTGAGACCACCTCGCCGAGGACCTTCGGCCGGTAGGTCCGCAGCGGACGTCCGCGCACAAGCCGGTACAGATTATCCGCGGTCAGATAGCCCTGTTGCAGCGCGAACTGTGCCGCGGTCGGCACCGCCTGCGCGGAATCCGGAGAGATGGCCAGGGCATTGTCTCCGATGGCGAAGGTTTCGGGATAGCGGTTGACCTGAAGGTACGGGTTGACCTTCACACGGCCCTGCGGACCGGTTTCCGCCCCGCTTCGACGAATGAGGTCGGAGATCCGAATCCCCCCGGTCCAAATCATCGTACGCGTCGGGATCGGCTCGCCCGGTGCACGAAGGACCTCGAGCCGACCGTGCTCCTCCCGCATGCCGAGCACGCGCGTCTGCGTCAATATCTGGATGCCCATGGCCTGCATTGCCTCGACGGATCGGGCGACCTGGCGTCCGTCCAGCGATGGCAGGATGCGGTCCGAAAGTTCGATCAGCAGCATCTCCGCCTCCGATGGATCGAGATGGTACTGCTCGCTCAATCCGTCGAAGCGCTCCGCGAGCTCCGCGGCGAGCTCCACACCGGTCAGTCCGCCGCCGCCGATGACGAAGCGCAGGTATTCCTTCCGCTTGTTGGGATTCGTTTCCGTGGCGGCTATGGCGAACATGCGCTCGGTGTGCTCACGAATCCGTTCGGAATCGTCGAGCTCCTTCAGCTGAAACGCATGCTGCTCGAGACCGGGGATCTGGTAAAAATTGGTCTTGCTGCCAAGCGCGATCACGAGGTAGTCGTACCGGATGCGTCGCGGTTGTGCATCGGTGGTGTCGGTCTTGCCGAAGTCGAGTTCGACGTACCGGTCCTCGAGCGCGATGTGTGTGACCTCCCCAAGATGAAAGCTCACATTGTCTCGCTTCGCGAGGAAACGCGCGAGCGGGACGGTCACCTCGGCTTTGCGTGCGGCACGTTCGTGCAGACGGGTCTCGAGGAGATGGTAGGTGTGCCGGTCGACAAGATGGATGCGCACGGAGACATCGCCGCGGAATTTTCTCGAAAGTCGCGCGACGCAACTGAGACCGCCGTATCCCGCGCCCAGAATCACAATATCGGTTGATCGTCGGGAGGTCATCATTCACTTCCAGGTTGTTCCCCTTCCTGAACAACAACGACCGCGGGAATGTGTCCGCGGTCGTTGAATTTCTTCCGGACGCACGGCTGATATGGGTGCTCGCGGTCCGTTCCCATGCCACGATGTGTATCAGTCCGGCGTGTTCCGCGCCATGACCTCCAATGCAGCGCGCGCCGCGTCGAGCAACGGCTTCGTCGAGATGGACGTCCCCACCGCCGTGCGCATCCACAGATCGGGGGTGACCCTGCCGATACGGCACATGCGCTCCATCTCGTCTCCGAGCACCTTTCCGTCGAGATACTGTTCGATCTGGAACGCGATGATATGGCCCAGCGGATAATCGGGGGTGTACATCCCGGCGTCGATCATGTGGGAATAAATCGCCAGAAGGGGAACATCCTTCACGCCGAAAACGGGTGCATAATACTCGTTCCAGATCTCCTTCGCGATGCCGATGACCGCCTCCCGAAGTTCGGCGGGTGTCGCGGCGGGATGTTCGTACAGCCAGCGCCAGACACGCATGTCAACGAGCGCCACGCCGGCGATTTCGTAGGTCGACCACAACACGTCCAGCGCATTCAGGGCCTGCGCCCGATGGTCGTCCGCGCGCAGTCCGAGCAACGCGAGATCCCGTGACTGAAAGACGAAGGCGAAGCCCTCGGTGAACGCCGTGTTCGGTACGCCGCGCAAGCCCGGATAATCCATCAACTGAAAGCTCATCACCTGCTCGACGTTGTGGCCGAGTTCATGGATGGCGATGTTGTAGCCTTTGTAATTCATACCCGCGCGCGGAACCCGTGTGCGCAGCCGCGCATTGTCGACCAGACGTCCCGGACCCATCGCATGCCCCGCGCCGCGCGACGGATCGACCGAGATTTTGCTCGCCAGGAATCGTGCGCGCTCCCCCCTGAAGCCCAACTTGGAGAGAATGAACGGGATGTCGCGTTCAAAGGACTCCACGGTCGGATATTTCTTTCCGACAATGCGGTCGAGTTCGTCCTCGGTAATCGACGGACGGCTTTTAAGGCCACTGTACCAGATGTCGAAGGGTTCGAGATCCCGGCCCAGACGGTCACGGATGATCGTCGCGATACGAGGGATCTCGGGCGCGGAAAGCACGGAAACCAGGAGTTCCTCCACGTTTTCTTCCGGGATTTCGCGGTCATCGTTGAAACGACGGGCAATGAGAGTCGGACTTTCGGGCGTGTGTTCATCGAGTTTCCGTTCGGCGTGGAAGATCTCGAGCCAATGACGATACCGCGTATCCTCTTCCCGGGCCGCGGACAGCCCGCCGGGTGTGCCACCCGTGGGCGCGATGGCGTTGGAATCAATCCACCAGTCGACCTGTGGATTGTCGATCACGGCGGCGGGAATGTCCTGCCGGATGATATGCTCCATGATGCGCTGGATGAGGCGCTGCCGCGGAAGGCCATCGGGCTTCGCATACTGTGCCTTCAATTCATCGCGCAGGCCCCAATGCGAGATCAGCTTCAATCCGTCCGGAAACAGGCGGACGCCTTCCTGCGTCACGACATGGTGCATGACGATGTTGTAGTTGCTGATGTAGTGATCGGCGTTGGTATAGGCCGCGGTGCGTTCCTGATTCACCACCGAGGGCACGCGGGTGCGGAAATCTCCGGTCATGCGTGTCTCGGCCCACTGGCGACGGCTCCACCGGTCCCCGGCATCGAGCCGATCCTGCAGCGTGGCTTCGGGATAATTGAGCAGTACGGTAAAAGCGATTTTGCTGCTGAAGAGATCCTCGACCGCATGCGCCGCGGGGGAGAATTCACCGAAGCGGAGATCGACGGGGAGAATAGTCCCCTGGTCCAGTTGCAGCGGGGCGGTCAGGTCACGGCGCATTTCCGTGTAGTATCCCCACAGCAGCATGAAATTGTGCTGCAGGCGTTCGAATGTCTGATCGAGCAGATCGGGATCGGCGATGAATTGCGATTGGCAGAATTCGAGGAACTCCGTCTCCGTTCCGTCCTCCACGCGCCACAGCCGCGCGGTCTGCCGCACTCCCCGCTCGATGCGCTCCGCTGCCGATTCTCCATGCATCGCGCGCAGGGTGTCGATGACATTCGCCATCATGGATTCCGATATCGCCGTTCCTGACATCCGTGTCTCCTCTCCTCCGGGTTTGCCGCAGCCCGCGAACAGGATCGCGGAGCACACGGTCGCGAGAAGAATATGGGTGAGCTTCATGCGTGGCCTCCAATATCGTGGGAATGGAAAGATAGCGCACACCGCGGAGAGATGCATTCCCTCATGGTTTGAAATACTCCACACCGGACCCGATATTACATTGTTTGTCCCAATTTCTGGTCCGCCCATGGCACGCTCGATTGGTTTCTGGATCCTTGCCCTCGTTCTCACGCTCGCCGCCGCGTATTATCAGCGGAAGACCGGACCGACGTATCCAGTGGATGGCGAAGTGATCGTGCAGGAATCCCGCGTGCGCTACACCCTGACCCGCTCGCATGGCGGCGCGGGCGATCAGCCGGTGACCCTGATCGATGTGGAAGGAACGGTCACGGGAGAACTGGTTTACAAGCGGTACAAGACGCGCGATGCGTGGACACGCAGCCCGCTGTACCGTTCGGGCGATACCCTCCGTGCGTTCCTGCCACATCAACCTCCGGCCGGAAAGCTCGAATATTTCATCGAACTCGACGACCGGCGTGGAACGATCCGCGTCCCGACGCATGAATCCGTCGTGACACGCTTCAAGGGTGACGTCCCGCTCTGGGCCCTGATTCCCCATGTCATCGCCATGTTCGCGGCCATGCTCGTCTCGACCCGTGCGGGAATCGAAGCCTTGCGTCCGCATGGTCGCCCATGGAAACAGGCGCTCTGGGCGACGGGACTGCTAGTCATCGGCGGGCTCATCTTTGGTCCGATTGTCCAGAAATTTGCCTTCGGCGCGTACTGGACGGGATTCCCCTTCGGTACGGATCTCACTGACAATAAAACTCTCATCGCGTTTCTCGCCTGGGCGATTGCCATTGCGGCGCTCTGGAAACACCATGCAGCGGACGAGCTCTCCACTCGCCGGTGGTTCATCGTCGGCGCGTCGATGGTCACCATGTTGGTCTATCTGATTCCGCACAGCATGATGGGCAGCGAACTCGATTACGAGAAGCTGGACGCCGAACGGGCACGGCAGCACTCGATGCCGCAATGAAGCACCCGCCTCCTCCCGGTCATTCGCTGTATACCGCATGCGCGGGAATCGGCGCGATGCTCTTTTTTCTTGGTCCCGCCCTCGCGCTGCTCTCGGGAATGGGCGCCGTGCTCGCCGCGACGATCGGGTACGCCGGAATCGCCGTGTTCACCGGAGGCATCGCCGCACGGTATTCGTTCGCGGTCGCCACGCATCCCATGCTGCAACTCCTGAAGAATCTCGTCGTGGCTCTCCTGTTCACCGGATTTTTCTACGCCATCTTTCTCCTTTTCGTCCTGATCTGATCCATGCCCGAGACACGCCCTGTTCCCTCGTTTTTTTTCGAACAATCCGCGGTGATTCCCTGGCGGCGCCATCATCGCGGCATCGAAGTGCTGCTCATCACCAGCACACGACGCCACCGCTGGATCATTCCGAAGGGCGTGATCGAGCCGGGCATGGGTGCACGCGCCAGCGCACGAAAGGAGGCGCTCGAGGAAGCCGGTGTCGACGGGATTGTTTCGGACGAACGCTTTGGTGAGTACTCGTACAAGAAATGGAATGGGAACTGCCGCGTCCAGGTTTTCGCGCTCCAGGTCACCGAGATTCTCGAGCATTGGGACGAAGAAGGACTGCGCCGCCGGCGTTGGGTACCGCTCCGCCGTGCGCGCACCCTGGTCGAATCTCCCGCGCTGCGCCTGATGCTCACCCGCTTCGAACGACACATCCACCGCCTCCTCGATTGACGCCACCTCCCACCTCCCGCGCCACGCCCCCGCTCCGCTGACGACATCCTCTCGCCCCGCGCATCCCGGCGCGAAAGCGGACACGTTTTGTCCGGAAAAGTTACGAACGGATTGCGGGAAAAATTTTATCCTTTCCGTTTGAACGAATCCAGCGTACCATACGCCCGCATCATTCAGCCTGAGCCAGTATCGCATCGCGCACCCGCTTGTTGAGGAGCGACGGGTCCGTGATCCAGCGCGTGCCGTTTGGATTCCACCGACATTCATTCATCTGGACGGACGCACCGTTGTGTCCGCCCGCGGACGCACTTTCCGATGGACCATTCACCATTTCCTCTCCGCATCGTTCCGATCATCGCGATCGCGCTGTTGGTGTCCGGCTGCGCCGACTCGATTGTTTCGGACGACGATCCACGCGACCAACCGGTCCGTGCGAGTTTCCATGACATCCAGCAACGCGTGTTCAATGTGTCCTGTGCCGTGCCGGGATGCCATGCCGGCGACGAACCCGCGTCGGGACTTGATCTCACCGCCGACCGCGCGTATGCCGGGCTGGTTGGGGTGCCGAGCTGGAATCATCCCACGATGAAGCGCGTCGAGCCGGGCTCGAGCACGGGCAGCACGCTCATCGGACAACTGCGGCGGCAGCTCGTGCCGGCCATGCCGCCAAACGGGTCGCTTCCCTCCGCCGTGGTCGATTCGATCGCGGCATGGATCGAAGCCGGCGCACTGAACAACTGATTCCATTCACGACCGCGGCGCGAGCGATGCGGGCGCGTACACATCCGCGTGTGTGCCGCACGGCCACGGCAAGATCATGGAGCCACCATGCGTATTCCCGGACTCACGATATCGCTCGCCGTGGCATCGCTTTGCCTGGTGATGCAGGCAGCAGCCCAGCGGAGCGAGTACCATGTCGACCGCGCGGCGAAGAACCTGGTCACATTCATCTCCGACGCCCCGATCGAGGATTTCGAGGGGAGCACGAGCAAGATCGACGGATACCTCGCCTATGACGGTGAGAGCTTCACATCGAACAGCGACCTCTATTTCGAAGTCGATCTCCGCACGCTCGATACGGGCATCGGGTTGCGGAACAGACACATGCGCGAGGATTACCTCCATACGAAAAAATACCCGTACGCGAAATTCAGGGGGAAGATCATCGCGGCCACCCCATCTGGAGACAAGACGACGGTGAAGGTCAGCGGCAGCATGGATATCCACGGCGTCAAACGTTCGATGGACATTTCGGGAACGATCCGTCCAAGCGGTGACCGTCTGCGCATCACAACCACCTTTGACGTCAGTCTCCCTCATCACGACATCGAGGTTCCGCAATTCATGTTCATGAAGATCGATGAGAACATGGAGCTCGTGCTCGATTTCACACTGAAGAACGTCAAGTAGGAATACACTCACGCGAGGTAACCACCCATGCGATTCGTGACCGTCATTATTGTGTTCCTGATCACCGCATCCGCGACCGTCGGGCAGGACGGCACGTCCTGGCACCGCGGCGAGACGGAACAGGCCCCCCCGCTTCAGCTCTTTCATTCCACCCATGGCATCAACCTGCCCACCGCCGAGGTGCTGCAGCAAGGGAATGTTGAATTCGAGGTGTCACATCGGTTTGTCCCGCGCGTCAGCGACGGCAGCCGGCATCTCTGGGGTTTCGACGGACCGTCGAACATCCGGCTCGCGCTGGGCTACGCTTACAGCGACGACGGGTATGTAACCCTGGGCCGCAGCAATGTGCAGGACAATCTCGAACTCACCGTCAAGCACCAGATCCTGCGCTGGCGGAATGAAACGCTTCCCGTGCTGCTCGCGGCACGGGTTGGCGCGGCATGGAACAGTGACGTGAACGATCGCGATGCCGGGGATGCACGGAATGTTCAGTATTACGCCCAGCTGATTTTCAACACCATGTATGCCGATCGATTCGCCCTTGGTGTCGTCCCGTCCTACGTCGACAACAGCCGCATCACGCATCGCGACCGGCAGTACACCTTCGTGGTCGGACTGCATGCACAGTACTATGTTACCGATGTCTTCAATGTCGTGGCGGAATGGATACCCACCGTGAGCGGCTGGCGGACCCGTCACAACACCGTGGCCTTCGGCATCGAGCTCGAGACGGGCGGACATTTCTTCAAGATCATCGCGAGCAACAATGAGCTGCTCAACACCGCGCAATTGCTCGCGGGTGCGACGGACTCGTTCGACAACGGTGACCTCCATATCGGATTCAATATCACGCGCCTGCTGATGTTCTGAGTCTCCCATCCGCATCCATGCAGCGCGGTTTCCCCATTCACGTCGAGGAGTTTTTCATGAATACACGTCTTCCGATTCTCGTCGCGTTCCTTCTCGCGGCATCCTCCACCTTCATCATCGCGCGCTCCTTCCGCCCGGCGCAAATACCGAACGGGAACAAGAACGCTTGCGCGAATTGTCATGTGAGTCCCGCCGGAGGCGGACCACGAAATGCCTTCGGCACCGAAGTCGGCAGCAACCATCTGACCGAGCCCGGCGGCGCGGGACAGGTGAAGTGGAGTCCCGCGCTCGCCGCGCTGGATTCGGATGGTGACGGGTTTACCAACGGACAGGAGTTGCAAGACCCGTCAGGCAGCTGGTCACCGGGGCAACTGCAACCAGGCGATCCCTCCCTGGTCACGAATCCGGGCGATCCCGCCGACTTTCCGACCACGACCGCCGTGGAGGAACTGCCCGGCGCCGCCACCGCCGCGCGTATCGAAGGCAATACACCGAATCCGTTCAATCCCTCCACCACCATTCATTTCCAGATCGCACAGGCCGGACCGATGCATCTGGAGATTTTCAACATCACGGGAACCCGCGTGCGCTTGCTCAGCGAGGGATTCATGGATGCGGGCCGCTATGGTGTTGTGTGGAACGGTCGTGACGACCACGGTCGTCCGGTCGAATCGGGCTCCTATTTCGTGCGTCTGCGGACGGACGGAATCAGCGCGGTTCGGCGTCTGTTGCTCATGAAATGATCACCCACGGTTGCGTTGCGTGACCGGGGTGCGCACCACACGCGTCCGAGGGGATGCCGTGCGCCGGTCATCCCCTCGGATGTGTTTCTTGCCGCCGCGACGGCGTGGCCGTGCGCGGATTAGTTCTTCCGATGCTTCCCGATGAAATCGAAGAACTCTTCGAACCAGATCAGCTGCTCCTGCGGATGCAGCACCCAGTGATTTTCCTCGGGGTAGACAATCAGTTTGGATGGAATCCCCTTCACCTGCGCGACGGTAAACGCTTCGAGGCTTTGCGTGTACGGGACACGGAAGTCCTTTTCTCCGGTGATAATGAGGATCGGCGTATCCCAGTGCTGCGCGAATCGATGCGGCGAATGCCGGTCATAGTTCGCGCGCGCTTTCGGATCCCAGTACGGGCCACCGTTTTCCCAGTTCGTGAACCACAATTCCTCGGTCGCGCCGTACATACTTTCGAGATTGAACACGCCGCAGTGCGAGACGAAGCTGCTGAAGCGTCCTTCGTGATTGCCGGCGAGCCAGAACACCGCGTATCCTCCCGCGCTCGCGCCGATGGCGCTGACGTGTTTCGTGTCGATGAAGGGCTCCTTCAGCAACGCGTCGGTACAGGCAAGGATGTCCTGCATCGGCAGGCCACCCCAATCCTGGCTGATCGCGTCGTTCCAATCCTGTCCGAAGCCCGGCAAACCACGGCGATTCGGTGCGACGACGACATATCCCTTCGAGGCATACAGCAGGAAATTCCAGGCGTAGCTGAAAAACTGACTGACGGTCGCCTGCGGCCCACCCTGGCAATAGGTGATGAGCGGGTATTTTTTCTTCGGGTCGAAATCCGGCGGATACACGACCCAGGTTTGCACGCGTTTTCCGTCGGTGCTGGGAATCCACCGCTCCTCGATCGTACAGGTGCGGATGTTCGCGAGGAAGGCCGTGTTCTCCATCGTCAGCGGGACCGGGCGGGCCTCCTTCGTCGCGGGTTGGGCGTACAGTTCTGTCGGCGCGTTGAAATTCCGCCGGCCGTAGACCAGGGTTTTTCCATCCGGCGTGATGTCGAGTCCGCCGTCGTGGTTGTACACCCCGGCGGTAAGGATTTCCCAACTGCCGTCGTTGACCGCGATGCGGTAGACCTGCACGGTGGCCCCGCTCTCGGCGGTGAAATAGAGTGCCCTGCTGTCGGGCGCCCACACCGTTGATCCGACCCACTGATCGAGGGTGGCCGACAATTCGCGGATCGTGCCGCTCGCCCGTTCGTACAGCATCAACCGGTTGCGGTCGGCTTCGTGTCCCGCCCGCGCCATTGAGTGGAAGGCGATGTAGCGGCCATCGGGTGAATACAACGGATCGCGGTCGAAGCCCGGCATGCCCTCGGTGATATTGCGCGTCTCACCGGTGGCGACATTCACGACATACACATCCGAATTCGTGCTCTCCGCGAAATCCGCCACCTTCTTCGCGGTGTAGGCAATCTCGCGGCCGTCAGGCGACCAGGCGATCTGCTCCGCGCCGCCGAACGGCTTGAGCGGTGTGTCGACGCGTTCCCCGGCCATCAGGTCGCGCGCCTCCCCGCCGGTGCTGGGCATGATGAAGAGATGTTCGTACTGCTCGTCATTCCAGTGGTCCCAGTGCCGCACGTGGATCCGATCGTAGATGCGCACATTCGCCTTGGCGTAGGCGGGATATTTTTCCGCCACGGTCGAATCGATCGGTACATCGGCGGTAAAGGCGAACGTCCGTCCATCGGGAGACCACGAAAGATTGCTCACACCGCCATCGATATCAGAGACCTTCACCGCTTCTCCGCCGTCGATGGCGATGGTGTGAATCTGCACACTGCCGCTGCGAGAGGAGAGAAAGGCCACGGATTTCCCATCGGGCGACCAGACGCCGCCGAAATCCGCCGCCGGTGAAGCGGTCAGCCGCCGGCGGCGCTCGCCGTCGAGGGAAACGAGATGGAGATCCGAGTTGCTGCGGTTCGCGGCGATGTCGGGCACGGTGACACCGAACAGCACCCAGCGGCCATCGGGAGACACGGTCGGACTGTACACACGCGTCAGCGCGAGCAATTCCTCCGCGGTAATGACACGCGTTTGTGACACATGCCGTTGTTGCATGGTCTCGGCGAGTTTTTTCTTGACGTCGTCGGGGAGGTGTCGCCCGTCCTGCCCGTTTTGCGCCGTGAGTGGAAGGACCATCGCGCAGAGCACGGCAAGCATCAGTGAAATTCGTTTCGTCATGGCATACCTTGCGTGAAAAGACAGAGACATCCAAAAGACAAGATACGGCGGACTTCCGGTATCGCGGAAATCCTCGCGTCGATGAAATCAATTTTCCCCTTACCTCCGACACGGGGGAATCGTATATTATTCGTAATGCATCCGATTCTTCTTCCTCAACATTCCGGGTAGGTTATGCGCATTGTCGTACTGCTTCTCGCACTGGGCTTCCTGTTGGGAGCCACTTCCGATGGCGCGGCGAAGGAACGCCCGCGTCCTTCCGCACCGAACACCAATGAACTCGGCGATATCGTGCCGGGGGTGCTTTTCATCAAATTCCGTGATGTGACCACACTCGCGCCGGGGAGCACCGTGACGGGCATCGCCGCGGTGGATCGTGTTCTCGACCGCGCGCTGGCCGCCTCGATTCAGCCTCTGCACCGCACGCTGGCATTGCGGAAGAGCTTCGCATCGAGGGAAGAATCCTCGATCGCGCGAATTTTCATGGTACGCTATTCGGCTCCCCTCGATCCACGCCGTCTTGCCAAGCAACTCGCGGCGGAGCCGTCCATCGAGTACGCCGAGCCGTATTACGCCTTCCGTCCCCTGCACACACCGGACGATCCGCGACTGGCGCAGCAATGGGCGATCACCGTCATGAAGATGGAGCAGGCGTGGGACATCACGAAAGGCGATTCGAGCATCGTGATCGGGTATGTCGATTCCGGCATCAACTACGGTCATGAGGATCTCTCGCTTTCCATCGCGGTCAACACCGGCGAGTGGGGAACGAACGGCGAACTGAAGGACAATGGAATCGACGACGATAACAATGGCTACGTCGATGACTGGCGCGGCTGGGATTTCATCGGCAACGGCACGATACAGGAGCCGAACCCGGACAACGATCCATTGGATTTCAACGGCCACGGTACCAATGGCGCGGGCATCGCCGCCGCGACCACCAATAACGGAACGGGCATCGCCGGCATTGGCTACTACACGAAGCTGCTCCCGATCAAGGTGCAGGACGATGCCGGGCAGGGGGGCATGGCCGGATATGATGGTCTCGTCTACGCCGCGGACATGGGGTGCCAGGTCATCAACTGCAGCTGGGGCGGGAATCAGGTGATCAATCAAACGCTGCAGGATGTCGTCGATTACGCCTGGTCAAAGGGCTGCGTCATCGTGGGCGGTGCCGGCAACAGCGCCATCAACAATGATATCGATCCCTTCCTTCCGGCTGCCCTCAACCATGTGATCGGCGTCAGCTCGATCGAGCAGGATGGCTCGTTCAGTGCATGGGCGGCCTACGGCAGTTCCGTCGATGTCTGCGCTCCGGGATCGAACGTGCAGACCACGCGCGGCAGCTTCGGGTATCAGAATGCGACCGGCACATCCTTTTCCGCGCCGCATATTTCCGGACTCGCGGCTCTGATTCTTGCCGTCCATCCCGACTGGACGCCCGAGCAGGTCGCCGCGCAGATCCGTGTCACCTCCGATGCCTTCGGCGCCTCGCGCGACGCGCTGCGCTACGGACGCGTCAATGCCTTCCGCGCGCTTTCCGAGAACCAGACCCTGAGTGAAATTCCGGGCGTCATCCTCCAGAGCGCGGCGATCAGCACACCCGTCGGTGGCTATTTCAGCGTGGGCGGTCAGACGGCCACCGTCGATCTCACCCTGCAAAATGTGCTCGCGCCGACACAGAACGCGCAAGCCGAACTCGTGCTCACCGGCTCGCCGCTGACCGCGGCTACCACGACTTTCGCGGTCGGTGCCATCCCGACGTCGGGTACGACAAACCTCAGTTTCCAGGTCACTCTCGACAACGACATCCGGCAGTCGGAAGGGTATGTGCCGGTCATCGTCAAAATCACCGATGGTGCATACGAGGATTATCTCCTGGTTCGGATCCCCGTGTATCTCGACAATGCATGGCACACGGTCGTGGACCTGCGCTACCCGTACAATTCCATCGACATTGCCGACCGCTGGAATATCTGGGTGAGCGGCGATTACACCGAAAACAGCGTGCCGGTGCAGGATATCGCCCTGCGCTCGACCGACGGTGGTGATACCTGGTCCTTTGCCTTCGGCACCGGCTTCCCGTCCGGCCGCGGCGTCTACTGCATCGACGCGATCGACGGAAACACCGCGCTCGTGGGTACCGGACCGGTCGACGGCAATGCCGCCATCTGCCGCAGCAGCGATGCCGGACAGAACTGGACCGCGACCAGCGTCGCCAACCTGACGGCTTTCGTCAACTGGATCCACATGTTCGACGCCCAGAACGGTATCATGCAGGGCGACCCGCGTAACAACGTCTGGGGCATCGCGACCACCGTCGATGGCGGCCAGACATGGACGCCCCTCGCCGCTCCGCTGACTGCTCCCGCCGGTGAAGCCGGATGGAACAATGCATACGATGTGGTCGGGGATAACATCTGGTTTGGAACCAACAGCAGCAAAATCTACAAATCCACCGACCGCGGCCAGACGTGGACGGGATACGCGACACCGAGCAAAAATTCCGTGGACGTGAATTTCCGCGATGCGCTCGTCGGCGTGGCGCGATTCTCGAAGCAGGGCGAGCAGGGAACCGACACACTCGCGATCACCACCGACGGGGGCTCGACCTGGTCGCTCGTGTCGACCGTGGCGGTTCCGTCCGGTTCCGTCGTTTTCGAGCGCAACGGAGCGCGTCTGTGGTTCTTCCAGGAAAGCAACGCCCTCGTGTCCACCGACCTCGGTGCCACATGGAGCGTGCAACCCGCCCCGGCCGATTTTGATTTCATTAACGATGCCGCGGAATGGAATGATGGCTTCGTTACCTCGGTCTTCGCGGCGGGAATAGAAATCTATCGCTACAACGGCGATTTCGTGCTCGATGTCGATGGTGGGCCGTCATCGGTCCCTCCCGCACCGATCCTCCATGCGCTGTATCCGAATCCCGCATCCAATCGCGGCGACGGAACGATCGCGTCACTGACCCTGCCCGCGGCGACGCCGGTGGTGCTCGCGGTCTATGATCTCACCGGTCGCAAGCTCCGCGAGGTGTTCAACGCAACCCTCGACGCCGGCACGCATCGCGCCCGGGTTTCCACCGCGGGCTTGCCCGCCGGAAGCTACCTGCTGCGCCTGACGACACCCTCGCGGACAAGCAGCCAGACGCTGATCGTCCTCAACTGACCCCCACGCACATCATCGTGGCGAACGAAGGGCTCCCAATCGGAGCCCTTCGTCTTTTAATCCGCTGTCTCCCCTCTGATGCACGGCGCACCCTGTGATGCACCCGCGATGACATTTCCGAATTCACCCGCCTTCCGTATCTTGTCAGGATCTTTCGGTCACGCCCCCTCCGAATCAATTCTGGTGATCCATGAACGCTCTTTCCCGCCTGTGTCTCTCCGCCATTCTCGTACTCGCATGTACCCACCCCACCCACGCGACCTCCCCCGAACGCGATCCATCCCCGGCCGCGAAGCACGGGACCGGCTCGATCACGGTTGTGCCGAACCTCGTGGTCATCAAACTGCGTCCCCAGGTGCAGTTCACCAGCGGCGGAAGCACGCTCGGTGTCGGCAGTCTCGACGCCCTTTGCGCCCGCATTGGCGCGACCGCGGTGGAGCCGTTGAGCACTGTCCCGGAATCCGCGCTGCGGAAATCCATGCGACCGGAATATCATTTCGACCGTATGGTGAAGGTGCGCTACACATCCGGCGATGACCCGGCGCTGCTGGCCTTGGAGATCGCCCGCGATCCCAACGTGGAATACGCCGAACCGTATTACATCTATCCGCTGCAACACACGCCGAACGATCCACGCCTTTCGACGCAATGGGCCGTGACCGTCATGAAACTCAAGGAAGCGTGGGATGTCACCACGGGTGATTCGACCATCGTGATCGGCGACGTGGACACGGGCGTGGATTGGTCCCATGAGGACCTCGCGCCGAGCATCTTTGTCAATGCAGGGGAATATGGCGTCAGCGGCGAACTCGCGGACAACGGAATCGACGACGACAACAACGGCAAGATCGATGACTGGCGCGGATGGGATTATTACGGAAACGGAAGCTTCCAGTCACCGCGACCGGACAACAATCCGATGGACGGGACGCTCGGACATGGAACCAACACCTCCGGTTGCGCCGCCGCACTGGCGAACAACGGGATCGGTATCGCCGGAAGCGGCTACCGCGCGAAAATTCTCCCCATCAAGGCCTCCACGGATCAGACCGGTGGTGTCGGCGGTTACGAAGGCATTGTCTACGCCGCGCAGATGGGATGCCGCATCATCAACTGCAGTTGGGGAGGTACGGGATCGCGTTCGCAGGCCCTGCAGGATCTGATCAATGACGTCACGAACATGGGAGCATTGGTGGTGGGGTCCTCGGGCAACGATCCGCTGGACAACGACTACATCCCGCATTGGCCCTCCTCTTTCAACCGTGTGCTGAATGTCGGCTCCGTCGAATCGAGCGGCGCTGCCTCGAACTGGTGCACCTATGGCACCTCCGTCCATACCTACGCGCCGGGTAGCGGCATCCTTACCACGCGCAAGGGTGGCGGATATACCAGCCCGACGGGCACATCCTTCTCCGCACCGTTGGCGGCGGGTGTGGCGGCGTTGGTCTTCGCGCGTCATCCAGACTGGACACCGGACCAGGTCGCCACGCAGATCCGCGTCACCTCCGATCCCTTCACCACGTCCGGCGGCAGCAAGCGCTACGGACGACTCAACGCGTTCCGCGCCGTTTCGGAAAATGCCAACCTGGATGAAATTCCCGGCGTGCGCGTGCGCAGCTTCACGTATCTGTTCCCGGGCGGCGGCGATGCCTTCACCGAATCCGGACAGACCGCGCGCGTGACCATGGAAATCGAAAACCTTCTCGCCCCGACCTCGGCCGACGCGACGGTGACCGTCGATCTCGACGATCCGTCGATCACCACATCGGCGACGGTGTTCCCCATCGGGGTGCTCGGGACGTTCGAACGAGATATATTGGAATTCGAGATCGTGTTATCCGATAATCCTCGGGTTTCCGAAGGCTATCTGCCCGTGCGCCTCCGCGTGGAGGATGGCGAGTATCTCGACTACCTGGTCGGACGCGTTCCCATTTACCTCGACGATGCGTGGCACACGTCATTGAATTTCGGCGCACCGTATTTCACCTCGATCGATGCCGTGTCGAACTCGGTTGTGTGGGCGAACGCACATGTGCAGAACCAGGATGTCATGGTTCGCACGGTGAACGGCGGATCGAGCTGGGCCAATGCCGGTGCCAGCGGGTATCCGAGTGGCGCCGGCGTGTACACCGTCTGTGGCATCAGCACGACGCAGGCCCTCGCCGGCACCGGCCCGTCCACCGGCGCAGCGGCCGTATACCGCACCACGAACGGTGGAAGCAACTGGACCCCCACCGCGGTGAGCACGATCACGGGATTCGTCAACTGGATCCACATGTTCGATACGCAGAACGGCATTCTCCAGGGCGATCCGCGCAACAACAGCTGGGGCATCGCAACCACCAGTGATGCCGGGGTGACGTGGACGAAAATCGACCAGGCTCCGAGCTCCACGGGGAGCGAAGCCGGTTGGAACAACAGCTACGCCGCGGTGGGCGATCACCTCTGGTTCGGTACCAACAGCAGCAAGATCTACCGCTCCACCGACCGTGGGCTGTCCTGGACGAGCCATGCCACACCCAGCCAGCATTCGGTGGATATGGCATTCGCCGACCAACAGCGCGGGATGATCCGCTTCACCACCCAAACAAACCAAGGCGGATCGAACGCACTCGCGGTGACCGAGGACGGCGGAGTGACCTGGACGTTGCTCAGTTCCATCACCGTCACGACCGGTGGCGGCATCGAGGTCGAACCAGACGGCAAGCGCTTCTGGTTCATGCAGGACGAGAATGCCTGGGTCACCACGGATCTCGGAAAAACATGGACCGTACAGGCAACGCCCGGTGCATTCGGCTTGATTGGCTGTTCGACGTCGTCGGTCGGTGCCGGGACGACCACCGTCTACGCGGCGGGAATTGACATTTTCAAATTCAATTCAACCTTTGATCCGTTCAACACCACCACGGTCTCGAGCGTCTCCGCCCCGGCGGAATTTCGTTTCGACCAGGTGTATCCGAATCCTGTCTCCTCGGTATCGCGGGGTGGCGTCACGGTCGGCTTCACACTTGTAGCCGATGCCATGGCGCAGCTCACGATACATGACAATCTCGGCCGCATCGTCCGCGAAGGCATCGCGGGCACGCTCGCCGCCGGCTCGCACAGTGTGAATCTCGATGTGTCGGGACTCGCGACGGGGAGCTATCACCTTCGCCTCCGGGCTGGTGAACATACCGCGATAGCCCCGCTTCAGGTCATCCACTGATCTCGATTTCCACGCGGGTCGACTTTTCGATCGACGAGACAGGAAAATTTTTATTATACTTGAAGGATACCATCGCGGTATCCTTCATTTTTTTTGCATCCCGGAACGCACGCCATGTTCACCTGGAGTCCCGATCCCGAACTGTTTTCCCTCGGTCCCTTCCACATCCGCTGGTATGGCTTTCTCTTCGCCCTCGCCTTCCTCGGCAGCTTCATGGTGATGCTCTGGGTATTCCGTCGGGAGAAAAAAAGCGAGGATCTGCTCAACCGATTGTTCATCTACGTGTTCGCCGCGGTGATCGTCGGTGCACGGCTCGGGCACTGCCTCTTCTACAGTCCGGAATATTACCTGACACATCCGATCGAGATTCTCAAGATCTGGGAAGGAGGTCTGGCCAGCCACGGCGCAGCCGCCGGCATCCTGATCGCCTTGGCCCTCTACGTGCGCAACACCCGGGGGATGACCTTCTATTGGGTCACCGATCGCGTCTCCATCGTGATCCCGCTCGCGGCCATTTTCGTTCGACTTGGAAATTTCTTCAACTCCGAGATTCTCGGACTTCCCGCCAGCGTCCCGTGGGCCGTGATTTTTGCACGCGTTGACGATATTCCTCGCCATCCTGTCCAGCTCTATGAAGCACTGGCATATATGCTGATCTTCGCGCTGATGATCGTGATGTACCACCGCGGCGCATCCGCGCGGCCGGGACGTCTCACCGGCAGCATGGTGGCCATGCTGTTTTCCGCGCGCTTCGTGCTCGAATTCTTCAAGACCGGACAATCCACCCTCGATCCCTCCATGCCCATCACCATGGGACAATTGCTCAGCATCCCACTCGTCGCGTTTGGCCTCTGGCTCTTGCTGCGAAACCCCTCGAGCAACACGTCTTCCCGATCTTCTTGATCGATGGAATGTCCCTCCGAAAGCGGAGGAATCCACTTTTTCTGTAATGGAATGTCCCTCCGAAAGCGGAGGAATCCACTTTTTCTGTAAGGGACGCAGACACCAACAACCGGGAAAAGGTTACAGAATCCTTACATTTTCCTTACGGAAATCTTGCTTCTGTCAGATTTTCCTTGTAAGCTGCATGACTTGGTTTTTCAGCGTCTTGGCCGAATACATACCTGTCCCACCCCGGAGTAGACTATGCAGCGTTTGCTTCCCCTTCTGGTTCTTACGCTTGTGCTTGCCGCGCCGACCCATGCGCAGACGCGCGGCTTCATTCCTCCGCTGTTCACCCTCCCCGATGAGAGCGAGACGGTGCGATTCACCTCCGCCGCGCAGCCGACCTTCCAGCTTCCCGATTATCCCGTCGCCCAGCTCGCGCGCGGTGTCGAAGGCGTCGTCGAGGTGCAGTTATTCGTCACATCCGAGGGCGAAGTGGTCTTCAGCGAGGTTTCGGTGAGTTCGGGACAGAAGGAATTTGACGACGCGGCTCTGGTGAGTGCCATGCGCGCGCGTTTTCCGGCCGGCTATGCCACGGTCAATGGCATGCCCCGTGATTTCCGTATCGCGGTGCCTTTCTATTTCCTGCTGTCGGGCGACCCCGAGCAATACTGGCAATCGCGCCTCGAGCTCGCGCGTGTGCAGCAGCAGTATGAGAGCGTGATGAAGAAATTCCAGGATTTCGTGATGCAGCGCAGCAAGACGCCGCCGCACCGCGTGAAGGAAATCCAGCGCCAGATGGAAGAAAATGTCTCGATCGCGAAGAACATCCACCGCATTCTCGCGGAAAAGAAGGAAACGGCGATTCTCCGGCTCCGGGGACAAATCGATGAACACCGTGGCCGGGCCCCGTTGGCGGACACGGATGATGCCGAATGGCGTCAACAACTGCAACATCAGCAGGCACGCGTGCAGGTCGCGGTTCCCGGATCCGGCGTGGTGAACTCCCGCAGCATGGGCAGTGAGGGGGTTGATCGCCTCACGCAGGAATTGGAGATGAAGCGCTCGTATCTGTGAGCCGTCGAACGGGGCACTTC
>JAVFAS010000030.1:38055-41382 GCA_034002405.1 Bacteroidota bacterium | reverse complement strand
ATTACCGGGATTGTGCTATATTGGCCCTCATGGCGCTCATCGAGACATATCCGACTCCCGCGTCCCTCGCCGCGGCTCTGATCGACCTGCCTTCGGTCACCGGATCGGAGAAGCGTGTGCTCGCATTCCTCGAGGAGCGTCTTGTCGAGATCGGCTGTGTGACCGACCGGGAGTATATCGGAGCGGATCGTTGGAATCTGTATGGAAACTGGTCGGACAAGACGCATACGGTGTTTTGCACGCATGTGGATACTGTTCCACCACATGTCCCCGCCCGCATGCACGACGGTGTGCTCTACGGTCGTGGCGCCTGCGACACGAAAGGCATTATCGCGGCGATGCTCTTCGCGGCGGAGCGGTTGATCGCGGCAGGGGCATCCCCATCGTTTCTTTTTGTCGTGGGAGAGGAGACGGACAGCATCGGTGCGAAAACCGCGGCGCAATCACCGCGGACGGCGGACTTCATCATTGTCGGGGAACCAACGGATAATCTGCTCGCGAGTGGTCACAAGGGTGCGTTGAGTTACACGCTCGATGTGCATGGGCATGCAGCGCACAGCGCATATCCGGAACGCGGGTCGTCGGCGATCCACCTGCTGCTCGACATTCTTCAGACCATCCGCGGTGCCGCTTGGGGAACGCATGAGATCCTCGGACCGGCGACGATCAATGTCGGACGCATCGAAGGCGGAACCGCGATGAATACGCTTGCCTCGCACGCCACCGCCCAGGTGATGCATCGCATCGTCGACGATACGGAGGTGAGAAGATCCCAGGTCCTGGACTTGATCGGCGACCGCGCCACGGTGCGATTTCATTCGGACTCCCAACCACAGATTCTGTATGTTCCCGAAGGCTTCGAGGCAAAACCCGTCGCGTTTGGATCGGATATTCCGTATCTGCGTGCCATCGCGCGCTGTCTGCTCTGTGGGCCCGGTTCCGTGCACGACGCGCATACCATGGACGAGTGCATCTCCGTTGCGGCACTTGACGAGGCCGTCGAGCTGTATGTTCGACTTTTTCAGGCATTGAGGACAGAATGAAGCAGAGCCCGAAAATCGCGTTGATCGGTTATGGTCGCATGGGGCAGGAAATCCATCGCGCCATCACCGCCAGGAATTGGCCTGAACCATGCATAGTCGATCCGAAGAATGAACGGGTATACGAGAGCGTCGATGACCTGATCGGACGCGGCGTACAAGTCTGCATTGAATTTACCGCACCGGATCAAGCGGCACGAAATATCATCAGCTGCCTCGAAGCCGGACTGCCCGTCGTCAGCGGGACGACGGGATGGGAACAGGATCGGGACGATGTGCGTCGCGCGATCCAGCGTCTCGATGGGGCCTGCGTGCATGCCAACAACTTCTCGATAGGC
This sequence comes from Bacteroidota bacterium, assembly GCA_034002405.1. Taxonomy (GTDB): domain Bacteria; phylum Bacteroidota; class Ignavibacteria; order SZUA-365; family SZUA-365; genus SZUA-365. The sequence continues at coordinate 40,004 of JAVFAS010000030.1, read as the reverse complement.
GTGTTTCTTTTTCATCGCATCGTGAGTTTCGCCGCGACGCTGATTTCGGATTTTCCACAGTTTGATATCGCGTTGCATGAAGTTCATCACGCGGCGAAAAAAGATTTCCCGAGCGGCACCGCGCTGTCTCTGGCTCAGGCACTGCTGCGCGCAACCACAACGAAAGATTCGATTGAAACAGCGCTGCCATCGGGACCGGTGAATCCAAGATCCCTCTACGTCACCGCGGCTCGCATCGGTGCCATTGTCGGGGAACATCATGTCATGGCCGACAGCAGCACGGACACCATTGAACTGATCCATCGCGCGAAGGGAAGAGAGGGATTCGCCGAAGGGGCCCTGCTTGCCGCGCAGTGGATCATGGACAAAAAAGGAATGTTCACTCTCGAGGATATGATCCATGACCGTACAAAGCCTTAGCGGCGCTGGAACCGCCCTCGTCACGCCATTCGATATCGATGGGAATGTCGATCATGCCGCTGTTCGCGCGCTCGCGCGACGCCAGATCGAGAATGGTATCGACATGCTGATTCCTTGCGGAACGACCGGAGAAGCCGTGACGCTCGATGCGCACGAGTACAGAGCGATCCTGGAAACCGTTGTCGAGACAGCGGAAGGGCGCGTGCCGGTCATTGCCGGCGCGGGATCGAATTCGACACGGAACGCCATCGAAACCGCGAAAATCGCCCAGACATGTGGCGTGGATGCCGTGCTGATCGTCGGACCGTATTACAACAAGCCGACGCAGGAAGGGTATTACCAGCATTTCGTGGCAGTCGCGGAGGCCGTGGACTGTGGCGTGGTGATCTACAATGTGCCGGGTCGAACCGGCGGCAATATCACCGCGGAGACACAACTCCGGATCGCGGAACTCGGCAATGTCATCGCGACGAAGGAAGCGAGCGCGAATTTCGGGCAGATCTACGACATCGTCCGCGGCAGGCCGGAAGGATTCTCGGTGCTTTCCGGCGATGATGATTTGGTACTGGCGCAACTGGCGATTGGAGTCGACGGCGTCATCTCCGTCGCCGCGAATGAAATCCCCGCCGAGTTCACTCGCATGGTACATCTCGCGCTTGATGGCGATTTCGCCGAGGCACGGGAGATCCATTATCGATATATCGATCTGTTGCGCGGGAATTTCATGGAATCGAATCCCATCCCGGTAAAGACCGCGATGGCCATGATGGGACTGATGGAAGAAGCATTCCGGCTTCCACTGGTCCCGATGCAACACACGACACGCGAGGCACTCCGGAAAATTCTGAATTCCCTCGATCTCGTCCGGTCGTGAAACCCGCGCTCATCGCACCACGCCTGAAGCCCGGCGCGCTGGTTGGGGTCGTCTCTCCAGCCAGTCCCGCACACGATGATGCGCTCATCATGCGCGGACTCTCCGCGTTGATAGGACAGGGGCATTATCCGCGGCTCGGCATGAGCGTTGCGGCACGGGATGGGTACCTCGCCGGCCCCGATACGATACGGGCACGGGATGTGCAGTCGATGTTCGAAGATGACCGCATCGGCGCGATATTTTGTACCCGCGGGGGATATGGATCGGCACGATTGCTCGAGCTGCTCGATTTTGAAATCATCCGCACGCATCCGAAAATCCTCGTCGGTTTCAGCGACATCACCGCGCTGGCCCTTGCCTTTCACGCGACAACCGGACTGATCAGCTTCGCGGGACCGATGGTCGCGGCGGAATTCGCGTCCGGCATGCGCGCCACGACGTCGGCAGCGCTATGGGACATGTTGTATCACCGACGGAAAACGCGACGCCTCCCCCACGTTGAAACAACACAAACACTCCGGGAGGGCCTGGTGGAGGGCACACTGCTGGGAGGGAATCTCACCGTCCTCTGTTCCTTGATCGGAACACCGTGGATGCCGGACATGCGCGGCGCGGTGCTGTTCATCGAGGATGTGGGAGAAGCCGTGTATCGCAT
>JAVFAS010000030.1:0-37955 GCA_034002405.1 Bacteroidota bacterium | reverse complement strand
TCCCGGGGGAATTCATCAAGCAACCAACGGGGTAAATTCCCGTATGCCGGAAACGATACATGGGAGCCTGACGTTGTGATCAGGCAAGTACAGCAATTCAAAGGACTGCGGGAGTCACGTGCGAGGCCAGCGACGGCGACGGAACGACGATCCGCAGGGAGAATCCAACTTCATGTTTTCGATCCGATTCCCGTTTATTATCACGTTGATCGTTCTCCTGACGCATGGCACCGATGCCGCGGTGACACGGGACGGAACACCCGATGTTTCGGACAACGCAACCATTCACGGGTACGTCCGGGACAAGGAAACCGGAGAGACGCTTGTCGGGGCGACCGTGCTTCTTTCCGGCACCCGCATGGGTACGATCACCAACAAAAGTGGCTATTATGCACTGTCGGACATCACGCCAGGGAAATACACGGCGGTGTTCAGCTTCCTTGGGTACGAGCGCCACGAAGTGGTGGTCGAATTGAAAAAACGGGAATCCCGTCGCATCGATATCGAACTCGCCTCCGAGGCGGTGCGCCTGGAGGAAGTCGTGGTCGAGCGCGACAGATTCGACGACACGCGAGAGATCACGGTCAGCCGATTCAACATCCCCATCCGGCAGATCACCAAACTCCGGGTCGGCGGCGAAGCGGACGTGTTCCGTTCGTTGCAATACCTTCCGGGCGTGTTGGCCTCCTCGCAAATCTCCAGCGGCCTGTATATCCGCGGTGGTTCGCCCGACCAGACCCTGGTTCTGCTCGACGGCTCGGCCGTGTACAATCCCTCCCACCTCTTCGGGTTTTTCTCCACCTTCAATCCCGACGCGGTGAAGGACATCGATCTTATCAAGGGCGGCTATCCAGCGGAGTATGGGGGCAGGCTTTCAGCCGTGCTGGACCTGGTGCAGAAGGACGGCAATCGCAATACATTCGGAGGAACAGCCTCGCTGGGCTTGATTTCCTCGCGATTGTCGACGGAGGGACCTGTCGGGAACGGCGCCTGGTTTCTTGGATTCCGCCGCACCTATATCGACCTGCTTACCAGCATGCTCGAAACGGATGCCGAACCCCTGCCGGATTATTATTTCTACGACATCAACGGGAAGATCTCCCAGGAAATAGGAACATCGGATAAAATATTCCTTTCAGGTTTTGTCTCCGAAGACGATCTCGATTTTGACAACAATGCCGGCTTCAACGGGACCATGGGCATCGGCAACACCCTGATCGCGGGAAGCTGGACGCATCTGTTCGGGGACAATCTGTTCTCGGTTTTTCACACGAGTTATTCGCGGTACCGGAACAGTTTCACATCGCAGAGTGCCGGCTTTGAAACGGAGGCACGGAATGTCATCCAGGACTACACCGTGAAAGGAAACCTCGAGTGGTTTCCCTCCAGCGACTGGACGTTGAAAGCCGGTCTCGAGGTGAATCGTTATCTCTTGAGTTACCTGCAGAATTTCACCGGTGATGCTGATTCCTCATCGTCCGATGCGGAGGGCAGCGCGGTGATGAATATCGAAGCCGCGGATCTGACCACTTCCGCGTTTGTGCAATCGAATTATCAATTCTCCAATCTCCTCTCGCTGCAGACGGGACTCCGACTCAATTATTACGATCTGCGCGGTCTGGTCAAGATGGATCCGCGCATCGCGATGCGGTATCAGATGCAGGAATTCATCGCGGTGAAAGCCGCCTTCGGGGTCTACCACCAGTACTTCCGCCTGGCATCGCTCCCGGATTTCAGTTTCTTCGATACCTGGTTGCCGACCGACTCCACCGTGGATCCCAGCCGCGCGATCCATTATGTGCTGGGGGTGGAGACGCGTCCCTTCGATGGCATCGACTTCAATGTGGATCTGTATTACAAGGATCTCGCGCATGTGAGCGAACTCAATCAGTTTCAGACCCGTGGCACGACCGTGCGGGATTTTTTCTATGACGGGACCGGCGAGGCGTATGGCATCGAATTGTTTCTCCAGAAGAAAAGCGGGCGTTTCACCGGATGGGCCGGGTATGCCTTGGGATGGATCGACGTGCGATTCGACGAACTGAACCGCGGAGCTCCCTTCCGGCCGAAATGGGATCGACGTCACGACTTCAAGGTTGTCGCGCAGTATCGTCTCAGCGATGCGTGGGATGTGTCCGCCACCTTCACATTCCAGAGCGGGCAATCCTACACCGGACAGACGTCCCGTCTCGAAACGCGGCTTCCCGGCGCCGAAAGTGGGAAGGGACTCAATATCCCGGCCGACCGCTATGGTCTCCGGTTACCGCCCTCGCATCAGCTCAACCTCAACGCCAACTACCACACGACACTGTTTGGCATGCCCGCGAATCTGATGATCGATCTGTTCAATGTGTATTCCCGGCGGGATATCTGGTTTCGCTACTATGATTCGACGGGGGAGATCACGACGGTGCAGGACGTCCGCCTGCTTCCGATTCTGCCCAGTGTGGCCTTGGAGGTGAAATTCTGATATGAAGAAGACACGCAGGATGCCATGGTTCCGGATCTTCCCCGCGATCGCGCTCGTGCTGATCGGTTTGACCGCGTGCGAGGATCAGCCGCCGACGGATTATGTGGCGATGCCGTTTCTCGAGGCGTACCTTATTGTCGGGGAACCCATCGAGAACGTCGTCGTGGCGGTTTCCCAGCCGATCACCGAACGATTCGAATATGCACGCATGATGGCGGCCGGTGCGGAAGTCGTCATCAGCGGTGACGACAGGGAATTCGTGTTGCAGTATCACGAGGACGACGGCGTCGGGAGCTACCATTTCCCCGACAGCACGTACCGTGTGCGTCCGGAGACCACGTATGATATTCAGGTCCGAATGCCTGATGGGAGCGTGCTGCAGGCGGAAACCACGACGCCGACACGAATCGATTGGATGGTCGAGCCCCGCGATGTGCTGCAATATCCGGAGGATACGACACAGCTTTTCAGCCCTGATTCGTTGCGCATCGCATGGACACGAGGAAATTCCATCGAATACATCATTCGTGTTACCGCGCTCGACACGCTCGGGTACGGGATGTATCTTTCGCCGCCGACCGAAGAGATCAACAGTCGCACGAACAACCTGCAGTTCGAGGATCCCGGAGATCCGCAATTCTATACCAAAATCCGCTGGGGATTCATCCAGGCGAATCAGGCGCCCACGGTGTGGGCCGCGTTTCGATGGTACGGGCGGAATGAAGTGGCGATTCTCGCGCCTGACAAGGCGTTGCTCGATTGGTTCAAGGCCACGCAGTGGGGTGGTCGGAGCGTGGAATATCGCGAGCAGTACAGCAATGTGCGTGGCGGACTCGGCGTGTTCGGCTCCGCGACCGTCATTACCAAGGAGGTGTTCCTCCGGAAAAGGCCGGCTCGGTAGCGGCCGTCCGGCCGGGAATGTGTATATTACACGGGTACGTAGAAGAAAGAGCGATGCGATGGACATCATCAGATACGCGATTCGCAAGGAAGACCTCCACAACCTCCTCCGTGCCATAGGGGTTCTTCGTCCCACCGAGCATCTTCTCGCCGTGAACAACGTCGACCTGGTTGATGGCACGCATGATGCCGTGGTGATCACGGTCAGTGCCGGCGGGCTTCGCAGCAGGCCGGAGGACATCGCGAGCTGGACGGACCGCGAAATCCAGCAGCGTCTGGCGGAGCTGAGCATTCTCGAGGCCGCCGCGACGCAGCAGTTGCAAATGCTGGTCGAGGAAATGGACCGTCTGCGTCACGAGCGCGCGCATCGTTCGATGAAACCGGACACCAACGCGGACGGAATCCCCGGTACCGTGGCAATGAATATCCGGGAGCAGCTCCGCTCGTTGCTCGGAGGAGGAACGACGGATGCGGAAGGCAGAGAGAATCCCGACTCATAAATACCGTAGCCGGACGTTTTATTCTGCCCGAAGTCTTGCATGTTTCAATTTTATACGCTTTTTTTGTATGTACTCCACGAATGGCAGCTCGATTCCTCCACGCTTTCGGGCGTCGATGTGAAGCATCGCCGATCGGTCCGTCGCCGTGCGGATGCCGATGGGTTTTTGTCTTGAGCCGATACGAGTAGGTGTTTATTTATCAAGGAGCAATCATGTTACGAGTTCTATCGATCATGGTCGCGGTGTTTCTCGTCAGCGGGGTCGTCGTGGCCCAGGAGCAGAAGACGCAGAGGCAGGACCGCCCCTACGACGCCGATTTCGCCCGGCCACAGACTCTGGGTTTCGGTGCTGCATTGTCATTGAATCGCTTTGCCGGCGATCTCCAGGATGGTTCCAACTTCCCCGGAGCGGAGACGGATTGGCATATCGGTTTGAATGCGAGTGTCTTATGGCGTTTCGCCGACGCGGGGGATTTTGCGACGTTGCACCTCCTCGGAAGATTTGCATGGTCACCGGTTTCTTCATCGTACACGGGACCGAAAAACAGCTTCGAATACGAAGATCAACTTTTTCATGGCCTCGCGGCACTGCAGATGCAGTTCTTTCCGGAATATGATCTTCGGCCGTTTGGTTACGCAGGGTTTGGATATCTCGGCTTTGGTGCCGACATCACCCCGGAGGGTTTTTCCCGCGATCATGAGGAGGGGACATCCGGAAGCATCACACTCCCCCTCGGCGTCGGACTCGTATGGACAATCTCCCAACGTCTCGATTTCCATGCGGAATTCATGAAGACGTTGACGTTCACTGATGAAATGGACAACTGGGTCTCCGAAGAGAATGACAATTACAACTCGGTCAGCTTTGGCCTGACGTTTTATCTCAATGAGAAAAGTGAACCGGTGCAGCCGGAAGCGCCGGTCCCGGTTGCTCCGCTGGATTCGGATAATGACGGACTACTCGATGCCGATGAAACGAGCATCTACAATACGGATCCCACCAATCGTGACACCGATGCGGATGGGCTGATCGACGGTGATGAAGTGAATATTCACAAAACGGATCCGACACTCCGCGATACGGATTACGATCGCCTGCTCGACGGCGAGGAGGTCAATTCGCATCGGACCGATCCGAAGGTGAAGGACACGGATGGCGATGGCTGCTCGGATGGCGACGAGGTGCTCGACATGAACACCAATCCGCTGGTGAAGGATACCGACGGAGACGAGCTGACCGACTGCGACGAGCGCAATGTCTATCGGACCAACCCGCTGGTGAAGGACACCGATGGTGACGGCGCGCAGGACGGAAAGGAAGTTCGTGACGGAACCGATCCGCTTGTCGCCGACGTGTTGCAGATTCAGGAGAGCGGCGAGATCGTCCTCGAAGGAATCAACTTCGAAACAAACTCCGCCAACATCACGCCGGATTCCGAGCCCATTTTGCGCCGGGCCTACAATACCCTGCGTACCAATCCCGAACTTCGCGTCGAAGTCCAGGGCCACACCGACGATGTCGGCAGCAATACGGCGAATCAGCGATTGAGTGAGCGCCGAGCGAATGCCGTGCGGGATTACATGGTTCAGGCCGGTATCGACCAGAATCGGATGACCGCCCGCGGGTATGGCGAGGATCAACCGCTGGTGCCGAACGATTCTCCCGAGAACCGGGCAAGAAACCGCCGCATCCAGTTCCGTATCATCCAGTAACGCAACGTGGTCAGGGGACGGCTGTCCGCACACAGCCGTCCCCTGATGTTCTCCACACATCTTCTTCCGTTCCCGTCTTCCCGTGCCCGTGAGCGGGCAACATTCCTCCCCTTCGACTGTCGGCCGCCCTGGCCATTGTCCATATCTCTCGCCCGTCTGATGAGTCTTCGTGAGGTGGCAGACCCCACAATGTTCACCAACTGAAAACAAACGGAGTCGGGTGTCATCATGGCGAAACATCTGGTTTACCTGGTCTCGGATGACGATGTCATCCGCCGCGCCCTCCATCACAGACTCGAAAAAAGCTCGGGCCACACCATGCGAAGCTACGCCGGTCTCGATGCAGCCATGGCAGCGATCGAGGAAGCTCCCGACGTCCTCGTGGTGGATGTCACGAGCCTGGCACTGAGTCCGGCGGCCCTGTTCAAGGAATTACGCCAGCGAAGCATTGAGCTTCCGGTGGTGCTGCTCGCACAGGCAGGTGATCACACGACCGCCAACCAGGCGATCAAGCTGGGCGCAGCGGATTATCTGGAAAAGCCACTCGATCCGGTCAGAACCGAACTGGTGTTTCGTCATCTCTTCACGACCGCCGAGGATCGCGCGGAGCTTTCCCGGTTGCGGGAAACAATGATGTCGGGCGTCGAGAACGATGCGGTGGTCGCGGGCTCCCGCGAGATGCAGCTGGTGCTCCGTATGGTCGAACGGGTCAAGGATCGGGATATTCCTGTCCTGCTGACCGGAGAAGCCGGCAGCGGACGGGAAACCGTGGCACGACTGATTCATGCGCGCAGTAAAAGGAGAAACGGGTCGTATACTATTTTTCATCGCGCGTCGGTCCCCGCCGATCTCCGTGCGGCCGAACTGTTCGGGTTCGAGAAAGGCGCGTTTCCGGGCGCGACACATCGGAAGTCCGGGGTGTTGACGCAGTCGGACGGCGGAACGGTATATCTCGACGAGATCGGTGACTTCGATGCCGATCTGCAGACCCGGTTGCTTCATCTTCTCCGGTTCAGGGTGGTCAAGGCGGTGGGCTCCGATGTGGGGACGAACGTCGACGTCAGGATTCTGGCGGGTTCGAGTCAGAACTTGCGCGAGATGGTGCGGGAGAAGAAATTCCGCAGCGACCTCTATTACCATCTTGCCAGTTTCCCCGTGCAGATTCCTCCACTGCGTGAGCGGCCGACGGACATTGTTCATATCGCGGAGAAATATCTCACGCGATATTCCGCCGAGGCAGGTGTGCCGGTCAAGGGGTTCTCCCGTGAAGCACTCGAGGCCATGCACCACTATCCATGGCCGGGCAACGTGCAGGAACTCGCGATCGCGATGCAGCATGCGGTCGCGCAGGCGCAGGGCGACCTTATTGGATTGCAGCATCTCCCGGTGCCCATCCACCCGTTCAAGAACGCGACGATGGAGCTGGAAACAGAGGGGAAGCTGTATCACGACAACAAGATCGTCCCGCTCGACAGAATCAAGGAGCAGGCGGTGCGGCGCGCCATCGAAATCGCACGCGGGAACCTGGCCCAAACATCGCGGGAACTCGACATCAGCCGCTCCACGCTCTACAAGCTGATCGAGAAATACGGAATATCCGTCTGATTGTCTCCGTGACAATGACAGCGCTGCTGCGTGAAGTGCAAGAAATTTCCTAACTTCGCGCAGCAGTATTTTCATGCACGTTCAGATCATCCTTCCATATCACCATTCCGAAGAAGACCTCCAGCGGGCCGTTGCATCGCGACTCGGTGGCAATGTGCCGTTTCGTATTCTCAAGCGGAGCATCGATGCGCGGCAGCATCATGACATCCGTGTGCAATATTCGCTGAGTACCGAACTGCAGGACCCGGCGGACGTGATTCATGCGGGAATCGCGCGACAGCGGGTGGCACTGTCACAGCGGGGGCGCGAAGGGCTGCGTCCCGTGATCGTGGGCACCGGGCCGGGTGGCATTTTCTGCGCACATTGGCTGCGACTGCATGGCATCGCACCCGTGGTGCTCGAACAGGGTCCGCCGATGCGGCAACGCGTCCGGGATATGGCGCGGTTCATGAAGACCGGGGACCTGCACCCCTGGTCAAATATCTGCTTCGGCGCGGGAGGCGCGGGCACCTATAGTGACGGCAAGCTGATCACGCGCATCCGGTCGCCGTACATCAGCTTCATCATGGATGCGTTTGTCCGCTATGGAGCGCCGGAGAATATCCGCTTTCTCTACAATCCGCATCTCGGGTCGAACAAAATCCGCCAATGCATCACGCGCATGCTCGAGGATATCGCCCATGACGGCATCGAGATCCACTATGACACGCGGTTCACGGAATTCGACAGCGATGAGGATGGCAGGGTCCGGTCGGTGCACACGCATGAAGGCAGGCGTCTCGATGCGTCCGCGCTGTTTCTTGCCACGGGACATTCCGCGCGTGCGGTGTATGCGATGCTGCGTGCTCGTGGGACTCCAATGACATTGAAGGAATTCGCCATGGGGGTGCGCGTCGAGCATCCCGCGGCGGCGATCAACGCAATCCAGTATGGAAAGGGGTACGCGCAGCGCTACCCCGGAATCGAAACCGCGCAATATCGTCTCGCGCGGACATGGAGTGAAGAAGATCGGGCGGTGTACTCGTTCTGTATGTGTCCCGGCGGGTATGTGCTCAATGCCAGTTCAGACAGCACGGGGGTCGTCACCAATGGTATGAGCAACTATCTCAAGAGCGGACGCTTCTCCAACGCCGCGATCGTCGTGAACGTCTCCACCGAGGATCTCGCGCACGCGGGCTATACCGGGGTGGACGCGTCGTTGCAACTGCAGTCGGAACTCGAACAACGTTTTCAGGCTTCGGTGAATGGTCCGGGGTCGGTGCATGTCGTGCCCGGACAGCGGCTGCAGGATTTTCTCGGGGGCCATGCGAGCCGGTCCCTGCTTCCATGTTCCTGCGTGAATCCCGTTGCGGCGGCGCCGCTCCATTCGCTGTTCCCTCCATTCCTGTATGATGGTCTCCGACGGGGTTTCACGACCTTCGACCGGAAACTGCGTGGCTTTGCCCAGCACCGTGAAGCGCAGGTCTTCGGTATCGAAAGCCGGACATCATCACCATATCGCATCGAGCGGGACGGGATCACGCTGACGTCACCCGCGCATCCGAATCTCTATCCCGTCGGTGAAGGCGCCGGTTATGCCGGCGGGATTACGTCCGCCGCCGTGGACGGTATCCGTGCCGCGCAGGCATGGCTGCGGACCATGATCGATCCGGACCCCTGTTTTCAGGATAAAACAGTCCTCCATTCCGATACCCACGAATTCCCGTCACATCCCCAGGATGGACCATCTCCATGTCCTTGAATGAAATCACCACCCTCGTGTTTAGCGTCCTGACGCTCATCTTCGCCATCTACGGTTTCACGCTTTTCGCCCGAATGGCGGGACGCGTAATCCGGGCTTTGGATATCTACATCGCCAGGAATCAGAAATCCGAATAACCAGGGCCGCGGCCTGTCATTCCAGGATGACAAGCTTGCGTGTGAGTCGTTCGCGACCGATGTGCAGGGCGGTAAAGTAGATTCCCGCCGGAAGCGTCGCGATATCGACGCGAAGGCGATGAATCCCCGCGTCGAATTCACCGTTGGCGATTGTGCGCACGGCGCGTCCGAGTGTGTCGTAGAGGATGAGTCGCACGGATTGCTTCGCGGGAACGGCGAAGCGCAGCGATACATCCGCATGCGTGCCGCGCACGGCGGGATTCGGATATGCGTTGTGCAGTTCCGGTCGGAGGGGCACGACGGGCGCGGCTGAACCGTTCGTCACGGACGGTGTAAAGCGGTAGATGCTGCCGTCGAAACTGCAGAGATAGAGTTCGCGCTGTTCATCAACACCGAACGCGGAGATATTCTTTCCCGAATTCAACAGGAGTTCGTTCGTGAATTCCGTTGGGGAATCGTATGACAGTCCCCAGATTTTTCCCGTGACGAAATCCGCATAGATGTACGTACCGGCAAGCGCGGGAACCCCGGGACCCCGGTAGACATGACCACCCGTAATCGACGCGCCATCGTCGCGTCCGTATTCGACGATAGGCTTGGTCAGCCCGGCTTGATCGCAACCTGACGCGGGATTGTAACAGGCGAACCCCTCCATGATCCGCCAGCCGTAGTTGCGGCCGGGCTCGATGATATCCACTTCCTCGTATCGATTCTGTCCGACGTCGCCTGTCCAGAGACGTTCCGTGACAGGGTCGAAACTGAAGCGCCAGGGATTCCGCAACCCATACGCCCAGATCTCCTCCGCATGCCCCGCGGTGTTTCCGGTGAAGGGATTGTCCACGGGAATGCCGTAGTTCTGTCCGCTCCGGGGATTGTCGACGTCAATCCGGAGAATCTTGCCCAGAAGACTTGCCCGGTTCTGTGCGTTGTTCTGCGGATCCCCGCCCGAGCCCCCATCACCCGTGGAGATGTACAGGTATCCATCGGGACCGAAACCGACCTGCCCGCCGTTGTGATTGCTGTACGGCTGGGCAATCGTCAACAGCACCCGTTCGGTCGCCGGATCCGCGACATCGGGATCGGCCGCGGAGACACGATACCGCGCGACGACCGTTCGTCGGGGATTCGCGGCGGTATAATTCACATAAAAATACCCGTTACTCTTGTATGAGGGGTGGAATGCGAGGCCGAGCAGCCCTTCCTCGTTGCCCGAATCGTTGACGCGGTCGCGGATGTCGAGAAACAACCGCGCCTCGGTGACATCGGGGTCGTTTGGGAAGACGAGGATGCGGCCGTCCTGCTCGACGACGAATAGGCGGCCGCTTTCATCGCCGGGATGCTGCAGGTCCACCGGACGGGTGAAGGACAGCTTCGGGAACGCGGGCTCGATCTGATGCTGGGCCGTCAGCGAAAGGGGGAACAAAAGGATGAGGATGAGGACAGGAATCAACCAGCGCATGGCGCTTCCTCCGGGTGTATGTGAGGGGATCTGTTTCATAACACCGACGGCGGGCCGGCGGTTCAATAAAAAAACCGTCCCGCGGGGAACGGGACGGTTACCAAGCGTTTGTTCTAAACCCGGTAGGGAGGGCCGGGATTAGAGCTATTGGCCCTTCAATCTAATACATTCCTCGGGAAAAGCAAAGAAACAAATTGCATCGCAGGTGTACCGAATTGCATCGCAGGTGCACCGAAGCCGGGTGATATCAGGCACGTTCCTCGTACACGCTGGCAATGGCGACAATGGTCTGCACGGCTTTCTCCATGTCCTGCACGCTCACCCACTCACGCTTGCTGTGGAAGCTGTGCTCGCCCGCGAAGATGTTCGGACAAGGGAGTCCCATATATGACAGCCGCGCGCCGTCTGTCCCGCCGCGGATGCTTCCGATTTCGGGCGTGAGTCCCACCCGTTTCATCGCCTCGGTGGCGACGTCAAGCACCTGGGGGTGTTCGTCGAGCACATAGCGCATGTTCCGATAGGACTCTTCCACGGTGACCACTGCCTTGCCTTTCGGAAATTCCGCCAGCGTTTCGTCCACGAGTCCGCGCAGAAAGGCCTCCTGCTCGCGCAGTTCCTCGGTCGTGAACGCGCGGAGGAGAAACTTCACCGTCGTTGTTTCCACTCCACCGGCGATGCCATGGGGATGCACGTATCCCTGTTTCTTTTCGGTGGTCTCCGGTGACAGGGCATCCGGCGGAAGTTTCTCGATGAAGCGCGCCGCCATTTTCACGCTGTTGAGCAGCTTGTCCTTCGCGAAGCCGGGGTGGATACTGACGCCCTCGAACGCGACGGTGAGGGAGTCGGCGCAGAACGTTTCATTCTCGATCGATCCCAGCTGCTCGCCGTCCACCGTATAGGCATAGGTCGCGCCGAAGCGTGCGACGTCGAAATACTTCGTACCCTGTCCGATTTCCTCATCGGGAGTGATGCAGATTCGTATTGTTCCGTGCGGGATGTCGGGATGTGTCAGGAGGAACTGTGCCGCGTCGAGGATTTCCGCGATCCCCGACTTGTTGTCCGCGCCGAGCAGAGTCGTTCCGTCAGCGGTGATGATGGTCTCGCCGTTCTTGCCCGCGAGTTCGGGATTGTCGGCGACGGTGATGACGATGCCCGGATCCGCCGGGAGCACGATATCCGTACCGTCGTAATGCTCGTGGAGCACCGGCCGCACATTGGCACCGGAAACATCCGGCGAAGTGTCCATATGCGCGATGAAGCCGATCGTCGGCACATTCGGTTTCGAGGTCGTCGCCGGAATCGTGGCCATGACGTATCCGAATTCATCCATCGCCGCGTCGGTGAGTCCCATCGCACGCAGTTCCTCGACCAGTTCGGCCCCGAGAATTTTCTGCTTCTCCGTACTCGGGAAGGTCTCGGAGTTTTCGTCGGATTGCGTGTCGTACTGGACGTATTTGAGAAAACGGGGGACACATGTGTACTGGTAATCGGAAGGAATCATGACATGCCTCGTATGAACGGTATATCTGACAAGATAGAAATTTCCACGTGTCGACAGAAATTCGATCGGAGGTCCGGGGACGGTGTCCCGCATGCCTGGTCAACGAACCGGCAGGTTGCGAATGTCTTCCGGCGTCACGACAACCTTCATGTTCGTCTGGCCGCGATCGATCAGCAACGTGGTCGTCGTCGTGCCATCGCCTGACGAGGGGATGGCACCCGCGTTGGCTTCTCCCGGGCGTGCCACCGCCGCCGGAAACTGTGGCATATCGGATTCCAGGGTCTCATATCCGATGTATGAGATCGTGATGCCCACGAGGAGAGGTGGGGATGATGAAGGAATCTGGACCACATATCTTCCGTGAACATTCGTCGCGGCGCCGGCCGTGCGAATCGAATCGCTGCCCGGGAGCCGGTAGTTGACGATAGCGTTCGCGCCGATCAGCGGCTCCCGCGTTTCCATATCGACAACGGATCCACGAATGCGCCAGACGGAATTACCGGGGACGACGTCCTGACGTGAAGCCTCCGCACGGGAAGCGCCGGACGGGGAAACGCCCAGTGCTCCGCACCCGATCATGGAGAGAAGAAAAATCGAGATGATGGCGCGCATGGGCTTACTCGTAGCGCAGGGCTTCGATCGGATCGAGATTCGAGGCTTTCCACGCGGGATAGACGCCAAAGACCACGCCGATCAGTGAGGTCACGGCCAGGCCGACCAGGGCCCAGCCGATGGGGAGTACGGGAGGAATCTGCAGCATGAGCGCAAGGATGTTGCCGCCGCCGAGTCCGAGCGCGATGCCCAGCAACCCTCCGATCTGGCAAATGACCACCGCTTCGATGAGAAACTGCGTGAGAATGGTGCGCCGGGTCGCCCCGATCGCCTTCCGTACTCCGATTTCGCGTGTGCGCTCGGAGACCGACACCAGCATGATGTTCATGATGCCGATCCCCGCCGCGAGCAAAGCGATGGCGGAAATGGCGCCCGTACCGGCGCGGATGAGGAAGGTGAGATTGTTCACTTCGGAAATCAACGACTCGTTCGAAACGACCTCGAAGTCATTCTCCTCGCCGGGAGGGACGCGGCGCACGACGCGCAGCAGCCCGATCACCTCGTCCGCCATCGCGTCGTAGGAGGACTGGTCGGCGGCCTTTGCCTGAATGTTGACCCAGCGGGCGCTTCCGTAATGATTCGCGAAGGTGCTCAGCGGTAACAAGACGAAGTTGTCCGCATTTCCGCCGAACATTCCGCCTTTCGGTTCGACCACGCCGATCACACGCATCGGCACGCCATCCACCCGGACCGTCTTTTCCAATGGATCCTCGGTCGGGAAGAGCATGCGCACGATATCGGCGCCGAGCACGACCACATTGCGTCCGTGATCCGTCTCCGCATCGCTGAAGACGCGGCCCGATTGCATCTCCCGATTTTGAGTATGGATGATTTCCGGCGTGCAGCCGAGAATCTGCACGTTGGGATTGGTCTTGCGGTTGCGGTACTGTACCACCGCACCGAAGGTGTTCGCCTGGATGTTCACATACTGCGCGAGCCGGCTGTTGTCGCGGATGTACATCCCCTGGTCAACGGTAATGTTCTTGCGGTTCCGGTACTTCTGCCGCGAATCGGGTCCGCCGTGAATCGCCGGATATTTCTGGATGAGCAGCGTGTTCGATCCCAGCACATTGAAACTCGACTCGATCGAGTCCTGCAGCACGCTGATGCCCGTCATCACACCGATGAATGAAAACACTCCGATGACCACACCGAGCAGCGTCAGAGAGGCCCGCAGCTTGTTGGCCTTCAGCGCACTGACCGCCATGGCGATGCTTTCACGAAAATCAATCGACCGCATGAAAAATCCCCGGTTGACCTGTATCACATGAATATAACGAAGTCCGAAGACGCAGGGAAATACCGAACACGCCCCATCAGCGATAAGCCATCAGCGATCAGCGATAAGCCATCAGCGATAAGCCATCAGCCATCAGCGATCAGCGATCAGCCATCAGCCATTCTCCGATCACGGGGCGTCAGGCTGATCCACAACAATCCGCCAACGATGCACGCGAACCCGAGCAGTTCCCGCATGCCGAACTGTTCCCCGAGCAGACTCACCGCGAGCGCGGTGGCGACGAGGGGTTGCAGGGTGGTGTAGGCAGCGACGAGGACGGAGGACGAGCGCTTGATCGCCCAGGTGTTGAGCACGTAGTTGACCACTGTCGGAAACACGACCACATAGGCAATGCCGATCCAGGCCAGAGTGGGGACGGCGGAAAAATCCGTGGCGAGCAATGTTGGGGTGGAAACGAGCAAAACACCGGCGCCACCAAAGAGGAAGGTCCAGGCGATCACGGTGAGTGGCGGGATGCGCAGCAGTACCGGACGCGCCAGAACGAGAAAGAGCGAGTAGCTCAGGCAATTGACGAGAATCAGGATGTTGCCGAGGACGGTGTCCTCTGACAGCGAGAATCGTGTCACGCGCAACATGATCAGTGCGCCGGCGACGGCGAGCGCAATGCCCACCGCGCGACGTGCCGTCAGCCGTTCGATTCCCATGATCATGGCCACGGCCATGGTAAAGACGGGGATGGATGGCATGAGAATCGCGGAATTCGTGGCCGTGGTGTATTCGAGTCCGAGAATGAACAGGAGCTGGTTGAGGAAGACCCCGAAAAAGCCCAGCATGGCGAGAGTCCACAGATCACGGCGCCGCGGACGCACCGCGTCGAAGCGCAGCGCGAGCAGCATCAGGACCGGAGCGCCGAACAGCACTCGGAACGAAGCAACCGTGAGGGAGGGGAGATAGCCGAGGACGTATTTCCCGAACACATTGAAGCCGCCAAACGTGATTTGCACGAAGAGCAGCGCGAGATGGACGCGGACGTCGAGGGTGCGTGAGACGGTCATGTGCAAAGGTAGCGAATTCCGCGGCGAGCGCGAGGGGCACGTGGCGGTGTCCGTGCGGCTCATCCGGGAATTTCGTATCTTTATCTGATTTGTCCCATCCGACGGGCACCCGTTGTGCACGAACTCTCCATCGCGGAACATATCGTCGAAATTGCCCTCGAACATCTTCCGGCCCACGACGGCGCGACCGTCAAGGAAATCGTGCTGGAGATCGGGACGCTTTCGGGCATCGAAATCGACGCGCTCACCTTCGCAATGGATGTCGTGATGAAAAATACCGCGCTCGAAAACGCCTCGCTCCGGATCGAGCGGGTGCAGGGACGCGCGCGGTGCGACTCCTGCACGGAGGAATTCGATCTCGAGGATTATTATTCCCCCTGTCCTTCCTGCGGCGGCTTCGAGAGCACCGTGCTCCGCGGCGAGGAGATGCGCGTCAAATCCATGCTTGTCGAAGAACGAAAGAAGGAATGATCATGTGTGATACCTGCGGCTGCACTCAACCCGACGACGCGGTCACGATTCGGAAACCGGGGGAAGAACTCGAACACGCGCATGCGCATGAGCATGACCACTCGCATGAACACGGCCACGCGCACGAGCACGGCCACGCGCACGAGCACGGCCACGCGCACGAGCACGGCCACGCGCACGAGCACGGCCACGCGCATGAGCATGACCACGCGCACGAGCATGCGGAAGCGTCGCACACGCACAGCATCGCGGTGGAGACGGATGTGCTGCGCAAGAATAATCTGCTTGCCCAGCGGAACAGGGGGTGGCTTGAAGCGAAGCGCATCGTTGCGCTGAATCTCGTGAGCGGTCCCGGTTCGGGCAAGACCAGTCTGCTCGAACGCACGATCAGGGAAGTGGGGAGCCGCGTGTCTCTCGCCGTGATCGAGGGTGATCAGCAGACGATGAACGATGCCACACGCATCGAGAACGCGGGGGCGTCGGTTGTCCAGGTGAATACCGGCAATGGTTGTCACCTCGATGCGGACATGGTTGCCCGCGCGATGCGCCGGCTCGACCCGCCGGAGGGATCGATGCTGCTGATCGAAAACGTGGGGAATCTCGTCTGTCCCTCGCTCTTCGATCTCGGGGAGACAAAGCGCGTCGTGATCATGAGTGTCACCGAAGGCGAGGACAAGCCGCTCAAGTATCCGAACATGTTCCGCAGCAGCGATGTCTGCGTGATCAATAAAATCGATCTTCTCCCCTATCTCGATTTCGATCTTCCGAAAGCGAAGGAATTCGCGCGCCAGGTGAATCACCACCTGCATTTTATCGAACTGTCGGTGAAATCAGGGGAAGGATTCGACGGATGGATCGACTGGCTCCTCGCCCAGGCCGAGCGGTAGCAACACACACCGCTCGAAGCCGGATCCACCGGGGGGCCGCATCCGATCATGCCGTGCGCCCTCCGTGCGGATATCCGGTCGTGCGCTTGATCGCGGCGTGATGCGGAGCGGATCCTGGAATGCAGCCGTCTGGGGAACGGTCAGCCCTTTGCCGCGAATGGGTGAATCTCGCCGCCCCCGACCCACATGCGCGTGACACGGAGTTCCGTGCTGCGATAGACGAGCACGGATGCGATGTCCTGCGCCGTGAGTTCCACCAATGTTTTTCCCTTGCAAAACCGTTGATCGAGGCACACTTCAATCACATCGGCTTCCTTGCCGACGTCGAGACTTCCGATTCGTGATCCGAGGCCGAGCGCGTCCGCGCCTCCCTGCGTCGCATGAAAGAGGGGACGCAAGGGATGAAGACTGCGGCCCTGTACATGACTCATGGTGTGCATGATGTGAAACATGTTGAGTGTCGTGCCCGCGCCCACATCCGATCCGAGCGCGAAACGCAGGCGGTGCCGGTCGTGCGCCTCGATCGGGAAGCGGCCGCTGCCGAGAAAAAGATTTGAATCGGGACAGTGTGCCACGACACACTCCCGTGCCGCCAACAGCGCCAGTTCCTCCTCCCGCGCGTGAATGTTGTGTGCGAGTACCGTCCGCGCACCGAGCAAACCTGCTTCGTCATACACTGCCGCGTAATGCGGCGCATTGGGAAAGAGCGCGCGCACGCGTGTGATTTCACCCACCGATTCATTGCAATGTGTCTGCACATACGTGTCGTGACGACGCGCCAGTGCGCCGGCCCCGGCGAGCAGCGATGGTGAACAGCTCACGGCGAAGCGGGGCGTCACGGCATACCACAGGCGGTCGGTTTTTCGATGCCAGCGCTCGATCAGCCGCGCGGTCGCGGCCAACCCGTCAGCGGCATGTTCACACAATTCCTCCGGCGCTTCCCTGTCCATCAGCACCTTGCCGAGAATGATGCGCAGTCCCGACCGCTCCGCTTCCTCGAAGGCACTATTCGTCGCCGCTTCATGGACGGTGGAGAACACCATCGCGGTCGTGGTTCCCGCCGTGACGAGCGCTGAAAAGAACCGTCGCGCGACATCACGCGCGATGGTCTCGGAGGCGAAGCGGCGCTCCTCGGGATAAATGAAGCGATCGAGCCATTCGAGCAGCGATGTGCCGAATTTTCCACGGCAGTCGAGCTGGGGGAGATGCACATGCGCATCGATCATGCCGGGAAGTACGACATGCGGCGAATCGATACGGCGTAGCGGGTGGAAGCGTTCGGGCAGATCGTCCGCGTCCCCGCGCCAGGCGATTCGCCCGCGTTCGTCGACGACGAGCACTCCGCGGGGGTGCCAATCCGCGTGTTGCGGATCGCGCGGAGAGAGCAGGGCGGCATGCAGGCGAAACGGTGCGATCATGGCGCCGTCACAGCCCGAGGAACTGGATCGCCAGTCCTGAACATGCGATAATGCCACCGGCGAGGGCATGCGTCCATCGTTCAAGCTGCCGCATGGGCAGCCGATGCAATCCCACGGACACCAGCCACACCATGCCGAGCATGGTGGTGATGGTCACGATTCCGAAGACACCGGAGACCATGACAATGCCGAAGGTACTTTCCTGCGCGGCGGGAAACATGAGCAAGGGAATGAGGGGTTCGCACGGCCCCAGGACGAAGATGGTGAACAGCGCCCAGGTTGTCATCACCCGGTGATGACTGCGTCGATGCGACGATCCGGAAAGAAGATGCGAATGATGGTGCGTATGCACGGTGCCATCGTCATGCACATGCGCATGTTCGTGCGCGGTGTCTTTCAACGCCCGGCGGATTCCCCACGCGGCATAGATGAGTCCGAAGGAAATCAGCGCCCAGGCCGCCAGTTCGCCACGGACGCCTTCGATCAGTTCGAGGCGCTGGAGGGCGATGCCGAACGCAATGCCGACGAAGCCGAGGAGCACGCTGCTCAGCACATGTCCGACACCACAGAGCGCGGTCACCACCAGGGTTTTCGCGCGGGACCACTGTTGCGCCTTTCCCATCATGATGAAGGGGAGGTAGTGATCCGGACCGATGATGGTGTGGATGAACCCGATGCTGGCCGCGCTGCCGGTCAGCAGCCAGAGACTTTCGTTCATGCTCCTGTGCTCCGTGTGAATATGCTCGCGACGCGCTCAGTGCGTGCCGCTGTGGCCGAAGCCCCCCGTGCCGCGATCGGTCTCGTTCAACGCCGCGACCTCGCACCATGCCACATGCGACACAGGCGCGATGACCAACTGCGCGATGCGCTCGCCGCGCCGGATGGCATAGGGTTCCTTGCCGATATTGGATAAAATGACCCGAATCTCTCCACGGTAGTCGGCGTCGATGGTGCCCGGACTGTTGGGAAGAATGATGCCGTGCGTGAGGGCGAGTCCGCTTCGGGGGCGGATCTGCGCTTCGTACGCGGGCGGGAGCTCGATGGCGAGATTCGTCGGTACCGCGACAATGTCGCCGGGCTTCAGGTCGAGCGTCTCGGTGATGGCCGCGCGCAGGTCCACGCCTGCCGACAGCGGTGTCGCGTACTGGGGAAGCGGAATGTCGTCGAAGCCGGGTTGAAGGCGGAGGATGCGGACTTCCACGTGGGGTGGCACCATGGATTTCTCGGTAGAATGAAAGAAAGGCCGTCCGGAAAAGCCGGACAGCCTTCAAACATACGAAGAAAATCCTGTCGATGGAATGTCGTGTCGATGGCCTCGACGCACGGCAGGCCTCGACGCACGGCAGGCCTCGACGCACGGCAGGCCTCGACGCACGGCAGGCCTCGACGTCCGGCAGTCCTTAGCGCACGATGCTGAAACGCTGGACGGCGTTGAACGCGCCCACCTGCATGCGCAGGAAATACTGTCCGCTGCGCAGTGCATCATTGTAGCGATCGGGATACCAGGCGGTTTCAAACACGCCGACGGGATGCATCTGATCGGTCAGCACCGCCAGTTCGCGACCGAGTAGATCGTGCACGCTGATCCGCACATGCCCTGCTTCCACGATGCGGTAGCGCGCGGCCATGAACTCGTGCACGGAAAGAGAAACGGGGTTCGGGTAGACCGGACTGAGTTCGAAACCGCTCGCGGCGATATCGGCCACGTGCACCTGGATCGGTGTGAAATCATTGCGCGCGCCGTCGTAGTCGTGCTGCATCAGACGATACCAGTAGACCGGCGGAGCCCCCGGGCCGAACTCGGTCAGCGCGTACGGATCGCGGAAATGGTATTCTTGTGGAATCGTCGTTGTGCCATGACCCGGTACGAAGCCGCGGCTTTCCCACGGACCATCGGGCGCGAGGGCGCGCTGCACTTCGAAATGGTAGTTGTTCGTCTCCGTTTCCGTGCGCCAGAACAGCCGCACGGCGTCGTGCTCCACCGTGGCGCTGAAGGTCGAGAGCTCGACGGGAATCGGGAAATCACAACACAGCCGTGCCTCGAACACCTGGTCAACACTTTGGCCGACCGCGGTACTGGCGGGAATCAGGCTCGTGCTTGTCGCGAACTTGAACGAGCGCGGGTAATTCGGATAGAGCGATGGCGTAGTGTATTTGAACTTCACGTCGTGAAGACTGTCGCCAAGGATGCGAAATCCCAGCAGGAAATCCTTTCGCTGGTTGGTGATGTTCATGATCGCTCGAATCTGATACGGCGGGACGAGCGGTGGGTCGATTTCATAATACCCGCTGTTCGTGCCCACGCGCGCCAGATACCAGGTGGAGAAGATTTCCGTGTATGGGGGAAACGCCTCGCGTACGAAAATGCGGATGGTGTCTTTCGCGGTCATGTTCGCGTTCAGCAACTCGAAATCAAGTTTCACCGCCCAGACCGTACACACGGTGGCCGTCGTTTGCACACTGACCTTTGTCGCCCAGTCCGAGGTAGGAACATCCTCGGTGTGATAGACAAACTGCGCGCCGGGGCCATTTTGATAATACAGGAAATACGGACAGACGAACGGAGCCTTCGCGGCTGCCGTGCTTTTGTTCAATCGTTCCGTACTCAGATGCGAGAACGGGGAATCCGACGAAAGCAGGGGGGCCTGCGGGATGTCCGCCGCATCGGTTCGATTGTCGGTCCGCTGCGCGAAGGACAACGCGGGAACGAGCAGCAGGAGCAGTAGGAAACAAGGGAGTGCTTTCATGAACACGAGACCTCCGGCGAGAAGAAAAGATACGTACAGCGGCTCCGTGCCACCGGGAATGGCTTTCGAGTCTGCGTGGCGAAAACGTGGATGAACGCCAAACGAAAAAAAATAGACAAATGCATCACGGGAGTCAATGCACGTGGCGGTCCCCATCCCGCTCAGCAGATGCGCGGAAGCATCTCACCGGTGAGCATACTGACGATACGGGTACCGCCGATCCCCGTGCGCATACGGACGATCCCGGGCATGTCGGCGACGACACGGCCGATCCGGCAGGAATCCGCACCCTCCGGCAGGGCGCGCATCGCCGCGAGCAGGGGGTCGGCGTGCTCCTCCGGAACGATGGCGAGAAGTTTCCCCTCGTTGGCGAGGAACAGCGGCTCGAGGCCGAGCAGATCGCAAGCGCCCGCGACCGCGTCCGTGATCGGGAGCCGCTCTTCGTCGATCTCGATGCCGCAGCGCGACTGTGCCGCGATTTCGTTGAGCGTGGTGGCGACACCGCCGCGCGTTGGATCGCGCAGCACATGGATCGTGGGTGTGACGTCGAACATGCGCGCCACGAGACGGTGCAGTGCCTGGGTATCGCTGCGGACCGCGGTTTGAAAGCGCACCCCCTTCCGTTCGGACATCACCGCCACGCCGTGTTCGCCGATGTTGCCCGAGAGCAGCACCGCATCGCCCGGCCGCGCGGCCGCACCGTCAATGTGCACACCGTGGGGCACGACGCCGATGCCGGACGTGTTGATGAAAATCTTGTCGCAACTGCCGCGCTCGACCACTTTCGTGTCGCCGGTGACGATGGGCACGCCCGCTTCCTCGGAGGCCTGCTTCATTCGGCCGACAATGTCCTCGAGCAGCGCCATCTCGAGGCCTTCCTCGAGAATCATGCCGACCGAAAGCGCCAACGGACGCGCGCCGCACATCGCCAGATCGTTGATCGTGCCGTGCACCGCGAGTTCACCGATGCTGCCGCCGGGAAAAATCACCGGTTGCACGACATAGGAATCGGTGGTGAACGCGAGCCGGCCGTCGGGATTGTCGAGCATCGCACCGTCGTGTGCGTGCCGTAAAGCCGGATTGCCAAACGCCGCATGAAAGACGTCACGGATCAGATCGTGCATCATGCTGCCACCACTGCCGTGCGCGAGAAGGATGTGTTCGTGTCTCATCGTGGAATGAATCTCGGAATGAATGCGGGACGACCAATAAGGTTGTTGCAGGAGTATCTACTCCTGTATGATTCTATGCGCCTGAATGGCGTTGGTACTGGAAATACGCGGCGCAGCTGCCTTCGCTCGAAACCATGCAGGGTCCGAGCGGGTGCTCCGGTGTACATGCCGTGGCGAACACGGCGCAGTCGGGTGGTGTGATCACGCCGCGCAATACCTCGCCGCAGCGGCAGGCGGGATGTTCCGTCGCGTCGTCGACGACGATGGAGAAACGGCGCTCGGCGTCGAATTCCGCATATTCCTCGCGAAGGACGAGACCGCTGTCGGGGATCTCGCCGAAGCCACGCCAGACGGTGGTCCGCGGCGCGAACACCTCCTGTACGAGGCCCCAGGCCTTGCGATTTCCTTCGGGCTTGACGATGCGTCGGTAGGTGTTGACGAGATCGGGGGAGCCGGTTTCGATCATCCCCAACAGCGCGTCGGTGGCGGCGAGCAGGTCGAGCGGTTCGAATCCGCTGATGGCGACGGGAATGCCATGCTCGTCTGGCAGGAAACGCCAGGGATCAGCCCCGATGATCGACGATACGTGACCCGGACCGATCACGGCATCGACGTTCACGTCCCCCATGCCCAACAGCGCCCGGGCACCGGGAATGGTCAATTTCATCACCGAGCAGAGCGAGAAGTTTTTCAGTCCGCGTGCCCGCGCCTGCAACACGGCGGCGGCGGCGGCGGGCGCCGTGGTCTCGAAACCAATCGCGAAGAATACGACATCCTTGTCGGGATGCTGTTCGGCCAGCGCGAGTGCGTCGAGGGTGGAATAGACGATTTCCACATGGCAGCCCTGCGCCCGCGCCTGCATGAGGGAAAGATGACTGCCCGGGACCCTGAGCATGTCGCCGTAGCTGGCGAGGATGACGCCGGGGGTTCGGGCCAACGCGATCGCGCGATCGAGATCGGCATTGGAAGTGACGCAGACCGGACACCCGGGTCCCGAGAGCATGCGCACCCGCGAGGGCAGGACCTCCCGCATCCCGCTGCGAAAAATGGCCACGGTGTGGCCACCGCAGAATTCCATGATCGTGACGGGGCCGGTCTTCCGCCGATGGATGCGTTCGATGATGGGACGCGCCCGCGCACTGTCGCGGAACGAGGAGAGAAGATTCATCGGAAGGCGTCCGGAACGTCCGTGTCGGATCCGAGCGACTCCCGTTCATCGAGCGCCTGGAACTCCTCGAACAGTTCGAGCGTACGGCGCGCTTCGTCCTCGTCGATGACTTCGATGGCGTATCCGACATGCACGAGCACATATTGATCCGGTGCGACCTCCCCGTCGAGCACCATCAGACTGATTTCCCGCTGCGTGCCGCCCAGATCGACGAGCGCCATTTGATTGTCACGAAGTTCCAGCACTTTGGCCGGTACGGCCAGACACATGATTCAACCTTTCCATTGTGCGTGAGCGATGACCGCCTGACCGAGGGCGATGCCTCCGTCATTGCACGGCACCTGTGAATGCGAGAGAACGACATACCGCCGGGCGCGGAGCGCGGCTTGCAGCCCTTCGAGAAGGATGGCGTTCTGGAACGATCCGCCCGAGAGTGCCACGGCTCGGATGCCGGTCGTCGCGGCGATGCGATCGACCATCTCGACACACCCCGCGATCACAGCGGCGTGAAAACGCGTCGAGATCTCCACAACGGATTTCCCGATGCGCGTATCCTGAATAATTTCCTCAAACGCCGGCAGAAATGAAAGCACAATCGGAATCCCCACCGCGGCAGCGCGCACCGTATGCTCCGCGGAGGTCGCGTGTGTCTCGGCGGTCGCGCGTGTCTCGGCGGTCGCGTGTGTCTCGGCGGTCGCGCGTGTCTCGGCGGTCGCGCTCGCCGCGGATGTCACCGTCGTGGCGCGGTCAGGCGTATCGACGGAGAAGGAATACGGTGGAAGGGGAAGATCCGAGGCCGCGAATTCCAGCGCGATGGCGGCCTGTGCCTCGAAATGCGCGATATCGGCGAGTCCCGCGAGCGAGGCGACGGCATCAAAGAGCCGGCCGCAGCTCGAGGTGCGCGGGGCGTTGCCACCACCCGCGAGCGCGAACGACACGGCATCGATTTCCGCCGTGCTGCGTCGCGCGGTCCACGCCGGCAATGCCGCGGTGGCGTCGGCGCCGAAGGCGGCATGGAGCGCCGCGAAGGCCATGCGCCAGGGTTCGCGCGGCACACGCGCACCACCGGGCATCGGCAACGGTGCGAAGTGTCCCGCCCGGACATAGCGCGCGGCGTTGCCGACCAGGAACTCTCCACCCCAGATCGTACCGTCGGTGCCGTAGCCCGTGCCGTCGAGAATGACTCCGATCGCGTCTCCGTCATGATCCGCGTCCGCGAGACAGGCCGCGAGATGCGCATGATGGTGCTGCACGGTGATCCGCGGCAGCGCGGCGAAGCGCTCCGCGAGGGCGCCGGTGATTCTTCCCGTCGCCCAGTGCGTGCCGAGATAATCCGGATGCAGGTCATGCACGATCGCCCGCGGTTCGATGGCATAGATGCGGAGCAGGTGCGCGAGAACCTCC
Source organism: Bacteroidota bacterium (assembly GCA_034002405.1). Taxonomy (GTDB): domain Bacteria; phylum Bacteroidota; class Ignavibacteria; order SZUA-365; family SZUA-365; genus SZUA-365. Next base: position 13,756 of record JAVFAS010000030.1, on the reverse strand, counting down.
TCGAAGAAGCGGAGGGTCTCGAGGTTCTCGAGATCACCGATATGTGGCGAGAGAAACGCCGCGCGTCCCTTGGTGACGCAGAGGGTGTTCTTCAACTCCGCGCCGACCGCGATGACGGGCAGGGCGTCGGCGGGAAGCAATACGGGACGCGGGACAAAGCCGCGCGCGCGGCGGACAGGACGCGGGACCCCGGCGATCACGCGAAAGACCGAGTCATCGCAGCGCTGGAGGATCTCGCGATCATGGTGGAGGAAACCGTCGGCGATTTGCGCGAGACGATCCTCGGCCTCGTCGATGCCGGTGCAGATGGGCTCCTCGCTCACGTTTCCGCTGGTCATCACAAGCGCCGTATCCACATCGTCGAGGATGAGGTGATGCAAGGGGGTGTAGGGAAGCAGGACGCCCAGCGTGGGATTGTCGAGCGAAACGGATCGCGCGATGTCGCAGTCCGGTCGTCGCCGGAGGATCACCGCGGGACGCCGCGGGGAGGTGAGCAGCGCGGCCTCGACATCATCGAGTTCACAGCAGGCGCGTACGGCATCGAGATCGCGGAACATGACAGCGAGCGGTTTTTCATAGCGATGTTTGCGCAGACGCAGCAGATGCACCGCGGTTTCGTTGCGCGCGTCGACCGCGAGATGGTATCCGCCGAGACCGCGAATCGCCACGATGCGTCCTGCCCGCAGATCGCGCACCGCGGTGCGCAGCGCCGCGTCACCTTCGATATCGACATCGTCGCCATGCAAGCGTGCGTTGCGGTGCCAGCGCAATCGCGGACCACAGTCGGGACAGGCGTTGGGCTGCGCATGGAAGCGGCGATCCATCGGATCGTGATACTCGGCCGCGCAGCGCGCGCACAGGGGAAATGCGCGCATCGAGGTGAACGGCCGGTCGTACGGGATCGATTGCGTGATGGTGTACCGCGGTCCGCAGTTCGTGCAGTTGATGAACGGATAACGGTACCGCCGGTCCAACGGGTCGCGCAGCTCGCGCAGGCAATCCTCGCACGTCGCCGCGTCGGCGGGGATCATGGCCGAGGTGACCGGTCCCCCATCGCTGGGAATGATCGTGAACGACGTGAACGCGGATGCCGGATATTCCTCCGCATGGATATCCGTGATCAGGACCAACGGCGGGGCTTCGCGTGGCAGCCGGCGGAGGAACTCCTGCGTCCGTTCCCCCTGCACGTCGATTTCCACACCGCGTCCGTTGTTCCGCACCGCACCTGTCAGTCCGCATGCCGCCGCGAGGCGGTACACATACGGACGGAAGCCCACGCCCTGCACGATGCCCGTGACCACGATGCGAAGGGTTGGGAAGGGAGGTGGTGCGGAGTTCATCCTACAAATGTAACGGAAAGCCGTCATATAGACATAGTCGGGACCAATCGCGATGCGGCCCGGCCGCCACGTGCGACCGCCCGCGTGTACGAACGTCCCCGCGATGCGGCCCGGCGATTGATTATATTTACCGCATGCGATGGTTGATCGTGACATACGTGCTCCTGACCGCGACGACGTTCGCGCAATCACTTCCGCCCATCGATTTAAAATATGCCTCGCACGCACTCACGGAAGACGGACAGGTGCTGGGCTATTTCGGGGAGGAACGGCGGGTGGAGCTGCGCGCGACAGGTGCGGTGTCGCCGTGGGTGATCCGGGCCCTGCTCGCGACCGAGGATCGTGATTTCTACAATCATGACGGCGTGTCGCTCAAGGGGCTCGGCCGCGCGGTGCTGGAAACCATCACCGGCAACACGCAGGGGGGCAGCACGCTGACGATGCAGCTGGCGCGCAACCTGTTCCTCTCGCACGAGCGGTCGGTGTCGCGCAAACTGCGGGAGATCGACCTGGCGCGTGAACTGGAGAAGAAATTCAGCAAAGACGAGCTTTTACTCCTCTATCTCAACACGGTGTATTTTGGCGGGGGAACCTACGGCGTGTGGGCCGCGGCGCGCGAGTATTTCCAGAAGGATCCCGCGGACCTGACCGTGGCCGAGAGTTGCCTGCTGGTGGGACTGCTGCAGTCGCCGGAGAATTACCATCCGCTCAAGCATCCCGACCGGGCACGGAAGCGTCGCGACGAGGTCCTGCACAATCTCGTCGAGGTGGGACGGCTGTCGAAGGAGGAATTCCGCACGCTGAAAAAAACCGGGCTTGGATTGAATCCGCGTCCGCGGATCGGCTCGCATTTCACCGAATGGGTGCGCCGCGAGGCCGAGGCGCTCCTTTCGGCACGGGGATACACGCTCATGCGCGACCAGCTCCGCGTGTTCACCACGCTCGACAGCCGCATGCAGGACGCGCTCGAATCCGCCGTCACGACGCAATGGAAGGAGCTTCCCGCGAAGATGCGTGACGTGCAGGTCGGTGCCGTGCTGACGGATGTGCGCAGTGGCGCGGTGCGCGCGATGGTGGGAGGAAATCCGAGCGCCCCGGCACGGGGACTCAACCGCGCCACGCAGATCCGCCGGCAGCCGGGATCCGCGTTCAAGCCCCTGCTCTATGCCTCGCTGCTCGAGGATGGATACACGCTGGCCACGCCGATCCTCGACGCGCCGATCGTGGTCGATTCCGGCATGGCGTGGGAATGGCGGCCGGGAAATGACTCCGACAGCAGTAGCGGGATGCCGGTGCCGATGCGCGTCGGCTTGCAGCGCTCGCTCAATCTCGTGGCCGCGCATGCGATGGTCGAACTCACCGATCCCACGCGTGTGGTCCATTTCGCGCAACGCATGGGCATCGAGAGCGAACTCCCCGCCTACCCCTCGCTCGCCCTGGGTACCGGGGAAGTCTCGCCCATCGAAATGGCCACGGCCTATGGAAGTATCGCCGCGATGGGAACGCGGACGCGGCCGTTTTTCATCACCCGTATCGAGGATATGCATCGACGGGTGCTGTACCGCGCCCGTCCCGATACCGCCACCGTGCTCGACTCGGCGACGGCCTTTCTCATCACCGATGCGATGCAGGCTGTTGTCGACAGTGGAACCGCCACCTCGGTGCGAAAATATTATGCCGGTCCCGCCGCGGGGAAAACCGGCACCACGCAGAATTCGACCGATGCATGGTTCGTGGGCTTCACGCCGAGACATGCGCTCGCCGTGTGGGTGGGCTTCGACGATCCCGCGCGGAAGCTCAGCGGCAGTTACCGCTACGGTGGCACGATGTGTGCCCCGATCTGGGGACGCACCATGGCTCGCATTTCCCGTCTCCTTCCGATCGATACTTCCTTCGCGCGACCGATCACCGTCGATTACTATCCCTTATGTCCGGAAACCGGTATGCGTGCCACCGACTCCTGTCCCGCGCCGCGGTATTATCCGGTGAATGTCAACCTTCTCCCCGCCGAGTGCGACCGGCACGGCAGCGGCGGATTCTTCGGGTGGTGATACCGGCCCCCAACCCGGGCGCGGGCGGAGGGATTACTTCGTCATGACCATCGCATTGGGAATGATGCCGACATCCCGCGCCTGGATCTTGGTGCCGTCGAGCGTGTGGATTTCAAGGCGTCCCGCCTGCACCCAGTCCAGCGGATTGGCGAGATAGATGCGCCGGTCGACCGGATCGATGGCGATGTTGTAGAAATTTCCCGGAATGAAATCCCTGGTCACGGATTTCGATGCAAGGTGGATGCGCGTCACGCCGCTCGAATGGATCGTGTAGACGTAGCCATCGCGGTCGCGGGCCAGTCGCGTGGGATGTCCGCCCAACCCGAGCGAATCGACCACCGTCCGCGACGGCACGTCGATGATGTACAGACCACCCGGGGTGTCGTCGTTCGGATCATTATAGTCGCCATAGCCGCCGGTACACAACACGGCCACGACGGATTCGTTGAGCGCATGCACGGCGGTGGGGTAATCGCCGACCGTGAGCGTCGCGACGGTGGTCCGCGTCACGCCATCGATGATGGTTACCGTGTTGTTCGTTCCGAATCCGCTGTTCGCGACGACCACGCCGTTGCCCGCGGCGGCGATGCCGTCGGGATTCGCACCCACGGCGATGTCGCCGAGCAGCGTTCCCGTCGAAGGATCGTAGACCGAGACGCTGTTCGTCAGCAGGTTGGAAATGAAGCCGAGCCCGTTGGCGGCGAAGGTGATTTCGCGCGGACTCGCACCGGGTGGACTCGCGATCGTGCGTACCGCGACGTGCGTGTTCACATCCACGACCTCGATCGTGTGGGAGTTGTTGATCACCAGATACGCCCGGCCGTCGTGCAGGGTGATGCTGTTGCCGACGTCGCCGAGCGGTCGCGCGTTGACGGATTGAAACACGTCGTTATAGACGATATTCGAGTCCGGTATGAAGAAACTCAATGTCGCGTTGCCGCGCTGGAAATTTCCCTCGTTGAGGATGTAGAGCCCGCGGGGCCCGGTCGGGGTGATCGGCGGATTCGTGCCGTTGTCCTCGCTGCACGCGGTGAGAACAAGCATCCATCCAAGAATGAAAACGGCAATACGGTTCATGGCTGTCCTGTGCTGTAATTGATCATGATCGCCGGGATTTTCGCGCTGATGGAGGCATCGTGACCGGTTGCGTCATCGGATGGTCGTACCAACGCTCAAGCGGAGATGCCGTCCCGGCATGGGATAGAACGCGACGACTTCGTACGCGGCGTCGAGGGCGTTGAGCAGCTCGAGTTTCCATGTCGTCTCGAGTCCGGTCAGTGTCGTGGTGGCCCGGACGGCGAGGTCGGTCACCAGATGCGCCGGCAACGCGGCGGTATTGGTCTCGTCGTAGAAACGCGTGCCGAGCAGACGCGCGGCGAGCGTGACGGTGAGCCACTCCGCGGGCGCCGCCGCCAGCGTCAGGGCGCCGCTCCACGCCGGGACATAGATCAGCTGTTTGTCCTGCGTCGCATCGCCCGCGAAGGCGGCATTGACCTTGCGCGCGCGCATCCACTGCGCCGAAGCGCGCAACGCGAGCCACTGCCAGTCGAAGCGTGCCTGCGCCTCCACGCCGGTGGAGATCACATGCTGGACGTTGCGCGGCGTCCAGTAGATGCCCGCCGAGGGAGTCCAGACAATCTTGTCCGAAATATCGTGATGGAACCAGGTAAGCTCGACCGCGGGCCGTCCCGTCCCCGCGTCGAAGGCGATACCCGCGTCGATGGCGGTCGAGTATTCGGGCCGCAGGGCGGGATTCCCCCCCTCGCGCCAGTAGAGCTGATTGAATGTCGGCATGCCGAAGGTTCGTGCGATGCGTCCGCGCAGCGCAAGACGGCCGGGCAGCACGCCCAGGTGCAGTCCGATCGAAGGCGAGAGCGCATGCAGGTCGTCCGGCGGCTCGGTATCCGTGACGGCATCGTGGATCATGTCATAGCGGAGCGCGGGATAGATGTGCAGCGCAATGGCGCGGATGCGGACGGGAATGTCGGTGGAGGTGAATGCCGCGGCCTGCACGCGCGTGGGATGCGCCGCGATCCCGGCACCGTCGAGACGGTCGACGGATCCTTCGATCCCCGCGATCGCCCGAATCTCGGAGACTGTGGCATGTTCGACGGATGTACTGGCGGACAGCTGTGTCAGATCGTAGACGCTCCGCAGCGTCGTGTTTCCGATGCGGTAGTCCGGATCGGTGAACTCCTGCCGGCCGCCCCGCGCGCCAAGCGCCGCGCGCAGTCGTGTCCGTGGCGCGGCCTGCGCGTCGAGTTGCACCGAGACGATCGCATGGCGGTCGCGCTGCCGCGCGCGCCCCTGTGTCGCGGAAAAGACCGCTCCCGGGGTCCCCATATCCACATCCATCACATCGGCATGCAGGGTCAGGACACTGCGTGCGAGCAGCAACGTGCCGCCCGCGGTGATGGAGCGGCGCAGCAGGGTGGAGTTCGCCCGCCGCAGTGGTGTTCCATTCCAGTCGAAGGAAAAATCATTGTCGCTTTCCTCGTAGCGCGCCTCGGCGAACAGGCGTCCCCGCCGGCCCGCGATGCCGCTGCCGAGCGCCGCCTGCTTCCAGCCGAAGGCGCCATACCCCAGGTCCGCCGTCAGCGGCGGGCGTTCGCGCGTGGTGACGATATTCACCACGCCGCCGAGCGCATTGCTGCCATAGAGCGAGGCGAGACCGCCGCGCACGATCTCCACGCGGTCCACATTCCGCAGGGTGAATTGCCCGACATCGACCAGCGAATTCTGCGCGCTGTTGAGCCGCATGCCGTCGAGCAGCACGAGCGTGTATTCCGCGCCGAGGCCGCGCAGCGAGGCGAGTTGCAGGCTGCCCGTGCCGCCGTAGTCGCGCACGGCGGCGCCGGCGGACAGTGCGATCACATCGGAGATGGAACGGAGGGGAAGGGCGCGAATGGTGCGGGCGTCGAAGATCTCGGCGGGAGCGGGCGCGTCGCGCAGCGCGGTCGGGAGCCGCGTGGCGGTCACGGTCACGGCGTCACGCAGCACGAACGACAAGGTGTCGTCATGTGCCTCCCGCGGCTGTGCCGCGGCAGGAAGGATCGCGAGCATCGCGATGATGGGAAAATAAAAATACCGCAGGATCATGATATCCGGTATCGGGTCCCGCGGGGAAGCGCGAACGAAAAACCCCGTGTCGATTCGACAGCGGGGGCAAGGGAGCGATGGCGCGCACGTCATCAGGAACCTCACCCGCGAAGGCCTGTGCTATGCCATGGCAGGTCTCCTGACTCGCGGCGCGTCCGGTGGGGACCGGAACCGCAGGCGCGCCTTCCCGGATCGTTCCAGTGGCACATGCGTCTGCGTGACGCCGCTCACAGTTGCGGGGCAGTTGCCGATTTACACGGCATTCCCGTTTTCATTCCCTCGAAGGGAAACCATGGCGGTTATCAAAGAACAGTCTTCATAACCTAGCTTCTTTTTTTTCAATCCGCAAGAGAAGAAAAAACCGCCAAAACGCAAAAGCGCGAACAGGACGACGCGAAAGTGATTTCGAACGCGATTGCTTTCATTCGCTGCGATCGCTCAACTATTTCGTGTTTCTTGGCGAATTTGCGTTTTGGCGGTTTTTTCTTAGCCGATAGAGCGGGATTTGCGGTGGAGGAACAGCATGGTGATGTCGTCGCTTTGCGGGGACGCGCCACGATGGCGGAAGAGGCGCGCGGCGAGGGCGTCGAGCACGTCGGCGGGATGGTGCGCGGGGTGGGCGGAAAGAAACGCCTCGAGCGCGTCCTCACCGAATTGCTCCATTCGCGCATTCATCGCCTCGGGAATACCGTCGGTGTGCAGCAGCAATCCCTCGCCGGGCCGCAGCACACGATGCTCGCTGTTGTAGAGCGTGATCTCGACGCTGCACCCGAGCGGGAGGCCGTGTTCGGTCAGCACCGAGATGCTGCCATCGGACGCACGGATCATCGCCGGGTTGTGCCCCGCATTGAGCAGTTCGAGCGCACCGCTCGGCGCGTGGAGGATCGCGATGATGAACGTGATGAAGGTACTCGGTGATGAAACGCGGTAGATGAAGTCGTTGAGCCGGAGCGCGAGATCCACGAGCGATCGCTGCGTGTCGAGCTGCACGCGCAGCGAGGCATGGAGACTGTTGACCAGCAGCGCGGCGGGGATGCCCTTCCCGGTCACGTCGGCGATCACGAGCGCGTAGCGGTCGTCGCCGAGGGGAATGCAGTCATAATAATCGCCGCCGATCTCATGGGCGGGGAGGTTGATCCCGGCGATGTCATAGCCAGGAATTTCAGGCAGGGATTGCGGGATGATGCGTCGCTGGATGTCGGCGGCGATGCGCATGTCCTGCTCGCTGCGCTCCTGCTCGGCGCGCACGGCGCGTGCCTCGAACTCCGCCGCCTCGGCGCGCAGCACGGCCTCGCGCATCGAGGAATGCTGCCGCTCGCGGTTGATCACGCGACGGCGCTGCAGCCGGTCGATGCCGACGAGGATGAGCACGAGGACGATCCCGTATCCGGCGTACGCCCAGGACGTCCGCCACCACGGCGGAAGGACGATGATGCGCAGGTGTGCGCCGGTGGTGTTCCACACGCCGTGGTTGTTGCTGCCGATCACGCGGAACGTGTATGCACCGGGCGCCAGATAGGTATAGGTGGCGCTGCGGGCGGTGCCCGCATCGATCCATTCGTCGTCGAGGCCGTGCATCCGGTAGCGGTATCGGTTCCTGTCCGGTGAGGAATAGTCGAGCGCCGCGAATTCGAAGGTCAGCATGTTCTGGTCATGCGCGAGTGTGATCGAACGGGCGTACGATACCGATTCCGGAAGAATGGCGCGATCCGTGACCGGTTTGTTGAAAATGCGCAATCCGGTGATGACGATGGGCGGGATGGCGGTGTTGCGCCGGATTTCACCCGGGATGAAACTGTTGTGGCCCTTGACCCCGCCGAAATACAGCCGGGGCGGAATGCGGTACAGTTCCGTCCGGTTGAATTCATTGTCCTGCAATCCGTCACGCAACTGGAAGTTGGTGAACCGCAAGCCGCGGGGCTCGAGACGCGTGATCCCGCCGTTGCTGCTCATCCACAGACTGCCGCCATCATCGGGCAGGATGCCGTAGATGACCATGTTCGGAAGACCGTGTTTCAGACCGAATCGCCGGAAGGTGCCGGAGTGCCGGTCGTAGCGGTTGAGACCGCCGCCATCGGTACCGATCCAGAGATATCGCCCGGGATGGTCTGGATCCGCCGCGATGCTCAGGACGTGATTGGAACTGATGCTCGTCGAGTCCGATATTTCATAGGAAAATATCCGAAACTCTCCTGTCGACGGGCGGAAGTGTACGAGTCCCCGGCTGACCGTACCGAGCCACAGCGAGCCGTCGGGGTCTTCGTGCATGCAGTTGACATTATCCTCGGGCTGCGTGAGGTCGGGACCATCCGCGTCATAGAAAAAATGCTCCCATTGTTCGGGACGGTCGACGAGCCGGCTGATGCCCTGCGTGTTGCCGATCCAGACATCGCCGCGGCTGTCGACGAAGGGAACGCCGAGGCGCAGCATCAGGAAGCTGTAGGGGTCCGCGGGGGTGAATCCGAAGCGCCGGACCTTCCCCGATGCGGGGTCGTAGTGCAGCAGGCCGTAGTTGATCGTTCCGCACCAGACCGAGCCGTCCGTTCCGCGGACGGGAAACGCCGAGTTGAGGATCCTGCCCGGATCGCCGGACTCCGACCGGACGTGTTGTTCGAAGATGCGCAGCTCCCTGGCGAACAACGCCTCCTTCAACGGACGTGAATCCGCATGGAACGCCAGCGTGTTCGGATTGAATGTGTGCAGGCCGAGACCGGTCGTGCCGATCCAGAGGTTGCCGCTGCGATCGAAGCGCAGGGTGGATACATCGCCGGAGAGGCGGCCCGATTGCCCGGAAAGCGGGACGGTGACACTGTAGGTCCGCCGTACGGGATCGCAGCGGATGAAGTAATAGGACCCGGAACAGTACAGCATGCCATCGGGTCCGCGAATCATCGCTCGCGCGATGAGTTCGGCGCCATTGTGCTCGAAACGCAGCGTGTCGCGTATCCGCTTCGATGCCATGTCGATCCGCAGCAGGACGAAATGATCGTCAAGCTTGGCCGACAGCCAGTACTCGCCTTCCCTATCCGCGGCGCCGGAAATCACCTCGAAGCGCTTTTTATCCTTCGGAAATCCCATCGCGCGCCAGTCGAGCATCTTTTCGAATCCGTGCGTCGGCGCGCGGAAACTCCACACGCCGTCGTTCGCGAGCATCGTGACATGGCCGGTGCCGGTGCGCGACATGAGAAAATGGTGCGTGGTGATGAAACGGCGGTCGGTGTGGAACGGTGTGCATGAGCGCCGCAACGGACCCGCATCCTCATGCCGCGTGTCGAGGCGTGCCAGGAGGCGTTTCCACCCGCCGATCCACAGATATCCTTCCCGATCGACCACCAGGTGATGAATCGCTTCGTCGATCGTGCGATGCGGATTGTTCGATGGGATGGGGAAAGGGGTGAAGGTCTCCGTGACGGGATCGAACAACTGCAGGCCCTTCGTGCGTGTGCCGATCCAGATCCTTCCACGGACGTCCTCGGCCAGCGAAAAGACCTGATTATCCGCCAGCGAGCTGCTGTCGCCGGGAATGTTCCGGTACACGGTAAAGCTGTAGCCGTCGTATCGGTTCAGTCCCTCCTTGGTCCCGAACCAGAGAAATCCCCGGGCATCCTGCATGATGCAATACACCATGCCCTGCGAGAGGCCGTCGGCGATGCCCACCGCTCCGAAGCGGTATTCGCCCGGGATGCGCTGCTGCGCGGCGGTGTGTCCACCCAGAAGGAGGCAGGTAATGACGGTGAACGCGAACATGCCGCGCATCCGGGAAAAGAGCATGGACCGCTGCCCGGCTGTCGTGTGGAAGGGGAATGACACAGGAAGATGACGATTCCGGCTCCCAATTACAACCATCGTCTCCCTCAAATGTCCGAATACTCAGCCCCGTATCTTGCCGAAAAATCCTTTCAGGAGCGCGGTGGACTTGTCATCCAGCACGCCCGGAATGACATGGACCTGGTGATTGAGCCGTCGGTCCTCGACGATATTCATCAGAGTGCCGCAGGCGCCCGCCTTGGCATCGTAGGCGCCGAAGACAAGAATCGGCACGCGCGCGAGCACGATGGCGCCGGCACACATCGCGCAGGGTTCGAGTGTCACGTAGAGGGTGCAGCCGTCGAGACGTTTGTCGCCCAGCGTATTCGCGGCGGCGGTGATCGCGATGATCTCCGCATGCGCGGTCGGGTCCTTCAATCGTTCGTTCTGATTGTATCCCTTGCCCACGAGCCGGCCGTCCTTGACCACCACGGCACCCACGGGGACTTCCTCTTCCTCGTAGGCGCGTTCCGCCTGCCGCAGCGCCATTTCCATCCAGCGCTCATGCGCGGTCTGATCCACGCCGATCGGGTCCATGACCGTCATTCCTCCATGAGCATCGAGGCGAGCACCGATTGCTGCACCTCGAAGAGGCGTCGGTTCTCCTCGGGCGTGAGTGTTTCGGTGGCGGGATACATCGCGCATTCCATGAATCGCGATCCCGTGTCGAAGACCACGACGCGGATGACGGGAGCGGCGGCGGTAAGGCGATATTCATAGGCCGCGCAGATGCGTCCGCCGACCTTGAAGCGTTCGACCGGCTGTACGACGGTCACGGAGTCCTCGGCGCCGCGTTCCTTGAGCGAGAGACTGACGTTCGCCACGGCGGAAATGTTGTCGCGCGCGAGTGTCTGATACAAGGCGGGATCGATGCGAATCTGCGTGAACGAAATGCTGGCCGAATAATCCTCCCGCACCAGCCAGAGCAGAATCGACGGTGCGTGTTTCGGATCGGAGGTGCGCACCCAGCCCTCGGGCCTGCGCACGCGCAGTGTGCCGTCGGCGGTGGTGATGACGTCGCTGCTCATCGAGGCACCGGCGGCATAGCGGTATTTCCGCGGCACGGCTTCCTCGTCACGCGCGGTCGATGTTTCTTCCCCGCCGCTGCAGGCGGCGAGGACGGTCGAAAGAAGGAGCAGAAGAAAAAGTGGTTTCATCGCGAATTCGGTCGGATCGCCATTCGTGTCACGGGGAAGCCGGCGCGTCGTTACTTATGCAGCGGGAAATTGCGCTCGCCCGCGCGAATCGCGATCGGCAGGGCATTCTCGGCCGGCGGAATCGGACAGTCGTAGCGTTCGTTGTAGGCGCAGTAGGGACTGTACGCATAGTTGAAATCGAGGAAGACGGTATCCGACGCGACGTCATCGATATCGATGTAGCGTCCGCCTCCGTAGGTCTCGTCGCCGCTTGTCGCGTCGGTGAAAGGGATGAACCAGTAGTTGCCTTCGCTGGTGTCCTTCGGCGCATACACCTGCACGGCGTAGTCCTTGCCCTCGTAGGTGAAGGGAAGCGCGCCGAGGTGCAGCATGGGGCGGGGACGGTCTTTCGACGTCGCGATGGTCACCTCGGCGGGTGCGGGCAGGCGCTGAAGCACGGATTCGAAGACAAAGGACTTGTCGACCTCGAAGTATGACAATCCGGCGAAGAACTCCATATCCGATGCCTTGATCGGCGAACTCTCGCTGGTCAGCAGGTACTTGTCCTTCTCCAGCCGGTCCTTCCGCACTTCGAGGGTGTAGACGTCGGATGAGTCCACCGCCGCCGTTGCATCCGGGGTGCGTTCCGGTTGTCCGCAGGAGGTGAGCAGCAGCAGACCGCCGCAAAGAAAAACCGCGAGGAAACGCTCACGGTTGGAGAGAAAGGCAGATCGTTTCATGGGCGCTATTGAGTGCGTGCGAATTTCGTTTCCTCGAGCACCACGCGGAGGGAGATGCGATGCGAGGCGTCCTTGAATTCCGAGAACAGATCGTTCTGTCCGTAGGCGTAGTCAAGATACAATTTCGGCAGGTGAATTCCCGCGCCGAAGGTCAGGTCCTGCGTGTCGCTGTAGCCCGCGCGCAGGGCGAAGACATCGGCATAGCGGTATTCGAGTCCCGCGCGGGGATTGACGCTCATCGCGCCGACATGGAAGGCCGAGGCGAAGCGGCGGTTTTCGAACATGAGGTCGAAATCGATCGCCGGCGTGATCGTGCCGCCGAGTGCCGGCAGGGCGTAGCCCGCGCCGAGCTTGAGCGTGGGGGACACGAGTTCGTTGCGTCCGGTGCTCCACGCCATCAGCGTCGTGGTGACATCCTGCGCCGTCGCGCCGATCGAGAGGGCATCGGTCGCACGATAGACGGCGCCGATGTCGAAGCCCACGCCCATGGCGCTTTCGTCGAGCAGGTCGCGCGCGACGAGCTTGAGGTTGACGCCGAGCGCGAGCCGGTCGGTCGACCGGAAGGCGTAGGTAAGATAGGCCACCCAGTCGGCCGCGCTGAACGATCGCACCTTCGACGGATCAAGGCGTTCATTCGGATCGAGTTGTCCGTTTCCATTCAGGTCGATCAGCGCGTCGCGCGTGTCCTGGATGTCATCGACGCCAGACCGCGTGACGGACAGCGCCAGCGTGTATTTCGGACCGAACGGCCAGGCGACACCGCCATAATTATAGCTGAGCAATCCGCCGAACCGTTGCTCGTGCATCAGTCCGATTTCCGGAAAGTTCATCCGCATCAGGCCCGCGGGATTCCAGTACACCGCGGTCACATCCGAGGCCACCGCCACGCCCGCGCCGCCCATGCCGAGCGCGCGTCCGCCGAACCCGGTGGCCATGAACTCGCCCGCATACTTCGCGACCTCCGTCTGCGCATGGATGGAAGGCACCGCGAATGCCGCGAAAAGGAAAAATACCGCTGCTGCCGGAAGACGCATGGTGATGTCCGATTTCGTTCTGATCGGAAAATATGGCGAATGGATGAAAGGGAAACAAGGGAGAAATGGGATCGGATGCCGTGCACGCGGAGATGCCGCTCACGTTGACCGCCGCGGGAATACCACACGAAAAAAGAAAACGGGAGACGGGCCCTCATTTTCTCACGAGGACCCGTCCATATTGGGCTGCAACCGGGCGGCCGTGGTGTCGGCAGCCACACGGCATTCACGGCATCAGGGTACTTCCCGCATCACGGCATTTACCGCATCAGCAGCATCTTTCGCTGAATCACGCCGTCGTCCGTGGTCAGACGATAGAAATACAACCCGTTCGGAAGGTCCCCGCCGCGCAGTACGGCCGAGTGCACCCCACGCTGATAGTCCGCGTCGGTGACGACCGCGACCTCGCGTCCCATCGCATCATAAACGGATAAACGACCGTGTTTATCTTCTCCGAGCTTGAACGTGAAGGAGGTCACCTTGGAGAAGGGGTTGGGGTAGTTGGGCCAGAGGTCGATGCCGTCGGGGAGGACGCGTTCGACGAGTCGT
>JAVFAS010000029.1:0-41644 GCA_034002405.1 Bacteroidota bacterium | reverse complement strand
CGATCAAGAACCCACACCTCCGGGTTCGGGCCAAGGGCGTGCGTTCATGAAACCTCACCTCCGGCGCGGGCCAAGGGCGTGCGTTCATGAAACCTCACCTCCCGGCGCGGGCCAAGGGCGTGCGTTCATGAAACCTCACCTCCCGGCGCGGGCCAAGGGCGTGCGTTCATGAAACCTCACTTCCCGGCGCGGGACAAGGGCGTGCGTTCATGAAACCTCACCTCCGGCGCGGGCCAAGGGCGTGCGTTCATGAAACCTCTATTCCCGGCTCGGGCCAAGGGCGTGCGTTCATGAAACCTCACTTCCCGGCGCGGGCCAAGGACGTGCGTTCATGAAACCTCACTTCCCGGCGCGGGCCAAGGGCGTGCGTTCATGAAACCTCACTTCCCCCGGACGCTACAGAATCACCCCGACAAAAAACACGGCGGCGAGGAAGGCGATGAAATCAGCGAGCAGACCGGTCGGCAGCGCGTGACGTGTGTTGCGAATCCCTACCGCGCCGAAGTACACCGCGAGGACGTAGAACGTGGTCTCGGTGCTCCCGTACATCGTCGAGACGAGAATGCCAATGGGTGAATCGGTCCCGTACGCTTGCATGGTTTCCGTCATGATCCCGAGCGAGCCGCTCCCGGAGAGCGGTCGCATGAACGCCATGGGAAGGGACTCGGCGGGAATGCCGACCAGATCGGTCAGCGGCCGGAGCAGGGTGATGAGCACATCCATCGCGCCGCTCGCACGGAAGATCGCAATGGATACCAGCATGAGTACGAGATACGGAATGATGCGTACGGCGATGGTGAACCCCTCCTTCGCGCCCTCGACCGCGACTTCGTAGACTTTCACTTTTCGAAACGCCGCGTACGAAAGGAAAAAAAGCATCAGCGCCGGAATCGCGATGGCGGAGAGTATCGAGACAATGCCGCGGAAGACGTCCATCACTCTGCCTCCGATCGTTCCCAACGAAACATCTTCACGCGGGCAAGTCCCTTCGAAATGGTCACGGCGAATATGGTGGCGGTCAGTGAGGCGAGGAAGGACGTGCCGATAATCACGGCGGGATCGGAGGAACCGGCCGCGGCGCGGACGGCGATCGCGGTGGCAGGAATCAGGGTGATGCACGAGGTGTTGAGCGCCAGGAAGGTGACCATCGAATCGGTCGCGACACCTTTCTTCGTGTTCAGACTGTCAAGTTCCTCCATCGCCTTGAGGCCGAACGGCGTCGCCGCATTTCCGAGTCCGAGCATGTTCGCCGCGATATTCATGATCATCGCGCCCACGGCGGGGTGATCGTGTGGGACGTCCGGAAACAACCGAACCGTCAGCGGCCGCACCACTCGCGCAAGATGTCCGATCAATCCGGCTGCTTCGGCCACCTTCATCACGCCAAGCCACAATGCCATGATACCGATCAGACCGAGGGCGATTTGTACCGCGACACCCGCGACGTCAAACGCGGCGTTGGTGACGCGTCGCAGGTACACGAGCGACACCGGTTCGAACCGAGCTTCCCAACCGTCGGCGTGCCGCCGGAGCCGGGCGGTCAGTGTGCCCTCACCACCCGACGCTTCCGCCATCACCGCCAGACGCGCGGGTGCGGTCGCATCAATCGTGCACACCGCGACGCCATGGCTTTCATCCGTCATCGTCAGCGTCGCGGAAAGCACCACGTCGGCGGCGGCGGCGTCATGGAAATGTTTCCGGAACTCCTCGCGCGGGATCCGAAGTCGCACGTTGGTCGCGCGACCCGGATCGGGGAGCGGAATGGGTCCCCGTTCGTCGATTGCGGGCGATTCGCCCGTCGCGCCGGTGTCGAACTCGATCCACCAGGGCATGCCGTTGCCGTAACTGTTCTGCGTCACCTCATAGATGTCGCGTCCGGCGGCGGTGAGAATGCCGATCACGATCAAGGCGAGCCAGATGTGGTTGAGCATGGATCTCGCGTCGGGATGTGGTTGGGGTATGGCGCGATCAGCGCAGCACTTCGGTCCGCACGCCTTTCACGACATGATTATCGGAATTCAGGATCCGGACCTCGTCTTCGTCGATATTCATGCCGACAAAACGGCAGATGCCGACATTGTCGGTGACGCAGGTGAGGGAATGGTTGAGCTGCACGGTCACGTAGGGTGCGGCATTCCCGCTCGCGTCCTGCACGGTGACTTCGATCAGCTTGTTTCCCGCGGTGTCGTGTCCTTCCGCCGCCAGGATCGCGGTGTACACCGCCCACGCGATGTTGGAAGCAAACAGTGGCGCGGCCTGCTGTGCGTAGGTGCGCGCGGAGGGAACGGGAAGCCGCACACCGATCTGCATGCTGTGTTTCAGTTCGTGCTTCCAGGGGACGCGAAGGACAAATCGATTGAGCGGCACGCCGGTGAATTGTGGAAAGACGCGCTGCATGCGGACACCGAATTCACGGCTTGCGTTGAGTGCATTGGCCAGCAGGGTAATCTGCCGGTCCGTCGCGTCGCTGCTGAACTGGATCACCGGCGCTCCGGTGTACAGTGCCAGGGCATCCTTGAGCGTGAGTGCGCCTTCTCCCTCGGTCACGACCACGGTGGCTCCACTGGCTGTGAGGAGCTGTTGGAGATGGCGTAACGCGAGCATGTCGATACGATCGTCTGGTGCGGCATCCTCGCCGGGAATATCCAGCACGAGGATTTTTTCGAACAGCACGCCCCGCGCCACCGGTGTGAGCAACACGGGATCCTGCACGGGTTGGGCGGTCAGGGTCTCGGTGCGGCCAAAATACCCCGGCGCGGAAATCGTGACCTTCATGCCGTCGGTATCCTTCCCCGCGATAATGAACTCGCCGCGCTCGCTGGTCGTGGTGACCATGCCGCCAGGCAATCGCAACTCGGCACGTGTGATCGCGTTGCCATCGGTGCCCATCACGAGGCCGCGGGTATACGTCGCCTCCGCTGAGATCGTGATCAGGCCCTCGGTTCGCACTGGTCCGTTGGATGCATCGAACGTGACGCGATCCGAACGATCGGGAAATACGTGGACCCGGGCGCGCCCCTCCCGCACCACCAGCATGGTATCGAGTCCGCTGCTGCTGCGAAATCGGATCGGGAGTCCGTCGGGGACGGAACTGCCGGTCGAATCGATCGCGAGCACGCTGACGATACTGAATGCGCTCCGGTCGGGCGGAAGAATGGCGGGATCGGTGGTGGTGCGCAGCAGCACCGGAGGATTACCCACGGCGAAATAGCGCTCGAATGGTGCGGAGGAATTTCCATTGCTGTTGCGGACCTGCGCGGTGAGATGATGATATCCCTGCGACAGCTCCCGACCGACAGCGACGGCGATCCGCCCGGTCTTCCGATTGTAGGTGAATCCCTGCTCTTCGCCGTCGATATACACGACGATGCTTTCATCGAGGATGTCCCCACCCCCACTGACCAGAATGTCTATTTTCGGACTCGCCTCTCCGAAAACAAGCGGCGCATCGTAGGTCAATCGCGGAATCCCGGCTTGGAAATACTTGCCGATCCCGCGGAAAATCCCCCAAGCCTGGATGGCATTGAATTCCGGCAGACGCAACCGCTGCTCTTCGTATGCGCTGGTGAAAAAGGCGCATTCCACGAGCACGGCGGTCATTGTCGTGTTGCGCAGCACCGAAAAGCCGACGCCGGGATGGATCAGGTCGTCACTCATCGTCCCATCGAACGAGGCAAGAGGCCCCGGATTGCCCATCGCATAGGAGAGATCGCGCTGAATGAATCGAGCAAGATCCTGGCTCGATGGTGCGTATCCCGGCAGTCCCTGCCGCGCATGATAGAAGGTCGTCGTGTAGTTGGTATGCCGGTCACCCGCCGCGTTGTGGTGAATGGATACGAACACGTCGGCTTCGGATGCATTGGCTTGCTGCGCGCGCGCCTCGAGCGGTACGGTTGTGTCCGTCTCGCGTGACAGTAATACGTTCGCGCCGGCTTTCTTCAAATAATCGCGGAGAAGAAGTCCGACCCGGAGATTCACGTCGGCCTCGACCACGTCGCCCGCCGGACCGACACCAGCGCGATCCTCGCCACCATGGCCGGGATCGATGAAGACGGTCACATCCTTGAGCACATCGCGGTACGAGGCGATGACGGAGTCGCGCGTGAATGCATCCTGCCACTGCGGGGGACGCACGTAATACACCGTCGGACCACACGCCTGAAGCACCAGGGCGAGAAGGCCAATCCACAACGGAACAAAGGAAATACGGTCCGGAACGAAGGATTTTTGCATATCAATGGAATATAGCCAGCTTTCCTCTGCTGGACAAGAATGGCACGCCTCCGCACTATTGCGTGCGACCGCCACCGGTCTGCATCGAACCATTCACATCGTTGTGGTGTTTTTTTTCCAACCCGTCATCCGTCCCGGTACCGTTGGGATGACTGACCGCTCCATGCATCCCATTCCGAAAAGCACCGCATCATGCTCGAACCTTCCGCATTCTATAACAACCTCGCCGATCTGTACGACGGCATGACGCAATTTGCGTCGCGTCTTCCAGGACAGCGACAACTGCTCGCCGATCTGCTCGCGCGCGTTCCCGCACAGCGTGCCGTGGACATGGGCTGCGGCACGGGCGTGCATGCGGTGGCGCTTGCGCAGCTCGGGCTGGATGTGACCGGCATCGATGTCTCGGACGGAATGCTGGAAAAAGCGCGCGCGCACGCAGCAGCTGCCGGCGTGTCCGTGGAATTCCTGCCCGGTGATTTTCTCACGGATATTCCTCGTCCCCCGGCGGATCTGATCCTCTGCCTGGGAAATTCCATCCCGCACCTCCCGTCGCTCGATGCATTATTCTCCGTGCTCGCGCACTGGCGCACGATGCTCGCAGCCAAAGGAACCGCGGTGGTGCAGCTCCTCAACTACCAACGCGTCCTCGACGCAGGCGAACGCATCGTCAATATCCGTCGCGATGGGGATGCGACCATCATCCGATTTTATGATTTCCTGGACGAACGCCTGCGCTTCAACATCCTCACCGTCAATGACGGGGACGGAACGCTCTCCCACAATCTGCAATCAACGCTGCTGTTTCCCTTCCGCCAGGTACATTTCGAGACGGCCGCGCGCCACGCCGGTTTTGCATCGATCGATGTCTTCGGATCCCTGCGGTTCGCTCCCTTCACATCGGAAAGCACGGATCTCGTGGTGAGGATTGGGTGAGTGGAGAAAGAGCCGACCGCTCACCCAGGCCTGAAGGCCTGGCCATTGACACTTCGCCCGTTCAGGGCGCAAACACCCATCTTGTGCCGAGGAACTGAACCACTCCTGCCTTCTGCCTACGGCATTCCCTTGATCCGCTTCCAGAGCATGGCAAGGACATCCATCCCCCCTTCGATGCGAAAATCGGCCTGATCGATGGTATAGCGCTCGGGGCCATCCGCCGCGCCGGTCTCGACGAAGCGGAAACTGAACGTGTATTCGAGATTCACCGGATTACCGAGTCCGAAATTCAACGCCGGATCCGTCGTGTCGAATTCGCCAAAACGCAGGTCGTGGAAGTGAATGCCCTCGTCGTCGGCCTGCACGCTGTACCAGCCGTCGCTGAACCAACGCAGCGTTTCGAGCGCGCGTTGTCCCTCGAACGCCGCGAGCAGTTCGTCGTTGCGTGGGACGTACCAGAAGGACACCGCCTCCCGCGTGTCAAAGACGGAACGGTAGCCGATGTGAAAGCCGTCGCCCGTTTCGGCCACACAGCGCCAGAGCAGGGTATTGAACGGGGTGGCGGTGGTCATGATGCGTTGCGGCACGATCTGCCGCGCGTCAAGCGCCCGTTCGAACGCGCTCAGCGTGCTGAATTTCAGCAGCAGGGCGACGATGACATAGGCACTCGAGAATATCAGTCCCGCCGCGTTGCGAAACATCCGCGCGCGCGTTTCTCCCGGGAAAAGCGACCAGAGCAGAAAGATCAGCAATGGCAGCGTATACAGCGGATCGATGATGAACAGGGTGTTGAAAGAGTACGGGGTGGAATCGAATGGTGCGAAGACCTGCGTGCCATAGGTCGTGAACAGGTCGATGAGGATGTGTGATGCCAGAGCCAGGAACACGAAGAAGGTGGTCTTCTCGAGTGTGATTCGGCCCGCGTGGATCCGGGCGATCAGCCAACCGAGTAGCGGAGAAAGCACGACCGTGAGGAGGATGCCATGCGAAATGCCGCGATGCCACGCGAGCTGGGCGACGGGATCGAGCAACGGATAGGCAAGTACGTCGAGATCCGGCAATGCGCCCCCGAGCATGCCCCAGAGTGCCGCCTTGTTGCCGAGTTCGCGGTGCATGGTCGCCTGTCCGACCGCCGCGCCAAGTGTGACCTGCGTGACAAAGTCCATCGCTTATCGTATCCCTCCGCCGAGGTATTCATGCAGCACATAGGCAAACACCCCGAAGGCACGCACGGCCTGGGATTGAGGGTGCACGGTTCCAACTTCATCGACGCCGTAGCCATCCTCCCCCCCCAGCGGGTTCCACCCGTTACGGATGCCATGATCCGATGTCCGGTGCAGGGTGACGCGTGCGCGCCCGAAATTATTGGTCCAGACATGTTCGAGCATGCGTTCGATTTTTCCGGGCACATCGGCAAGCGCGTCAGGATCGAGCATGTACGCATCCAAGGCGAAATGCACAAAGGCGCCGTTCCCATCCATCCGGAGCTGATAATAATCCGTGGGATGAATCCAGCCGTTCGCGGGATCGAGCACCCGGCGCGCTGTCGCCACGGCGATGTCGCGGTATTTCGGATCCTTTGTCACGTGATACATCGCGGCACCGATGCTGCAATACGACATGCCCTCCCAGGGCAGCTGTTTGCCGAACGCGGCAGGTCCGCGGGCCCCGACCCACCGCCCGTCGCCATGATACAGTGTCTGTTCGATACCGGGCGTGTTCCCGTCCCCGTTCCACACCCGAAGTGCATCGTCGAGATATTCCTTCTTTCCCGTGGCTTCGTAGAGCCGGCAGCCGACATTCACCATCTGGTTCATGTTGCTGTTGGTGAAGATCTGGTCGCGCACGTCCGATTGTGGTGGCCAGTTATACCAGCTCCAGTACCCCTCATGGCTGGAGAGCCGCCCTTGCATTTTGGCTTCCATATAGCGCAGTTCCGCGCTCTCGACGAGATCGCGCCGCGTGCGTCCCGTGAAATCCCACCAGTACAGCTCGGCCAGCGCCGCCCATGCCCGGTCATCGACCCACGTCCCGTTGAAGAGATCCTTCATGGGGTGCATTTCGGTATGGAAGCGCAAAAGACTGCTGTCGCCGGTCACGGCAAACAGATGCGCATCGCCGATCGCACCGTTGGCTCCTTCCCAGCCGGCGGTGTATACCTTGTGAAACAGGCCGTCAATCAGATAGGCTCGCTGCAACCATGTTCCCTCCGGCGCCATGACGTCGGCGCGATCATCGCCCGGCGTGGCGTGGCCATCCGTCGTGAGCCAGGAAAAACCTCCGACGGCATAGACGATCGCAAGCGCGAACAGCACCGCGCCGCCAAGAAGTGTCGCCATTCCCATGCGTTTCGAATGCGTGCGGGAAACGTTCGCGGTCATGCGTGTCTCTCGGTCTCCGTGCTGATGATGGATTCGGTATGCGCTCATAATATCCGGAATATTCACGACAATTTCCTATTTTCCACACTGCCGCTTGACCACACAACGATTCGTGTCGATGATCGGACGACATATCGCCCTCCTCACCGGAATGCTCGCCCTGCTCTTATCCACGGAGCTGCGCGCGCAGATCGATGTGGGGTATACACAGACGGGGATTGCCTCGTACTACGGCCGCAAGTTCCACGGGAAAAAAACCTCGAGCGGAGAAATTTTCAATATGTGGGATCTCACCGCGGCGCACAAGACCATTCCGCTCAACGCCAAGGTGCGCGTGACCAATCTGATCAACAACAAGAGTGTCGTGGTCCGCATCAACGACCATGGACCGCATGCGCGCGGCCGTATCATCGATCTCTCCCGTGCCGCCGCGGCGCAGATCGATATGATCGAACGCGGCACGGCTCGCGTCCGGCTTGACGTGATTTCTCTCGATGCCCGTCCCGACTTTGAAAAGGAACGCGGGAACATCGAGTTTTTCGCCGTGGATATCGAGCGGGCGGACCTGGCAGGATTCGCGGTACAGATCGCGTCATTCGAACACCTGGGGAATCTCGTGCAGCAGCTCGACCGGCTCAAGACGGCAGGAATCGACAATGCCTATGTGCAGATGGCGACGGTGTCGGGGAAACTGGTCCACCGCCTGGTCGTCGGCGATTACAAAACCGAAGAAGCGGCGCGCTGGAAACTCCGGACCCTGCGCGAAAAGGGCTTCGATGGGTTCGTCATGCGCATTCCCTGACCGTGTACGGACAGCAGGACGCGGGACCCCGCGCACGCAGAGGTCCGTTCTCGAGTCCCCGCCCGCCGGGGCGCATTCGATGCCTTGCGGTTGACGCTCCCGCTTCGTAATCTATGAGAATGGAACAGTTTCTCCACGCATTTCCCTGACCCAACCATGCGCCGACGTTTCTCGCATCGCCTCTTCCCCGTGCTCACATTCTTCCTGTTCGCGACGCTGTCGTCCCCCATCCCGGCGTCGGGACAATCCCTGCTCTGGAAACTCGAGGGCAAGGATCTTGCCGGTGCATCCTACCTGTATGGAACGATTCATGCGATCTGTCCCGCGGATGTTGTCATCGGCGACGAGATCACCGCGGCCGTGGGCAACTCGGCACGGATCGCGCTTGAACTTGACCTTGACGATCCCCGATTGCTCGTGGAAATGGGTCACATTTCCTTTCTTCCCCGTGACAGCACGCTGCGGAATTATTTCAGTGCCGAGGACTACGATTTCGTGGAATCCTGGTTCAAGGACTCGGTGGGTCTGTCCCTCGCTCCCATGAACAACATCCGTCCACTTTTTCTTTTCGGCCTCTTGATCGGCCGCCTGCTCGAATGCAAACCGCAGTCGTACGAGGAACTGTTCATGGCCATGGCGCGCGCGCAAGGAAAGGACGTGATCGGTTTGGAAACACCGGCGGAGCAGATGGCGGCCTTCAGCCGGATTCCCCCGCGGGTGCAGGCGACCATGGTCGTGACCATGCTGCGCAACATGGACAGCACGCGGGCAAATTTCGGCGCACTCACGGAACTCTATCGAACCCGCGATGTCGAGGCACTCTATCAATTCATGCTCGACTCTGGGATTGAATACGGACGCTACGACACCGAATTGCTCACGAAACGCAATCAGACGTGGATTCCGCGCATCATCGAATTCGCGGAAGAGAAACCCACGTTCATCGCCGTGGGTGCGGGACATTTCGGCGGCCCGCACGGCCTGCTTGCGCTCCTCCGCCAACAGGGCTACTCGGTGACACCCGTCATGTCGGAGTAGCGGAACGCGTCCGCGTTTCATGTCCGATCGTTGATGTTGTGCGGATTTTCGCGCACATGTTCCCCATCCCATTCGATGCCAATTCACCGATATACACGAGGATCGCCCATGAAACGTTTTCTCCTGGTTGCACTCATTCTCGGCGTGCTGTCACCGGCACAGCACCTCCTCGCGCAGGCGAGGAAGATTGTGCTCTTCGAACATTTCACCAATGCGAGCTGCGGACCCTGCGCCAACCAGAATCCGATCTTCGACCAGAACATCCGGTCGAAGAACAAGGGCAACTATATCCACGTCGCCTATCACACCGTCTGGCCCGGCCGCGATCCGATGAACGCCTACAACAAGGAGGACGTCGCCGCGCGCGTGAGTTATTACGGCGTGAATGGGGTCCCGGACATGGTCATGCAGGGCAACATGTATCAGGGGAGCCCCTCGGGAGCGACGCAGGATTTGCTGGATCTCGCGTCGGGACAATCCTCACCACTGCGGATCCGCGTGCATGAGAGTTCGAATGGCACGCAGCGCACGGTGCATGCCACCCTCACCAGCGTCGGCCTCGTTCCGACCGCGAACCTGCGCGTGCGCGCGCTCGTGATCGAAAGCGAGATCAGCTATGCGTCCCCCCCGGGAACGAATGGGGAAAAAGAATTTCCGAACGTCTTCCGCCGTTTTCTCACTACGCCCGAGGGAGACGCCTTCACGCCAGCGGCTGTCGGTGAGTCGATCGAACTGCGGTGGACCTATGACCTCGATGCGACGACGTGGGATACCACACGCATCTCCGCCGTGGTGTTCGCGCAGCTCGATGGAAGCAAGGAAGTGATCAACGCGGGCACATCCACGCTGCCGGACATCGAGCTCGTGTCCGAGGATGCACTGTTCAAGAAGGGCATGCCACAGCAGTCGACGACGTTTTCGGCCCGCATCCTGAATTTCGCCATCGCCGACGTGCAGGTCCGTCTGCGCCTGTCGGGCGTGCAGCCACCGGACTGGAATGCGACGCTTGCCGTCAATGGCACTCCGGTCGCGAGTGAATCCGATGTCACCATCCCGGCCGGCGGGGAGGTCCCGCTGCTGATCACCGTCAACGTCGGTGACAAGCCGGGCATCGCGGAAGGCATGCTGTCGATGGCATCGCTGGACGATCCGGAGCTGACGCCACAGAAATTGCCGACGGGTGTGATTTCCCGGGTCACCGATCTTGTGGTCAACAATGACAATGCCTGGGGCGCCGACAACGGCACGACCGCCGCGGACTTCTCCGAAATGTACATGGAGGGACTCACGCAAGCCGGCAGTACGACACATGCCGCGGTGCCGTTGAGCACGTTCATGCGCGCCTTCAATGAACACATGCTCGACGATGTCGACCACGTGTATTACAACGCCGGATGGGCATTCCCGGCATTGCCCGACGATTTCGCGCGCGCGATGATGGGCTTCATGGGCGAGGGAGCGAACCTGCTCGTCGCCGGTCAGGATGTCGGTTGGGATGTGTTCGATCCGGCCGGCCATGGCACCTCGACCTCGCGTGCATTCTACCGGGCATATCTTTTCGCCAACTTCACCAACGATGGTGATTCGTTGCGCACCAATGCCCGCTTCGTCGACGGGGATCCGCTTTTCGGCGGACTGGGATACGCGACACTGACCAATGCCTATGGAAGAAATCCGGCGGACGGGAAGCCGTTCTTCTACCCCGACCAGATTCGTCCCACACCCGAGGGCGTCGGTATCGCATTCTACAATGACGACCCGACGACCATCGCGGCGGTGCGGGGAGCCAAAAATGATTACAAATCCGTGTACACGGGATTCGGACTCGAGATGATCGCCGATGTGTCCCTGCGCAATGCATTCATCACGCTGACCTGGCAATGGTTCCACGATGTCATCAGCGAAGTGGAATTCGATGCCGCCGTGGCCGCACTGCATATCGGTCAGAATTATCCGAATCCGGTCGGCGCTTCGACCGTCATCCCATTCACTCCCGCCATGCACGAGCGCGCGCTTCGTGTCCACGACATGACCGGCCGTCTCGTCCTGACGCGTGTGGTGCCCGCCGGAAGCGCACAGCTCCACCTCGAAACGTCCGCACTCCGCCCGGGGACCTATTCCTACCAGATCTTCGACGGTCCCACACTCGTTGGCGGTCGGGTCATGCAGGTTCTGCGATAAATCAGGTCCCGTTCCTCCCGAACAACGACGCCTTCCCTTCGCGGAAGGCGTCGTTGTTCGATACCTCCCCGGGGGAGCCGTCTCGTCGGGCGTCGTCCTGCATCCGGCCGTGGCGTGGAGGTCGCTGGCCGCGTTGTGATTCGCTGACGCAATCCGTACTTTTGCGGATAACGCCGTACGCCTCCAACCCTGGCGTCCTTCCACCTCCCACCCATCGATGTCCGCGGGGCCCAGATTCATGGAAATCAAAAACATCATCTTCCTCGTCATCCTTCTTGCCGCGCTCGGCGCTTTCGGCTTCACGATACGCAAGGTCCTTGGCTACCTCTCGATCGGCAGAGCGGATAACCGCTTCGATCATTTCGATCGACGCATCGGGAACGTCCTCTCCATCGCATTCGGACAGACGAAGATCCTGCGGGATCCGATCGCGGGCCCCGTGCATTTCGGTATTTTCTGGGGTTTTGTCATCCTCCTCGCCTCGGTCGTGGAAGCGATCGGCGAGGGACTCATCCCCGGTTTCTCCCTCGCATTTCTCGGACCTCTGTATCCGGTGATCGCGGTCGTCAGTGATATCATGGCGGTGATCGTGCTCGGCGCGGTGATCGTGGCGCTGTTCCGCCGCTATGTCGCCGGACCGAAACGTCTGCGCGAACTCGACCGTCCGTCGCAGCTCGATGCCACGGTCATCCTCGGCGCCATCGCGTTGATCATGATTTCGCTTCTGCTTCAGAACGCGAGCCGCATCGCCCTCGGAGACGGCGCGGCGTATGCCTCGGCGTGGCGTCCCGTCAGCACGGCACTCTCCGGGCTCTTCGCCGACACCGCGGGCACCGTTCTCATCTTCGAGATTTCCTGGTGGGCACATATTCTCATCGTTCTCGGTTTCCTCAACTTCCTCCCGTATTCGAAGCATTTCCATGTACTGACCTCGATACCGAACGTCTACTTCAGCAATCGCGGGATCCGGAAGGAAGGCGACGGCGCGCTCGTACCGCTGGATCTCGAGGACGAGACCGCCGAGAAATTCGGCGTATCGGACGTGGAAGACCTGACCTGGAAGCAGCTTTTCGACAGCTACACCTGCACGCATTGCGGTCGCTGCACGTCGGTCTGTCCGGCGAATCTCACCGGCAAGCTTCTTTCTCCGAAAAAAATCATCGTCGATACACGTACGCGTTTCGAGGAAAAGGCACCGCTGCTCGTTTCCGGCGGCACCGACAACACGGAGTCGTCACGGACACTTCTCCACGGCTTCATCACACCGCAGGAACTCTGGGCCTGCACGACCTGCCGTGCCTGCGTGCAGGAATGTCCCGTGATGATCGAGCATGTCGACGAAATCGTGGACATGCGCCGGTATCTCACGCTGACCGAAGGCGAATTTCCGGAACAGCTGCAGACGCTCTACCGCAACCTCGAGAACAACTTTGCCCCCTGGCAATTTTCGCCCGAGGACCGCGCCGCGTGGGCGGATGGACTCGACATCCCCCAGCTCTCGGAGCTCGGGAGTGCCGACGAGATCGATTATCTCTTCTGGGTTGGCTGCGCGGGATCGTTTGACGCACGGTACAAAAAGGTGAGTGTCGCCCTCGCGCGCATCATGCAGAAGGCCGGCATTCGCTTCGCCATTCTCGGCAAGGAAGAAAAGTGCAACGGCGATGCCGCGCGCCGCGCGGGGAATGAGTATCTCGCCCAGACACTGATGGTCGACAACATCGAGAAATTGAACGCCTACCGGGTGAAAAACATTGTCACGGCCTGTCCGCACTGTTTCCATGCGTTGAAGAATGAGTTTCCGCAATTCGGAGGCAATTATCGGGTTATTCACCATTCGGAGCTCATCAATGATCTGGTGCAGCACGGGATTGTCGCGCTCGACACTCCGCTTGCGGGTGCGATGACCTTTCACGACAGCTGTTACCTCGGGCGTTACAACGATATCTATGACGCGCCGCGCGAGCTGCTCGCCGGTGTGCAGCCCGAGGGACTGGTGGAAATGCCGCGCAATCGTGATCGGGGGCTCTGCTGCGGCGCGGGCGGCGCGCAGATGTTCATGGAAGAAACCGAGGGGAAGCGCATCAACATCGAGCGCACCGAGGAAGCACTCGCGACCGGCGCGGAGACGATCGCCTCGGCCTGCCCGTTTTGCATGACCATGCTCACCGACGGCGTCAAGGAGAAAGGCCGACAGGACGATGTCGCGGTGAAGGATATCGCGGAACTCGTGTATGAGGCGATGAGAAAATGAACACCCGACTCCTGTCCGGAAGCGGACTGATTGTCATCAGTACACTCTTGCTCTTCCTGGGTTGCGCTGCCTGCGGATCGGGTGACCGGACCGAGCCATCCGGTGGAGTGGACAGCACGACATCATCCGACACAACCCGCGGGGTGGAAACGGATCCCGTCCAGCCAGACGAACAGCGCGGTGTGGATCTCGGACGCTGGCACGATATGACGCGCTCGGACTTCGACACGCAATTCGCGGACTTCACACGGTTCGACCCGCCGGTGATTCGCGCCTACGGGATTTGCGATTCCATCGTCTGCCACTTTCCGTCGGCCGCACCCGAGGCCATTCCGGAGATTCTGATCTGCCATCTCGATGGCGTCTATCGCGTCGAGGATGCCTTCCGGCTTCTGGGAATCGACATCCAGGCAGTGCCACCGTCGACTGAACCTTGGGTCACGGTCGGCGGCAGTGACACGCGATTTTCCTCGCTTCAGTATCGCGCGGAAGGCACGCAGACCGACCGCACGTCACAGATCCTGCTGCAATTCAATCGGAATCTCGATCGATGATGTTCCGGACACGCGTGAACGTTTTTCCGCGTTGACACGCATGTCTCATCCGGGCACGAATGGAAACGCCCCGCCGGTGGAAACCGGTGGGGCGTGATTTTCTCTCCTTCTCGCTCCCTCAGACTTCCATGATCTCCGCTTCTTTGAGTTTGAGCAGCTCATCGACGCGTGTCACATGTTTGTCCGTCATTTCCTGCACATCCTTCTCCGCTTTCAGTCGTGCATCTTCCGAAACGTGGTCTTCCTTCTCCGCTTTCTTCAGATGTTCGTTGGCGTCACGGCGAATATTGCGCAGCGCGATTTTCGTTTCCTCGCCAAAGCGCTTGACGAGCTTGACGAATTCCCGGCGGCGCTCCTCGTTGAGTGCGGGAATCGGGACGCGGATGACCACGCCGTCATTGGACGGATTCAACCCGAGGTCGGCGGCCTTGATGGCCTTGTCGATGGCACCGAGCGCGTTCTTGTCCCATGGCTGTACACTGAGTGTGTGCGGATCGAGCACGGAAATATTGGCCGTCTGGTTGAGTGGTGTCATCGTTCCGTAATATTCTACTTTCACGCCGTCAAGCAGTGCCGTGGTAGCCTTGCCGGTGCGGATCTTGCTGAGTTCCTGCCGCAGGGCGTCGATCGACTTGTCCATGCGGTCCGCGGCGTCCGAGAGTATTTCCTGCATCATGATGGCAGCTCCATTATTTCGAAGGAATGGGAGTCGTCATTGCGGTATCGGACACGATCGTCCCCACGTCCTCGCCAAGGAGCAGGCGGCGCAGGTTACCTTTCGTGTTGATGTCGAAGACAATAATAGGGAGTTTATTCTCGCGACACAATGTGATCGCGGTCAGGTCCATCACGCGCAGGTCGCGTTGCAGCACGTCGATATAGGAGATTTCCTGGAAGCGAAAGGCTTCCGGGTTTGTTTCGGGATCGCAATCATAGACACCGTCGACCCGGGTACCCTTGATGATGACATCCGCTTCGATTTCCACGGCCCGCAATGCCGCGGCGGTATCGGTGGTGAAATACGGATGGCCGGTACCCGCGCCCATGATCACGACGCGTCCTTTCTCGAGATGCCGGATCGCACGGCGACGGATATACGGCTCGGCGATCTGGTTCATCTCGATCGCGCTTGCCAGGCGGGTGTGCACGCCCTTGGTCTCGAGAATATTCTGCAGGGCGAGGGAATTGATCATGGTGGCGAGCATCCCCATTTGATCGCCCGAGGCCTTGTGAATGCTATCGGCCGCGTTCGACACGCCACGATAGATGTTCCCACCACCGAGCACGATCCCGACCTCCACGCCGAGTTGCACGGCACTGATGATTTCGTCGGCATAGCTCTGCAGCGCGGCGGGGTCGATCCCGTAGTCGCGTTCGCCCATCAGGGCTTCGCCACTGAGTTTCAGAAGTATGCGCTGATATTTCGATTCCATTGCTCCTCCGGATAAAAAAATGCCTTTTGGCGCAAACCAAAAGGCATGGTACGAAGCTCTACGGCACGATGCGCGTCATGGCGCGATCACCCACCGACCTGGAAGCGCTCGAAGCGGGCGACCTTCAATCCCGACCCAACGGTCTTCGCGACCTCGTCCACCTGCTCCTTGACGGTCTTGGTGGTGTCGCGCAGGAACGTTTGCTCGAGCAGCGTGAATTCCTGGAAATACTTGTTGAGTTTTCCTTCGGCGATGCGGTCGAGCATATTCTCCGGTTTGCCCTGCTCCGCGGCCTGCTGGCGGTAGATTTCGAGTTCCTTCGCACGCACCTCGGCGGGCACGGCATCGCGGTCGATGGCCACCGGATTCATCGCGGCGACCTGCATGGCGAGATCCTTGCCGAGTTTGCGCACATCCTCGTGTTCGCCCGAGCCCGTGATCTCGAGCATCACACCGAGTTTCGCGCCCGGATGGATATAATCGATCAGGAGGCCGTCGGTCTGGAAGGTCGCGAAGCGGCGGACTTCGATCTTCTCGCCGATCTTTCCGATGATCTCGGTCAGATGCTCCGCGAGCGACAGACCATCACTCTGCAGGGCCAACAACGCGTCGACATCCGTCGGTTTCTGGCTCTTGACGAGGTCAAGCGCGCGCTTGGCAAAACCGAGGAAGTCCTCGCTGCGCGCGACGAAGTCGGTCTCGCAGTTCACTTCGACAATAATGCCCGTGCCATTCTCGACATCGGTCAGGACCACCCCTTCATTCGCCGACCGGTCGGCCCGTTTCTCGGCCGTGGCGGCGCCTTTCTTGCGCAGATACTCGATCGCGAGCTGCAGATCTCCATTGTTTTCGCCGAGCGCTTTTTTACAATCCATCATTCCGGCGCCCGTTTTATCGCGGAGCTCCTTCACCATTGCGGCGGTAATTTCCATGCTTCGTCTCTATCGAATTGAGTGAAAAAAATACTGATTTCTACGTATTGAATGCGACCGGAGAAAAAGAATGGCTGTACAGGCAGCCATTCATTCGAATCATGCCGGTTCTTCGGTCTTTTCCGTTTCCTTGGCGATGCGCTCCTCCTCGGCGTCATGCTCGGCCTTGACCATACGGCCGCGCTCGCGACCTTCCTCGATGGACGCGACGAGCGCGCGGGTGACGAGTTCGATCGTTCGGGCCGAGTCATCGTTGCCCGGGATGAGAATGTCCGCATGATCGGGATCGCAGTTGGTATCGACGATGGCGATCACCGGGATGCCGAGGTTGCGGGCTTCCTTGACGGCGATGTGCTCTTTCTTGATATCGACGATGAACAGCGCGCCGGGAAGACGGCTCATATCGACGATGCCGCTGAGAATCTTGTTGAGCCGCTCCTTTTCGCGGCTGATCATCAGGCGTTCCTTCTTCGTGATTTTCTCGAAGGTGCCATCGCTCTCCATCTTCTCGATATTCGTGAGACGCTTGATGCTCTTGCGAATCGTCGAGAAGTTCGTGAGCATCCCACCGAGCCAGCGTTCGACCACATAGTTCTGGCCGCTTTTTTCCGCTGCTTCGCGAACGATATCCTTCGCCTGCTTCTTCGTTCCCACGAAGAGGATGCGCTTGCCGTCGGAGACGACATTGGCGATCGCATCGCAGGCGAGATCGAGATGTTCCTGGGTTTTCTTGAGATCGATGATATGGATGCCGTTGCGCTCCATGAAGATGTAGGGTTTCATCTTCGGATTCCAGCGGCGGGTCAGATGACCGAAATGCGTGCCTGCCGCGAGCAGGTCTTCGAGTGCTACCTTGGGCATGTCAACTCCTGTTGTGGTTTGTTTCCGCTGCGTCCATCATCCATTCCGTCGATGTCCCGGGTGCGCAATGCCCACCGCGGAAAGCTCCTGGATCGGAGCGACACACCCGACGGAATGTCCGGACGCATGTGTGATGAATTCCGGGAATCCCGAACATTAACCATCCGCCACCCATCCCGGTGAATGGCGGACAGCATATCATTACCGCTTGCTGAACTGGAAGCGCTTGCGGGCTTTCTTCTGACCGTATTTTTTGCGCTCGACCATGCGCGAGTCACGGGTGAGCAGATGGTAGGCGCGAAGCCGCGGACGGAATTCCTCATCCACCGCGACGAGCGCGCGCGCGATGCTCATCTTGACCGCGCCGGCCTGTCCATGCGAGCCACCGCCGCGCACGCGCACATGCACGTCATAGCGTTCGTTGGTCTCGGTCACGGTCAGCGGCAGACGCACTTCCTCGAGCAACATCTCCGTCGGGAAATATTTGCTGACTTCCTTGCCGTTCACGGTGATGTTCCCGGCTCCCGGAATCAGAAACGCGCGGGCCACTGCTGTTTTCCGGCGCCCGACAAAAATATTGTGAACCATAATTACCTGTATTGACTGGTGAAGAGAGATCGTTTCATTCCACGGGGAATATCAGACACAGCAGTCCGATTCCGGGGTCACAATTCGAATGTGAGTGCTTCCGGTTTCTGCGCCTCGTGCGGATGCGCCCCCTCGGAATACACCTTGAGCTTCTTGATGATGCGGCGGCCCAGACGATTGTGCGGAAGCATGCCGCGCACCGCGTGCTCGATCACGTACTGCGGATTCGTCTTGATCAGATCCTTGAACATCCGGGTCTTGCCGCCACCGGGATAGCCCGAGTACGTGAAGTACGATTTCTGTTCCTCACGCTTGCCGGTCAGGCGCACCTTCCCCGCATTGATGATGATCACGAAGTCGCCATTATCCATGTGCGGCGAGAAAATCGGCTTGTGCTTCCCGCGAAGAATCCGCGCGACATTGGCCGCAAGACGTCCAAGAACCATCCCGTCGGCATCGACGACGAACCATTTCTTGTCGACATCCTCGACGTTGGCATGGAAGGTTCTCTGGGTGGTGCGTTTGCTCATATACTGCCTTTGTGAATCCGTTGATGACTCGATAAAATTAAACCGATCTACAAATTAACTGCTCGGGGTGGAAAAAGTCAAGGCGCTTCGCATGGATAGTGAAAATCGCCCGGAATCATTGCCTGCGCGGTTCGTGGAAGTTTGTCCCGCTTGCATGCGCGATCATGATTGTCCGGGATCCCGCGCGGGATTATCCGTCCTGCCGTTGAATTATCATCACGGCGCGGTCATGGTTTTTCCCTCTCGACGGCATGCCCTATATTGCCGTGTTGGCATTGCCATGTCGGCGCGCCTGCTCCCGTTGGGAGATGCACACGCGGCCGTGCATTCGGCATCCACACCGCGACCGCGCGCTCCGCACACCAAACGCTCCACACACCAAACGCTCCGCACACCAAACGCTCCACACACCAACCCGCGTCCATTCATATTCGCACCACCATGAACACCACCGTCCCCCGCCGCTGCCACTGGAAATTCGAAGATCTTCGTCCGGACATTCTGGGCATTGACACGATGGTCCCGCTGCTCGACGGCACGCGCGTTCCGTATGTCTTCCTCGACAACGGCGCGAGCACGCCAAGCTTCCGCCATGCGCTCGACGTCATGGCCGAATTCATGCCGTTTTACTCCGGGGTGCATCGCGGCACGGGGTTCAAATCCATCCTCGCTACGCAGGTCTTCGACGAGGCCCATGATATCGCCGGACATTTCGTCGGCGCGGACCTGGCGCACGACACGGTCATCTTCGTCAAGAACACCACCGAAGCGGTGAACAAGCTGGCAAACCGCTGCGATTGGCGGCCGGGCGATGTCGTCATCACGACGATGATGGAGCATCATTCCGACGATCTTCCGTGGCGGCGGCACGCGACGGTCGTCCACGTCGGGGTTGATGATCTCGGTTATCTGGATATGGACGAGCTGCGCGCGGTGTTTGCCGCGCATCGGGGACATGTGCGTTTCCTTGCCGCGACGGGCGCGTCGAATATCACGGGTATCATCAATCCGATACATGACATGGCCGAACTGGCACATGCCAATGGCGCCGCCATGTTTGTCGATGCGGCGCAGCTCGCCCCACACCGCGCGATCGACATCCGTCCGGTCGGCGATCCGGGGCATATCGATTTCATCGCGTATTCCGCTCACAAAATGTATGCGCCCTACGGGATCGGCGTGCTGATCGGTCCGAAGACCTATTTCGCGAATGGCGATCCCGATATGGTCGGCGGTGGCGTGGTGGATGTCGTCGAACTCGATTTCGTCGCCTGGAGCGCCCCGCCCGCGCGGGAGGAGGCCGGCAGCCCGAACGTTCCCGGTGCCGTCGCGCTCGCGGCCGCCATTCACATGCTCACCGCGGTCGGCATGGATCAGATCGCCGCGCATGAGCATGACCTCGTGCGTTACGCCATCCGCGCCATGCGTGACATTCCGCATCTTCGCATCCATGGTCCGGTCGACGACGCGGCGCTCGCCGGCAAGGTGGGCGTGATCAGTTTCGACATCGACGGCGTCCCGCACGCGAAAACCGCGGCCATCCTCAGCGCCGAGGGCGGGATCGGTGTCCGCAATGGCTGCTTCTGCGCGCATCCCTATGTGAAACGCCTCCTCCGGCTGGACGACGACGACGCAAAAACCCTGACCGACGAAATTCTCGCCGGCGACCGCACGAATCTCCCCGGCATGGTGCGGGCCAGCTTTGGCTGCTATAACACGGTGGAGGACGTCGATCGGCTCGTCGCCATGCTGCATCGCATCGTCCGGGGCGACTACCACGGAGATTACGAGCTGAATATCCGCAGTGGCTCCTACTGGCCACGGAATTTCGACTACGACTTCTCCCGGTATTTCCCGCACTTCGCATTCCGGCCGTCGATCGAGCGCACCGACATCGCCGAAGCGAGCTGATGCGGGGAATGATCCCGTCCGCGCGTTTGTTGTCCTGACAGTGCGCCTTCTTTCACACACGTGTCGAGGTACCATGAAATCCGTTCTCATTCCCGGGGGCACCGGCGCGCTCGGGCACGCGGTCACGCACCGGCTGATCGATGAAGGATACCGCTGCATCGTTCCCTATCGCTCCGAGTCCGAAGCCCAGCGCCTTCGCGCCGGGATCGTTCCACAGCAGCGCGAACAGCTGTTTCTGCTCGAAGCAGACCTGTTGCGTGACGATGAGGTCGCGCGTGTGTTCGAAGCCGCGGTCACCATCGATCCCCTCCACGGATTCGTTCATCTCCTCGGAGGAATCCGCGGATTTCAAACCATCGCCGACACCTCGATCGAGGATTGGGACGCGCTGATCCAACTCAACCTGCGACCGCTCTTTCTTTTCAGCCGCCTGATCATGTCGCACTTTCGCGCGAACGGGTTCGGCCGGATCATCACCATCGGTGCGATGGCGGCGGCGAAACCCGCGGCGAAGCAGGCGGGATACGGAGTCTCGAAAGCGGGCGTATCGGCACTGACGAAAATTCTCGCCGACGAGGGCAGAGACTTCGGCGTCACCGCCAACTGCATCCTCCCCAGTGTCATCGACACGCCGGCGAATCGTGAGTGGGGCACGGATGAAGAGATCGCCCGCTGGGTATCCCCGGAAGAGATTGCTGGAACGATTTCCTTCCTGCTTCGGGAAGATGCCGCCGGCGTCAACGGCTCGGACATCCGCCTGTTTGGAAAACTCAACATTTGAGATGCAAATTATGAACGTTTCGCACCGGGGGAATTGTTATAGAGGTGATAAATTTCGATGTTGCATGGATTGAAGAATTCCGACGTGAGCATCACAGATTCGTTTTTCGAGAACGCACCTCCCACAAGTACACCCATGTCCAGCGACCGGCGCACGGTTCCCGCGACAGAGGAACACGACACTTTGCCGCGTACCCGCGTGCGGATCGGCGATATTGAAATCGGCGGTGATCGTTTTGTCGTGATCGCCGGTCCCTGTGCTGTCGAATCATTCGCCCAGATTCAGGATGCCGCCGATCTGGTGGCCGAACACGGTGCCCACGTGCTGCGTGGCGGCGCGTTCAAGGCACGCACCTCGCCCTACACGTTCCAGGGACTCGGTCTTGAGGGACTTCGTCTCATGCGCGCCGCGGCCGATGCGCACCGGATGCCGATCATTTCCGAAGTGCTCTCGGAGCACGACGTCGAAGCGATGGATGAATTCGTCGATGCCTTCCAGGTCGGCTCGCGCAACATGGATAACACCGCCCTGCTCAAGCTGTTGGGACAGGTGACGAAACCCGTTCTGCTCAAACGCGGCTTCGCGGCGACGATCAGCGAATGGCTGCTCGCCGCGGAATATGTCATCGTTGGCGGCAATGATCAGGTCGTGCTCTGCGAGCGCGGGATCCGTACCTTCTCGAACGAAACACGATTTACGCTCGATCTCGCCGGCGCGGTCTATGCCCGTCAGCAAACCCGGCTGCCCGTCGTGGTCGATCCCTCGCATGCAACCGGAAATCCACGCCTCATCCCCGCAATGGCGGCCGCGACGCTGGCGTCCGGACTCGACGGACTGATGGTCGAGGTCCACCCGGATCCCGCCTCTGCCCTGTCGGATGCCGATCAGGCCCTTTCTCCCGAACGGTATCGCGGAATGATGGAACACCTCCGCCTGCTGTCGACGGTGACAGGACGTCCGATTTCCTGATGCTCTTCTCCCTTTCCTCCCCCCCATTGCGGCGAGCGACCGCATGAGCCGCGACGTGCATGACATGTTCGCGGAAATCTCCGGCAGTTACGACCGCGCGAACAGCGTGCTCTCGCTCGGCGTGCATCACCGCTGGCGCGCGCACACGGTGCGGCTGAGTGGCGCCGCACCTGGTGACCGCGTTCTCGACTGCGCGACCGGGACCGGCGACCTCGCGCTCGAATTCAAACGCCGCGTGGGACCGACGGGACGCGTCGTCGGCACGGATTTCTGCGCCGACATGCTGGCGTACGCACCGGAGAAGGCACGGCAGGCGGGTCTGGATCTGGAGTGGGAAGTACAGGACGCGATGCATCTCACCTATCCCGACGATAGCTTCGATATTGCCTCGATCGCCTTCGGCATACGCAATGTCGACGATCCCGTCCAGGCCCTGCGCAGCATGGCGCGTGTCGTCCGACCGGGCGGCCGGATTCTCGTGCTGGAATTCGGACGACCGTTATGGTGGATGAAACCCTTCTTCTCCTTCTACAGCCGGGTGATCATCCCGCTGCTCGGCGGATTGATCTCCGGCAAACGCGACGCGTACGAATACCTCACCCGCACATCGGCCGCCTTTCCCACCGGGGATGAATTTCTCGCGCTCATGGATGCAACCGGCATGTACGCCGAACGGCGCACCGTTCCCCTCACCGGAGGTATTGCCTACCTCTACATCGGCACCGTCGCCTGATCTTCACCTCTTCACCTCTTCACCTCTTCACCCCTTCACCCCTTCACCTCTTCACCCCTTCACTGAAGTGACCCTGAGAGATTGGACAGAGAGTTACCCCCATCGTACATTTCAGAAACAATGGAGGTAAAATCATGGCCAACAAAAGACGGCGCACCTATGACGCCGAGTTCAAGCGTCAAGCGGTTGAACTCGCTGATTCGCCAGATCGCAATGACGACGAGGTCGAGCGCGAACTCGGACTCTATGACGGGGCCATCCGGACCTGGCGCCGGGCGATTGCGCAGGATGCCGAGACCGCTTTTCCCGGTCACGGCCACCTTCCCGCCCCTGAGGAGGAGCTCCGGCGGCTACGCCGCGAACTACACATCCTGCAGCAGGAGCGAGAAATCTTAAAAAAAGCAGTGGCCATCTTCTCGCATCCCCCGAAGAACGGTACGGATTCATGAAAGCCTACCGTCATATGTTTCCGATTGAGAGGATGGCCTGTGTACTCGAGGTTTCTTCTTCGGGCTATTATGCGTGGCTTGGACGCGAAGTCTCGTTGCGGGAACGCGAACGAGAACGGTATGACCTTCGGGTCCGGCAGCTATTCGAGCAAAACAAACAGCGCTGCGGATATCGGAGGATTCATTTGCTGCTGGTACGGCAGGGTGTGCCCTGTGCACAAAAGCGCGTGCAGGCCAGTATGCAGCGGCAAGGACTGCGGGCACGGCCCAGATGCAAATATGTAGTGACGACGCAATCGAAGCATGGGCATCCTGTCGCTCCGAATCTCTTGGAGCGGAACTTTACCGCGACGAAGCCCAACCAGGTCTGGACCACTGACATCACCTACATCCGGGGCAAGCTGGGCTGGCTCTACTTGGTAGTGTTCCTCGATCTGTATTCCCGCGCGATAGTCGGATGGAAGGTGAGCACGAACCTCCGTGCGGCGTTCGTCGTCGAGACATTTGTGCGAGCGGCAAAGCGCAGACGGATCACAGCGGGGTTGCTGGTGCATTCCGATCGAGGTGTCCAGTATTGCTGTAGCGATTTCCGCGACGTGATCAAGGCGCACGGCGCATCTCAGAGCATGAGTCGCAAGGGCGATTGCTGGGACAATGCGGTTACGGAGTCGTTTTTCAGTACGCTGAAAAAGGAAATGCCTGCGGAAATGGTCTTTGCCAATCAAGCTGCTGCGGAACGATATCTGTTCGAGTATATTGAGGTTGAATATAACTGCCAGCGTTTGCACAGTACGTTGGGGTACCGTCCACCGATGGAATACGAAGAACAGACGGTATGTGCTCGCCCTGCTGCCCAGCGAAGCAAGAAGGTGAGGGACGTATGCGGTTGAACGGAACAAGCGTGAGCGCTGGGCATCGTGGCGCCGCAGGCGGTCGCGCGCGCACTGGAGCCCCACAGAGAGCTCACGGCAGCGCGCGGTGCCATCCGGCGACACGAGCACGCGCGATCGCGGAACCCGGTAATCATCGCTTGAAGAAAATTTCCGGGGTTATTCTCCTCTCCATTATTCGTGGGTCATTCCACACCCGCCCGGCAGACCATGAACTCACCCCCCCCGGCCCCCCCTCTCTTGACAGAGAGGGGGGGGGAGAGAATGAAATGAGTCTTGGAACACAGCGTCAACATCGGCAAGTCGCGAGGTGACGACGTTTATAGCACATGGTTGCGTCAATCCCCGGCGATCTCCCCCCTCTCTGTCAAGAGAGGGGGGCAGGGGGGTGAGTTCATGGATATCGGCAGGTGCGTTCATGGATATCGGCAGGTGCGTTCATGGATATCGGCAGGTGCGTTCATGGATATCGGCAGGTGCGTTCATGGATATCGGCAGGGGGGTGCGTTCATGCAACCCCGCGAGTGCGTTCATTTCATCAATACAGTGGGTGGCGTTTGGTTTCAGGGAGCGTTCGCATTAGAGCATGAAACGCAGGGCCATTGTCGTGCAATCTTGTAGATTGCGAGATGGAATTGCGTGACCGGCCGTGCGGTCCCCTGCACCGGGATGCGCCGCGGTCACCAGCCGGTGTGTCGTGAAATGGAGCGGGATGAACATGATGGACGCAAGACGAGGTTCTGACACCGAGAATGATTCCGAACGTGCGCGCGCGGCGGTTGCCGCCGCCCACACCGCGCTGCGCACGGAGGGTTTCGCGGCGCGGGAGGCGGACGAATGGCGACGCTTTCTTCGCTGGAGCGCGCGACCCGCGGTGCTGGAAGCGTTGGACGAGGAGGCCCGGCGCGCCTGGGCGGAAGACGCCGCCGTGCTGCTCGCGGAACTGCGCTACACGCTTGGCGATCTGCTCGACGACCGGGCGGAGGAATGCGGCGACGAGGTGTATCTCGAATCGCTCGCGGAGGGCCGGCGGCTGACGTATGCCGAAACCCGGCACCGCGTGCGTCGTATCGCGGCGGCATTGCGCGCAGCGGCGCCATCGCCGCGGGTGCTGATTTTCGCGGCGAACGCGATGGAAACCGCGCTGTGTGATCTCGCCTGCCTCTGTCACGACATCCTGGTCGCGCCGGTGAGCGTGCATACCGACACCGAGGATCTCGCCTGGATGATCGGGCGGCTCGGTATCACCATCGTGATCACCGATTCCCCGGAACGCCTGCAGGCCGTCATCAATGCCGCCGCGTCGGGGAACGCCGCGCCACGCATCGTGGTGACGGACCGCGAAAGCGGGGAATCGGAGAACGGGGTCCTGTATCTCGATGACCTTGTCGCGGAATACGGGCACGAACCGCTCCCCGCGCGGGAGGTCGATCCTTTCGCCACGGCGACGGTCATGTTCACCTCCGGCTCGACCGGCCGGCCGAAAGGGGTGTGTTTCTCCCAGCACGCGATGCTTTCGAAGCGGTTCGCCCGCGCGGCCGCGCTGCCCGCGGTGGGACGCGACGAGACGCTGCTCGCCTACCTCCCGCTGTTCCATACCTTCGGCCGCTTTCTGGAATTACAGGGCATGCTGTTCTGGCGCGGCCGCTATGTGTTCGCGCAGGACGGGTCGCGGGAGTCGCTGCTGGCGGGTATCCGCGCGGTGCAGCCAACGGGACTCATCGGCGTGCCGCTGCGATGGACACAGCTCGCCGACGAAGCCAAGGCGCGCATGGCCGGACTCCAGGGCGCGTCCGCCCGTGCGGCGTTCCGTACCGTATGCGGTCCGCGATTGCGCTGGGGCCTTTCCGCCGCCGGATATCTCGATCCGAAGATATTTCAATTCTTCCACTCGCTCGGCGTGGAGCTCTGCAGCGGCTTTGGGATGACCGAGGCCACGGGTGGCATTCTCATGACCCCGCCCGGCGGGTACGAAGCAGGCGCCGTCGGCGTGCCACTGCCGCTGGTCGAGGTCCGGCGTTCGGCGCAACACGAATTGCAGGTTCGCGGTCCCTACGTCGCCATGCCGCTCGACACGCACGACGGCGCGGACGCGGAGTTGCCGGACGCGGAGTTGCCGGGAGCGGTGGTGCCGGGAGCGGAGGCGCAGGAGCAACCCCGGCTGCCGCGGGCGGTGCCATCGGCGCGCGCCGAGGAGCACCCGTGGTTCGCCACCGGCGACGTCTTTGCACGGCGTGCGTCGGGACAATACGAAATCGTCGACCGGCTGAAGGATATTTACAAGAACAGTCGGGGACAAACCGTATCGCCCGCGGGCATCGAGAAACTGTTCCACGACATTCCCGGCTTCCGGCGGGTGTTCGTCGCGGGCGATGGCCGTGAGTTCAACGTGCTGCTCATCGTGCCGGACACGGCGCATGCGTTGTTTTCCGCGGCGCATGATGACGACGAACGCGACGCGTCCATCCGGGAGATCATCCGTGCCGGCAATGCGCTCCTGGCCCCGTTCGAACGTGTCGTCCGGTACGCACTGCTCGATCGTGACTTCGACATGGAAAAGGGAGAACGCACGCCGAAGGGATCCTTCAACCGCGCCACCGTGGCGCGAAATTTCGCGGAGACCATCGATGCGCTGTATCGGACG
The DNA here is from genome assembly GCA_034002405.1 of Bacteroidota bacterium. Classification (GTDB taxonomy): domain Bacteria; phylum Bacteroidota; class Ignavibacteria; order SZUA-365; family SZUA-365; genus SZUA-365. The sequence goes on along the minus strand of JAVFAS010000029.1, from coordinate 14,550 downwards.
CGCGATGTCGTGTTCACGATCGCCGGACTCACGGTGCGCATCCCGCATTGGCTGCTGCGCGAGCTGGGGGTGACCGAGCACGACCTCGTTGCCGCGACCACGGGGATCCACAACCGGGCCACCGGTGCACTGCTGTCCGTCGCGGCCGGTCGCGACCAGGGGATGTCGTGGATCATCGGCGATCTCGAATACGAATGCCCGGGATCGGCGGTTGATCTCGGGATTCTCTGCCGGCAGCCGCTGGGATGGGTGGGCAATCCCGCGCTTGCCGACGTCTTTCCATGTCGCGAAGGATGGGACGCCGCACTGCCCGGGGGCATGCGCGTCCGGTGTCCCGAACCTATCGATTCGGGTTCGCGGGAATCACCTTCTCCCGACCGGCATGCCCCGCGCGCGGATGCGGAGGCGACGCGTGGTGTTTCGCATCGTCTGCGACGCGTGCATCAGCTGCTCTCCACGCTGCTGCACGGGATGCCCGCCCAGGCACGCGCGCTCATCGATGATGCGGCGATGGAACTCGACCACGGCGGGCGCCATGTCGGCGGTGTCGTGCGTGCGCGTCTGGCGGCACTGGCCTGGCATGACGACGACGCATTGCGCTGCGCGGCGTATGCGGCGCTGCTGCTGTACGATCCGCACCCGGAGGAACGTGAGGCGTATGCGGAGTTCGTGCGTTCGGGCCGTCCCTTCCTGACCGATGATTCCATCCGCGGGATCGCCGCACGCGATCTGCGGCATGGTCGTCTGACCGCGCTGCGCGCACGGTTGCGCCGGTATCGCGAGGACGGCGTCTTCGAAGGCGAACAGGGGCGCGCGGTGGTCCGCGGCATTCTCGCACTGCTGGTCAATCTGGCCGAGCGCGACGCGGCCTATGTCTTCGAGGTCCGTGCCGAACTCTGTCATTGGATGCGACATGAAGCGGAACGAGGGATACGGAAATACGGATCCGATATATTGTTTGAGCGGCTCCGGCAGCACTACCACGCACGCCACGCCGGCTGGCTCGCCTCGCCCGCGGATGTCGACTGTCTGCGCGCGGCGCTGCGGTATGACGAGAGCGTGCCGACGTCACGCCGCGAGCGCATCGCCCTGCTGTTCGCGACGACGCCGTTTCTTCCGCTCAGCCTGTTGATGCTGCATGAGATTCCTGCCTTCTCCTGCGCGCGCATCGCCGACGGGGGAATCTGGATATCCGCGCTGCCGGAATTCGGCGCGGGTCAGCGCTACCTTGTCAGTATCGCGACACGGGACGCCCGGCAGTATCAGTTGCAGTTGCTGCTGCTGCCGGAGAGGTCGAGTCCCGAGCTGCTTGCCGGCATGCATGTGTTCATCGCTCTCTCCGGTGCCGCCACCGGTCCGCGCGTACTTCCGCGCTTCGGCAGCTACATGCCGGAGGCCGGCGCCGTGTCGATGCAGTACGTGCGTGGCGCGACCGTGTGGGACGACATGCAGCGATTGGATCTCCTGCGTGCACATCCCGCGGAAACGGCCCGGCGTCTGCGCGTCCTCGTCGTCCACGGCATGGCGGCGTTCATCAGTGCCTGGCGACAAAGCGGCGGATCGGTCATTCCCGGCGCCGCGCATCCGGCGAACGTGAGCGTTCCGGACGAATGCGTGCGCGGCACCGCGATGATCCGAAGCATCGATGGGTGGCGTGCCTGCGATGGTCCCGTCACACTGTGGCGCGCCCTGCGCCATCATTTCCACGACATGACCGCCGCGCACATGCCGCGGCTGCGTCCGCTGTTCGACGAGGTGTGGATCTGCGAGGCCGCGCGCGAGGCGCTGGGCGACCATGACGGTATGGCCTTCATCGAGACGCTGCTTGGGGATGATGCCATCACGGATGCGGGATGGTACGCTGCCGCCCGCGGCTGGCTCGAGGCGATGCGGACGGAATGGCTTCCCCCGTTGGCGCTGGATTCCGCGGTCGCGTGTTATCGTGAATGGGACGCACGACATGACGCCCCCGCGCTTGCCCTGCGCGAGCGCTATGCCCGCGATCTCGCGCGGCTCTTCGACATCGACCGTCTCGGGGAACTGGGACGCTACGCGCTGTACCGCCGCACGGTGTTCGCCGATACCCGCGCGGAAACCGCCGAGGCGTTCGATGCGCTGCTCGCGGACATGCATCGCGCGCCATCCACGCCACCCGCGCGCCTGCCGGCGATGAACCGCTTGCTGGATTCATTGCGCGATGATGACGAACGCCATGCCGTGCTGCGTCTGGTCTCTCCCTCGGCGGATGTGTCACGGCATACGTTGCTCGCCGTCGCGGGCGTGCGCGTGCTGCAGCGACGCATCGAAATCCGCAGCGGTGAGTCCTTTATCCTCCGCGATGCGGTGGGCGCCACCGAAATCGGACAGCTCTACGATCTGTTCCTCCGCGAACAATTCCCGGTCGTCACCGGCGCACGGATGTTGTATCTCGTCCTGGTCGATGAGTGGCATCGCATCGAAGGAGGCGCGGGCTACGCGTTCGAGGACGATGGCTCGCTTTCGGTCGAGCTGCTCATTGTCGATCCCGCCGTCCGCGGTCAGGGACTCGGCGCGGCCGTGATCGACGAGCTGATTCGCCGTGCCACCGACGCCGGCGCCCGACAGCTCCGCGCACCGTATTATCTTCGTCGTTTCTGTTTGAGGATGGGGTTCGTGGATGATGCGGATAACGGCGATCTGCGGAGGGATCTGTGAGGGGAGGAATGAAAAGATGGAATGATGAAAAAATGAAAAGATGGAAGAATGGCTGATGGAAGGATAGAAAGATGATCAGGGGGTTGACAATGGGGTGGGGATGTGGTAGGTTAGTATGTGAACGTTTACTAACTGGATGTAATGATGGAACTCAGTGGACGACAGCAGGAAATCGTGGAAGCGGCGATGCAGTTGATTTCGGAGCGAAGTATTCAGGAGTTGACGATCAAGAATCTGGCGGCGCGCCTCGGGTTGACGGAAGCGGCGCTGTACCGCCATTTCCGCGGGAAGAACGATATTCTTGTCGCGATGCTCGAGCAATTCGCGCGACGGGCCGACGCGGTCCGCGGAACGGTGCTCGCCCGGGACGGTGCGCCGATCGATCTGATCGGGGAGATATTTCTCGCGCATATCCGTGGCTTTGTCCAGCGTCCCCCCATGGCGGACGTGGTGTTCTCCGAGGAGATCTTTCGCAATGACTCCACCCTCGCGGCGACGGTGCAGCGTATCATGACGACGAATACCGCCGCGATGCTGGATCTCGTCTCGCGCGGACAGAAGGCGCGGCAGATCCGGACCGATGTGCATGCCCGCCTCCTGACCACGATGATCATCGGCACACTGCGCATGCTGGTGACGCAGTGGCGCATGGGAGGCTTCGCCGGCGATCTCGCCCGCTCGGGCCGCGATGCGTGGCATGGATTGCGCCGCATGATCGCCGCCTAGGCGACGCGCCATTTTTTTTTCGACGTGGACGTTAGTATGCATTTACTCACATAGGAAGGAACGTACTCATGCGCTGCAATGGAATCAGATCCCGCGATCATGCACGGCGTGATCATGCCCGGACAGCGGACCGATTGCTGCTGTTCCTTGCCGTTGCCATCGGCACGATGGCAGCCGTCCCGGTGGCAGGCCAAACCCTGACGTTGCGCGACGCGATCGGCATCGCCATGGAAGGGAATCCGTCGCTCCGCGCGGTTCTCGAGCAGCACGACGCGGCCGAGGCACGCGTGCGGGAAACCCGCAGCGGACATCTCCCGATGCTGTCGGCCGGTGCATCCTATACCTGGCATCAAGAACCGAACATCGTGTTTCCCATCCATCGGGCGGGTGTCTTCCCTCCGCTCGACGACCGCATTTTCGAAAGCAATGTGCAAGCGGTCCTGCCGCTGTTTTCCGGTGGCAAGGTGCTTCGCCGCACCGATGCCGCGCGTGCCGCCGCGTCGCAGCAACAGCTTCGCGGCGAAGCGGCGCGGCAGGAGCTGCTGCGGCAACTCGTGCTGCTCTATCTGGGCGCGGCGGAAATCGAGAACCGACGCACGCTCATCACCTCGCGACTGGCGGATCTGCGCGTGCGTCGTACCGAGGCCGCCGCGCTGGCATCGGAGGGACGGATGTCGGCGCCGCAATTCGCGCTTCTCGATGCGCAGCTGCACGCGTTGCGCGCGGACAGCATGCACGTGGTCCAGGGAAGGGAAGAACTCGCGTGGCGTCTGGCGCAATTGACCGGCAGCGAGACACCGGTGTATCCGGACATCGCGGGAGTGCACCCGAGCGCGATCGCTGTTCCCGACGCCGCGACACCCACCGTCGGAGAGAACGTCGACTGGCGGATCGCGCAAGCAGCGCTGCGACAGGCGGAAGCCGAGGCCTCCGCGGCGGGACGCGCATTCTTTCCGGATATCTCCGCGTTCGCAATGTACAATTATCGCTCCGGGGGCACTGCGTGGGACCCGGCGGGCGAGTGGGCCGCTGGCGTGCGTCTCTCGCTGCCGCTTTTCGATGGCGGACGAAGCATCGCGGCGGTGTCGGCAACGCAGGCGCAGCGCCGTGCCGCCGAGGAACAGGCGCACGCGATGGAGCTGCGCGTACGCACGGAATTGGAAATATCGGCGGCCGCCAGACGCATGGCTGCCGAACGCCTCCGGGCGACCGAGGAAGCGGTACGGGAGAAGGGAAGGTTCGTCACCGCGCAACAGGAATTGCATCGCGCCGGCCGTCTGGCCCTGAGCGAACTGCTGACCCAGGAAACGGAACTCCTGCAGCTGTCGCTGCAGGCGGCATCACTCACAGTCGCGGCGGCCGAGGCGGAACTCGACTTCCATCGCGCCGCGGGAAGTCTGACCACGGAAATCGCGCTTGCCATTACAGGAGATCATACGCCATGACGCATCGAAGCCACATCCTCATCCTCGCCGCGGCCGTGGCCTTCATCGTTCCGGCCTGCGCCGATACGCAGGAGAATGACACCGCGCGGCCACTTGCCGTCCGGACGCAATCGCCCGAGCGCCGCGACCTGTCCGAACGAATCGATTATCTCGGCACCGTGCACTCCGCGACGGAACTGCAGGTGCATGCACAGCTGCAAGGCAGCATCGTCTCGATGCCGTTCGAGGAAGGCGACGCGGTCCGGAAGGGTGCGACACTCGTCCGGCTCGGTGCGCCGGAGATCGAGGCCGCGGTGGACCGTGCCCGTGCCGAACGCGATTACTGGTGCCGCCGCAGCGAGGCCGACGAACGACTGCTGGCGAGTGCTGCCATCGCCGCGGATCAAGTGGAAGCAGGACGTCGCGCCTGCGCGAACGCCGAAACCGCCTGGCGCGAAGCGGAGGCACGGCTCGGCAAGACCGTGGAACGCGCGCCGGTCTCGGGGATGCTGCTGCGGCGCTTCGCGGAAACCGGACAGAACGTCATGCCGGGTCAACCCCTGCTGCTCCTTGGCAGCGGTGATCTGGTGGTGCACGTGGGCGTGGTGGAAGAGGATCTGCGCCGCGGCATCGCCGTCGGCATGCGCGCGGAACTGGTGGTGGATGCCGGGACCCGCCTGCCGGCACGCGTCGTCGAAATTGACGCGGTCGCTGCGTCTCCGTCGCGCACCTACACGGTGAAGCTGCGCGCCGATGACGGGGCGACGCTCGCCCTTCGGCATGGAATATCGGTGCCGGTGCGTTTCCTTCTCCGCGCGCGCAATGATGCGATCGCGGTCCCGGTCCGTGCGCTCGTCGACCGGAACGGCGATGCGGCGGTGTTCCTCGTGCGGGGAGACCGTGTCCTGCGCCAACGAGTCACCCCCGGGATCGAGGACGACGGTTGGGTCGAAGCGTCGTTTCCCTGGAATGGCCGTGATGTGGTCGCGGTAACGAACCTCGCGGCACTGTCCGACAGCGTCCGCGTGCTTGCCGTGGCAGAGAAGGAGATAAAGAGATGACGATATCAGAATATACGATACGGCATCGCCACACGGTCTATGCCCTGACAATCGCCGGGGTGGTGTTTGGCGTGCTTGCGTACATGGGGCTGCCCATTCAGCTCTTTCCCGAGACCGCCCCGCCGTTGGTGAATGTGCTGACGGCCTATCCCGGCGCGGCGGCGGCCGACGTGGCCGATCTGCTGTCCGATCCCATCGAGGAGGAATGTGCCTCGCTCGAGGGCGTCGCCCGTGTCCAGTCCACCTCGCAAGACGGACTGTCGCTCGTCAGCATCGAATTCGCGTACGACGTCGAGGTCGACCTCGCGGCGGTGGACGTGCAGAACGCCATCGCGCGCATCCGTGCCCGCCTGCCGCGTGAGATCGCGGAACCGCAGGTGCTGAAATTCTCCACCAGCAATCGCCCGGTGCTCACGGTGGGTGTGCGTGGCGAGGATATGGCCGATGTGCGCCGACTGGCCGATGACCAGATCTCCGCTGAAATGCAGCGGCTGCCAGGTGTCGCGTTGGTGGATGTCTTCGGTGGCGATCGTCCGGAAATTACCGTGTCCGTGGACAGAAGCCGCCTCGAGGCGTATCGCGTCGCCTTGCCGCAGGTGGTCGAGGCCATCGCCGCCAACAACGCGAGCGCGCCGGCGGGTCAGATCACCTCTCGCGGACGGCAGTATTCCTTCCGCCTCGATGAGAGGAAACGGGATATCGAGGATCTCTCCCGGATCCCCGTGCCACTCCCGCAGGGTGGCCGCGTGCTGCTCCGCGACCTTGCCGAAATCCATTCCGGAACGGCGGAGGACCAGTCGCGCTTCCATGTCAACGGTACGGCGGCCATCGCGATGCAGGTATTCAAGCAGGACGATGCCAACACCGTCGAAGTGGTCGAGCATGCACAGGAAAAAATCAGGGAATTGCATGCGAAATATCCGCATCTCGAATTCATCGAAGCGGAGGAGTCCGCTTCCTTCACGCGACAGGTGGTCGACAACATGCTCGGCAGCGTCTGGCAGGCGCTGCTGCTGGCGGCCGCCATCATTTTCCTGTTCCTCGGGAGCCTGCGCCGTGGTATCGTCGTCGCCCTCTCCATGCCGCTGTCCTTTCTGCTCGCCTTCGCCGGCATGCAGCTGTTTTCCATCGAAGTAAACATGGTCACGCTCACCGCGATTATCCTCGCCGTGGGCATGGTGGTCGACGCCTCGGTGGTCATGCTCGAAAATATCACCCGGCACGCAGGCCTCGGCGAGGGTGACGCCATGGGCGCCGCGATCACCGGTGCGAATGAGATCCAGTTCTCCGTCATCGCCGGTGCGGCGACCACGCTGATCGTGCTCGTGCCCTTGCTGTTTCTCTACGGCTTTGTCGGAAAAACCTTCGGTCCCCTCGCCGCGACACTGATTATCACCTTCGTCGCTTCGCTGCTCGTCGCGCTCGCGATCGTTCCGCTCTTCACCCTGCTGATGACCGGGCGCAGTGGCAAGGTCGAGCAATGGGCCGCGCGGGTGACCGCGCCGTGGAATCGAATGATGGATCATGTGCGCGACGGCTATCTCGCCCTCCTCACGCATGCATTGCGGCGCCGCTGGGTTGTCGTGGTGTCGGCCGTTGTCCTCTTCGCCCTGGGTCTGGCGATGCTGCGCGGTCTCGGCATGGAACTCCTGCCGAAGATGGACGGGGGCGCGAGTTTCGTCACGGTGGAAACGCCATCGGGGTCCTCGCTCGCGGAGACCGAACGCGTCGTGAGCGAGGTCGAACGCCTGATTCTCGAGGAGAACAGCGTCCTGCGTGTATCGACACAAATGGGATTCGAACCCGGCATGCATTCCTTCGGCGGCGGTGGCGTGCAGGGCCCGACACAGGGCTATCTCAGCATCACCTACACGCCGCGTACCGAACGCGACGAATCGATCTGGAGCATTCAGGACCGTTTGCGCACGCGCATCGCCCGTGTCCCGAACGTTCGGAATTTCGTCGTCCGTGAATCGGGCAGCACCGCGAAGTCCACGACGGCGTCATCGATCGCGATTCGTGTCAGCGGAGAGGATCCAGTCATTCTGGATAGACTCGGCGACGACGTGCTCGCGACGCTGCTTCCCGTCCATGGCGTGGTCAATCCGTGGCGAAGCTGGCGGATGGATCAGGAGACACGCGCGCTGCGCATCGACGCCGAGCGCGCGGCCGAACTCGGCCTGACGCCTTCAGGCGTGGCACGGCAGCTGACGCAGGCGCTGGATGGCGCGGCCGCGGGCGTGCTGCGTGGCGAGGGGGGAACGGATACGCCGATCCGCGTGCGCCTCGACGCCGATGATCGCGACGAGCCGGCCGACGTGCGTGCCGTGCGCGGCATCGCGGGGCGTGAGGGATCCTCGGTGCCGCTCGGCGCCGTGATCGAGGAGGAAGAGCGTCTCGGGCAGGGACTGATCACCCGCGAGAATCTCCAGCCCACGCTCGACGTCCTCGCATTGCATGGCGGGAGGCCCCTCAGCCAGGTCACCGCCGATGTTCGCGCGGCGGTCGCCGCCATGGAGGTCCCGCGGGGATACAGCATCAGTCTCGAGGGCGAGGACAAGGACATGGGGGAATCGCGCGGCGAACTCCTCGGGGCACTGGGGATCGCGCTGGTGGCGGTGTACCTGCTGCTGGTCGCGCAGTTCCGTTCCTTCCGACATCCGCTTATCGTGCTGGCGTCGGTGCCGCTGAGTCTGGTCGGCGTGGCCGTCGCACTGGCGATCGCGGGCATGCCGGTGTCGATGCCCGTGATGGTGGGACTGATCCTTCTCGTTGGAATCGTCGTCAACAATTCCATCATCCTTATCGACTTCATTGCCCAGCGCCGCGGAGAAGGACACGGTCGTCGCGAGGCGATCATCGATTCCGTCGCGACACGCTTTCGTCCGATCATGATGACCTCGCTCTCCACCATCGTCGGAATGATTCCTCTCGCGTTGGAGTGGGCGCTCGGCGCCGAGCGCTTTTCTCCCCTTGCCGTCGCCGTGATCGGGGGCATGACCGCGTCGACCGTCCTCACGCTCGTCGTGATCCCGGTGCTGTATGATCTCACCGACGGCGCCGATGAAAACGTACGGAAGAGTCCGAAATAACGGGCATACGAATTCTCCCGCGCTCGTTGTATCTTTCAAGACGATCCGTTCCATCAGACGTCAGGTCCCCATCATGACTGAACTCACCACCGACGAACTGCGCCACCTTTTTCTCACGGTCTTCAAACCCCGTCCCACGGACGCGGTACTCACCATCATCGTCGATGTGCCCGACGAACGCGTGCCCGATGACGACGACTGGCGCGCGCGGCGCGTGATGGCCTACGACTGGTGGATGCGCGCGATCTCCTTCAAGCACGACCTCGGACTCGAGCGTCTGGAAATCTACTACTATCCCAATGTCGGCAGCAACAACAACGACCTGCCGGACACCCTCTACCACTGGGGCGGGAATCCGTCGCATCTCGATGCGGCCACGCTCGTGGCCGAAGGCATGGCTGTGCCGCTCGCGGAGGTGATGACCTTCACCGACCTGATCATCGCACCCACCGAATTCTCCGCCACCGCGCCCTGCAAGATGCTCGCGAAACAGTACAACTTCCGTGGCACGACCATGCCCGGTTTCATCACGGCGATGCTCCCATCGCTGAGCCTGGACTACGCGACGGTGCATGAACGCATCATGAGCATCAACAACCGCCTCGACGAGGCGCTGCGCGAGGTGATCGTTTTCGATGCGCGTGGCACCGAGCACGTGCTCGACTGTGACTTGCGACACCGCACGGCCACACCGAGCAGCGGGATGTTCCATGCGGACAAGATTGTCGGAAATCTTCCGTCCGGCGAAAGTTACATCGTGCCGTACGAAGGCGAGATCGCGGGCGATCCGAGCCGGACGCAGGGGATCGTGCCCGTGCAGTTCGGCGACGAGATCGTCCTCTATCGCGTCGTGGAAAACCGCGCGATCGAGATTCTCTCCGACGGACCCCAGAGCGAGAAGGAACGTGCGATGCTTGCGGCCGAACCAGCCTACGGCAACATCGCCGAACTCGGCCATGGCGTGCTGGGCGACTTCGGCTGCACGGCCGTCGGCAGCCTGCTGATGGACGAAAAGCTCGGCTTGCATGTGGCCTTCGGTCGCAGCGAACATTTCGGCGGCATTGTCTCCCCGAAGTCCTTCAATGACCCGAAGAACGTGATCCACATCGATCGCGTGTACGTCGAGTCGCTGCAGCCCGATATCGTCGCAAAGGAGGTCACGCTCTTTTATCCCGACGGTCGCGAGGAAGTCATCATGCGCGATGGCAGGTGGACGGTGTAATGCCGCGGCACGGATAATCGCGGAAGACACGGGTGTTCGCGGTTGCTTCGATCCGTGTTCGTCTCGAATCAGAAAAATGCCTTGACCTCGGCGCGGGCGGTGTGGATCACCGCCCGTTCCCGTTCGGCGCGGCCGAGATAGGAGAGCGTGGCCTGCATGAAGCTGGTCAGGCGGTAGTCGAAGTTCACGCGCCACACCCAGCTTGTTCCTTCGGCGCGGCCGTCTGTGAGTTCGAAGGGGACGTGCACGACATCGGCATCGAAGGCGACCTCGCTGCGCTCGACCTCGACGCGCAGACGGCCCGGACCGGGGAAGGCGGTGATGCTGCGCAGCGTCAGCGCGGTTATGTCCGCGGTCACCGGGGTCTCGGGTCGGGAGTCCGTGGCCGTGCTGTTGTCGAGCACGATGCCGATCTCCACATCGCGCCACGGCCGGTACGAAAGGTCGCCGCGCACGCTCGATGCGCGGATGTCACGCGCGCGCGTGCTGGCGGCATCGGCGCGCAGCACATCGTCTCGCCAGGCGGCGTCGACCTGCAGGCCGACCTCGGGCACGAGTTGTGACTTGGCGCGGAGCGAGCGCTCGCGACGGTATGCCCGCTCGCTGCCCAAGGCAAACTGACTGAAGCCCGCGCGTTGGTCAAAGCGCGCGCGCAGGGAAAACACCTGGCTGCGTTCAAAGAGAAACAGATCCTGCCGGATGTTCTGGAAACCGTGGAGCGTCGTGCTGTCGTCGAGAAAGTGGTCGAGTCGCAGCAGGTAGATGTCGGCGGTGCGCTCCTCCTCGCTTTTCTCCTCGATGCGCGCGAAGGTTTCGCTCGAAAGCGCGCGCAGGACCCTCCGCCACCAGCCGCCGCCATCGTCGCGCAGCATCCGTTCCGGACGCAGGCGGAGGCGCAGGCTGCTTTTCAGATCGATGACCGGGAAGAGTTCATCGGTCGGGATGGTCAACAGCACATAGTCCCCTTCGAAGCGTGTCGGTTCGAATTCCTCCTCGTCCTGCACCCCGTTGGCATTCTGGTCGCCGCGGTATTCGTAGTTGCCCTGACCCCATGGCACATTGAGAAACACGCGCTGCAGCCGTGAACTGCGTTCGGTCGAGACTTCATAGAGCAGTTCGCCGTCGATGCCGCCATTGAAGGGTGTGTAGCGTGTTTGCGCACGGGAGAGGATGGTCTGCAGGTCGCTGTTGCCGCGTGCCTGGAAGGCTTCGGTATAGCGGCGATCGCGCACCGTGACGGTGATCGCCGACGAGAGGTCATGCCACGGTCGCAGCGCCCAGCCATATTGCTGCAACAGATCCATCGACTGCCGCGCGAAGGCCCCGTCGAGCGGGACGTCCTCGATGCGCACGCCGACATCGGCGCTGAATGTCATGTGCCAGAATTCCGGGAACCGCAGGCCGGGACGGACGTCGAGAAACGAGAGACTGGTAAATAAAAGACTGTCGGATCCGTTATCGCGATCCTCCCGGTACTCCTGTTCGATACGCAACCGTGGGGTGGCGAAGGGCAGCAGGTACGAGGTTTCGCCCTGCTGGCGCAGCCAGCGTCCGCGCCGTGCGCGTGCGCCCGTGCCGCCATCGCTGGCGATATGCTCGATGCGCCAGCGCAGGTCGGGCAGGGAGGAATCCGCACCGCGTGCGATGTCCACGCCGCCCTCGAGCCGCAGCGAGGAGAAGGCGCCGCGGTCGAGAGTGCCCGCGCCCGCGGAGATCCGCAGTGGAGACCAGGGTGACCAGGCGACATTGCCCTCGGCGATGCGTTCGCGCGCGGCGGCCGCGAGGGAAACATCCCACCGGCGTCCGAATTCGATGTCGTTGATGCGGTCGATCGGCTGGAAGTCCGCTCCGACATCACGATACCGGAAATTCATATCCAGATCGTTTTTTCTCGCGATCGTGGGGGTCCAGCGCAGCGTGGCGGTCCATGCGGCGCCCGCATCGTCACCAGTGTCCCGTGGCGAAAACCGATTGCGATCGAGCGCGCTGACGCCGATCTCGCCACCGACCTGCAGGTTCTCGACCGGCCGGGCCGAGAGCTGGAGATCCACGAGCTGATGCAGACGCGGGAGGGGCAGCAACCGCAGCGGGGCATATTCCCCGCGTCCGATGCCCGCGAATTCGAACGTTCCCACCGTGCGGCGACGATAGTCCCCGCGTCCCGCGCCGACGAAGGAGAATCCGACCGACCAGGTGGCGCTGTCGGCGCCCGGGGCGTAGCGAAACACCGCGTGCGGTGCGCCGGCGATCGTGGTATCGACACGGAGGTACTGGCCGCGTCCCGTGCCGCGCGTCGAGTCGATGCCGACGTAGACCGCGCCGGAACGCGATGCCGCGGCCGCGTCGTCGCCGGCGGCCGCCAGCAGGGCGCGGTCGGCATCCGAAAACTCCAGATCGATGGGACTGTCCATGTCATCGGCTTCGCGGATGTAGCGCGCGGCCAACGTGACGCGTTCACCCGCGAGCGCGGTGGTCGCACGCGCGGTGACCAGCGCGCGCACGTACTGCCGTTCCGCGTACTCATAATCGACCGTGATCCGCGAGAAGGAGGTCACGAGGCGCCGTGGGGTGAAGAACAGCTCACCGCTGGCGTACTCGATGACATAGTCATTGCTCTCGCCGCGCGTCATTTCCACACCGTCGACGAACACTTTTTCCGTTCCCGCGAGCACCAGCACCGGCTGTTCCCCACCGCGGCCGGTCAGACGGTACGGGCCCTGCACACCATCGATGCCGTTGAACTGCATCGTGTGCCAGGTGCCTTTCAGTGTGGCGTAGGACGCGGACGCGGCGGTCGAGTCGAACCGTGCCTCGCCGAGCACGCCCGAGAGCTTCCGGCTGTAGCGTCCGAATTCGGAGTCCGTATAGCGGAGATTGAAGTCCCCGAGTGTCGCGGCGAGATTCCGCCCCGCGATGTTGATGAACACCTTGTCGAGTTCCTGGATCGTGCGCGTGTTACCCTCGGGCTGGATGGGGGTGTTCTCGTCGGTGAGCGCGCCGGTGACGGTGATGTTCTCGGCCAGGTTTCCCGCGAGTTGCAGGCGGAAGCCGCTGTTGATGTTCAGGTCCCGGTTGCTCCCCACGGTGAACCCGCGTCCGATGTACCCGCTTTTCTCCAATTCAGACCCGAAAAAGTTGTCGATGTCCAACGGTTGCGATGGCGTGGCGATCCGCCATTCCCCGCCAGGTCGACGACCGACGGTGTCGGGTGTCGCGGGCCGGGTCACGAGTGTCCGAAGCCGGAACGGCCGAGGCCGGTCGAACGGGAGCGCGCGGTAGCGTATGATGACGCGGAGGGGTCGTGTGCTGTCGGTTGCCGAGGGGACGCGAGGGACAACACGCAGTATCCCTGTATCCTCGTCGGGAAGGAGGTCCACCGAGTCCGCTGCGAGGGGTGTTCCGGGCGCATTCCCCGTTGCCGTGTCGAACGTCAGCGTGACACTTCCCTCCTCGACAAAACCACGAGAGAGGGTGAGGGTGTCGCCGGAAATCCAGCGTAACGTATCCGAATAGTTCCGTGTCAGTTGCGGCGTCTCCTGTGCCGACGCGTTCGCGGCGGTGAGGACAAGCGTGAGGACAAGGATCGTGAAGCGGATCGGCACGGGGGAACGCTCGGGCTAGGGTTCGTGGCAAGTTAGACGGGGTGGGGTGGAAATGCAATGCGCGTGCACCTCGTGCACCGAGGGCTGACGCCCCGGGAAAACGCGCGAAGGAGGCGAGTTATTGCTCCGTCTGCCATGCGCCGAGGCGAGCGGCGATGAAGGCGACGGCGGTGTCATGAGCGGCGCGGCCGTTGCCATCGATGGCGACGGGAGTGGCGAAGTGGATGTGGATGGGAAGATGAGGAAAAACAGGTCCGAAATCCTTGAGCAGCCTGCCGTTGGCCCAGGCGTCGGTTTTCAGGGCAACCGGCACGATGGGCACGCCGGCATTTTTCGCGAGCTTGACACCAAGGGAGTTGAATTTCGTCGGGTCGAATGTCCGGCTCCGCGTGGTTTGCGGAAAGAGGACGATCGAGGTTCCCGCGGCGAGTCGTCGCGCACCTTCCTCCAGCACGGTCTGCAGGTCCTGCCGGGGATTGTCGCGCGTGACCACGATCGGATCACGCGAACGCATGACGTGGCCGAACACCGGGTAGTCCATCAGACTGGGCTTGATCACGAAGGTACAACGGCGGACGGGATTGATCAGCGCGGGCAGCACGAAGGTTTCGAGCGTGCTCATGTGATTGGCGACGAACACCGCCGGGCCATGCAATCCGCGAAGATGCTCCATCCCCTCGATGTGCAGGCGACAGCCCGCATGCTCGAGCGCGTTGATGATGTCAAGAC
>JAVFAS010000028.1:0-41792 GCA_034002405.1 Bacteroidota bacterium | reverse complement strand
CCGACCCGGGTGAATGCGCGCGATCCTGGAAACCATTGAAGACGGGGAAACCTCCCGACGCGAAACCGATGCGGTGCATGTAGCCGTTCTCCGTGTAATGCAGATCCGTTGTGTACAAATCATCAGGAAAAAGCAGGGATGCATGCATGGCCACCTGCTCGGGATCAATGAGCAGCATGAAATGCTTGCTCTCCACACCGGTGGTCGTGGAGAAGGTCCCGGCGTAGGCGGGCGAATGCACGAGAGGAAAATCACGAGAGAATGTATATCCGGTGATAAGCAGATCGCCACAGGAAGTCAGATCCATCGTGATCGGTTCCTCCCGGCCATCCCCGCCCCAGTAAGATGAAAAGAGTATATCTCCATCCGGCCCGAAGCCCGCGAGCGCGAGATCCGGATGCCGATTACCAATCATTTCCCAGCTGCGGTAGGTCGTCTGTAAAGGATTATGCAGTGGAAGGTCGAACGAGGTTGTCAGCCCCGCGACATATGTCCGTCCATCGTTGGTGACTCGTGTGCAACGATAACCATAATTATTATCTGAGTCATAAATATATTGGAACCCATGAGCGCTTTCAAAATGGCTCCCACCGAGATATGTCGAGAAGACAAGTGTGTCTCCCGAAGGCGACAGACGCATGACAAAGAGATCCCCAAGCACTGCTGTATCTCGCAGAGATGGCTGCCAGGAGTTCTTCACCGGGAACATGGCCTTTTTTGTCTGTCCCACGATTGATGCGAATCCCATGGCATCCGCATCCACGTCACCGATCCATGTACTGTCCGGCAGATAGGTACCGTACACCACGGAATCACACTCGGGTGTCAGTTTGAGCAGGAATGGCGCCCGATCCACGCCCGACGGCACTGTATCAATGAACACCCCGGGTTGGATATATGGCAGTGAATCCGTACCATATCCCCAAATATATACACAATCGTCGGCGCCGATGCGTACACCGGTATGTCCCCATCCCGGGTTGTAATTCGGCAGGGTCTTCGCCGATAACCAGCTTCGGTATACCAACCGACCTGATGTATCGAATCTGGATAGGCCCTGTCTCCAATTATACACGAATGCCGTGTCGAGTGGATAGCGAAATTCCAGCGCTTCACCGACGGGAGTATGGAACGCAATTTCGAGTGAATCATGAGGGATCGCTTTAAGTAGATAGAACCCCTTCGGCCCTATACTGAACTTGCCTAGCCTCATTGCTCTCCTTTGACCCGTTCCGTAATACGAGAGATAATCGGCATGAATTCCATCGCAATTCAATCGCCCGTAATAGGCCACTATCGAAGTCGGATCCCATGCCACCGGGAGATTACTGTTCGGTTGATACGCATTCGGTGTGACGGGAAGATCGCCATCATCCGTCCATCCCGCGAATGCCACATTCCCCCGTTCATCAGCTCGAATCTCGTGGGCTCGAAGCTGCCCACGATCATTATTGCCAAAGTATGTATCGAACTCCGTCCAGAGGTACACGCTGTCGTTCGGAATCCGCGCCGGCAAGTGAAAGGTCAGCGTGTCGGTCCGTATCGCCCCTGCCCCGCCATCGTGACGCCGGTGTACCGAGGTACCCGGACGTTCGCGCAATCCCGCCTCGATATCCGCGACAAGCGAGGCGTCTCCCTCCAGAGTCATGCGTGCCCGGGCATCCCTCCGACCGCCTCGAAGCATCGATTTCAGGCGAAGCGTATTCCCCGTTGTCTCGAAGCTCACGTCCACGCCATCCCACGCTTCCGCATACCGCAACGACCGCGTGCAAGGAACATTCTCCCGCGTGTGCGACGCGTCACCGACATAGAAATGCATCACCGTTTCGGATGCCTCGCCCTCCTCTAGCCGCATCCGCGGCGAGTGATCGAGAAAGCGAAGCACGGCCTGCTCGTATTCAGGTTCCTCTTTCATCCGCCTGCTGGTTTCCGATGGAACATCCAGCGCGCGGGTACTCTGCTTCCCGCGCAGAAACACCACCGCATCATCGCGAAAATATATATGGCTGCACCCCGGTAGCATCATGTAGCGGATTCCCTCCGGCCACTGTCCCAGATTTTTCACGATGCGCAGGGGGAAACGAATGGGCGTGGTCCGTGGCGTCGATGGGGGGTCCGTGCCTCGGGAGAGGGAAATGAAGGGAATGAGGAGAATAAGGGGAATGTATCGGAATCTCATGCGTGCACCTGTCGACGAGCAATGAATCAATATCTCATGAATCGCAACCGAGCGAAGGAAATCATGACCCTCCGGGAGCGATCACGCTCCCGGAGGGCTCGGTGGTCACACCATCAACGAACGAACACCAACGGTCGCGTGATCGTCACGCCGGCACCCTCGATGGCACAGAAATACATGCCGGGCACGAGTCCCGCCGGACCAAGCAGATCGAGCACCACGCTGTTGACGCCTTGCGTGCTCCGAAGCGCACGTGGCTGGAGAACCTGCCGTCCGAGCGCATCGAACAGCGTGATGCGCACCGTACCGGTTTCAGCGGCTTCGAAGCTCACCGATACGCTCCGATGACGCGAAAGCGAGACCGGATGCGGATAGGCGTGCACGAATGACAACGGGCGGGCGCCGGGCTCGTCGCGGTGCGGTGGCGCCTCCTTGTTCCAGTGTATCCAGTGGTTCTCCTCGAACACCCGTGTCTGCACGATGCAATGATTGCCCGAGCGGTCGTCGATCCACATCGCGGGAATCGAATGCGGCGAGGAAACCGCGCTTCCAGGCCAGGGTGTCTTCACCGTTGGCGAGGATTGGAAGAGACTTGCCGAGAGCGGAGCCACGTCGTGACCGAGCGTGCCCCAGTGCTTCGGCTGGCTGGCGGGCGGCGTGTTGGGAATGGTGTAGTCGAGATGCTGCGCCCGCACGGCATAGGGACCCGTGCATCCGAGTGATCGGTCCGAGGTCCAGGTCACGATGCCGTAACGTGGAGTGTTCGGGGGAAGCGGTGGTGTGTAGACCTGGTAGTCGACATCCGGGTTGAACACCGTCGCGATATCAGGCGTGGGGGCCACGGTCAGCGTGTGATCGAGCGGCGGTTCCTGGTCCCAGCCGAAGTGCACGTTGGCGGTGTAGTCATTCGACGAAGGAGTCCACGCAACGCGCTCGGTATAGACACAGGAATACCGCTGTCCGCTCGCTGCATCCGTGTACTGATTTGTCCATGCGACAATCGCACCACCGAGTTGCTCGATTGCAAGCGCGCCACCGACGAGAAGCGTTGCCATGCTGTCCGCGGCAATCGCGGGCTGGGCCGCCGCCTGATCGAGACCCGCGGGATTGCTACGGGCAAATTGGTTATCGGAGATGTTCTTACCGCCACCGAACCTTACCCAGGCTGAGAACGGATTGAATAACCGTGCGACGATAATATCATCCGCCGCGCCGTCAACATTCACCACCGCGGCGACAACGCCATCGTACAGCCACAACGGATCAGTATGCCAATTTCCACCTTCATACGGTGTCAAATCCGTGTCGATGTCAATCTCGCCGGTAATCGATGAAAATGAGGAAGTGCCGAATGCATCGGACAGCGAACCGGATTGAAGCGGTAGACTTCCGCTTCCATCCCAGCCCGATCCAAAAACATTGTCCGTGCCATTGTGCCAGACAAACCACACGCCGCCACTTCGCGATTTGCTGAGTTTCACGTCAAGGTACGGACCGGGGAATGTGCTCTCGGTCTGCGTGGCGAGCGGGTTAAACTGCGCGTCGTAGTGCCGCAATTCGATGCCCGCGGATGAGTTGTATCCGAGAATCGCTCCGCCGCCATCGTCCTCGACCAGACGCGGCCCGTTCCCCGGCGGAGATTCCGGCACCTCGACGACAACCGTGCCGAGGAGATCGACATGCGCCATCATGATTTGCTGCCCGTCCTGAAGCCAGGTGACGAAGCATCCCTCATCGCCGTCGATGCACACGTCCGGCTCCGAGCAGTGCACTCCCGGCTGGCTCACCATTACCCCGTTGTTGAACCACTTCGGCACGCCGTCCCGGTCGAGCTTCTGCGCGTACACCGACTCGCTGCCCCCATCACCCGGCCGATGTTCGATCCACACCGCGTAGCTGCTGCCGAGTGAGTCGATCACGAAGCGGTACTGCGTGATGTCCGTCCCCCACGTCCATTTGACGAATTCCTCCTTCCAGTGCATCTCGGTCGGCAGGTCGCATTCGTCGCCGAGTCTCTGCGCGTAGATGTTATCGTCGGTCCGCTGATCGGGTTGCTGCGCGGTCACCGGCGCGCGCCGCGCGTCCTGCCAGACCACGACATCGCCCGCCACCCGAGGCAGCGTCTGGTCATGCTTCGCACGCGTGATCGGTTGGCCCGTACCTGGCCAGCGATACTGCGTCGGATCATTGATCCACAGCGCATGGCCATAAATTTCGGCGACGGTTGCTTCCCGCCAGTCCTCCCATGCCACCAGGATCTGGCTGCGGATATCCACCTCCGGTGCACGCTGCGCGTGCATCGCATCACTAAGCAATCCGGCACTCACAGCCGGCCACGTCGGTAAGCCGTACCGCACATCGATCGCGTTGCCGTAGACATCGATGTCGGTGGTGACCGAATCGCGCAGGTCCTCCCAGACGATCATCGCACGGTACCCCTGCACGGCGATACGCTGGCGGCGCTGCTCCTCGATGGCCGTGCAAACCGGAAGTTCCGTCACGGTCCACAATGGAACACCAACATGCGTCACCCGCTGCGCGAATATATCGGACTTCGATGTCGCTCCATTGCGCTCGTCACGCCAGGCGACCACCGCGCCCAGATACGGATTGCCCGGCGATCCCGTCGTGGCGATGCGCGGATCGAACTGGTTTCCGCCGTTATTCGCGCCTCCGGTGTTCGGAGCGATCTGAAGATCATTCCCCCAGAGATTGCTCCCATCCGCGCCGATATTATCGGCGAAAATCTGCCAGGCGTCGTCGCGGTCGTCCTCGTAGGCGATCACCGCGCCGTACCGTTGACGCGGCGTCCGGATCGAATAATCGAGCGTGATATCAGGATTCTGCTGGTTGCACGAATCCGCCCGCGACGGACACGGGTTCGGTATCGTCACATTGATCCCATTAGCCGCCCAATACGAGCCCGCCGGATGGCTGCCCGTTGCCGAGAGCAAGTACTGCACGTACACATCGCGGTTTCCGTGTCCAGGATAGCCGGCGGAATTTCGATAGTCCGTCCAGGTAACATACGCGCCATCCGTGGTACCAGCAATGCGCGGGCCCTGCGCTTTCGCGCCCGTGCGAACGCACACCGGCACACCGTTGGATATCGTGCTCCAGTTCAGGTCGTACCCGCCGTTGCCGAGATACAGCCGGTGCGCG
Source organism: Bacteroidota bacterium (assembly GCA_034002405.1). Taxonomy (GTDB): domain Bacteria; phylum Bacteroidota; class Ignavibacteria; order SZUA-365; family SZUA-365; genus SZUA-365. The sequence continues at coordinate 36,451 of JAVFAS010000028.1, read as the reverse complement.
TAGATATCCATGACGGTCGAATCGAGGATTGCCGAGTTGTGACGATCACGATAATCCTCCCAGACGATAATCACCCCACCGAGCGAATCGTACGCGGCGTGCGGGTTCCGCTGCGTGCCGATCTCCGTGCACACCGGTACGCCATCGATCGGATCCCAGAGGGCCAGGCCCGTCACATTGTCGATCTTCTGTGCGTAAATGTCCGCCTCCCCGTCGCGGAAATCCTCCCATACAATCACGGTGTACTGGTCATTGGCGGGAAATGCGACGACGGGTTTGCTCTGATCGCCCGATGCCAGCGTGACATAACGATCCTTCCACTCCGTCTGTGCCGTCGTGGTATGGAACATCGCGGTCAGCAAGAGAAGCGCGGAAACAATGCATTCGAGTCGACGTGAGCGCGGGGGAAACCATGATCGGCGGGTGGCACACGGTCGACTGGTTGAACGCGGCGTGCATCTGTGTGTGTGTGTGTGTGACAAACTCCGTGCCGGAGTTTCGTCACGAGGGTGCGTACGTTTGTCATTCGTGACCTGTTGAGCTTGTGATCAATTGCTGCATGATCCATCAGCCCCCGCTCGTGCTCGTGTGAGCGGGTTGTCGGTCGTTTCTCGTCAGGTTCGCACGGTGCGAGGTTTCAGGCGACGACGAAAGCACGCGCGCGACCAGCCAGCGATGGCCCCCGGGGATTGTGGCGCGCTCTTCCGTCGTTTAATGCAACATAAGTCATGATTATCCGATATGCAAGGGCCCGGGCAGCGTCGATTCCTCAACGGTCAGCGGCGCTTCTCTCTTCATAATACCGCGAGTTCACCCCCCGCGGCCAAAATTTTCCGATTTTTTTTTTCACCGGGTCGCGAATCCGATGCGTGGGGCGCCGTCCTCGCCTCGGAGAGGAAGCAAATCAGTGCACGCGGATGAACGCGGGGTGGGCGGAAGCCGCATCTCACGAAAAAAAATGGCAGGTTATCTCGCATACCTGCCACTACTGATTGACGAAGGAGGGTGGAATGAGGAAGGATCTTTTTTCTCCCTAAGTCTTTAGCCTGGATGTGGTACGGAATGGTTGCCCGCGGGTTGCGTTCGGGCCGAGGGGGAAATTTCACCCTTGTTCGAGACAATCCGCGGCTGAGAGTCCCGAAAAAAAGATTGTTCCAATGAAATCATGGGCATGATTCGTATGTTTCATGTCTGGCATGAACAACGAATATGATATCGTGGTCGTCGGCGGGGGACACGCCGGCATCGAGGCAGCGGGCGCCGCGGCGCGCATGGGCTGTGCGGTGGCGCTCGTCACGATGGAGATCGACGCCATCGGACGCCTGTCCTGCAATCCCGCCATCGGCGGGACGGCGAAAGGACATCTTGTGCGCGAGATCGATGCGCTGGGCGGACTCATGGGACTGATCGCCGATCAGTCGGCGATTCAATACAAAATGCTCAACCGGTCGAAGGGACCGGCCGTGTGGTCGCCCCGCAGCCAGAACGACCGCGACGAATACGCGGCCGTCGCCCGGCGGTATATGGAGTCCATCAACGGCATCGACATCCTCGCCGGCTCGGTACGTCTGCTGCATGTGGAGCAGGACCGCGTGACGGGTGTGACCACGTCCGAGGGCGCGGAACTCCGCTGCCGCGCGGTGATTGTCTGCGCCGGGACTTTCCTCAACGCGGCGATGTACACCGGGCTCGCGAAAAGCATCGGCGGCCGTTTCGGGGAACAGCCATCGACCGGTATCACCGAGACGCTGCTGCGGTATGGCTTCGAGACGGGACGGTTGAAAACGGGCACACCACCGCGCGTCTCGCTGGCGAGCATTGATCTCGATGAAACCGCGCTCGCCCCGGGCGACGACCACCCCGTTCCCTTTTCCTTCCAGTCGCCGCCCCCCGCGTTCGATCAAGTACCCTGTTACATCACGCATACCAGCGTGGAAACCCACGAGGCCATGCGCACGGGCTTCGAACACTCGCCGATGTTCACCGGCCGTATCCAGGGCGCGGGACCACGCTACTGCCCGAGCATAGAAGATAAAATCGTCCGTTTTTCCGAGCGCGACAGCCACCATCTCTTTCTCGAGCCCGAGGGCCGAACGAGCGATGTCGTCTATGTGAACGGGTTTTCCTCGTCGCTCCCCGCCGACGTGCAGCTGCGCGCGCTGCGCACGGTGCCCGGACTGCGCCGCGTGGAAATGATGCGGCCGGGATACGCGGTGGAGTACGATTTCTTCCCGCCGCATCAGCTTCGCCTCACGCTCGAGACCAAGGCCATCGCGGGGCTGTATCTCGCCGGACAGATCAACGGCACGTCGGGGTACGAGGAGGCAGCGGCGCAGGGATTAATCGCCGGCATCAACGCCGCGCTCGCGCTGCGTGGCGCGCCACCGTTCATCCTTGCGCGCAGCGAGGCCTATATCGGCGTGCTCATCGATGACCTTGTCAACAAGGGGACGCTCGAGCCGTACCGCATGTTCACCTCGCGCGCCGAGTATCGCCTGCTGCTGCGGCAGGACAACGCCGACCGCAGGCTCATGCCGTACGGATACCGTTTCGGTCTGATCCCGGACGAGGTGCATGCGGCGCTGCGCGAACGCGAACGCGTCATCCATGCGGTGCGCGAAGCGGTGGAAACCCGGACCGCGAGTCCGGACGTCCTTAACCCCTTCCTTCTCTCCATCGGATCGACACCGGTCGCGCAGAATGAATTTCTCGGAAAAATCATCCGCCGCGAGGACGTCCGCGCCGCGGATGTGCTCCGTCTCGACGGGATCGCGGCGTCGATGCCCCGGGCCGCGGAAGCGCTCGCGGATCCGCGCGCGGTCGAGCAGGTCGAAATCGAAACCAAGTATCAGGGCTATATCGAGCGGCAGCAGCGGGATGTGGAGAAATTCCTTCACGCCGAACGCATGGCGATTCCGGAGCGCTTCGACTACGCACGCATACATTCCCTCTCCACCGAAGGCCGGGAGAAGCTCGCCGCCGTGCAGCCGGGTTCGATCGGTCAAGCCGCGCGCATCCCCGGCGTCACGTCGTCGGATGTCTCGGTGCTCATGGTCTATCTGAAAGGATAGCGCCCCTCCCCCGCCGTCGACCCGATCCCCCCTCCCGCGCCCGTCGCATCATCGTCGTACGATGTGCGTGCGCTGCCCGACCAGGGCATTTCCCTTTCCCTTGACTCTGAACGGAAATCCAATCACATTCCAATGTCAGTCTCACGAATGCCGCCGATATTGTACCGTCGATTCAACAGATGGTCATTCATTGGCAATGGGAACACAGAGGAAACGGTGAAGAGATGAACACAGCAGAGCATACCATTCGCGAGATTATTCTCGGACGCATCGCGACCATACTCAACGACGTCTACGGCGATCCCGTGCAGGATCTCTCGGAAGACCTTATCAGCGCCAAGCTCGCGTTCAAGGCGGATCCGCAGTTGAACGAACTACGTCTCGCGCTCGAGCGGATGCGACGCGGGGATTACGGTCGATGCATTTTCTGCAAGGGACCCATCACCGCGGATGTGCTTGCGGGCAATCCCGTCGCCCATTTCTGCGAACAGTGCAGCGGCGTGCTCCGCTATCGGACAACACCACAGCGTTCGAGAACGCACGCGACGAATTCCTCCTCATCCCCGGAAAACACGACCTCCATCCGCGGGTAGGAGACGTCGCCGAGCGCGCGCCAATCATCCGTGTCCATCAATCGCATCGCATCCTTCTCCGTCGTCACCCACGCACGCACGCCGGCGCGCCGGCCATCCTCGGCGAGTGCCGTGATATCGCGCGTGGTGTAGGGGTGATGATCGGCGAATGGTCGCTCGATCACGGGTGCGAGACCGAGCGCATGCAGCGTGGTCCGGAAACCGGCCGGCCGACCGATGCCGCAGAAGCTTCCGATGGGGATCCCCGCGAGCGCCTCGACCGGCATCTCCCCCTCGCGCCCGAGCCGCCGCCACCCGCGCGCGACGAAGCGCGTCGCGAACACCGGCGCCGGCGTCCATGCCCCCAACGCGCGCCGCAGGCGTTCCACCGCGACCGCGTCGTCGCATTTGCTCAACAGAATGAGATCCGCGCGCCGCAGATTCGTCAGCGGCTCGCGCAACCGTCCCCGCGGAAGCAGGTGCTGCCCGGCGACCCCCTCCGCGGCATCGATGACCACGATGTCGAGATCCCGCCGCATCGCGCGATGCTGGAACGCGTCGTCGAGCAGGATGCACTCCGCGCCGAATTCCGCGACCGCGCGCGCACACCCGCGACGACGCCGCGCGTCGGCGATCACGACGAGGGACGGAAACTTCCGCGCGATCTGCACCGGCTCGTCGCCGCCATCGCGCGCCGATACCACCCGGCCGCGTCCGTCGGATACCACCACGCTGCCCCGCGTGGCGCGCCGGTACCCGCGCGTCACCACCGCCACCCGCCGCTCGCGCGCCAGCAGCAGCGCGGCGAGATATTCCACGACCGGCGTCTTGCCCGCGCCCCCCGCGGTGATGTTCCCCACCGAAATCACCGGCACGGCGACGGACGCCATCCGCGCCCAGCCCCGGTCGAAGGCGAGATTTCGCAGCGCGACGGCCGCGCCGTAACCATACGATATCAAGGTCTTCATCTCTGGAATGCCTCCGTCCCGCCGCTCAGGATCTCCCCGGCGGGGCGACACCGAGCACGGCGTCGCGGTATTGCGCGTTGAGCATTTTCTCGAGTTCGTGCCGGCGGTCGTCGAGCACCGCGTCCTGCAACGCCGGATCGATCATGATCGGATCGCTGTAAATCACGCGCGCCCGCGTGAACGGCCAGGGAATCTCGAAGCGATCCCAGCTGCGCAGCCGCCGGAAGCGCCGATAGCCCACGCTCACCATCACGAGCGGCACATGCATCGTCTGCGCCACGCGCACCGCACCCATTTTCATTTCGTGATACGGGCCCCTCGGACCGTCCGGCGTCACGCACAGCACATGTCCCTCGGCGACGGCCTCGCGCATCGCGACCATCGCTTCCTTGCTGCCGTGGCTGCTCGAGCCGCGCAGCACGTGATAGCCCCAGTACGTCAGCAGATTCGCCAGCAGCTGCCCATCGCGGCTCTGGCTGACCAGCGCGGCCGCGCGGCTATGCCGCATGCGCCACCAGGGATAGGTCATCGAACCGTGCCAGAACACCAACACGAAAGGCGTCCCCGCCTCGAGCAGCGCGACGACGGGCGCCTCGTTTTCCGGTACGAAGGAAATCGTCCGGTTCAGCGCCTCGATCAGCACACGCAGCAGCCAGTCTTTCATGGGCGGAACCTCGGAGAAATGCATGGCGGACGACGCCGCGCCATGGAATGGTGGACACGAATCGCGGGGCGGCGATGCGGGATGCGGAACGCCGTGACGCGGATACCGGTCGCATGGTGGCGGAGGCGTCTCACAGGGCGTAGGACTCGGGGCGCCGGTCGGTGATGATGTCGTTCCAGGACGAAAACGCTTTCTCGTCGGCTCGCGCGGGATCGATGCGGGAGACGATCCAACCCTCGTCGACCTCACCGGCCTCCGCGAGCACGCTGCCGTTGGGTGCGACGATCTGACTGCAGCCGTGGAAGACGAGTTCGTCGTCGCCGCGCCGCTCGACACCGGTGCGATTGGCGGTCATCGTGAAGACGCGGTTTTCGAACGATCGGGTGCGCATCACCGGCTGCCAGAGCCGCGGCGCGGCGACGAGGGCCGACGGATGGGCAATGACCTGCGCCCCGCGCAAGGCGAGCGTGCGCGCCGCCTCGGGGAAACGCCAGTCATAGCAGATCATCACACCCAGTCGCAGCCGGTCACCCCAGTGCGCCACGGGGAAACCGAGATTACCCGGGGTGAAGTGGATCTTCTCTTCGGCGAACAGATGAACCTTGCGATAGATTTCCACGCGTCCGTCCGGAAAAACCGTCGCGGCGGAATTGTACAGCGCCTCCCCGTCCCGCTCGGCGAAGCCGGCAACGATCACGATGCCACGGTCCGCCGCCACGCCGCGAAGGAACGCCACCGTCTGGCCGTCGCGCGGTTCCGCGACCGTGCGCAGCTGGTCGGTCTCATGAAAAAAATATCCGGTGGTGCATAATTCCGGCAACACCACGAGGTCCGCCTCCACCGCATCAAGCCATCGCCCGAGTGTCGCGAGATTAGCCCCGACATCGAGAAAGGCCGGACGGAATTGCAGCGCGGCGGCGATCATGGCAATCGATTCCGGAGCGCGCGGCTCATGTACCGCGGCTGGAGATGTGGTACGTGTCGAGACGGGGTTCGTAGAACACGATATTCAGATCCGCATCCCGGATGGTTCCACCCGAGGGATAATAATAGAAGGTCGCGATCGTGTCGGTTTTCACGCGCGAGGGACGCCCCCCGTCGGTGTAGAACCGCACGAGAAAACCGCCAAGATCCGGTGCGGCGTCCCGCACCTGGGCGCGTACGGCCTCGACCGAGTAGCAGAACGGATCGTCCATCACGCGACCGTCGCGGCGCGCCGGCGTCCACCGCTGCATTCACGGATCAGCGCGCCGGCGAATTGCTCGGCCTGCTCGCGGGTGGCGAACCAGCGCGAAAGTTCGCAGCGCCGGCCGAACAGCCCGCGTTTCCATTTGCGGATGATCCAGCTCAAGGGATCGTCGGGGTCATGGAACAGCGTCACGTGACAGCCATTCCCGTCGGAGAGAGAAGTTTCAAATGTGCTCATGGGCTCACTGTCGCATGATGCGTACCGTACACACGATGGTGGCACGGCACGACGATGGCACGGCCCCGCGTTTGCGGTCGGCCGCGAATCAATGCCAAATCGGGAGGCGGTTCGATTCACCGTGCGGGGTGAAGCAGTCCTCGCGGAAAAAATAACCCACTTCACCCACAACAGCCAGCGATTGAAGCGATTCCGCGAAAATTTTTCCTCCGCGAAGCGGAGCGCGGCGATGATGGATGTGCGTCCCGTCAGTTCTGCATGATCGTGTATTCGACACGCCGGTTGAGCTGTCGCCCTTCGTCGGTGTCGTTGCTCGCCACCGGTCGCGTTTTCCCGAAACCGCGCGGCATCAATCGTGCGGCGGAGATGCCTTGGGACGCAACATAGTCGGCCACCGCCCGCGCTCGACGGCGGGAGAGATCCATGTTGTATTCATGCCCGCCCATGTCGTCACAGTGCCCGTCGATCTGGATGATCATGCTGGGACGTTCCCGCAACAGTCGCACGAGACGGTCGAGCTCGGGATAGGATTCGGGCCGCAACACGGAACTGTCAAAGTCAAAAAAGACATTGTTGAGCCGGATCGACGAACCGCGGGTCAACGGTGCCAGCACCAGGTCACGTTGCACTTCGTCGAATTTTCCCAGCTCGGTCAGGTCAAGATGCGCACTGACGGGATAATAACCGTCCGACTCGGCGTGCAGTCCGTATTCATGACCCACCGGAAGCGCGATCGAGTATTCGCCGGTCAGCGGATCCGCATGCGACGAACCGACCGCCTTGCCGTCGGATAACCGCTCGTATTCAATCACGGCGGGAACGATGTTGCCGTCGACATCGCGGACCTTGCCGCTGACGAGCATGACCGGCATGGGACGCGCGCTCTCGGGCAGCGCGATGCGGAACAGGTCGCTCTTTCCATATCCACTCGAGGTCGAGACGAAATAGGCGAATTCCCCGTTGGCGGGAACGGTATAGTAGGCATCCCACCCGGAGGTGTTGATCGGATACCCGAGATTTCGCGGTGGCGACCAATTCTTCCACGTATAGTCGAGGCGGCGGGTCATGTACACATCATTGCTGCCATAGCCGCCCGGCCGGTCGCTCGAAAAATACAGGGTCGTACCATCGGCCGCGAGAAAGGGAGTGATGTCCTGGAACGGACTGTTGAGCGTCGGTCCCATGTTGACCGGATCGCTCCAGGTATCGTCGTCGCGGCGCATGCTCACATACAAATCGCGCCCACCGATACTGTCGGCGCGCAGCACCGACATAATGACCACGCGTCCGTCGGGTGACATCGTGTATTCGGACAAATCCGACAGATTGCCGATGTTCCGGATCTGGAGATGCTCGGGAAAAGACCAGCCGCTGTCGCTGCGCGTCGTGATCGACACCCCCTCATCCTGCGATCCATCACGGTAATAGCGGTTCCCGAGCAGCAGCGCGTTGTTGTCGGGCATCACCGTGCAGACGAAATTGAATCCCTCGTCATTGAGCGGCGGACCGATGTTCAGTGCCGGACCCCAGCTGCCGTCCTCCTGCAGCCGACTGACGTAGATATCGTCCTTGCGCGCCCGTCCGACATTTTCCGGATGATCCTTGCGAACGAAATACAGCGTCTTGCCGTCCGGCGCGATGACCGGGAGGACCTCATTATATTCGGAATTCACCATCGGCCCAAGATTCACGCGCTCCGGAAAACTCTCCTGCGCGACCGCATGTCCGGTGGACAGAAGGGCAAGGCTCATCACACAGACGAATACTCTGCCGAGGTTCATGATGCGTCTCTCCGGTTCGATGATTCTTGACACTTCCACAAAATGCGAAAATCGCGTCATCGCCGCAATGGGAAAGGGAATTCACTCCTCGTTTCCGCGCCCTCCTCTAATGAAGTACCAACCGGTTCCCCCCTGCTGCAGAATTTCCGCCCCCGAACAGGAATGCCCGCACGTTTCCACGATTGGATTTCCTTCGCGGCCGCGTTAGTTTTCGGCATGAGCGAACGACGCAACAGACGGATGCTGCTGGCCGGGCTCGGGGGGTCGCTGCTGGTGCTCGCGGTCGTCGCGGGTTTCGCGCTGCATCATATCATGACGAAATCGCTGCCACGAACCGAGGGCACCGCCGAAATCGTCGCTCTCTCGGCCGAGGTGCAGGTGTATCGCGACCGCGCGGGCATCCCGCATATTCTCGCCGCATCGGAATATGACGCATACGTGGCGGCCGGGTATGTGCATGCGCAGGACCGGCTCTGGCAGATGGACATCATGCGCCGCTATGGCAGCGGCCGCCTGGCCGAAGTGCTGGGGCCCGAAGCCATTCCCATCGACCGGCTGATGCGCACGATCGGCATTCGCCGCCTGGCCGACAGTCTGTGGAATAGTGTCTCCGAACAAACGCGCCGCATTCTCCGCGCCTATGCCGCCGGGGTGAATGCCTGTATCCGCGAAAAGGACGGGCGCTATCCGTTGGAATTCGACCTCCTGCACTACACGCCGTCCGAATGGAAGCCACAACACTCACTGGTGATCAGCCGGCTGATGGGATGGGAACTCGCCCTGTCCTGGTGGGTGGATCTGACCCTGGGTGAACTCGTCACCAAGCTCGGTGAGGAACGCGCACGCGAACTCTTCCCCCGCGAGGCGGACGACGCCCCCTTCATTCTTCCTCCCGACTTGACACCGGAACAGACATCGGACGACATCATCCGACATCCTACCCGCCGCGCATCCCCGCGCGGAACGTTCATCGATGAAGGACTGCGCGACGCGCTGCTCGCGGCACAGCGCATGATGGGGACGCCGGGTTCGTCGATCGGGAGCAACAGCTGGGCGGTGACGCGCACGCGCTCGGCACGCGGCGGAGCACTGCTCGCCAATGATCCACATCTGCTGCACATGCAACCGTCCCGCTGGTATGTCATGCACCTGCACGCACCGGAATTCAACGTCGCGGGCGCGACGATCCCCGGGGTACCCGGCGTGGTCATCGGACACAACTCACGCATCGCCTGGGGACTGACCAACCTCATGGCCGATGACGTCGATTTCTTTATCGAGGATATCAATTATCGCGATTCCACCTATCGCATCGGCGCCCGTGTCCTCCCGCTGCGGGTGCGCACGGATTCGATTTTCGTGCGCGACAGTCTGCCCGTGGTGCTATCGGTGTACGAAACCATTCACGGACCCGTGATCACGGATGTGTACCCACAGCAGGGGGTGATGAACAAACCCGGCCGTTTCGCACCACGTCCCTCGGTCAGCATGCGATGGGCGGGACAGGATGCGAGCGATGAAATTCTTGCGCTCTTCCGCGTCAACCGGGCACGAAACTGGCATGACCTGCTGCGCGGCTTCTCCACCTTCGGCGTGCCCGCGCAGAACGTGGTGTACGGAGATGTCGAGGGGAATATCGGGTATACGGCCATCGGTCGCGTTCCCCGCCGCGCGGCCGGCGTGTCGCCGCAGCTCCCGAACGATGGACGGGTCTCGTCCGTGCCATGGACGGGGTACATTCCGTATACCGAGCTCCCGCGCCAGTACAATCCGCCCGGTGATGCCATCGCGAGCGCGAACAACCGTGTGGTCGACAACTTCCCGTTCCATATCTCCACGTTGTGGGAGGGTGACGGACGCATCCGACGCATTCGCGAGTTGTTGCGCGAGCAACCGCGCTTCACGGCGACGGATTTCCGGATGATGCAGATGGATGTCCGCTCGGTCACGGCCGACACACTGCGCGACGCCATGGTTGACGCGCTGCACGCGTGGCGGACGCGTCCGGTGCTGCTGACACGCGTGCTGAATCTGCTGGCGCGCTGGGACTGCCGCATGCATGTGTCCTCGATCGAGGCAAGCATATTCAACATGACGTGGATGCGTCTGCTGCACAACACCTTCGCCGACGAAATGGACAGCACCTTGTTCCGCAATTATGTGTTCCTTTCGAACATGCCGACACGCGTGCTTCCCCGGCTGCTCGCCGACACGTCGGCCACGGTCTTCGACGACGTGCGAACGGCGCGACGGGAGACGCGGCGACATATTCTCATCCGCAGCATCACCGAGGCGGTGACCGAGTTGCGCCGGCGCTTCGGTGGCGACATGCGGCGGTGGGAATGGGGAGAACTGCATCAGGTCACCTTTCCGCATCCACTCGGATCGGTGTCGCCGCTCGATCGCGTGTTCAACGTCGGCCCCGTTCCCATCGGTGGAAACAACACGACGGTCAACAACGGCGAATACAGCTTCACCGATCCGTTCCGTGCCGCGGTGGGTCCGTCGATGCGCTTCATCGCGGATATGACCGCACCGGACTCCAGTTATATCATCCTGACCACCGGACAATCGGGACAGATTTTCAGCGACCATTACGCCGACCACACCGCGCTGTGGCAGAGTGGCGCCATGCATCGGTTGATCATCGATCCGGTGGTGATTCGAAACGCCCCATGGAAACGATTGACCTTGCAGCCATGACACCATCGACCCCTTCCGGCATGTTTTCTCCCACGCTCGAGCGCGCGCTTGCCGACGCACGCCATGTCGTTGTGCTGACCGGCGCCGGCGTCTCGGCCGAAAGCGGGGTGCCGACGTTTCGCGCGCGCGACGGCCTCTGGGCGCGCTACGATCCGACGCAACTCGCCACGCGCGAGGCCTTCGAACACGACCCCGAACTCGTGTGGCGCTGGTATTCCTGGCGGCGGACGCTCATCCGCGGCGTGCAACCGAATCCGGGGCATTATGCGCTCGCGGAAATGGAATCGCTCTTCCCCCGCTTCTCCCTCGTTACCCAGAATGTGGACAGCCTCCACCGCCGGGCGGGTAATCGCGAGGTGCACGAACTGCACGGCAACATCGAGCACAGCCGCTGCATCCGCTGCGCACGCCCCTACCACGGCGATGATACCCCGCCCACCGATACCCTCCCGTATTGTTCCTGCGGCGGCGCCATCCGGCCGGGGGTCGTGTGGTTCGGAGAGGCGTTACCGGAGAATGAGCTCCGTTTCGCTGAATCCGCCGCGGGGGACTGCGACCTCTTCCTCTCGGTCGGGACCTCGGGACTGGTGTATCCCGCCGCGGGATTGCCACGCGTGGCGCGACAGGCCGGCGCCTTTGTCGTCGAAATCAATCCCGAACCCGGCGCTGACGCCGCATCCATCGACGAGTCCATCTCGGGTCCTTCCGGCGTGGTGTTGCCCCTGCTGCTCGACACCGCCCGGCGCCTCCGGAATTCCGCATGATCCCACATCCTTTCACGAGAACATCCATGCATCAGCGACGCGCGAAAATCATCTGTACCCTTGGGCCCGCGACCTCCGACCTCTCCTTGTTGCGACAGCTGGTCGAAGCCGGAATGGACATCGCACGACTGAATTTTTCCCACGGCACGCACGAAGATCACGCGGCGGCCATCGCGCGCATCCGCGCGGTGGAGAAGGAACTCGGCCGGCCGATCGCCATCCTGCAGGATCTGCAGGGGCCGAAAATCCGCACCGGCGCGATGCCCGAGGGCGGTGTGGAACTGCGTGACGGCGACGAATTCACCATCACGACCGAGGACATCGACCGCGGGGACGCAACGCGTGTTTCGACCGTCTACCAGGCCCTGCCACGAGACGTGCACGAGGGCCAGACCATCCTGCTCGACGACGGCTATCTCGCGCTCACCATCGAATCGGTGCACGGCAGTGAAATCCGCACCCGTATCGCGAAAGGCGGTGTGTTGCGCAGCAACAAGGGCATCATCGTACCCGGCGCGGCCATATCCGCCCCCCCCCTGAGCGAGAAGGATATCGAGGATCTTCGCTTCGGACTCGAGGCGGGCGTCGATGCCGTCGCGCTGTCCTTTGTCCGTTCCGAGCGCGACATCATCGAACTGCGCACGGCGATGAAGCTGTTTGGACGCACCGTGCCGGTGATCGCGAAAATCGAGCGCGACGAAGGATACACGGATATCGAGGACATCATCGCCGAGGCCGATGGCATCATGGTCGCGCGTGGCGATCTCGGCGTGGAAATGCCGGCCGAACAGGTGCCGGTACTGCAGAAGCACATCATCCGGCGCTGCAACTATTTCGGCAAGCCCGTCATCACCGCAACGCAGATGCTTGAATCGATGATCGCGCATCCACGGCCCACGCGCGCCGAGGCAAGTGACGTCGCCAACGCCGTGCTCGACGGCACCGACTGCGTCATGCTCAGCGGCGAAACCAGCGTCGGAAAGTATCCCCTCGACGCCGTTGCGTATATGGACCGCATCGTGCGCACGATCGAGGCCGACAACGCCGCGGGGGGCAGTGGACGGATGGGAAGCGGAAGCGCGGGTGGCGGACGCACGGGGAGCGGACGCGGTGGTCTCGATATCCGGCAGGGCATCGGCAGTCACGATATTCCCGAGGACGATGATCGAAACATCGCCGATGCGATCGGGCGCGCGAGTTGCGTCATCGCCGAACAGATCGGTGCCGCCGCCATCGTGTCGCTCACCACATCCGGCGGCACCGCGCGGGTGATCGCGAAGTATCGTCCTACCGTGCCGATTCTGGCGCTGACCGACAGCGCCCGAACCATGCGCGCCCTTCTCCTCACCTGGGGCGTCACACCGGTACTGATTCCGTCGCTCGAAAGCATCGATTTCGATCTCGAGGCGTTGCGTCCCCATCTCCTCGCGACCGGTCTCGTGGCGAAAGGGCAGCGGGTGGTATACTCCGCCGGAAGTCCCTTGCAGAAAAGAGTCACAACGAATATGTTGGAAGTTCACACCCTCTGAACGATCCGTATCATGGAAGAGAGTCCGCGCATGCGACAGTTCCGACCGTTTGCCCTCGCCCTCCTGCTGTTCCTGCTGCTTCCCGTCACGCCCGCGCATGCGCAGCTGTTCATGGAAGAAATCATCGTGTACGCGGCGGACACGATCCCGAAGCAGACGGTACTGCTCGCACGGGACAAGAACTACGATATTTTCTGTGACGGCACGTACTCGTTCTGGCGCAACAGCGAGGGCGACAGTGTGGGACTGGTCGACGCGGCATTCTACCACGACATCCCGCCCGGCGAACTCGGGTGGCCCGGTTTGTCGACCTCGGGGAGCAATGGTTTTCTTCTCAACGGCCAACCCATTTCCCCGCGCGTGCAGCCACCCGGGGTGAGTCCGACCTACACCTATCGCGTGCCCTTCATCGGCGCCGGCGCACCGGCGACGGTCTACATCGAAGACCATCCCCCGCTCTCCATCGACCGGCACGCCGACAATTCCGGGTCGATCCGCGTGCGGATCTACAACGTCTCGCCGGAGATTCTTATCGATTCGCTGGAAATCGATTTCGGCGAGGTGGAACTCGGTGCGTTTCGTGACACGGTGGTACGGTTCGAGAACATCGGATACGGACCGTTGCGACTCGATGAAATCATGATGGGCGGCAACGATCCGGGTGAATTCCAGTTCATCGGCGGCAGCGACTACGTCCTGCAGCCCGGCGAACGCGAGAGTTTCACGCTCCGCTTCACCCCGACGAGCGTCTTCCGCAAGCGCGCCTTCATCGACGCGCGCAGCAATGACAGCGATTCCCGTGTCATCCGCATCCCGATGACCGGTGCCGGGGTCACGACGCTCGAAGCGGGCTTCTCGTCCACGCTGCGCGCACAGGCACAGGAAGTGAATCTTCTGCCGGTGCAGCTTTTCCGCAATCACGCGGGATCGAATACGACATCGTACACCTTCGATGTCGAGTACGAACGCGGATTGCTGCTTCCCGTCGACATCGACACCCGCGGCACGCTCAGTGAACACTTCGATGTGGCGATGACCCTCGTCGCGCCAGGACTTCTCCGTATCACCGCCACGGGCGGGCAGCCGCTGACCGGCACCGGCACCTTGTTCAATATCCGCGCCTGGGCGGTCTGGGAACTGCCGGCGGTGAGTCCGCTGCGCATGCGCGACCTGCTCTTCAACGCGAGCGACGCCGTCAACGCCGGCAATCCCCGCGCATTGATGGTCGACGGACAGGTCGCGATCGACAGCATCTGTAACCAGTATCTGAAGAACATCTCCTTCACCGCCGCGCCCATCCTGCGGCAGAACCGCCCCAATCCCTTCAATCCCACCACGCACATCCGATTCGAACTCCCCACGGCAGCGGACATCCGCCTCGACGTCTTCTCCCTCGCGGGCACGCATGTCGCCACGCTCGCCGTCGGCCATTTCGATGCCGGGGAGCATTCGGCGGACTTCTCCGCCACGGGTCTTCCGAGCGGCTTGTATCTCTACCGGCTCGAGTCCGGTGGACACGCCGTGACGCGCAGCATGCTCCTGCTTCGCTAACGCCCTCGGCGCGGCACGCCATGTGCCGCTGCGCGGCACGCTTTGCGCCTTCTCCGCCTTCGGCGGATTCGGCGCGCTATGCGCGGCTGCGCCGCGCGCGTTACGCCAGAGGCGCGGCGGATCCGCCGTAGGCGAAGAAGGCGGAGCAGGCGCAACTATCTTTGGATATTCGTATCTTTGTATCTGACATCACCGCGCCATGATGGGCGCGGTGTACGTGAAACGAAGAACGGAGACCCAGACCCATGTCCCTCGCATCACAGATGATGGACTTTTTCCGCCGCCGTTCGAAGGCGGTGCAGGGCGGGGGAGAGAAAGCCCTCGAAAAGCAGGTCGCGATGGGAAAGATGACCGCCCGCGAGCGCATCACCACCCTTCTCGACCGCGATTCCTTCCATGAATACGATCTGTTTGTCGAGCACAAGTGCAGCGACTTCAACATGGACAAGAAGCAGCTCGCGGCGGACGGCGTGATAACCGGCACGGGGAAAATCGCGGGTTTTCCCATCTGTATCTATGCACAGGATTTCACCGTGGCCGGCGGTTCGCTCGGCCTGATGCATGCCCGGAAGATCACGAAGATCATGGATCATGCGATGAAGCTCGGCCTGCCATTGATCGGTATCAACGACTCGGGTGGCGCACGCATTCAAGAGGGTGTCAATTCCCTCGCGGGCTACGGCGAGATCTTTTTCCGCAATACCCAGGCCTCCGGCGTGATTCCGCAGATCTCTGTCATTCTTGGTCCTTGCGCCGGTGGGGCGGTGTATTCGCCCGCGCTGACGGACTTCGTGTTCGTGGTCGACAACATTTCGAAGATGTTCATCACCGGTCCCGAAGTCATCAAAACCGTGCTTGGCGAGGAGATTTCGATGGAGGACCTCGGCGGTGCGCGGGTGCATACCGAGATCACCGGGAATGCCCATTTCTTCGCGCGGAGCGAGATCGAGTGTTTCGAACAGATCAAGAAACTGGTCACGTTCATCCCATGGAACAACCGCAAGCGTCCGGATTCCTTCCCGGCGAAACCGCCACGCGCGGAATTCGACATCGAAAAGATCATCCCACTCAATCCGCGCCAGCCGTATGACGTGCGCGACCTGATCCGCGCGCTTTGCGATGAGTCGGATTTCTTCGAAATCCAGGAACATTGGGCGGCGAACATTGTCATCGGCTTCGCCCGTCTCAACGGCGACACGGTGGGTATCGTCGGCAACCAGCCCCTGGTGCTGGCGGGCGTGCTGGATGTGGACAGTTCGGACAAGGCGGCACGCTTCATCCGCTTCTGCGACGCGTTCAACATCCCGCTGATCACGTTGGTGGACCTGCCGGGGTATCTGCCGGGGGTGGACCAGGAACACGCGGGGGTGATCCGTCATGGCGCGAAGATTCTCTATGCCTACAGCGAGGCCACCGTGCCGAAAGTGACCGTGATCCTGCGCAAGGCGTACGGTGGTGGATATATCGCGATGTGTTCGAGACATCTCGGTGCGGATTTTGTTTTCGCATGGCCAACGGCGGAAATCGCGGTAATGGGACCCGAAGGTGCGGCCAACATTATTTTCCGCACAGACATCGCCGCTGCCGACGATCCCGAAGCCATGCGTCAGGAGAAGGTGCGGGAATACACCGAGAAGTTCGCGAACCCGTACATCGCCGCCGCGAACGGCCATGTCGATGCGGTCATCGGCCCGCACGAAACGCGTGATTTCCTGATTCACGCCATCGAAATTTCACGCGACAAACACGAACCCCGTCCCGAGAAAAAACACGGCATCCCGCCGTTCTGAGCCATGGAAGAATCCACCGAATTCACCGCCTTCGTCATCGACGATTCCGAATACCCGACGCGCCTCACGAAAAAATTCATGCGGCGCACGCCCTATGCGAAACCCGATCCCAGGCGAATCCTCGCATTTATCCCCGGGGTGATCCAGGACATCATCGTCCAACCCGGCCAGCGGGTGAAATGGGGCGACAGCCTGCTGATTCTCGAGGCCATGAAAATGAGAAATGACGTCACCGCACCGCATGATGGCACCATAAAAGCCGTGCATGTGAAAAAAAATGAGCGTGTGATGAAAAATCAGTTGCTAATCGAATTCGATTGATGTATATTTGATCTCCCTCCCTCCCCCCCATGGGTCGACCGCTAATGTGCGGTTGGCCCATTTTTTATGCTGTTTTGGGCGGTTTCACTCCATGAAAGCCCTTCCATGGATGATGCGTCTCCCCTTTCCTGACGGCGTGTCAATACCTGACGACAAAAAATTCGCCGAAAATACCCGACATTCGTGCTGCCGGAAGTTCATGCAGAGCGGAATGGATCGAGCCGCGCCCAATCGCCAATTCCGGATGTACTTCATCCGTTCTATCCTTGATATCTTGCTTTTCTGCATTCCATGTATTACCATGCGGTGTCAAACTTCCTTACAAGTCTGTCCTGATCCCGGAGAACCTATGCGTATATTCGACGACAATGGGATGATGGTGTTCCCCACTCCCGTGATGCGTGAACTGCGGGAATGCAGCAAGGCGCTGGTGGTGAAGGCCTGTTACTGTCCGCGCGGCCATAATCTGATCAATGACAAGGTGGTGTTCGGCGATTTCGAGGGCATACTGCTGCGCATGCGCAAGGGACACAGCGAGGGGTTGCTCGCGCTCAGTCCGGTGTACGGAGATAAATCCCGCATCACGCTCGGACTGCGACCCGAGCGTGGGGACATTCTCACCTTGCTGTGTCCGGACTGCGGCGTGCCGCTGCCGGTGTACGATGAATGCATGTGCGGGGGCGACATTCTCGCCCTGTTCACGCGGCCCGTCCCCGATTTCGGCAACTGCGTCGGAATCTGCAATCGTCTTGGCTGTCATCATGCGGAAATCCGCAACGGCGACGAGTTGCTCTCGTACGCGAACATCGAGCATCTGACCCGCTGACGTCCCCGTCGCGCCTGCTCCGTCCGAGGTGGATTCGGCACGTCGCGCGGCGGCGTCGTGATTTGCATTATTCGGACGGAAAACGGATGTTAGGAACGTATACCGTTTTCCAATACTGACACGCGCATGCCGCACGACCTTCCCTCCTCCCGCCCCTGTACACGGCACGTCTCCCTGGCACTCCGGCTCCCGTGGTGTCGGCTCTGCATGCTGCTTCTCGCACTGTTGTTGCTTGCGTCCTGCGCGGAGGATGACGGGCCGCTGAACCCGCCCGTCACGCCGGGGATCGCGGAGGTCGAGGCGCGTGTGCAGCAATTGATCAATCAGTATCGGGGGGACAAGGGGCTTCCCGCGCTCGAGCTCAGCGACATCATCACGACACAGGCACGGCAGCACAGCAGGAACATGGCCGACGGCACGGTCACGTTCAGTCACGATGGGTTCCCGCAGCGGGTCGATGCGATCAAGACGCAGATCGAGGTCGCGGCGGCGGGTGAGAATGTGGCGATGAATAGCGGATATACCGATCCGGCGAAGGTCTCCGTCGACGGCTGGATCGACAGTGACGGGCATCGCGCGAACATCGAAGGGGATTACGACCTGACAGGCATTGGTGTGGCGCAGAGCTCCACGGGCGGATATTTCCTGACGCAGATCTTCATCAAACGCCGGTAACATACGGGAAACGCCGGTAACATACGGGAAACGCCGGTAACATACGGGAAACGCCGGTAACATTCCGCCCGGCGTCACTTCCGTAAGGCCGGCGTGAGTTCCGTAAGGCCGGCGTGAGTTACTTCTTCTTCATCGCCGAGAGGGGGCGGTTCTGCCCCTGATTTTCCAGTCCCAGCGCCTTTGCAACCGTGATGCCGATGCGGGCGGGACTGTCGACGACATGGATGCCGGCGTTTTTCATCGCTTTCATTTTATCGGTCGCGGTACCCTTGCCACCGGCGATAATCGCACCCGCGTGTCCCATGCGACGTCCCGGCGGCGCGGTGCGTCCCGCGATGAAGCCGACCACCGGCTTGGTCATGTTCGCCTTGATCCAGGCAGCGGCCTCTTCCTCTGCTGTCCCGCCGATCTCGCCGATCATGACCACGGCGTCGGTATTGGGATCGTCGTTGAAGAGCCGCATCGCGTCGATGAACTGCGTTCCGATGATCGGATCGCCGCCGATGCCGATGCACGTTGACTGCCCGATGCCGATGGTGGTGAGCTGATGCACCGCCTCGTAGGTAAGCGTCCCGCTGCGGGATACAACACCGACATGTCCTTTTTTATGAATGAAGCCCGGCATGATGCCGACTTTCGCCAATCCCGGAGAAATGATACCCGGACAATTCGGCCCGATCAGTCGCACGCCTTTCTGTTTGACAAAGTCGAATGCGGTGATCATATCGCGCGTGGGGAGTCCCTCGGTGATGCACACGATCAGCGCGATGCCGGCATCCGCGGCTTCCATGATCGCATCCGCCGCCGCGACAGGGGGCACGAAGATGACGGACACATTCGCCTTGGTTTTCGCGACGGCATCCTTGACTGTGTTGAACACCGGCACGCCGAGGTGCTCGCTTCCACCCTTGCCCGGCGTCACGCCGCCCACGACCTTCGTTCCGTACTCGATCATCTGCGTCGCATGGAAGGTCCCTTCCGATCCGGTGATGCCTTGCACGATGACGCGGCTTTTCTTGTCTACTAACACACTCATTCTGCTTCTCCACGCACTGGGATGGACGAAATATCACTTGGGAAAACGTCAAGATTTGTAAAAGTAGCAATTCGCGCGCGATGAAACAAACGCGTGGAAATGCGACAAAAATCGTAGGTTGCCGTGGGATATTGTTCACTTCAGGATCGAGAAAGGTTACGCATGGACGACCTTCGCAAGGAAATGCTCAAGATACTCGGGTATTCGGATAAAGCGATCGACGTGATCGCCGGCGAACTCCATATCAGCGATATGTCCGACCCTTCGGTTCACGTGCGGCATCAGGCGGGGTGCGGCGACGTCATCATGCTCGACCTGCGCATCGATGACGGGATTATTCGTGACGCTTCCTACCGTTTTGTCGGATGCACGGGAATCCAGGCCAGCACATCCGGCATGGCAGAAATGATCATCGGCCGTCACATCGACGACGCCGATCATATCGGAACGATGGATATCGTCAACTGGCTCGACGGTCTCCCCGAAAGCGCCCACGACTGCGCCGAAGCGGCGAGCAATGCGTTGCATGAAGCCATCGCGGCGTATCGATCGAACGGGCGTTCGGGCGCGTGAGCCAACATCCCCGGAGTCGGGTCAGAATGTGACCGTGAGTGTGATCGCGAGCGCGGCACCAATGATGCTTTGGGCGACCAGCGTGTCGCCGGCGAGCGTATCCGACTCCACCATCACGGACGTGCCGGCATCCCCTGGGTCGCGGTACTGTCCCACCGCCCTCGGCGCGAAGAGCAACAGCAGTACGCTCACTATTCCGAGTATCCTGCCCATATTTTCCTTCCTTCCACGCTTCGCCCTCGCACGCCGCGCAGCGGCGCCATGCGTGCCGCGCAGCGGCGCAATGCGGCGCAGCCGCGCATCATCCGTGCATGCGGGGCTCGTCGGGTAGCGACGCGACAATCTCCGCCTCACGCGCGGTGAACTCGTCCAGCCGCTGCCGGACCTGCGCATCCGGAAAGTACTCCCGGGCGAGATCGAGGAACATTGCGTAATGGCGGGCCTCGGAGGGCATCAGCGCGATGAACAAATCGCGTTCGTCACCGGGCGGGAGGATGTCGATCAGCAACTGGAAACGCTCGCAGCTGCGGGCTTCGATCAGCGCGGCGACAATCAGCGCATCGAGCAGGCGGACGGGTTCGTCGCGACGGGCGTGTTCGAGCAAGCGGTTGACATAGGGGTCCGGCGTGTCGCGGCGCGGCGTGACACCGCGGCGACGCAGATGCGCGAGCACCAGGGAGAAATGCTCGAGTTCCTCGGTCGCATGCGCGATCATCTCGTCGAGCAGGCGCGCGTGCGCGGGATAGCGGTTGATCAGGCTCAACGCCGTCGTCGCGGCCTTTTTCTCGGCGTGCAGATGGTCGATGAGCAGGGTGTCGAGATCGGCCACCGCCGCCGCCGCCCAGCCGGGATTGCTCGCGCATTTGAGATTCAGCATTTCAGGTCCTGAACGATTTTTTTCACTCCGTCGCCGCACCCGGCTTTCAGACGGGTCTCATGTCTTGAGCTGTTTTTTCTTCGCGGCGGGGAACAGAATGTTGTTGAGGATGAGCCGGTAGCCTGGAGAACTCTTGTGCAGGGACAAGTCGGTCGGCGGATCGCCCACGCGGTGCTGGTAATCCTCGGGATCGTGACCGCCGTACCAGGTGAAGGTCCCACGCCCATAGTTGCCGTGGAGATATCGCACCTCGCCCGCGCCTTCCTTCTCACCGAGAATGGTCACGTATTTCTTGATCAGTGATTTCTTGAACGCCGTGGTCTGTCCGAGAAAGCCGGCGATGACATTGATGTGATTCTGGGTGAGCATGCTCGGCACCGGATCGTATTTCGCGGAGAAATCGAACAACGTGAAATAGTCGTTGTCCGGCCGCCCACCGAAGGCGGGCGTCATGTCAATGTCGCTGTATTCGTATTCGTAGGGATTCATCACCAGGGTGAAATTCTCGAAGGCGAACGTTTTGGAGAAATCGAGATGGTCCTGGCAATTCGCATCCGGCGCGTCGCCGTCGAACATGACATCACAGATATCGGTGTGTTCCGCCGCGAGCGCGATGTCGTACGTGTCGGTGGCGGAACACATGGCGAACATGAATCCCCCCCCACCGACATACTCCTTGATCGTGCGGGCGACGGCTTTTTTCAGTTCGCTCACCTTCGCGAAGCCAAGCCGCTTGGCCATGGCTTCATTGATCGCCACCTGCTGGATGTACCAGGGGAAGGTGGAGAACTGTCCGTAGAATTTCCCGTACTGTCCGGTGAAATCCTCGTGATGCAAATGCAGCCAGTCGTACTCCTTGAGTTTGCCCGCGATCATCTCTTCGTCCCAGAGTTTATCATACGGCACCTCGGCATACTCGAGCGCCAGTGTGACGGCATCGTCCCACGGCTGGAAATTCGGTGGCACGTACACCGCGATGTTGGGTGCCTTCTCGAGCCGCACGACATCCATGTTCGCATCGGGACTTTCGACCTCGGCGAGGATGGCCGTGGCGGAAGCACCGCTGAGCTGCTCGAAGTGCACACCCCGGAGCCGACATTCATCGGCAACGAATCCATAGGCCGAAAGCATGAAGCTCCCGCCGCGATAATTCAGCAGCCAATCGACATCCACCCCGCGCGTCAATGCCCAGTAGACGATGCCATACGCCTTGAGATGATCGGTCTGTTGCAGGTCCATGGGAATGAGAATGTTCTGCTGGCCGCGCGCCGGAGGCGCGAGGATGACAGCATACAGCATGATGGTCACGAAAAGGGTTGGGGAGAACACGTGTTTCATCGGACATCGCTCGAGGAAGTACGACAACAGGCGTCCGCGTTGGACGCATCGATATATCGGGAGTTTATGATCGGATATTCCATCAGTCCAGGGCCCCGCGCGTCACGAATGTCCCTTCCGCAGCTGCAGCACGCGTTCGCGGGCGCGGGCGGCGAATTGGGAGAAGGGGTGTTCGGCCAGCATCTGTTGGTACAGCGCCATCGCGCCGGCGGGATCGGCGAGTTCCGCTTCCTTCAACTCCGCGAGGTGGAAGAGCCCACGATCGCGGAGGAAGCTCTCCGTCCGCACGGAGAGAAAAGCCTCGTAGGTCTCGGCGGCGTCGCGCGGCTGTCCCCCATGGCGCTGCAGTGCCGCCTGCTTCAGATAGGCGAGGTCGACGATATCGTGCGAACCGAATTGCGCGATGATATCCGCCGCGACCGCCGCGGCTTCGGAATATTTGCGCTGACGCTCGAGCAGCAGCGATTGGGCGTATTGCTGGAGGGGACGTTCGCCGGGCTCGCGGTATTGCGCGATCAGCGCCGCGAGATCGAGGGCGTCGTTGGCGATATCGGTGCCGACATCCGCGGTCAGCGGTGCGAGCAGGACGAGCACGGTATCGAGCGCACCCGCAAAGAAAAAGGACTCCGCGATCCTGTATTGCACGCTCCGGCGCAGCGCGGGATCGAGCCGCGGCGCGGTGAGCACGCGGTCATACTGCGCGATGGCGCCGTCGAGGTCGCCGCGCGCGACCAGAATCTCACCGATGAGAATGTCCGCGTCGGATTTGCCGAAAACCTGCCGCCGCGGATCGGCGATGTCGCGAAGAATGCGCAACGCCCCATCGGCGTCCCCAAATCGGTGAAATTTGATATGCGCGATACGGAACAGGCTCTCGCTGCCCACCGGCTGTCCGGCGTATTTTTTCGCGAGTTGTTCGTAGAGTCTGATCGCACCGTCGTAGGACGTGACCGCCTCGCTGCTGGGAAATTCCGTCGTCTCGTCTCCGGGTTGCAGTGCATCGGGGAGACCGTCCGCGGCGTACTGTTCCTCGAGACATCGGGCGCGGTGGAACTCGGCCTGTGGCACGAAGGACGCACGCGGGTGTTCCGCGACGGCATCGCCAAAGGCCTGTGCCGCCATGGCGTGGTTGCCTTCGGTAAACATGCGCGTCGCGAAGCTGATCAGTTCGTTTCCACCGGCGTTGGTCAGCCGATCGATGGTGCGGGTGACCTGATAGGCCGCGGCATGCTCCTTGCGTTCCATATACAGCCAGGCCAGCAGGTGCTGCAACGCCGCGACGTCGGGGGTATCTTCCGCACGCGCACGGGCGCGGCGCAGGGCGGCGTCGAGGGCATCAGGGATCTCGCTGAACATCGCGATCTGCTGCTGGATCTGATGCAGGGACTGTGGCGCGGCCACGAGATACCCGAGATACTCGTCCATCGCGGTCTCGAAATCCATGTTCATCGCGGCCGCACGGGCAATTTCGAAGACATACATCTGCGGGGAACGCAGGGCATCGCGCCCGCGTCGCAGATATTCGATCGCCCGACGGTATTCACGTGCATTGACAAGCTGGTCGGCGATCATGGAATACACCTGCGCATTGTTCGTCTGCATTTCGATCGCGGCTTCCCAGTCGGCTTCGGCACTGTCGGCGCGTCCATGCTGCATCCGCAGTCCACCCCGATGAATCCGCAGGCTGAAATCCCGCGGATACTCCGCGATGCGCGTCGTGAGCAGTGCGAGCACCGCGTCATACCGTTTGAGTGCCGTCAGGCAGCGACGCACGCCTTCGAAATAGCCGCTGTTGGATGGGCGCTGGCGCAGCAGGTCCTCGAAATACCGCAGGGCGTCCTCGTGCTTCCCCGCCTGTTCGTAGGTTTGTGCGAGACGCAGGGTGTTGATTTCATCCGCCGCCTGCGCGCGCAGATCACCCGCGGCAAGCAGCGTGCACCACGCGGCAAGCGCGATGATCGTTCTCGACACTGGATTGGTGTTCCTCATTCCGTAATTATAGGAAGAATGCGGGCGATGCACAATGAGTACCGGTTTATTCCACTGCCCCGCTGTTGTTCTTCCCTCCCGGAAACCGTAATTTGTTTGATTGCAATGAAGGGCAACGCATTATTCTGAGCGGCGGAAGCAACATACTGGCGGTATTCGGGTCGACGGGATCGATCGGCTGCAACACGCTCGAAGTGGCGCGGCGGCATCCCGATCATTTCACCGTGCGCTACCTCACCGCCCGCGGCAACGCCGCGGCATTGATCGCGCAGATTCAGGAGTTTCGTCCCGCCGCGGTCGTGGTCACCGATGATGCCGCACGCGCCACCGTTCGCGACGCCGTGGGAGGGATCACCGAGGTGCTCGGCGGCGCGCATGCGATGGAGGAGCTGGCCGCCCGCGATGATTACGATACGATGGTGAGCGCCCTGGTCGGCTTTGCCGGACTCCTCCCCACTATCGCGGCGATGCGCGCGGGCCGACGCATCGCGCTGGCGAACAAGGAGACACTGGTGGTCGCCGGTGCGTTGATGACCGCGCTCGCACGCGCGCACGACATTCCCATCCTGCCGATCGACAGCGAGCACAGCGCCATCCAGCAGTGTCTCGTGGGCGAACCGGCGCACAGCGTCGCGCGGATCATTCTCACCGCGAGCGGCGGACCATTCCGGGGATGGACGCCCGCGCGGCTTGCGACGGTCACTCCCGCCCAGGCCCTGCGCCATCCGAACTGGAGCATGGGCAGCAAGATCACCATTGATTCGGCGACGCTGATGAACAAGGGACTCGAGGTGATCGAGGCGCGCTGGCTGTTCGGTGTCGATGCCGCGCGGATCGATGTCCTGGTGCATCCCCAGAGCGTGATCCACTCGATGGTGGAATTCTCCGACGGTTCGGTGAAAGCGCAGCTCGGCGTGCCGGACATGAAAATCCCGATTCACTACGCGTTGACCGCACCCGACCGCCTGCCCGCCGACTACGAACGCGCCGATCTCGCGCGTATCGGCAGCCTGACCTTCGAACCGCCCGATACCGAAGCCTTCCCCTGCCTGCGGATCGCCTATGATGCGCTCGCCGCGGGCGGCACGGCGCCGGCCTGTCTCAACGCCGCGAACGAAGTGGCGGTTGCGGCGTTTCTCCGCGGCGAGCTGCCGTTCACCGGCATTCCCGCGCTCATCGAGGAATGTCTCGCCCACGTGCCGGTCGGCACGGCGGATGCGTTCGACGACATCATCGAAACCGACCGCGCGGCCCGCGACTGGGCGCGCGCAAACATCACCACACTGGATTTCCAGATTCCGACCCGGATATAGAAACACATGGACGCACTCGCGCAAATTTTCAGTCAGGTTTTTTACTTCATCATCATCATCGGCGTGCTCGTGCTCATTCACGAACTCGGGCATTTCCTTGCCGCCAAGGCCTTCGGCATGCGTGTCGAACGCTTCTCGATCGGCTTCCCGCCGCGCGCGTTCGGCAAACAGATCGGCGACACCGATTACTGCATTTCATGGTTGCCCATCGGTGGGTATGTGAAGATCTCGGGCATGATCGACGAGAGCATGGACACCGAGCATCTGCAGAATGCGCCCGAACCGTATGAGTTCCGTGCCAAACCGGTCTGGCAACGCATCATCGTGATCGTCGCCGGGGTGGTGATGAACCTCCTTCTCGCCATCGGCATTTTCTGGGGACTCAACCTCTCGCAGGGCATGGAGCATCACCGGATCACCACGATCGGGTACGTGCAGGACAGCAGTCTCGCCGCGAATTTCGGTCTCCAACCGGGGGACGACATTCTCGCCATCAACGACGAACCGATGGAAACCTGGGAAGGCATTCGCGAAGCGATCGTCTATGCCCAACTCAAGGAGGACCTGCGCATCGCCGTGCGCCGCGATGGCGAACGCGAGCTGCTGCGTGTGCCGCAACGCACCTTGCAGGGCATCGAGGCGATGGACTTCGGAATCGCGCCCGAGGGGGCGCAGACCTTCATCGCGGGCGTCGAACCGGGCCTTCCCGCCTCGCGCGCCGGCATGAAGGAAGGCGACGTATTCCTCAGCATCGATGACAAACAGATCCACACACCGGGCGACGTCATCGCGCATGTCAGCACCAGTCCCGGTCGCGCGATCAAGATCGTCTGGACACGCGGCGAGGAAACCATGTCCGCCTCGGTCATCCCGACCGACAACGGCAAGATCGGCGTCATCCCCGTCGCCCGCATCCCCGGACCGGTCGAAATCGTGCACTACGGCGTGTTCGAAGCACTCGGCGTCGGGGTGACCGGCCTTTGGAGAGTAACGGATCTGTTTCTCACCAACATTTACCACATCATCATCGGCGAAGCCAGTTTCAAGCAGAGCATCGGTGGACCGGTGAAGATCGCGGAGATGGCCGCGCAGTCGGCCGAAGCCGGCCTGGTCAGTTTTCTCAGCCTGATGGCCCTGCTCTCGATCAGCCTCGCGATCATCAATATCTTCCCCATCCCCGCGCTCGACGGCGGTCATCTGATTTTCCTGATCTATGAAGGTCTCTTCCGGCGTGAGGTGCCCAACAAGATCAAAATCGCACTGCAGCAGGTCGGCATGGTGCTCCTGCTGGCGCTGATGGTCTTCGTCATCTACAACGACATCTTCTGATGCAGGAAAACGGCAGAAGGCAGCGTCGTGCTGCCTTCTGCCGTTTTCCTGTCGCCTTCGTACTTCTACTCCTCCGCCATTACTCCTCCGCCATCTCCCCCGCCTGCATCTTCAGATAATACGACAGCGCCATGAAGCCACCGATGATCTGCTCGTTGCGCACCTTGATCCCAGGGGGCACGACGAGTTCACAGGGCGTGAAATTCCAGATCGCGGGCACACCGGCCTTGACGAGGACGTCGGTGACCGATTGCGCGTTCTCGCGCGGCACGGTCACGATGGCAAGCTTGACTTTGCGACGCTGAATCATCGATGCGATCCGCGTCATCGGGAGGACTTCCAGCGTGCCGAACTTCGTCCCGACCTTTGCCGGGTCGTTGTCGAAGACACCGATGATCCGCAACCCGTAGTGTTCGAACCCCGCATAATTGGCAAGCGCGGTACCAAGATGGCCCGCGCCGATGACAACTGCCTCCGTGATCTCGAGCAAGCCGAGGAAGTCCTCGATGCGCAACCGAAGGGAGCCGATGCTGTACCCCTGGTTCTGCTTGCCCCGCACCTTCAGATCCGCCATGTCTTTTCGGACAAGTGTCTCGTTTATTTCAAGTATTTCTGACAATTCCCGCGAGGAGATGTACTCGCGTCCGACAGCCTCATACGCATTGAGAATCTGGTGATAACGGGGTAACCGGCGAAAGGCCGCTTTGGATATGCTATCCATGGCGATCTCCTTGGAACGGGGATGGAATCGGGAACCGATCGGATCGGGAGGTGCGCAATATGGGACATTTTCGAGAAAAAATCAACGATTCGGCAACGGACCCACGACCGGCCGGATTTCGAGGCGTGCCCGGCGCGGGGGAATCACGAGAGCACGCAGTGTCAATTCCCCATCCCGTTCCGCGCGTTGCGTTCCCGTCGCGAGTGTGCTTCCCCCCGCACTCATGGTCCATTCATAGTCACCGCCCGCGACGATACGGAAACGCTGGAGCCGGCGCGGGGTGATATCGGCGCTGAGCGGACCCGTCACGGTGTACACGCTGTCGCGCATGAGCAGCGTCGTGCGTGTGATGCCGACCGACCAGCGCGCAGGTTCGTCGATTACCGGTTCATACCAGGTCACCGCCGCGTTCATCTGCCCGATGTCCTCGCGCAGCGGATCGGCATTGGCGCTGACACGGCTGAACGCCGGCCAGCTGCGGTCGCTGCGATAACGGGCGAGTTCCACCGGAAGCTGCTGCGGCGACCAGGGATGACGGCTGCCGGAATCGTGGCCGCGCGTGTCCCAGAAGAACATCCCACCACTGGCCGTGCTGTCGGCCGCGCGATACACATCGAGCATCTGCCGCCATCCGACGACGGAATCGGCGCGTCCGCTGATCACGCGAAGCGGCGGTGTGTCCCGGAGGTCTTCCGACGCGAGACGCGCGGCGTAGTCGAGTCGGTCATACACCCTGTCGCCGTCGATCGTGCGGGGTTGCTGCTCCACCCCACCCCAGAGGGAACGGAACAGGCGCAGCGCGCTGCGTCCATGCGGTGTCTCCAACGTGTCCGCCGCCGTGTAATCCAACCGCGGAATCAGCGCGCGCACGGCCGCGATGCGATCACCCAAGTGCAAGGCCGAGAATGCGGCTCCCGAGCCCCCCATCGACGCACCCATCAGAATGATGCGTGTGCTGTCGATCGGCAGTTTTCGCACCGCCCACTCAATGCTCCACCGCAGCCGTCGGAGCGTGTAATCGACGACCCCCGATCCTGGCGCGGATTCGGGGAGACGTCCACGACGGGAGAAATCGAGACCGCGATCGTAACCGAACCAGAACGACGGGGTGTCGGTGGCGCCGATGGCATCGTCGAGCGCGAGGATGTACTCCTGCGGATTGTCGTTTCTGTTCGCGTGATTGAGAAAATGGTCGCCACGGCCGTGCAGCCGCACGGTGAGTGGATGGATGTCGGCCTTGCCGTTTTTCTGCACCGCGAAGTTGTAGGCCTGCGAGGGCAGTGTCCCCATGGCCGGATACCCCGGGATATCGCGGTTGGTGGTCCAGTGCGCGAACACATCGATTCCCCTCCCATCGTAGGTATGGCGGCCCTGGAAAATCGCGGCGGGCACGGCGACCTGTTCGCGCACGCCGGACTGCACGGCGTTCTTTCCCGGACGAATCTGTCTGAATTCTCCGTCGGGTCCGACCGCGGTGACGGCATAGTACCAGCGCCCCGACTCCGTCGTGGTGGCCACGAAGCATTCACGTCCCGCATCCAGCACGCCGCGCGGACCGGGGAGACGGTAGAACACGGGAAGTCGCAGCACGTCGCTCAACCGCCGGTTCACCGCGCTCCCGGGCGCGATGTCGTAGCGCTGTTCGGCCTGCCGCAGTGCCAGTGCGGTGCGCAGCGGACGCCGTGAGCGGTAGACGATATAGCGGCGAACGTGTGTCCCCGCCGATTCCCAACGCAGGAAGGTCTGTCCGCTGTAATGATAGACGATCAGCCCGCGCACACGTGGCGGCGCGCCACGGGACAGCGGCACCACCTGCCCCAGCACCGGCGCCGGCAACGCCAGCAGAAGGCCGCACAGCATTGCAATCCACGCGACTGCGGTCTTCATCCCCGCGACGGAAGAGGGCGGGCGATGTGGAGAGGAATCGCGCATACTCAGAGGCGGGCGTTCAGGCATGCGCGACATTGCTGGGTACGGCAGAATTCAGTGGTGAGCTCGATGAGTCCCTGTTGCATCTCGGCCGTCCCGGTCGCGAGACCGTGGACAAGACGAAAGGAACGGGTATGGCTGTTGGCGGGCGCGGGGATCGTGGAGAAATACAATGCCGTCGCCGCGCGCGCCAACGCCGCATCTCCGTGACGCCGGGCGTAAAGGGAGAGAACCGGCCCCAGAACATTGATCACGATTTCGGCCACGCGTGCGGCACCGGGATTGTCCCGGTGCTCCGGGATGTGAAAGCATCCGAGGAAGCGCGTCGGATCACCGGTGCCGTGGCGTACACCGTCGATCAGTTCGCGCCACCACGTGCGGTCATCGAGCCGCGGCGCGAATGCGGCAAACCAGGACAGCCGTCGCGTGAGTCGGTTGTGTGGCATGACCGCGGAGGAGTTTCCCGCGGCGGGCGCCGCGCCCGCGAGCGCGGCGTGTCGTCGTGGTGCCGGAAGCGCGAGGAGCGTCCGCAGCGGTACCGCACGGGCGATGGACTCACAAAGGTCTTCATTGCCGCCATACCCCGCGGCACGGGCGATGGCTTCGTACATCAGTTGGCGGAAGGACGCGGCTTCCGGCGCCACTCGCGCGAGCACGTCAAACCGCTGCGCAAGCCGTCGAGACTTGTTCGCGAAACGGCGCGCCGAGAGAAGCGCGGCCATCGTCGCGATCCGCGCGGTCTCATCCGGATGCCGCGGGATACCCGCGCGTCGGCAGGGATGGGGCGTGCGGGCGTCGCGCGCGTCGGACCAGGCCGCACGGAAGGAACGACCGAGTTGCGATGCCAGGACGATCCCGGGAATATGCGCGGGGAAGTCCCCGTCGTAGAGACAGACGTGGAGGACAACCCGTGCGTAGCGCGGGTCGCCGCCATGACCGTGCCGCAGCCAGTCCTCCGGCCGCGTGTGCACTTCGATATCCCCGCGACGCAATGTCCCGTCGATCGCGACCGATGCACCGAGAAAATCCGGACCATCATGCCGGTTGGGCACGCCGGGATGGATCACCCGAAGCGAACAGCCACAGCGTGTGCGCAATGCGATATCGGGACGGGCGCGCTGCAGCCACATGCGCGTCACGTCATCTTCCGGCACCGCGGGCCGATGTGGTTCGCGCGCGCAGCGCAAGGGGCTCGTGGGCGGGATCGCGATCGGTGGCACCATCATTTTGTATTCCCCGTTTCTGAGTGTCTTGTCACAGTGCGGATGCTCTTGCAAGAACAGGAAACGCGGGCATCGGAGTTCCAGGTCTTGATTATTTCTATCGATTTCGCAATCGAGATCGATGACGATGGCGAACCGGTCAGACTAGCCGCGCAGCGTGGTGATGTATTCCGCGTAGTTGCCGGATTTGAACACGGCCGATCCCGAAACGAGGATGTCGGCGCCGGCGGCGAGAATTCCGGCCGCGTTGTCACGCGTGACGCCGCCGTCGACTTCGATGCGCAGGTCGGTGCAGCCGATGTCATCGGCCAGTGCGCGCAGCTCGGAAATTTTTTCCAGGGCCTGGGCAATGAAACGCTGACCGCCGAAGCCGGGATTGACACTCATGATGAGCACCATATCGATGTCACCGAGTATGTCCTTGAGCAGCCACACGGGCGTTGCGGGATTCAGGCTCACCCCCGCGGGGAGGCCCAGTGCGTGAATCGCCTGTACGGTGCGATGAAGATGCGGACACGTTTCCCAATGCACGGTGAGGATGTCGGCGCCGGCGTCCGCGAAGTCCGCGAGGTAGCGATCGGGATCGCTGATCATCAGGTGGACGTCGAGAGGGGTACGCGCGTGGCGTTTGACCGCTTCGACGATGAGCGGACCGATGGTGATGTTCGGCACGAAATGTCCGTCCATCACATCGATGTGAAGGAGATCCGCGCCCGCGTCTTCGACGGCGCGGACTTCCTCGCCGATACGCGCGAAGTCACAGGAGAGCAGCGACGGGGCGATGAGGGGACGATCCGCGGGAATGCCGCCGCGCTTCGTGGTTTTTCGCGTCATGGTGCCACCTTCTTCGTTTCCTTCTCCTTGAGAAAATCGAGTTTGTACAGCGGACGTCCCGACTGCGCCGCATATTCTTCCACGGTGAGCCGCATCGACGCACCACCTTCGAAACGCTCGAGCCCGCGGATACGCAGCGTGTCGCCATCGAGTCCCATGGAATAGACGACATAGGCATCCGTTTCCTCGTTCACCGGAAATGTCACCAGCACGGTGTCCCCATGCACTTCGTAGCGGCAGTCGCCCGTGCCGTCGAGTCCCTCCTGTCCCACCGTGGCCGCGCCCTCGGCGGAAAAACCGATCAGATTCCCGTCGCCATTTTTCCATTGGCCGCGCAGGCGGTCTTCGACCGACGGCTGGGAATCACAGGCGGCGAACGCAAGCGCGAACAGGATTCCGGTGATGATCGCGGCAGGCACACGATGTCTCGGTGAAGGATGCGGTGTCATTGAGGCTCCGGATTGGTGGGGACGAACGTGTCGGCGAAATCGCGCACGGCGGTTATGATGCCGTCGAGGTCGATCATGGCGATGCATTCGAGGTTGTAGGGACAGCTGCGCTTCCAGCACGGCGCGCAGGCGAGTCCGTCGGGAATGAATTTCCGGCCGCGTCCGTACAGGTCGATTTCTTCCCAACAGCTGAGGCCGAACCAGACAAGCACATGCTTGCGCAGTCCGATGGCGAGATGCATGCCGAAGCTGTCGCCGGTGACGACCACGTCGGCAAGGTTTTCATAGCAGATACCGCGACGCAGTCCCTCGCGCGTGGGCGTGGCGACCAGCCGCGCCCCGAGCCCGAGAGGCGCGAGGAGATCCACGATACGCGCATTGCGCTCGGTGTCCTCGGGACCCCCAAGCAGCAGGAAGCGCAGCCGCGCGTCGGATGCGAGCCGGGTGATGAGCGCGACATGCTGTTCGACGGTCATTTTCTTGTTCGGAAACAACTCCGAGCAGCCGGTGTTGAAGCCCACGACCACCGAACCGTCAAGACCCCACGCCGTCCGCGTCGTCGCGCAAAACGCATATTCCTCCTCCGTGAGATTCAGGATGTATTCATCCTGTTCATACGGAAGCTGCCAGGTCTCGGCGAGAATATCCTGTCCCGTACGCTGGTTGAGGCGGAATTTCAGTTCGTCATCGATCCCCATGCGGAAATTGTACGCCGCTGCCGCATTGGCGGGAATGACCTGTCCCCGCTTCGACAGCGTGAATCCACGCAGTTCCGCGGCATCGAGCGAGGCGGCGAACGCGCAGGCGTCGGCGGACTTGTCCGCGTTGAGCACGATATCGAAGCGCTGCCGCGCAAGCACGAGGCGCGACACATCGTCCCACACCAGCACACGGTCGATGAGCGGATTATGCCGCAGCAGCGGCGCGGCGTTCGCCCGCGTGACCCAGGAAATGTGACTGGACGGCCACGCGCGCTTCATGCCCACGAGTTGCGCGGTACTCATCACCACATCTCCCATCGCGTCGAGGTTGATCACCAGCACGCGCGTTCCCATCG
This sequence comes from Bacteroidota bacterium, assembly GCA_034002405.1. GTDB lineage: Bacteria > Bacteroidota > Ignavibacteria > SZUA-365 > SZUA-365 > SZUA-365. The sequence goes on along the minus strand of JAVFAS010000028.1, from coordinate 3,142 downwards.
CATCCTGCCGCTGACACTGCGCGGTGCAGTCGATGCCGGGAAAACACGGCTTGTACCCATTGAAGTGTCGGCAGTCGATGCCGTCAGGGTCGAAGAATCGGAGCGGAAGTTTCTTCGTCATTCCTCAATGTACTGACGGAGGGGCAATCAATACAATCGCTATCGATATCGCCATCGATCTCGGGCTCGATCTCGATTTCGATCTCGATTTCGATCTCGATTTCGATTTCGGGCTCGATCTCGATTTCGATCTCGATTTCGATTTCGATTTCGATCTCGGGCTCGATTTCGATCTCGGGCTCGATTTCGATCTCGACCGAATGTGCCCGTGCGATCCGCGGCGCAATCCGCGCGATGAATATTTCCCCGATTTGCGTACTTTATATGATTACGATTTTGCGAACAGAACAACGCGAACAGGAAATGACACGCAAACCTGGAAACCAATGGGCCCTGATTCTCGGTGCCTCCTCCGGCTTCGGAGCCGCGGCGGCACGCGGGCTTTCACAGAACGGGTACAACATTCTCGGCGTTCATCTCGACCGGCAGGCAACCATGCCCGCCGTGCAGCGCCTCATCAAGGATATCGAGGCCACCGGACACCACGCGGTGTTTTACAACGAGAACGCGGCGGACGAACACAAGCGCGCGAAAATCCTCGATGATTTCGTCGAGCGCTACCACCGCGAAGGGCACGCCGAGGTCAAGGTCCTGATGCACAGTCTCGCGTTCGGCACCCTTCGCCCGCTGGTTGGACGCAGCGATTCGGAGATGATCAAGAAAACCCAGCTCGAGATGACGCTCGATGTGATGGCGAACTCGCTGGTGTACTGGACACAGGACACAGTCCGCCGCGAACTGCTCGGACGCGGCGGCCGCATTTTCGCGATGACCAGCGATGGTGCCAATCTCAACCTGCCCTTCTACGGCGCGGTGTCGGCCGCCAAGGCCGCGCTCGAAAGCTATATCCGCCAGCTTGCGATCGAACTCGGTCCCCGCGGCATCACATGCAATGCCCTTCTCGCGGGCGTGACCGAAACCCCGGCGCTCTCGAAAATCCCCGGTGCGAAAAACATGCTCTACGCGGCGAAGGCGAAGAATCCCTTCGCCCGGGCAACCACACCCGAGGATGTCGCCCACGCGATCATCGCCCTGCTTCAACCCGGCACGGAGTTCATTAACGGAAACACCATCGGGGTGGACGGAGGCGAGAGCAAGATCAGCTACGTCGGACAGAAATCACCGTGGGAATACGCCGACCTCACCCTGCTCGATAAAAGCAGCTGGGATCCCACCGGGGTCGTCTGACGGTCAACGTCGTTACACAGAGCGGCAGCTTATCGTGGCGGCATATACCGGATGATCGGATCCCGATATCTGACAGAGTCACCCGCATGCCGCATCCAGGAAACGATTCCGTTTCACCTACTATAGACACATGCCCATGAATCTCTTTGCTTTCACCGAAGAACAGAACATGCTCCGCGACATGGTGCGCGAATTCGTCAATGCCGAAGTGAAGCCCATCGCGGGACAGATCGACGAGAACGAGGAAATTCCCCGTGATCTGATCCGGAAGCTGGGTGAGGTCGGGTTGTTCGGCACCGTGTTTCCGGAGGAATACGGTGGCGGCGGATTCGGCGAAGTCGGCTACTGCATCGCCCAGGAGGAAATGGGTCGCGGCTGTCTCTCGACCGCGACCATGATCGGCGCGCACATGTCGATCGGCACCAATGCGATCTACCTCGGGGGTACCGAGGAACTCAAGCGGAAATATCTTCCGAAGCTCTGCGCGGGAGAACAGATCGCCGCGTTCGGCCTGACCGAGGCCACCGCGGGCTCCGACTCCTTCAACGTTCGCACCCGCGCCGAGCTCGATGGCGACGAATGGGTGCTCAACGGCGAGAAACTCTGGATCACCAACGGTGCCATCGCCGACATTATTTCGGTGTTTGCCCGCACGCCGCGCGGCGTAACGGCCTTTGTAGTGGAGACGAAGTGGCCGGGGTTCAGTGCCGGACCCAAGGAAAAGAAAATGGGCATCCGCGGGAGCATGACCAATGCCATCACGTTCAAGGATGTCCGGATCCCGAAGGAGAACATGATCGGTGCCGACGGTCGCGGTTTCTTGACCGCGATGAAGACGCTCGACGCCGGACGTCTCGGCCTCGGCGCCTGCTGCGTCGGCGCCTGCAAGGAACTGATCGAGCTTTCGGCGCGCTATGCCAAGGAACGCAAACAGTTCGACGCCCCGATTGCGCATTTCGAGGCCGTGCAGTTCATGCTCGCCGAGATGTGGGCCATCACGTATTCGATGGAGAGCATCGTCTACCGCACCGCGGCCGACTACGATGCCGGCAAGAAGATCTCGACACAGTCCGCTGCGGTCAAACTGCTTTGTAGCGAAGGACTCGACAAGGTCGCCGACTATGCCGTCCAGATCCACGGTGGCATGGGCTATTCACGCGAGCTGCCGATCGAGCGCATCTACCGCGACAGCCGCATCAACCGCATTTTCGAAGGCACCAGCGAAATCCAGAAACTCGTGATCTCGCATGACGTCCTGAAGAAAAACGGACTCTGGAATCTCTAATTCCGATCTCCACATGACGACGCCGGGTGTCCCCACCCGGCGTCGTCCATTTCCACCCACCACCCACCCTCCACCTTCTTCCTTTTCCATCTCTCCTCCAAAATTCGTTATTTGCCATCAGCCATCAGCCATCAGCTATCAGCCATCAGCTATCAGCCATCAGCCATCAGCTATCAGCCATCAGCCATCAGCCATCAGCCATCAGCCATCAGCCATCAGCTATCAGCCATCAGCCATCATCGCCATGATCCCCCACGGCACCATTCTCGCGCAGCGCGACAGCTACCACACGCCGGACGACCGGAAACCCTCCATGCTTCCCCCGACCCTGGCGTTTTATCTTGACACCGTTCGTGTGGTCTTCCGCGCGTCCCACGCCGCGAAGCACGGACGCTACGGCGAGGCCGAGTGGGTTGACAGCAGTCTTGACATCATCAACGCGCTCGAGCATGCGGGCTGTCGCCTGCACATCGAGGGGATGGAGCATCTTCGCGGATTGCATGGCCCGGCGGTGTTCGTCGCCAATCACATGAGCACGCTCGAAACCTT
>JAVFAS010000027.1:0-42667 GCA_034002405.1 Bacteroidota bacterium | reverse complement strand
GTCAGCTGTCACAGAGTACTCCCGCGCAACCACATCTGCAGACAATCGCATCGGAATTTCGTGAACATAGGAATTTCGTGCGAGGATTGCAATCCCGGGCAGGTTCGCGGGCGCACTCAGTCTTTTCCCCCGCGGCGAAGGAGCGATTGCGCGACCTTCTTCCCTTCGGCCAGCCACGCCCGCGCGCGTTCCTCGATGAAGTCCTTGCCGACCTGCACGTCGGCAAGCTGGTAGATGAACAGCGCCTCCCCGATGGCGGCGGTGAACGCGTAGGCCACGCCGCCCTTGATGACGGGTCCGGCCCCGGGCGCCTTGCCGACGAGATTCGTGGCGGTGACCTCGGCGAGCTTGGCGAGGCCGAGGATGATGCCGAGCTCGGGCACGACCTGCAGCGGCTGCACGCGACGCCCGCAGAGCGCGACGAGTTCGAACATCATCTTGATTTCATTGGTCGTGAGCACGACGAAATCCGACAGCGCCTCGGCAGGGACGGTGAATACCTGGCCGGGATTCGGGACAAGGTTCGGCGCGGCGGTGAACAACGCCCAGCCGGCGTTCTGCATCGCGGTGGCGCGGATCTCGCGCCGCGCGTGCGCCGCACGGAACGCGGGGAAACTGTAGCTCAACGCGAAGCGGAAGTCGGCATGCGCCTCGAGCAACTCGTCGGCGAGCTCCTCCCCGCCGCCTGGTTCGAACACCTGCAGTGTGGTTGCGTGCGGTGCGAGGAGAGAGGCCCATCGCGGCGTGGTGATGCAGCACAACGCCTGCCGGAGCAGCACCTGATCCTCCTCCGCCAAGGCGGCGAGATCCCCCGCGTCCTCGATGCGTACCGTGCGCAGCCGCCGCCGCATGCGGGCATGATCCACATCCTGTTTCCGGCGCGCCGCGCCCGCCCACTGCCGCAGCAGCGGATAGTCGACGGACTCGAGCCAGGCACGCATGCCGTCGATTTCCTCCGGGCTTCCCGCGAGCACGAGCGTGAATCCCCGTCCCGCCTTCTCGTTGAGCTGCTGGTAATTGATATGCTTGAGTTCCTCCCAGATGCGGGAGAGCATGCTGTCCTTGATCTTCGGAATGGCGGCCATGTGGGATCCGTGCTGTTGCGTGTGCGGAAGAATACGCATGCGCCGCGAGAGATTCCACCATGACGAAGAATTTCCCCGTCTCGCGCCTGCCGTCCCGGCGCGAGAATCACCCGCATGGGGGAAATTCTTCACTGTTTTTCATATATTCCACTCCAGATATCCCACATACGTTTTCCATCGCGGAGCACCTGTCATGAACAACGCGCATTCCGAGCACGCACCCCGAGTTTCCCATCGCACACCTTCGCAGCGTCTCCCGCGCCTCGTGCGCGTGATGATCGGCGTATTTCTGTCGGCGACCTTGCTTTTCCCCGCCTGTTCCGGGGACGATCCGTCGTCACCGAACAACGACTCGGGAAAAATCCGTACCGGTGCAATGACGCAGGTGTTCGAGCAGTCCGTGACGGCGGGCACGACCGTGACGGTCGAGGGCAGCGGTTCCCCGCTCGACGGCATGGAACTCGAAATCCCGGTGGGTGCCGCCGCATCGGCGATGCCGCTGACGATTTCCCATGGGGAAATCACGGGACATGAGTTCGGTGCGCATTTCACTCCCATCACGCCACTGATCCGCATCGAGAACGGCGGGGAATTCGCGGCGAAACCGATGCGCCTGCGCATCCCCCTGCCGGGTCTCGCCGGACGTTTCCCGGTGGCTTTCTATTACGATCGCGCGGCGGGGACGCTCGAGGCGATCGCGCCCGTGGGACGATCCGATGAATGGCTGGATGTGGCCGTGCGTCATTTTTCCGAGATCGTCGTTTCCGCGACGCAGATCGACCTGCTGCGCGAGGGTGGCGGATTCATGAGCTTTTTTGATCCCCAGGCGAATGGGTGGTCCTTCGTCAATGATGGTGCGTACCCCGAACCCGGTGGCATCTGCGCGGGCATGAGCATCGGCGCGGCGCAATTCTACCGGAACTTCAACGCATCGATCCTGCTCGCAACGCATTTCGACAATGACGCGCTGTGGTTCCCGACCCCGAAGATCTGGGAGGACGATGCGACCGGCATCAAGTTCTGCGCCGAACTGCAGCGGGCGTTCGTGACGGACAACAGCTTCTGGACATCGACCGGCAGCAGCCCCCTTGACGGCTTTCTGCAGAAGTCCGAGGAAGATCATTTCTGGAGCCTCTGCTACGCGATGCTGGTCAACAACCAGCCGCAGTTCCTGTATCTCTCCGTCGACGGCGACCCCTCCGCGGCCGCGCATGCCATCCTCGCCTACGAATATGTGATTGGGCCGGCCGTGGGCACGCTGAAGGTCTACGACCCGAATTATCCGGGCACGGAGGGGACGATCACCTTCGACTTTGGGACGAGGAAATTCCGTCCCTACACCTCCGCGGCGAACGCGACGGCGCTGGCCAACGGACAGACCTTCTCCTACGACAACATCGTCTTCATCCCCTTCTCGACCATCTGTGACGCGAAGGAGATCGACCGTATCTGGCAAAAGGTCGCCGCGAAAACCATCGGGGCGGGACAGTATCCCGCCTACGAACTCTGGGCCGTGCCCGTCGACAATGACGAACTGCCGCGGGTGAAACTGCTCGACGCGGCGAGCGGAAAAACCACCTTCCTTCCCTATTCGGAATTCACGGTGGAGATCGTTCCCGCGGATAAAAGCATCCCGATGTCCCTGACCGCCTGGATCGACCTGCCATCGATCGGCGAAGTGGAGAAACAGGAGCCGGCCGGCATTATCACGGTCGAGCGTCCGACGAAGGACAACCTGGTCGGTATCCAGGTCAACGCGAAGGCCGCCGGGAGGAACACGTTCTCCTGGGCCGGATTCCAATGGTGCAAGATCCGTCTGCAGTCGTTGTGGATCGAACCGGCCGACACCATCGTCGGCGTGAATCAGGATCTGCGCCTCGTTGTCCGCCACAACGGCACCGCGCCCGCGGACGCCCGCTTCGAATGGGATTTCGGTGATGGCGAGACGGCCTCGCGCACGGGTGACAGCACGATCACGCATGCGTTCGAGGAGCAGGATGCTTACACGGTGGCGGTGACGATGTTCGTGCCCGGGAGCAGCGATCCCGCCGGTACGGCTACCGCCACGGTGCAGGTGACCGAGTGGCGCTCGATCATGGTCACGCTCAGCGGGATGGATACCACGCCGCCAAGCACGATCAAGACCAGCGACGGACAGGACATTCCGAATATCATCTGGTCCAACAGGGTCGGTGCGACGCTCCCCCTGTCCTGGAATAAAAAGGAGTTCAGCGTCGATTATTCCTACAACCTGTCGGGGCTTGACATGAACACCGCCATCTCGGGACGGCTCGCCGAGGATGGGAAAAGCATCGCGGTGCTGACCGCCATCACCTCGGGCATCGGGTATGGTGGCGACTACACGTTCACATCGTCGGTGGCGTTGACCAACTTCCCGATCGAGGTCATCCCCGGCATGCCGATGGGTTCCCAGCTCCGTGGATCCGCCGCGCAGCCGACGGTGAGCAATCTCTCATGGCGACAGACCTCGGTCGACAGCCAGGGTGAGACGCATGTCGTCACACTGGGGACGATCGACTGGTCCAGCCAGGAAACGGTGTTGTCGGTGTACTTCTATCGATAAGCGGGAGGTCACGCCTCCGCCGATTTCAGTTCGAGAATCACGTACCCGCTTCCTTCCTCGAACTCCTCGTGTCCGTAGCCGCCCCAGCGGCGTGTGATGCGCAGCCCGGCTCGGTCGGCGAGTTGCGCGAAGTCATCATGATCGCGCAGGTGATAATGCGGGGTGAACAGCCGCATGCGGATCATCAGACCGTCGACATCATATTCCTCGTACTGCTGGTAGCTGTGTCCTTCCCGCGTTGCGGGATCATAGTGCCGGGTATGCCAGAACAGCATGCGGTTGCCGTTGGGCAGGGTCTCGTCCGCCATGAGGCGTCGGTAGCCCGCGTCACCCCCAAGCATTCGCGCGGGATTGTGCAGGGTAATGATCGCGCGACCGCCCGGCGCGAGATGCGCCCGGATCCGACGCAACGCCGCCGTGACATCGCAATCGTCGTGAATTTCCTCGAGCGAGTGAAACGGGACGATCACGAGCGGGAAGGTCCGCCCGAGGTCGAAGTCCCGCATGTCGGCGTGCACCGTGGTCACCGCCAGCGCATCGGTTTCGGCCTTGTCACGCAGCCGTTTGAGCAAGCCGAGGCTGATGTCGACCGCCGTGACCCGCTTGCCCGCGCGAGCGAGGGGGATGGACACCCGTCCCGTTCCCGCGGTCACCTCCAGCACATCGACGACGTCCTTCGCCTCCGCGAGCCAGAATGCCAGGTCATAATCGGCGTGGACATAGTGGTCATACAGATCCGCGATGCGGTCGTAGGAATTGTACTTTCCCATATCGTATTTCCTTGTCGGATGAGATCGGTTGAATGCTGCCGGCGGCGTGCGCGCGTGATTCCGCCGGGTTGGTCGCCGCCGGCAGCCTGCATCATTTCACGTGGTCACATGGAAGATCGGCCGAATCGCCGACGCCATACTGTTGCGCCTTGCCGTATTTTCCCCCAGCGTACTGCTGCTGGAAGGAAATGACGAACATGCGGCACCCCCCATCGGGCTTTTTCATCGCGACCGTGGTGTTGATGATGCGCGAGGTGATGGCGCCGGTGATCGGATGATACTGGATGGTCCAGTCACGGTCGGTGATAACGACCTTGAGGGGTTTTTCCTTCCAGTCCCGGAGAGCGGCCATGCATTCCTTCTCCAGCGCGGCGTTGCGCATCGCGGGTTCGGGCAGCCGGACGGCGGCGAGCTTTTGCGCGCCGATCCGGGTATGCACGTCGGCCACGCGATCGAGACCGCCCGTGCAATCAAGGGTGAATTCACCCTCGGCGAGCACCTTCCAGTCCCCATCGAGCGTCTGGACCTTGATCGCATGCCGGCGTGGCGAGAGTTCGCTGATCGCCTTGGTGAACATCGCCGCGCCGCGTGTCGTGCTCGATGCGGGATCGGGGATGATTTCGGATTTCAACCATGCGTGCGCCGCCTGATCGGCGGGAAGATTGAAATCATAACTCACCTTCTCATTGCCGTCGACGAAGAGTTTGGTGTAGCCCCGCCCCGAGCCGCCGCTGACTTCCTTGAACGTGCCCCGGAAGTACATCATCCCATAGATGTCATCCTGTGCGGTGAAGGACGACCGCAGCGCCGCGGGATTCTCCTGTCCCGCCACGATCGGCTGCGAGGAAAAGACGATCTTCCCGGCGTGCTCCTTGTGGAAGGAGCCGGTATACACCTTCTCCTTCGCCGCGCCCATGCTCTCGGCGGCCGCCATGGCATCGGCGCGCAAGCGTGTCACGTCGGGATGGTCCGGCGTGACGAGCAGGATACCGTCGGCCACGAGCACCGCGGCCTCGGCCGCTTCCAGCGCCGCGCCGGCGCGCGAGGGACCCTTGCCTTTCTCGGCGTACGCCGTTTCGATGGCATTGTTGATTTCCGGAATGAGCTGTGCGGTGGTCAGTGTGGCGAAATGCTCGGGAAATTTCTCCATGACCCGGTTGTAGGTGTACTCCTCGCGCACCCGCGCCTCGGGACTCATCGCGACCGCCTGCTGCACTCGCGCGCGCTGCGTCGCGTAATCAGCCTGACGGCAGTTGTTGTAGAATTCCTGCGCATTGGTCTTGCTGGCGAACTGTCCCTGATACACACTGCGGATGTCGAACAACGGACGCAGCGCCTCGGCGGCCTTGTTGATGGTTTCCTCCGGACTCTCGCCGTCGGGGATCACCACCGCCGTGCCCGTCTGCCCTGACTGCTGTCCCGATTGCGCGGCACCGCCCACGACGGCGGAGGCGGCTTCCTTCGCTTTTTTCTTCAGACTGGATGGATTGAATTGCCCGGAGGCGGTCGATGTGAGTGCGAACATGGCACACGCGGCCACCACGGCGGTGACCGTTCGATGGAATGGAATGCGCTGCATACGGGGGCTCCTGAAATAAAGGTGCTGCTGGTCTGATTCCATGTGTGCGCGCTAATTAACAAGATTCCCCTTGAATGTCAACCGCCACGGGGACTTGACATCGTCGTTCGTTTTTTGTAATTACCCGCATCAGTATTTGACAATAGCAATTTCTGCCTCCCGCACGCACCTCGCGCCCCGCGCGTCCGCACCTCGGGCACCATTCCCGCCCCGATATAAAGAGTTACGCACCTTTTTACCTGCTGCCATCGGCCGCCCGTCGACGTTCCTGTCGACGCCGCGACGGTCCGCGCCATCGTCCCCACGTTTTCCTCACCATACAACGAGGCCGTCATGAAGAACCTTCTTTCCCTCCTCCTCGCGTCCGCGCTGCTCGTGGCGTGCGGCCGGCAGAACAGCCAGCAGGAAACCACCAGCGCGGCGGAGTACGAGGCATTCACCGCGTCGGTGAGCGGCGCGCCGCGGGTATCCGGCAACGCCTACGCCCCGTGGGCAAAAATGAAGGCCGACGCGTACCGTGCGGTGCATCCCGAGGACGCCCCGTCCGCCGGCACCATCGACATCCCGGCCTATCCCGGATCCTGCATCGTCCGCAACGGCACGATCGGCGAGGGCACGGCCGCGCTGGACTTCATCACGCTCATCTGCGAGGACTCGCACGAGGCGGTGATCCAGTTCTATCAGGATCGTCTGATCGACCAGCTCGGGTGGTCGTATGAAGAACAGTACAATGTCTTTCAGCCGGGCAAGGGGAATGAGTTCATCCTGCGGAATACCCCGTTTGTCAGCGTGATGGATCTCAACCCCGAGGCGTCGGAGATGCAGGACGTCGATCCGGGCTTCCTCAAGAATTTCCGGACGAGAATCCAGGTCACCTACCGCTCGAAATCGTAAGCGGAAGAAACGCGTTACTGAATAATCGACAACGTGCGCGTTTCCCGCGCGGTCGCGGTTTCGAGCAGCACGATGTAGATCCCGCTCCGCAACGACGCCGTGTCAAACGTCAGTCGATGCGTTCCGGCTTCGAGCCGCTGGTCAACGATTCTGGCGACGCGGCGCCCGAGCGTGTTGTAGAGCGTGAGACGCACGGGTCCTTCGCCCGGCGTGTCGAAATCCACGCGCACCGCGGTCCCCCCCGAAACACCCGTCCCCGCGGGATTCGGGTAGCAGTCACGCAATGCGACCGCGGCGGGACGCGAGGGAACGGACTCCACGCCGACCGGACGGGGTTTGGAGAGGATGTACACGTCGCGTTTGCTCACGGGGATGCGCGGCGTGATCGTGTAGGTATCGCCATCCTCGAACATCGGCGCGGCGGTGTCGCGCAGGGCGACGACGGTGTAGAGCAGGGCGTGCGCGGGGGCGCGGGTGTCCAACGGTTTCTCGAACTTCGGATCCGGTTGCTCCGAATAATCATCCTCGAACACGAGCAGGATCTCGCGATGGTTGACCACCGTCGACGGCATGTAGATGCTGTCGCAGGTCGGCGCGTTGCGCTGTTCGAGGAAGCCGATCATCAATCGCCGTGGATTGGCCGTGTCGCTGATGTCATACGCACGGACGGGCATGTCATAGGTGCCCTGATAGCCGTAATTCGGATTCATGCCGCGATGGTACAGCACGCCGCGTTGTCCCGCCGCGCGGTCGAAGACCAGACGCACGGGCTTCAGATCGTAGTGCCACCGCGCCGAACCGAGGAAGCTCTCGTCGGCGCAGAGCAGGTCGTCTTCGTAGAGCGTGAACCAGGTGCGTTCCGGCGCGGAGAACACTCCGTGCGCGTCGTCGACGAAACGATCCTCGCGCTGCATGCCGTCGATGTAGATCCGATGGTCGAATGCCGTGCCGATACTGAGCTGCCAGCCATCGATCACGGGAGAAAGCGGATGGAAACGATCCGGGAGCGCGAGATCGCGTCGCAGAGTCGTGCCGAGGGTGACGTCCTCGACGTGCATGGTTTTCTCGTTGAAGTCCTCGCCCTCGATGCTCACCCGGTAATCATGGTCGGTGAGGGCGGCGATATCGGTGCGCAGGTAGGCGAGTGTTCCCGTCGCATTTCCCGCGACATGCGCGAGCAGCCCGTGCGACGTGGGCACCACGAGCGAATCGACGAGTATCGCGAGGTTCTGTTCCCAGGCACAGTGTTGTGCGCTCATCAGTGTCACCGGGATGGAGTAGATTCCCGGGGGTGTTTCGGCGGGAAGATCGAACGCGATGTACGTCCCCATCTCGTCGGCATCGAACACCGGATGCAGGATCGCGCCCGGTGCCAGGGTGTCGACGAATCGCTGCACCGCGCGATCGGCGGCGCGGGAGGCGTCGCCGCGGAGAAAGAGACTCCATGGTCCCATTTCCACCGCGGCCGCATTCGTGATGCGCAGGCGCAGACGGACATGTTCCCCCGGCTGCGCCCTGCCGTCGGGTTTCGGTGTATCGAGCACCACCTCGGTGAAGGCCACATCCGCGCGTCCCGGCAGGGGCAACGCGCTATCGACGAACCACTCCCGCGCAAGGCCGTGATCGGTGCTCAGGATGAAAAGGTCGGCGCCGGTCGACCGGCCCGCCCCGGCGAGCGTGACGCCATACACCCCGTCACCCGCGGCACCGTCGCCATGCTGGCCATCGTCGTGCATGTCCGCGGTCTGCATGACCGCGCCGTCGGGAGCGCGCAGCACGGCTTGGACCAGGGACGTGCCGTCGGGAAAGGGTCCGCCCGTGGCATGCACTTCATAGGAACCGGCCGGTGCGAGGTGGACCAGACGCGCGGTGAACACCGGGGGCGTCACGCCCATCGGGAGATTCCGGTAAATATCATGCAGCTGCCGCGCGGCCGCGCGCAGGGAGCGGACAGCGAGCAGGTGATTCCCACCGTTGACGGCAACACGGGCGAACAGAACTTTCTGCGTGTCACCCGGAGCGAGGGAAAAGGTCCCGCTGCCTGAAAGGTACCGGCGGTCGCCGGGTCGGGAGACGATCCCATCGATCCAGCCGGTTCCGGCAACGGGATCGCCCGCATGACAGTGGGCCACCGGACCCGCGCCGGTGGTCGGATCGACATACCCCGACCCGTCTGCCTTGCGTCCGAGGAAATTCTTCTGCACGTCGATCGCACCGGACAGGTCGCCGGGTTGTGGTTCACGATAGACACTGCTGCCACCGATATAATACGAGAACGCGGAGAGCGGCAGATTCGCGTGATCAGGCCGCATGCCGAGACCGAAGCGCGCCGTGGAGCCCGCGGCGGGAATCACCGGCGTCTGCAGCCACACGGTACCGGTGGCGGGGGGAACGCCGTAGATCTCGTCCGTTCGACGACCGTTGTAGGAATAGGCCATCCCGAGCGCGGTATCAACGCCGCAGTAATCATCGAACGGGTCACCCACATCGACGTCCTCCCAGGCCCCGATGTGCATGTCGAGGATGGGCTGATCCCCTTTGTTGATCAGGGTGTGTTCACGAAACACCACGTTCTCGAGCAGCGGATGCCCCGCCGACGCCCAGATCATGGTCCGCATTTCCAAACCGGAGCCCTCGGTCCCGTACACCGCCCGATTCTTCTGGAAATCGAGATCATTGCTCACGAACCACAACGCCTCGTCACCCGGCAGACGGGGTGCATCGGTCACCTCCCCCGCGAGCCAGCGCGCGGTATCGGGTTCGTACACACCGTTTCCGTCCGCGTCGACCCATGGCGCTCCGAGTGCCACCGGCCACTCGCGCAGATCGCGCAGCATGCGCTGGCGGTCGGTCGCCGGCAGCGCCTGCCAATACACCGGATCGGGTTGATGGATGCGGTACACCCGATGCATGGGTGCGGCCGGATCGTCCGCCGTCCCGTCGGGGAGGATGTGGCCCGCCTGCCAGCCGTGATTGTAGGTCGCGCCCGAAACCCGCGGCTGGTTCTCCACCATGCCGAACACGATCAATCCTTCCGTCATCACCAGCATCGCACCACTTCCCCGTGGCCATTCCAGGCCCGGACCCAGGGTCAGCGGATTGCGCGCGAGCGCGCCGTTGTTCGACGCCCAGTGCAGCATCCGGTTGGCCGCGATGAAATCCCAGTGGTCATTGGACGTCGCGGCCGACGGAAGCGACTGCCCCACGACCGGGACGGTGAGGAAAACGAGGAGAGCAACCACGTATCGCATGACGCACCTGACAATTGTCTCGATTCTGGAGTGGAATATGCCGTATCTGGATAACATAGGGGTCCACCGGATAAAAGACAAGTTGTGCTTGACATGGGCAGAAGATATCCCTACCTTTCACGTTGTAATTTCCTGTCCATATCGAAACACCCAGAAAGAGGAGCCTCCATGCCGCTCAGTCTCAACACGTGGTATCGCGTCGCGTTTCCCGGCAGCGCGAACACCGTCCGAATCATGGTCACCGTGGGAGAATACCCCGATGACATCCCTGATGATCATTTCGTGCTCGAACTCGAGGCGGGGGTGGAATTCTCCATCGCGAAGATCCGCATGGACTCCATCTTCGGGGCGTCGCTTGCGCTGTGCAGCAACGGCATGTTCTGCCTCGACGAGGCCACGGACATGGCGGATGTCGAAGCGGATATCATCTCACAGAGCGTGATGTCTGCCGAAATCCCGAATCCATGGGAATGGATGCCGGAAATCGCGCCAAACGAAGTCGAGCTCACCCTGTATCTGACACGCATCCCCGACGTGACCGCGGTGATCCCTTGCGATAATGGACAACCCGTCACCGCCGAGGAGCACGACGATCCGGCGCGTGGCACGGTGGGCGCCTACCCGATGCGTTTCGACTTCCCCGGCGAAACGAAGGGTCCTGGCAAACCGGGTAAAAAAATCAAGGTGATCTGGTCACCCATCTGATGACGGAGGGCACGACAGCCTCCGGGGCGCGGCCGGGGATCATTCCTCGGCCGCGTGTTCGTCCTCGATGGGGATTTCGATGACGAACTCGCTGTACTCCCCTTCGACGGATTCGACCAGCAGCTTTCCCTTGTGCAGTTGCGTCACAATTTCGTAGCTCATCGAAAGACCGAGTCCCGCGTTGGTGCCGCTGCGCTTCGTGGTGAAGAAGGGCTCGAAGATTCGCGCATGGATGGAGGGCGGAATGCCGGGACCGTTGTCGCGGATGACGATGCGGATCCGGTCATCTCCGTCTTCGCTGCGCACCTGCACCTCCGGCGACGCGCCACCCGGCGTGGTGGTCGCCCGCTCGATCGCGGCTTCCCAGGCATTGTTGCAAATATTGACGATGACGCGGCTCATTTCCTGAGGAAGGATCCTTACCCCCGCGACCCGGCGGTCGTAGTTGGTATGGAGCCGCAGGTCGTGTTCGGGATGCAGCATGCGCATGCCGTGATAGGACAACAAGACAAACTGATCCAGAAATTCATTGAGCGTCACCAACTCGCGCCGGCCGCCACCCTTGCGTGTGTGCATGAGCATGGCACGGACGATGGAGGTCGCGCGCATGCCGTGTTCGCGGATGCGCTCGCAGTTTCCGCGCACGGTGGCGATCAGGCCGAGCAGCGCGTCCGACTCCGCGTGCATCATCGCACTGATGTCCTGTTCGAGTTCGTCGAGCAGCTCGAGCGAAAGCGAGGAGAAGTTGTTGACGAAGTTGAGCGGGTTCTGAATCTCGTGCGCGATGCCCGCGGTGAGTTCGCCGAGCGCGGCCAGCTTCTCATGCACGATGAGCTGGGCCTGCATCTCACGGAGTTGCCGGTTGGACTGGTCCAGCAGATCATTCTTCTCCTCCAGTTCGCGGATCGCGAGGGCCTTGGCTACCGCGGAAGAAACATGCTCGCGGAGACGGAGAAGTCGTCGCAGGTCTTCCGCGTCGAAGGTGTGCTGGCGGTCGGAGCCGAGCACGAGAAAGCCGCGCATGCCCTCGGGCTGCATGTCGCTCATGCCCATGAAGGCTTTTCGGCGCGCCGTCAGCGAGGGTTCATCCTCGTTGTAGAACCGCTCGAGACCGCGAAGCACATAGACGCCGTCCTGAATGGTCCGCAGCGAGTTGCTCGCATCATCCATGATTTCCGAGAGCGTGAAGGTACGCGACGCGATCGCCTCGCACGGTTCCCCCACGGTGGCGACGAGGCGGAACGTGCCGTTCTCCCCGTGTCGCTGGAGGTAGAGCGCCGTGTTGACATGCGGGAACAACAACAGGGTCTGCTGCAGCAACGCCGAAAGCACATCGGTGAGGCGGACCTCCTTGTTCACCGTTCGCACGATCGAATCGAGCGTTTCGAGTTCTTCCGCCTGGGAGCGGATCTTCTCCGCCTGGGCACGAATTTCCTGCGTGCGTTCCCGGATCGTTCGCTCCAGCTGCCGGCCACGCTGTTCCAGGTTCCGGGTACGCACCCGTAACGCGATCACGAACACCCCGATCGCGATCACGAAATACCCTGCATACGCCCACCACGTGCGCTGCCAGGGAGGCGTGACGCGAATGTTGATGCTCGCGGATTTGCAATATTCGCCGCTGACGGTGCGCGCTTCGACATGGAAGGTATACGAACCCTCGGAGAGGGCGGGGTATTCCGCGGTGGTCTTTCGTTCCCACTCGCTCCACCGATCCTGCTGCCCCGCCAGTTTCCACCGGTATTCGGTGAATTCCGGTTGCCGGAACGTCGGGGCGAAGAAACGGATGCGGACGCCGGTGTCGGAATACGGCAGGACAAGCCGCGCATGCGCCGAGGGCGTGCCTCCCCAGTAGAGCACGGTTTCCTCGTCGCGAAACACCGCACGGATCAATGTCCGTCCGACCACCGGCGGAACGAGCGGGAGACGGCGGTCATGGCGGAAGAGATACTCCTCGCCGCCAAACCAGATCACGCCGTCGTCCTCCGGATACACGGTATGGACGATCTGGTTGTTCATGAATCCGAGCATTCGGCGCGAGACCTTCCCGGAGCGGTCACGCTCGGCGATGGCGTGGCTTCGCCAGCGATGGTGCAACTGCATCCACAGACCGCCACCAGGCAAGGACTGAAGATTTGCCAGCGACCATGTGGACGGATATCCCAAATCCTTCCACGCGTTGGTATCCGGTCGCAGCCGGTCGTGCACCGCATCATGGATGAAGCTGCCCGCGTCACTGAGCAGACGGACGGGACCCTCCGCCGTGGAGATCAAGACCGGGAGGTTGTCCTTCCCCGGAGGAACATCGTACTGCCGCACCCGTCCCGCCGGAATGCCGCCGCGATCCTCCACCCTATACACTCCGCTGCCGTAGGTACCAAACCACCAGGAGCCGTCGGGGTCGCGATCAATCGAGAGCACCATGTCCGATATTTCGGGAAGATGGGATTGCCATCGCCAATCGTCGTTCCGGCGTCGCAGCAGTGCCAGACCGTGCTCGGTCCCGAGCAAAATGGTATCGTGTGACGCGCTGATCGGGTACAGCAGACGGGCGGCGTTCGGAGAAATCAGTCGGCTGCGTTTCCCATCATGGAGATAGAGGCCGAACGATGTTGCCACCAGCAGGTCGGAGCCGACGTCGAGCATCGCGAATCCGCCATGGGGAAGATCCGGAATCAATTCGAAGCGGCTCTGCCGGTTCTCCCGCTCCGCCGCGTCCGGATCACCGTCGCGGAGCCGGAACACGCCCATCGTTCCACAGGCGTGAATGCGGTCACGGAAGCGGATCACCGATGTGATGCGTCCGCGAAGTCCGGTCACGCGCCCGAAACGGGTCGCCTGCGACGGCCAATGCATCATGGTGATCCCGTTGTCAAGCGCCGCCCAGAGCAGTCGTTCCGCGTCCTGATATAAATGGAGGATATATTCATCCCGAATCCCCCGGGTTTCGTCGAACACGTTGCGCACGCGTCCGTCGCGGTCGATGATCCAGATTCCGCGACGGACGGTCCCGATCGCGAAGGTGCTGTCGGCCAGCAGCACACCGCAGGTGATTTCCTTTGGAAGTCGCGATCGCGTGGCCTCGGTCCAGGCCGGACGCACGGTGTTGCCGTCATGCATGAACCATCCGCCGTGTTGGATGCCCACGAGCGAACGTCCATTTCCCGCGGGCAGCACGAAGGAAAGCAGCGCCTCCGGGTTCGTGTGCGATTCTCCTCCAGGGATGGCGGTGAATGTCCCATCGCGGATCACGAACAACCCCTGCCCCTCAACCACGGTGTAGAATTCGTCACCAACCTGCCGCAGGCTGTGGAGATTGCTCGGCGCCTTGAAGGTCTGGAGATTCTGCCCATCCCAGCGATAGAGCGCGGCGGTCGTCGCGTACCACACCGTATTCCCGACCACCGCGGTGAAGCGGACCCTGCCTACCGGACGCTGGTTTTCCGGCAAGCGGTCGCTGAGCAGTTCGATCGAGTCACGGCCCGCGCTGTCGCGAATAATGCGGCCGAAGGCATTGTTCACGCCGAGATGGATGGTCCCGTCCGCCGCCTCTGCCATGGAAAACACCGGCGTGTAGTTCGGTGAGGGCGTCAGGCGCCACACTTCCCCATCGTAGGTCAGTACGCCATCGGTATTCCCGACATACAGCAACCCGCGCCGGTCACGGAGAATGACCCAGTTCGCGGCGTCATACCCCAGCACCGATGTATTGAAATTCGTGATATCCGGAATTCCCACCTCGGCCAGACGATCGGGCGAGGAGCGCGCCTGGGCCGCGCATCGCGGCGAATGCAGCACGCTGCACGCGACGCAAAGGACCGCAACGAGGAATGACGCCATCGGCGGGATGTGATGCGGTGCGATGAACACGGTCGGTATGACGCGGTGCGGTACCATGCGTTCGCGACAGGGAATATCGATTGCTCCGAAGTGGTGGATAACGGGATCGGTCTCAGGATGTCGGAAGAGAGAGGATGAATCGGGCGCCGCCGCCGGACGCATCTTGCACGTGAATGTGGCCGCCATGCTGCGTCTCGACGATCTCCTTGGCGATGGACAGTCCGAGACCGGTGCCCTTGTCGGCTTCCTTTGTTGTATAGAATGGGTCGAAAATTCGATCGCGGCTCGCCGCGGGGACGCCCGCGCCATTATCCTCCACCGTCACTTCGATGCTGCCGTCGGAAATGGCGCTGCGCACGAGCACGCGGGGAACATAGCCAGACTCGCCGCGCTTTTCGCGCTGATGCACTGCCTGCATGGCATTCTGCAGGATGTTCAGGAGCACACGGGCGATATCCTGGCGGACGATGGAGGGGTGTGGCAGCGGGTCTTCGAGTTCGAGTTCGACCGTGCAATTGAATCCATCCTGCTGCGCGCGCATGGCATGATACGCCAGATGGGCGGATTCGCTGATCAGCGCATTGAGATCGGCGGGTTCGCGCACGGTGCTGCCGCCGCGCGCATGCAGCATCATCCCGCGCACAATTTCGTCGGCGCGGTGTCCGTGCTCGCTGATCTTGAGAAGATTCTGCCGCAGCGCCGCCAGAATCTCGTCACGCTCCTCCGCCGTCGTCGCGGCCTGCAACTCCTCGATCAGCTCGCGGGACACATCGGAAAAGTTCGTGACAAAATTGAGCGGATTCTTGATTTCATGCGCGATGCCGGCGGTGAGCTGTCCGAGCGAGGCGAGCTTTTCCCTGTCGATGAGTTGCGCCTGCAAGGTCTCGATACGCCGGGCCTGCCACTCCTGTATCCGCGAATCCGCGCGGCACCGGCGACGCTGGATAATGCAGATCACGGTCACCCCCAGCAGCGCCACGACGAACAGGGCAAGCAGCAGGAGGGCCCAGAGCGGCACGGCGGTGCCGCCCTCACGGGGCGACGCCGCGACGACGGTTGTCGGAAGCAGCGTCGTCAGAACGCCGACGGTACGCCAGGAAACCGCACGAGGTTCGGCGGTGGGTGGCGGCAAACCTTGAGGACCGCGCATAGGTGGTTCACCAGTATGAGAATGACTGCGGGAATATACACCACCGAGGATAACAGAGCAAGAGAGCGGAATAGCGGTGATACATCGAATGGCGGACAGCGGCCATCGACAATGGTGCGGTGACGGTGGGACAACGCGCGGGCCCCTGCGAATGCCGGCGCGACGCGACGGGTGCGTCCGCTTGCGCCGCGATGAAAAAGAGGGCATTTTGCGGCTATGAAATACATCAAGGATCTCTTTTTCCATATGCACTGGGCCGACGCGCAGGTGTGGGATGCCGTGCTGACGTCCGACCACATCGCCGACGACGCACGGATCATCGACCTGTTCTACCATGTCCACTCGGTGCAGCGGGCATTCATGGCCGTGTGGACGAACAACCCGATCGCCATGCCAAAGCGGGAACATTTCGTTTCGCTGCAACAACTGGCGGACTGGGGCAGGACGTACCATATGGAAATGATGGAACTCTGGCCGTCGTTTGATACCACGCGACTGGAAGAGGTGATGTCCGTCCCCTGGTCGCGATTCATGGAACAGCGGATGGGTCGTAAACCGGATACCGTCACGATGGAGGAGACCATGCTGCAGGTGTTGCAGCACAGCACCTACCACCGGGGACAAATCAATGCGCGTCTGCGCGAAATCGGTGCGGAACCGCCCTTGACCGATTATATCACCTGGCTCTGGCTCGGTCGCCCCGCGCCGGAATGGAAATAAGCTTGCCCGGAAATCTGCCATGCCCTCGAGGCTCATTTCCACGAAACACATGCGTTGCAGTACAAAGGGCATTCCGAGCATCAGCCCTGTGCGTATGACGACCGCGATCGTCAGGGCAGTGGACCGTATTGAACCCCCGGGTTCTTGATCGCCCCCGGGTTCTTGATCGCCCCCGGGTTCTTGATCGCCCCCGGGTTCTTGATCGCCCCCGGGTTCAGGAATCGCGTGAATCTTCGGTTGTGTTCACGCGCAGCAATGGTCGCATCACGGCCAGCAGTTCCTCGCGTCCGACCGGTTTGATCAGGTAGGCGTCGCAGCCCGCTTCGAGGCAGCGCCGCCGGTCGTGGGTAAACCCATGCGCCGTGACCGCGATGACGGGGATATGCCGGAATGCCGGGGAGGATTTCATCATCCGTGTCAGCTCCAGCCCGTTCATCGCACCACTGAGGGAGATGTCCATCAACACAAGTTCGAACTCCTCGCGCGCGAGGAGTTCCATGGCGGCTTCCGCCGATGCGGCTTCGCGCAGGAGGAAATCCTTCGCGAAAATCGTGCGCATGAATTCGATCGACAGCGGATCATCCTCGACCAGCAGCACGCGGACGTGTGCCGTATCCCGCAACGGTTCGTCCGTCTTCCCGGGCGTGGCGACCTGTTCCCCGGCGGGAAACACGACACGGACGGTGGTTCCCACCCCTTTCGTGCTCTCGATTTCGATATGCCCCCGATTCAGTTCGGTGTACTGCTTGACCAGTGAAAGACCGAGACCGATGCCCTCGTAGCCGCGGGTGAGACCGGAGTCTTCCTGCGTGTACGGCGTGAAAATCGTGGGCAAATACTCCGAGGAAATCCCGATACCGGTGTCGCTGACGCTGAGCTGGACGTCGCCGTCAGCGCGCCGCTCCACACGCACGGTGATGGCACCGGCATCGGTGTACTTGATCGCATTGTCAAGCAGATTGTGCAGCGACTGCGCGACACAATACTCGTCGGCGGTGATGGGCGTCGCACCATCACCCTCATATCGGAGCTCAAGATCCTTTTTCCTGGCCACCGCGCGGTAATCGTTCGTGATCGCGCGTGCCGCCTCCGTCAGATCGAAGCGAACCGGATCGATCTCGATATCGCCCACCTGCACGCGCGAAAGACTGAGGATGAGATCCACCGTGCGCATCAGACGGGTGGAACCGCGCTGGACGCTCTCGAAGTAGCCCATTTCTTCGTCGGAGACGCGTCCCTCGAGGATCTCCGCGATCAGACTGGTGTAGCCGAGGATGATATTGAGCGGGGTACGGATTTCGTGCGAGATGTTGGCGATGAACGCGTCCTTGAGCCGGTCCGAGCGCTCCGCGTGTTCCTTCGCCGCGATGAGGGCGCGCTCCGCTTCGCGCCGGTCGGAGACGTCGCGCGCCACTCCGACATACGCGAGCACGCTCCCGTCTCGGCCCCGCGCGACCGAGGTCCACAGCTCCACCGGAAATTTCGTCCCATCCTTGCGCCGGTTCATCACCACGCCGTGCCAGCTGTCGTCGAGGTCCGACGGCAGTCCGGCCGGGGAACCGTCTCCCCGCAGCAGGAGAATGCTCTGTCCGAGGATTTCCTCATCCGTATATCCGTAATACTGGAGGAACGCGTCGTTGACGAACATGATGCGCCCGTCGTGGTCGGTGACGGAAATGCAGTCACGCGCGGACTTCAGAGCCTGGGCGAGCAGGACATTCATCTGTTCCGCGCGCCGCCGCTCGGAAATGTCACGCACCGCGGCGACGCGAAGGGTATGATCGGTCTGGTGTACTTCCTTGACGCGCACCTCGACCGGCAGCACGGTTCCATCCTTTCGTACCGCGTCATGCTCGTAGGAGGCCTCGGTGGCGCGGGAGTGGCGCGCGACGACATCGAGGTGATGGGGAGCGATCAAATCCATCACCGGCCGGCCGATCAATTCGCGCCCCTCGTAGCCGAGCATGTCGGCCAGCTGCTGGTTCACATCGACGATGATGCCGTCGCGGGTGAATCCAATGCCCTCGAACGACGCCTCGCTCATGCGTGCATACCGCGCGCGGCTCTCGCGAATGACGTCGGCCGAATGGATGAGATTCCGGAAATTCCGGTGCATGACCAGGAACACCAACGCGAGATAGCCGAGGTCATCGACGATACCGATCTCGCCAAGGTGGAACTCGATCAGCATGGTGTCGATGATGATGCCGGAGATCCCGATCGCAATGATGCTCAGGAGCAACCCGGCGTTAGGGCAGGCGCCCCGGCGGGCCTGTCGCAGCACCGCCACCACCGCGTAGAGCAGGAGCGAGAAGAGCAGGACGAGCGAGTAGAGATTCCAGATTCCCGCTTCACCGTCGATGCGGCTCCGCATCACCCCCCACGGGGTGCGCATCGGCGCGGTGCCATGAATTTCGGAGTACGTGATCCCGTACGGGAGCATCCAGACGAGAACGACAAACAGCACGAGTCCCACGGTGATCAGGACCCGCGGCCACCGCGACCGGAATCCCGTCAGTCCCGAAACGAGCGAGAGGAAGGCCACGCCGGCGACACCGTACAGGGTATTGGCGAGACGGTTATGGAAGAGTTTGGTCGCGACATCGGGGACGCCGGTGATATACAGGCCATGCAGCAGCACACCGGCGAGGCAGAAAGCCAGAATGGCGTACGAAATGTTGATGTCCCGTTCGATACGCCGAAGGGAGAGAGACAGCGTGAACAGACCGCTCACGAAGAGCAGACCGCTGATGATCCCGGAGACAAATACATACCAGTGCATGAAGAGCCCGCAAGATGGATGTCGCGCACGGCGTCGCGGCGCGGAACCGCGGCCGGGGACGGCAGACGGCGAAACCCTGCCGGGGCCACGGTATTCGGATAATGTACGGGTTTTTCGGGCAGTGTGAAAGGGGATTCAGCGCACCCGAGCGATGATCGCGGTGGTGATTCCATCCTGGCTTCGCAGGCGCAGATAGCGAACGGCGCCGCGGGGAAATCGAGAACGAAGCATCACGCTGCGTCGATGCGTGCCGGCCTGCTCCTCGCCGCGGTACACAACGTCCTGGACGCGCCCCAGCACGTCCACGGCCGCGATTTCGACCTCGCTGGCATGGGGCAGTGTGAACGTTACCGAGAACCTGTCGGTGACGGGGTTCGGTGCGACCGCGAGCGTCGGCCTCCGCGCTCCGGGTGCCACCATCTGGTCCGCCACACCGGTGGCGCTTCCATCCCACCCGGCGATCCGCGCCATCAGCACCCAGAATGCCTTGGCCACTCGGATCCCCCCGGCGGAAATCGACCCGAGATGACCACCCTCCGTTTCGGTCGTGTATTGAGGACAGATCGCGGGAATGTCGTCACCGTCATCGGGATGATTCTCGTCGAGATACGCAACGCCGTCACGGTTGTCGAAGCATGGCTGTCCGGACGGATCATGCGAGAGAATGTCGGCGACATCGAACAGGACCAGGTCATGCACGCGCGCGTATTCGCGCATCGCGGTGTTGAACACCCGGGACTCGGCACTCCCAATGCCGCGCGCGAGCGAGGTCGTCCACCAGATTACCGTTTTGTCGGGATGCCGCGCGGCAAACTCCGTGTAGCGTGTCGCCGTGCCGCGATCGCTGCGCGATCCGAAAAACCCGTCGACGGGATGAACGAGATTCGACCCCGGCATCACGGCGAGGTAACTGAACTGAAAGCCCACCACATCGAACGAATCGATGCGTGGCTCGATGGACCGGACAAAACACTCCGAATCCTCCGCGCAGCCAGCCGGCCAGAATTCGTAGCGCCACTGGGACCGGTCCCACACCCCGTCCCAATACACCTCCCGTGGATCGACGGCATAGGCCGCGTCGCGGTGCGTGTACCGTTTGCAAAACGAGGGTGCGGCGGCATGCGCGTGGGACAGGCAGCTCAAGGCGTCGCTGATGTTTCCGCCCACCGAGCGGTCCATGAACAGCAGGCGCAGCTCCCGCGCGGCTTCCGCGTACCGAGGGGGGATCTGTTCGAAGAGGGATACCGAACGATGATCGACGAGAATTCGCTGGGCGATGCTCGGGGGGACAGCCGCCGCCATGAGGACAGCGGCCACGGCGAGGACACAGGCGATGGATTTCGGCATGGCGTTGGGCCTCCTGACACGGGAAACGATCACCGCGCAGTATAGTGCGCGTCTCCGCGCGACGCAAGGGCCCGGGACAGGCCTCCCGCCACGCTGCGTCATGCGTCTGCATCAATCACGCCCGGAACGGGACATCGTCCATCCGCAAACGCTCCGCCGACCCGCGCTTGACTTTGAGGAGTCTTGTATCTACTTTCGTCCTATTCCGATTTCATACCGGCAGCACCTGAATTGAACGATGCCCGCCATAGCATGTTCGGGGAGACGAGAATGGCCTCGTCGGGACGCGTGATCGCACGTGCGGTGCGCTCGTCCACCGACAGGACGATCCTGGCCATGCTCCTGCTCTGTGTCATTCCACCGATGGCGACACTCTCCCATGCCCAGTCCGAGGACCGTTTCGGAAACATCGATCCCAGTGGTGCATGGAAAAACGATTCGGGTGCCCTTTCACTCATGCTTGCCGGTGATGCCCTCTCCTTTTCGTATGCCGCGGTGTTCGGAGCATCGGTGCATCTGTGCAGCGGTGCCGGCGTGGCGGGACTCGTCGAACGCAACATCTATCATTTCGTCGACGCGGAGGGTACCATCGCATTCGAAATCACGGCCGATTCCGTCTTCATGCGCGTTGTCGCCGGGATTCCTTCCTTCTGCGGCGCCTACTGGCCGGGTGAGCGCTACTCCCGCGCGGCATTCTCCCCGCCCCGGATCTGCGGTGTCACCGCCCGGCGTGCCCGTTTTCTCGTCGTCATGCCCTCTCCCCCGCAGGAGCGCCGGGGGTATGTCGTCGCGGGGAACTCCGTGGAGACCGTCCCCACACAGCACGATGACGCCTCGGCGTATGTGCTTGCCCGCTATCGCGGGACACGCGCGACGACCGCGGGTCTGTTGCGCATTCGCATGCTCTCCTGCCCGGACTGAACTGGCCCACCGGCAGGATACTCCGGTCCGCGCGCGCTTCACGGACCACAGCGGCCCATCCATTCACCGACACGGCAGTGCGCCGTGTCCCTCTCCCGGAGCACCTGATATGATTCTCCGAATCCTCATGAACACCGCGACCATGGTCGTGTTGCTCACCGCCTGCCAGTCGACTCCCGAACACGCACAGTCCTGGGGTCCGGTGGCCTTCGAAACGCCGGTCCCGTTTTCCGCCCCCGATGTGGTCGGACTCGACGCGGTGAACTTCGTGCACCCTCCCGAAAACACACTGGGTGAGGGACGAATGGAACTCACGCTCGCACTGGCCTCGCGTGACTATGTCGAAGCACTGGGCACGACGGACGCGCTTCTGGCCGATATGGCCGGCACGTTCCTCGGGGTAACGGCGGCGACACCCGGAAAGGCGCGGCCGTTCCTGGGCCGCACGGTCGAAGGTTGGACCGCGAGGACCTCGATCCCCCGTCCGGCACACTGGGAATACCATCTCGTCCCCCTGCACGATGGCAGGCAACTGCTTGTCGCGTTGCGACGACTGGAGGATGTCCCGACCACCGAAGCCACGAACGTACTCGACGCCATCGCCGAAACCCTGCGGGAAACGGGAGCGGGTACGCCGACGAATGAATGAAGCTCCGCGATCATTCACGCGCGACGGTCGCTCCGCGACCGCCACGCACACTCATACATAGTCGAGGTGCAAAATGAGACGATTCAGAATGTTGGTGATCGGCGTCGCGTTGATCGGCGCGGGCTTCACATCCTGCGGACAGAACGCGGACACGAAGGCGGGAGATGCCGCGGTCACGGAGGAGGCGGCAGCAACTGTTCCCGGCGAGATGACGGAGGTCCCGGGCTTCCGCATGCTCATCCCGAAGGGTTGGGAGAAGAATTATTTCGAAGCGGGCGGTTCGTTGCAGACCTATCCCCCGAACTGGAAGTACATGGTCCAGGTCAAGAAAGCGGGCTACAACATGTCGCAGGCGGATGTCGACATGAATCTGAACGGATTGGTCGAACGCTACAAGGGCACGCCCGTCAAGTCTGTCGAGATGCTTGGGATGACATTCAAGACCTCGACCTTCGAGGCGAATGCCCAATTGCAAACAATGTATTTCGCGCTGAAAGATGGCGAGATGATCAGCATTACGTTGATGGGACCGGATCACCAGACCGATCCCACCGTCCAAGCGGTTTTCAAGTCGATCGCGTTGAAATGAGCGTGCGACGCGTGCCTTCTTCGTGAGATCGTACGAGGCGTCCGTTCCCTTCGCACACGCTCACATGCTCCCGGGAACGTATCGCGAGGGTCCCTCACGTACCGCGCTGCTGAAGACGGCACCCAGATCCGCCAGCGTGTGCCACTGCAGGTAAGACAAATCCTGTTCCTCCGCGATGAATTCTCGAAGCGCGGCCTCGACATCCGAGACCGAAACATGCCCCTGTGCACGGCACCGATCGTAGCAGGCACGTGCGCGTTGCATGATATCTCGCGTGCGAGGTCCCCTGGAATTCGTCGAGAACGATACCAATGATGATCTTGCGCTTCTACGCCAGCGCTTCGAGGGCATCCAGCACCTCGGTGATTGACTCGCGCTGCCGGCGGACGACGCGGTCGAGAGGTCGGCGAATCGTGCGTGACCACCGGCCGCGTTCACGCGCTCGACAGCCCGCAGCAGGATCGAGGTTTTCCCCATCCGTCCCCCCCCCGTGTCGAACCGATGACGGAGCGGGGACGCCCCGGACGAGTGGCGAAGCCGCGGTGTCACTTGACCAGGGACATGACACGGTGCCGGACGGCTGTCGGTGTGGAAAGGACGAGAATGTACTGACCGCTGGGCAGACTTCCCGCGTCGAAGCGCAACTGATGCGTACCGGGTTCCGCCGTTCCGGCGAACAATGTGCGGACCCGACGGCCGAGAATATTCAGGACAGAGAGCTCCGTATATCCATGTTCGATCAACTCGTACGCGATGACGGTCATGGTGTTGAACGGATTCGGCCGGTTCTGCAGCAGCCGCAGCGATCCCACCGCATCGAAGAGACGGTCACCGCCTTCACGGCAGATGATCAGACGCAAGGATCCATCAACGCGCTCCGTGGTGACCGGAACATCGACCCATTCGAACTGCTCGAGGGTCAGGGGAATGGAATCGCGGACTCCCAGCGTGGCCAGGAACAGGAGTTCCGGACCTCCCTCGCGCAGCAGGGCCATTGTTCCATTGAACGGAATCACACGCTCGTCGCCATCGAGCACGCCGTCGGGTGTGCGGGCAATCGGAACCAGCAGCGAGGCGTGATACCGCAATGCCGCGATAAAGGATGACGCGCCGATATCGTCGAGACAGTGCTGCGCGGTCAGTGCGGGACGAATGCGCACGGTATCGCCGGGCGCGGCCGACACGTGTGGAAGCGCTACGATGGAATGCCCCTGCGCACAGACGATCGGAAGAACCTCGGACCACGAGGGACAGCCGAAGGTATTCCACGTGCGCACGCGGTACGTGCCCGGAAGCGTGATCCGGCAGCTGCGCTCTGTCTCGCCGGCCAGTACTGTATCGTTGCGGATCCATTGGTATGCAGCCGCGGGGGTCGCGACGAGTTCCATTCCACTCCGACTGATGACGGGCGGCTCCGGACGCGGATGTTCGTGGATCGTGAAGGGATCCGAGGTGCCGGTACAGCCGTTGCTGTCGGTGACCGTCACCGTCACCGTCACCGCGGTACGCAGGGTGCGGGCGGGACCCTGCCATCCGTCGTTCCAGACATAGGTCACGTATCCCGGCGTCACGGTGAGCGTGACGCTGTCACCCGGACAGAAGGCATCCGGCCCCGTGATCCGTGGCCGCGGTGCCGGCAGTTCCTCGACGAGGACCGGATCCGATGTTCCCGAACACCCTTCGGCGGTACGGACATGCACGCGGTACAGCCCGGCACGCTGTGCGTTGATTTGCTGCCCGGATACATTCCCGTCCGGCGTCTGCCATTCGTAGGAGACATAGCCATTGTCCGCGCGGAGTAACGCGTATCCCCCCGGACAGAAACGGAACGGTCCGCCGGCAATGACCGGCGTCACGCTGTCTCCGACATCCACCACCATGCTGTCGACACCGAGACAGAACCCATTGTCGGCCGTCACCGTCAGCAGCCAGCGTCCGCTACTCGGCCAGTGGACCGTGATGCTGTCCTGTGTCGCCGAGGTCCGCAAGGTCCCGCCCGTCACCGTCCACTGTAGCGCGGCACCAACCGCATCGCGCACGGCATAGGTGACCACCGCATCACGGCAGACCGAGGCGGGACCGACGATCTGGATATCCGGTGCGGGATGGACGATGATGGTGACGGGCTGACTTTCGCCGTCACATCCCCCTGCACTCACGACACGGACGGCGTAGATTCCCCCACGACGCACCGTGATCGCATTCACGGTGGTATCCACGACGCCCTCGGGGGTGGACCAGAGATAACGCGCATGTCCGGGTGTGGCCCGCAGCACCAACGAGTCACCCTCGCAGATGACGGTGTCGGGGAGCGCGGTGAGAGCGACCACCGGCCGGGATTGGACTTCCACCATCATGGTATCTCGTCCCGCGCAGGGCGGAATGTCCGACGGATCGGTGGCCGCCAGCACGAGGCGAAACAGCCCGGCACGATCCCAGTGCAGCAGGATGCGCGTCGAATCCCGGGCGAGTGTCACGCCGCCGGAATGCTCCCAATCGATGATCATGCCCCGTAGCGCCTGCGTGTATTCCGCCGTGTCGCCGAGACAGACGACGCGCCGCCCGACGATGCGTGGGGCGGGCACGGGGAGTATCGTCACGCGCATGCTGTCAAGGCCCTCGCAGCCGTCGGCGGTCGATACGTGCAAATAATATATTCCACTCTGTTTCACCGTTATCGAGCGCTCCTCGCCGAGCACCCGGCCCGTGCTGTCGGTCCATCGGTACAGCGGGAAGATCTCCCGTGAACGCAGCAGCACCGAATCGCCTTCGCAGAGGACGGTCGGACCCGACGCGAGGATGACCGGTGAGAGTCCGGTGATGACGGTCACTTCGAGATCGACCGAATCCATGCAGCCGGTTGTCTGATCCACGACGCGGAGACGCAGGAACATGCGTCCGGCCGTCGGCCACTCGATGCGCATACTCGCGCGTTGCGGTGCCGATCGCACGATCCCTCCCGTCACCGTCCAATCGTATTCCCATCCTGAACGCAGCGATGTGCGGTATTCATGCACACTCCCGATGCACACCACCAGCGGTCCGGTGATGGAGAACACCGGGCGGGGCGCGACGGCGACCTCTACCGTGCCGCTGCCGATGCAGCCGACGCTGTCGCGCGCGAACACGTGATAGCGTCCGGCGCCGGCCACGATCATCGCGCGGCCCGTGGCCAGCACGCGGCCGGAATCGTTGGTCCAGACATATTCACGCGGAGGACCTTCCGCCACCAGTTGCACACTGTCGCCCTCGCAGAGCGGTTGCGTGCCATTGACGGTGATGGGAATGGTGAAGGCGAGAAAGGTCGTGATGGTGACGGGGAGGGAGACACGCTCGCAGCCATACTGGTCGATGACGACGACACGATAACTCCCCGACTCCCGCGCGATGATGGTATTGCCCGTGTCGGGAATCACGCGCGAGGGCGTATGCCAGCGGTATGACGCAAAGCCCGGTGTCGCGAGAAGACGGACGCTATCGCCCTCGCAGAACCTCGCGGGGCCGTCGATGGTGATGAGGATTTCCGTTTCCGGATAGAACAGCACATACACGCTGTCACGATCCTCGCAGCCATTCGCATCCGTGACGACGGCTTCATACCAGCGGGCACTGTCAATCGTCGCGGTGGGACGCTGGATGTCCGTCCGATCGAGCCCTTTCGCGGGCGTCCAGCGAAAACGCAACGGTGGTGTGCCGTGCCCCACCAGCAACGGTAGTTGCACGCTGCTGCCCCGGCAGACGCGAATGGTGTCGGGCAACACGGCCACGACTCCCGCGGTTGGCGTCACCAGAATGCTGTCGCGCTGTTCGCAGCCGAGCGCGTCGGTGACATGCACAAAATACCAGCGCCGCACCGACGGCGTCGCCACCGGTGTCCGCACATCGGTGGCGGAGAGTTCAAGGGCCGGCGACCAGGTGAAGCGATAGGGTGGCACGCCGCCATTGACGACGAGCGGAAGGATGACCGATGCACCGAGACAGGTCCCGATTGAATCGGGAAGGGAAAGCGGAATGCCGTCGTGAATGGTGATGTGTACCGTATCGCGTGCCGTGCAGCCCGCGTCATCGGTCACGATGAGCACGTAGCCGCGGGAGCTGTCGGTCCGCACCTGCGTGACCGGTTCGTCCGGGGTGGACAGTCCGTCCATGGGTGACCAGCGGTAGGTCCAACCTGCCATGGGCGTTCCACGCCCGATCGTCGCGACGACATCCTTGCAGGCGATGATATCCGGTCCGGCATCAACCACGGGCAGGGGCAGAACGAGCACATCGATGTCGGCTTCCGCCACACAGCCGTCCGCGTTCACCGCGGTCACATGGTAATTGCCGGACACACGCGCGATGATCCGCCGGGTGGTGTCGCCGGTGGACCAACGGTAGCGCTGGAATCCCGGGCTCGCGGCAAGGATGGTCGAATCACCGGCGCAGAGCCTCTGCGTGCCCGTGATCGTGACACGCACGCTGTCGCAGGGATCGCCGCCACAGGTGATCCCGAATGGCAGGGTATTGAGTACGAGCCGCGGGGAGCCCATCGGCGTGCCATGATTCCCCGCGCCGGAGTAATCCTCGAACGAATCGCAGAAGCGCCACCAGCCGACCAGTCCCTGCCGGTCATTCGACGGCAGATCGATATCCTTCGTCGCCACGATCTGTTGTAGCGTGCGCTCGATATTCCAGTACCGCGCCTCGTCGATCTCCCCGTCAAGGTACGCACCGCTCCCGTTGTTGTAATAGCCGCACCAGGCCAAGCCCGTGAGACAATCGAAATCCCGCGGCGCGAAGGTCGGAGCGATTGCCAACACCCCATCGATATACAGTTTCGCCGTCCCTGCGGGACCATTGACAACCAGGGCCACGTGATGCCAGTCACCGGCGGTGAAACTGTTGTCCGCGGTGAAGAAATAGGAATCCGGTGGACCGATGGCGGTGATGAACGCGAGGCGTCGACGGCTGAAATCATACCAGAGTTGCCAATCCGACGGCGTGCCCGACGGCTCGTCGCGCGTGACGATGAGTCCCCCCGAATTCGCGCGCACCCAGGTCTCGGCGGTGAACACCGGGATGGCGATGCTCGGATTGTCCGGAATCTGCATCCAATTCCGGTCCCCCGCGCGCATGCCCTTGTTCGGGATGAACAGTGTGCGCGTTCCTCCGGCCTCCGACGCCGGCACCTGCCCCGTCGCGGATGGCACGCGGATAGTCGTGACGAGCACGAAAATCAAAAGCACGGACAGCCATTGTTTCATGATCCGGCTCCGCTCCGATCCTTGGTGATAGAAGGCATACTACTCTGATTCGCGCACAAAGTCAAACAGCGCGGCATGCATGCGACCCCGCGCTTCCCCGGTCATGCAAACATTCGTATATTATGATATTCCACTCATTTTCTCCGGAGAGTCTCATGCTCCGCATCTGTCGTGCCTTCCTGATCGTCGCCGTGCTTTTTCCCGGCATCGCGGCGGCACAGATCATCATCGATCACCACTGCACCGATCTCACACGCGTGCCTGAGGCGTACGTCACGCAGGCGAAACAGCGGTTCCGGCTCTCCTACGGTCACACCTCCCACGGCAGCCAGATTGTCACCGGCATGTCCCTGTTACGTGCGCAGCACGGCTCGATCTTCACGTATTCGACCAACGGAGGTGACGGCAGTCTGTCCCTGCACGACGGCGTGCCCTCGGGCGATCTCGGACACGCCGGCGACCTCGCGTGGGAACGCGCGACACGCGCGCTGCTCGACCGGCCGGACAATGACCGCACCATGATCATGTGGTCGTGGTGCGGCGGCTGTTCGGACAACACCGTCGAGGGCATCGACACCTATCTGACCGCAATGGATGCGCTCGAGCGCGCGTATCCGACGGTACGGTTCATCTACATGACCGGGCATCTCGACGGCAGCGGGATCGAGGGGACCCTGCATCGGCGCAACGAACAGATCCGGCGCTTCTGCCGGGATCATGGCAAGGTGCTCTTCGATTTCGCCGACATCGAAAGCTACGACCCGGATGGCAATTTCTTCCTCGACCGTTTCGCGAATGATAACTGCGAATACGTCGGAACCGACGGTCGCACGCACAACTGGGCGCAGGAATGGTGCGCGCGGAATCCCGGTGTCTGCGCGGATTGCGGCTGCGCGCATTCCCAATGCCTCAACTGCCAGCAGAAAGGAAAGGCGTTCTGGTGGATGATGGCGCGTCTCGCGGGCTGGGACGGCGTGACCATGGTCGAGGTCCTGTCCACCCCCACCGCGCCGCGGCTGGACGCCAATACTCCGAATCCATTCTCCCGCCTGACCACGCTGCGCTTCACCCTCCCACACAGCGCGCGCATTTCCCTCCGGGTACGTGATCTGCAGGGACGCGTGGTCGCCGTGCCTCTCGATGATGTCGAATATTCGGCCGGTGCGGGAGCCCTCGCATTCGACGCCGCCGCATTGTCCCCGGGACTGTATTTCGCCGAACTCATCGCGGGACACCATCGCGCGCTGCGGCCCGTGCTGCTGCTGCGTTGAGCACGGTGCCGGCCCGGTGCTCGCGCAAGGACCGCCACGATGGCATCGCGTATCGGAGTCACACCTCCCGGTGGGCAATCACATACGCGGGAATTCCGGCATCACGCACGCGTGCGAACAGCACCGCATGCGCCGCGTCGTTGAGATGCGTCCCGTCACCGCTGTCGTAGCGTGCGTCAATCGTCCCGTCTTCCGCCGCGATTTCCGTCCAAAAATCCAGAGAATGCGACGGAAATTCTTGCAGGATCCGGTCTCGCACATCGATGAGAACGTGTCGCTGTGACGCGGGAAGATTGCGCGGCTGTGTCGTCGCGATCCAGACCGGGACGCCGTGGCGTGCCGCTTCGGCGATGATGCGCTCGTAATTCCCGACCTGCTCCACCACGGCGAAACCCGAGACCGTATCGTTGGTCGGAGTGTTGACGATGACCGCCGACGGGACGAAGCGAAGAGCCCTGCTGATGTTGCGGTCGCGGTCGACACGGGGACGCGCCGGTGGCGTCGCGAAGTCATCCGGCTGCAACTGGTAGGTGGAATACCCGCTCACCGCGAGATTGATGACCTCGGATCCGGGGTGTGCATGCGCCAGAAAATCGCGGTAGCGCCACACCCATCCATGGTTGAGATCTTGCAGCTTGTCACCCGCCGAGGTGGAGGACCCAATGACCACGATGCGCGGTCCACTCCGTGGCACCGTCGTGGACCGTGGCACCGTCGTGGACTCTGACCGCGGGAGGAGGAAACGGAACAAACCGGCAAACCAACTTACCATCGGATGCCACATCCGAGGAAGAAATGAAACGCGGACCAGTCGATGACGAGGCTGGTGTTCGAACCTCCCTCGGCATGATGCGTGCGATAGTTGAACTCCCCGCGGAGAAACACGCGCGGCCCGAGCAGATACATCCCCCCGGCACCGAGGCTGATCACCAGGGCGGGATAGTCCCCGCGCAGATCGTCTCCGAAGGATGTCACCAGCGGGGTGCTGTAATTATCGGAATATCCGATGCCGCCGCGAATATAGGGGATGAACACGCTATCGAGCGTGCCGAACGCGCCGATCACATGCGGAATGACCATCAGGGCATGTTCCGTCATGGCTCCCCATCCATCATACAGTTGTTCAGCGGAGGAATACTGGTATCCAAGCTCGACTTCAATCGCCGCGTGATCGCTCAGCCAGAATGCCGGCGTGACGGATGCGAAATAGCGCCGGATCCGATGCTGCCGGATATCCCGGCTGTAGTTATCGGAATAATCGATTGTTCTGTCCGAAAATTCCGCGCTCACCTGCAGCAGCGTGGTCACGTCTCCGCGCCGGGGCTGCGCGACGAGTGGCGCGTCGAGCATGGTGTCGAGAAAGATCAGACCGACGATGAGCAAGGGAATCAAGGAAGGTCGACACATGCGTTCTCCGTACTCGTGGGCGTTTGCGGAACATACGGATTTCGAGAGAACATACGGATTTCGAGAGAAAAAAAGCGTCCCGCCGTGACCGGCGGGACGCGTGAGCACAAGATCAGGGGATCTTATTTCGACAGGGTCATCTTGATGGTACGCGTGAAGGTGAGGCCGCTTTCGAGTCCCGTGACATTGAAGCGGGCGAGATACTGGCCGCTGGCCAGGTTCTCCGCGTCGAAGGTCACCGAATGCATGCCACTCGCTTTCTCGCCGCGGACCAGGGACGCGACTTCCCGGCCGAACATATCAAACACCACGAGCTGCACATCGCTGCGCTCGGGCACGCTGAAGTCGAGCGTGGTCGTGGGGTTGAAAGGATTCGGATAGTTCTGTCCGAGATCAAAGGTCAACGAGGTTCCGGCGGGCGTCTGCTTCGGCGCAAGGATACCCGAATTGCGGAACCAGTTCATCTTGATCGCGATGTAGTCAAAGTTATTGATCACCCCATTGCCATCGGAATCCATGTAGCAGCCCATGGGCGTCTGCCAGGGGATCGCCGGCTGCGCTTCCCACGTGTAGTAGGTCAGCGGATTGACATCCGCATCGGCGCGGTAGCGGGCGGGACCCTGCAACCAGATCGGACTCAGATTGGCGTCATGGATGTAGGTATTCAGCGCGCCGCGGTCGCCGTAGTTGACGATGGCGTCATTGTTGACATCACCCGGCCACACCAGACATGGCACATCGCCCGGGGCGAGCACCATAACGACACGGCGCACGGTCACGTCGATCATGCCCTTGCAGTAGTCCTGCACGTTGAACACGGTCTCGACCAGATAGTACCCGGGCGTGAGGATGCCGCTCGACACGTTCATCACGCCATTGACCGTCACACCGGCCTGGACATTCGCCGTGGTGGCTTGGCTGTGGACGAGCACACCGGCGGGCGTGCGGAAATTGAACGTGATGTTCGCGGTGTACGAATCATCCGGATCGGACAGCGAATACACGATGGGAATGTTCATCGGAATTTCCACCGCCGCCGGGAGGGTCGCGTCGACAACGGGCGGATTCGGATCGATGCACATGTCGAAGCGGATGTCCGGGCGGTAGGTGTAGAGATTGTTCAGTGTCGGCAGGTTGATCGCCGGCGTGTCCCCGTACGCATAGCGGTGCAGGTACGGCGACGTACCGGTGTTCGTTGCTTGGAAATAGGCCGACGTGCTCCACGCCGTACCATCTTTGACAACCTTGACCAGCAGACCTTCTCCCGTGTAGAGGAATGGGGTTTGCAGTTCGAAGTCGCGCCAGCCGTAGGTCGAGAATGCCGGAGAGGGTGCGGTGTAGACCAGTGTCATCGTGTTGTCCGGCGTTTCGGGTCCGGCCGTGACACCCGCGGCAGCCGTCGCGTTGCTGATGTTGGCCATGTAGATATAGAGCGTCCCGTTCAGGTACGTTGAGGTCTGTCCCACCGACCAGCCAACCTTGGTGATCAGACCATCGCCGCCACCCCAGCCACCGAGCTGGAATTCGTTGCTGCGGTAGATGGCTTCGGACTTGCCGCTCCACCAGGTGTAATAAACCGGCCAGGAAATGTTCGTTGCCGGGCTTGTCGGTGCGACCGAACCGATCGGATGGGCAATGGTGACCCAATGGCTCGGCGGCGGCGGCGGCGGAATCGTCGTCAGATCCCACTTGTACTTCAGACCCGCGGGCGGTCCGAATGTATCGGTGAACTCGCAGACATCGTTGACCGTCGTGCCCGTGGACGACGTCGCCCAGGTGTTCACGCCACTGGTCGCCTTGCGGATGTTGTAATCGGTGTTCCCCATCCCACGCAACCCGACCGGCGGATCGAGAATGACCGTCGCGGGTGGTGGATTCAGGTGGGTGTGATTCGAGCCGTTGGTCATGGTCCCGTAGAGAACCTCAATGCTGTGCAGCGTGCTCTCGTAGAGACGGATCTGGAAATTGAAATTATCGGCACCGACGGTGGCTCCATAGTTCCGATACCCCTTCCACTGCACCACGAACACGCGGTTGGGCGCGGTGCCTTCGGTCTTCGACATGATCTCCGAGCCCGTCTGTCCCTGCAAATCGAGGAACAGGCCGCAGACCAGATTGTCGTTCGAACCGCAGCAGATCGGATTCTGGTAATTGTACCCGCCGATCGTCGGCCCCATCACCACGTACCCATTCGTCTGGATGGAGACGCGATCGTAGACCGTGCCGTTAAAATTGAAATTGAATCCGATGGGGATGTTCGCGAAATCCTCATCATCGTTGTTGATGGTGCCATGCACCATGCCCCCGGTGATCGGGGTGTACGTGTTGCCGGTACTCTGGCTGAACGTATAGTTCGTGGCGATGTTTTGCGCCACCGCACTCGAGCCAAACGCGGTGATGCACAGCATCACGAACAGGGATGTTCGCCAGTTCCATTGACAAAAATCGTGTGAAACAAATCGCATAATACCTCCTGGAAATAAGAATGTGCTGTCTCCAGCAATACGAACGTGGATCTTCAGTATCAGTAATGTACGAAAAATCCGGTCGAAGACAATATCGATGTGAAGATATGGCTCACCCGCCACACGCACAATCCATCGTAGAGAATGCCATCGATGTGAAGATTTCGCTCAGCCGTCCCAGCCATCGATGTGAAGATTTCGCTCAAGCGTCCCAACGGCAGCGGGTGCCACGCGATGCCGGATTCGCCCTGCCCAGTAAAAACGAAAACCCCGTCGGGTGACGACGGGGTCTGTCGGAAGGGTGGCGGAGAGGGAGAGATTCTCCGCAGGATAGCCCTATCTCATTATATTGCAAAGCTTTAGCTGCATTCAAAGTACTCAAACATCCAAAATACATCCTCGCTCGCCTTGCGCCCATACACGAACTGTTGCATTGTTGCACGCAATATGGAGTGTGCCCATCAGTCAACGATGTTGCAGATCTCGAAAAAAAAGCTTCCGCCCTCGTATCTCGTTGCCACACCAGCACTTACAGACGCTCCAATTTTTTCTCACCTATTTTACCTCCGTACGACCGGCAGTCGTTTTACGAATCCGACTATGTACTTCATCCATGTCGGCCGATATACCGAACTCAACTCAACTCGGAAGCTTCCATCATGCATGCCGTTATCGAGCGAGGAAGGCTGGTGGACTCGCTGATCAAGAGTCAAGCAACTATTGACTGAAACGCGCCGTATCCATTGTTTTATTAACATTCTCCGAGTTGATTCCGAGTACATCGTGAAGCTACACCACCGAACACGACCCGTTCGCACAGAATCAGTGGGCTGGTCCTTCTTCGGGGCCAAGATTCTTTAGGGGCGACAGACAACCAGTCTATGTCTCATCGGTACGCTTCGGTTTTTTTGTCATCGCGTCAAGTGTGAGTCGGACGCGGTCCACATGCTCAAATGGAATAGACCTGAAAAAATTGGATCCCGCCTGAACCGAGGGCACAAGGGATGTGGCAGTTGTGTCAGATGGACCGACCGACCACGTGATATCAGGGGTTCCGGGTTGATAATTCAACTTAAGAATATCATCGAGAGGAATGTCGTACTTGCAAATCAGATCAGTGTGTGTATAATAGTACTGACCTGCTGCATTTTGATAGACGGCCATGTAGTACACGCGAGAAGTGTTGTTCTTCAACCGAAGGCTCAGCATACACTTGACCTCGTGTTCTCCATTCTGTGCAGGAATGATGTTCTCGGTTCCTTCGATGATCGTGTCTATTTGTGCAATCCACTTCCCGGAAATCAATTCCTTGTACGGGTCGAACCTGTTATCTACCTCGACCGATCCGATAACCTCAAACAGAATCTTCGCCGGTTCGTCAGGAGAAACATTCACGATATTAAAATTCAAGGGGACGACACAGTCGATAATCTCGGCTTGGCTGTACCACTTCAAGTTGGGAATCTGTGTGTATGACAGACCTTGTCGACGATCTGCCCAGCGAGCTGAGTCGAATCTGTTTTGCCACTTCTCCATTGCGACAGTCAGCAGCACCGTGTGCGTCGCGGTTCCTTCTATTCTCGCGGTATCCTTCGAGAGCAACTTCGGTATGTGGGATTCTTGATTACCTGTGTAAAGGTCTTCTGCAGATGGCGGCTTCGCATCGAAGTGAAGAAACACTCCAACCAAGATGGCAAGTACTGCCACTCCGTGGCCTATCCAATGGCCAAAAGTCGATGGATGGCTTGCGCTCAAGTTTCCAGTCTCAACGTCCTTCATTGTATCCTCTCAGCGGTATTTGAAGATTCCCGTAAATGTAAAATTAATGGGCATAATTGTCAATAGTGCCCAGTTGAAGCTGATGGATTGGTGCATTGAGATTTCGGTCCGGCCGATTGGGAGAAATTGGCCTCCATCGTCTGATCGCAAACCCTGATCACATTTTCTTCAGCTCCCGAATTAACGCATCGATCTTCATTTCCGCCTCCTCCACTATCGCGCGGAGTTCTACCTTCATCTGCATTGCCTTTTGCTCGACTTCGATGACAGCCGCTAATTGCTCCCTGGGCACCCAGCCTTTGTATTCACCGT
Source organism: Bacteroidota bacterium (assembly GCA_034002405.1). Lineage (GTDB taxonomy): Bacteria > Bacteroidota > Ignavibacteria > SZUA-365 > SZUA-365 > SZUA-365. The sequence goes on along the minus strand of JAVFAS010000027.1, from coordinate 7,321 downwards.
CGCAGATGATGATCCGGATGCGCAGGCCTTCCTCGATGCGTCGCAATGTTGGTGGAAGGATGCGTCCCGATTTGCGAAGCATCGTGACAGACACGTACGAATCGTGCACCCCCGTCATCTTCGCGAATTCGGTTTGTGACCCAAACGAAAGCTCGTCAACCAGTTTCTGGATCAGTTCGTACCCCTTCATCGGCTTTCCTTCTTCGAAATAGTTGAAAATAGTCTAGACTCAACTCATCGAGTGAATGTAGGATTCTGATACGTCGCTCACGATGTGAAAGATACGAAAGTCCGGAAAAGAAGCAAGTAGCTAGTTGAAGGTTCGTCATCAATAAAATGAATCCAAACTCGCTCTTCCCAACTTACCGTACTTAGTACCTTACCCCTTCCTCCTGTTCTCAGGTACCCTGCCCTCGAAAGTACATCCCCCCCCCCCCTATTCGCTGTCTCAGATATTTTTTCTTTGACTATTTTCGGATCTATAGATGTTTTCCATATTTTGCCCGGTCAATCAAGTTATATATTCATCTTATTCAGTACACGGATGTTAGCGTATTGACCAATGCTGGAAGAGGTCTGCGTCTTGCTAGCTTAGCAAGCCGAGTAATCCTCTAAGTCGATTTTACTGTCTTATATACTTGACATTTATTCAAATATTGTTTATACTAATTCTGAATAACAAAGCGCAACGCTCTAAAGTCAGACATAGTACTGACTTCCCTACACTCCAATCCCGGAGTACAATTTAATGAATAATACTATTCCAGTGGAAGACCTGTACGCTGCAGGATTCCTTCTAGCTCATGGTATTGAGCTGAAGGAACACGCACGTCGCTTCGGTTATTCCACGTTCTATTTTGAAGCCGGTGAGCAGACAGATAAACTCATCGAGCAGTATTTAACCGATACCACATTCATGGAATTCGCGAACGCGATAAGACGCCTCAAATCACTCATGTACAGTGAGCCGAAGGGTCTCAATACACCTTTAAGCAACTCAACAAATGTCAAATCAGCAAAAGGACGCACAACAGCTTGAAACACTGCGAATGTCTGTAAAAGCATTCACGCTTGATGACGCAGACAATAAATACTTCGAAAGCACAGAGATACCCATTGACGAACTCAGCGGGACCTTCACCAACCATAACTTCAGTACGATCGAATGGGAGAACGGTAGACGTCTAAAGGACAAATTCCTATCCGCATCCGGAATCATGGTCGATATCGATGAAGACATTACCATTGATGCCGCCGTAGAAGTTCTCGACAATCTCGGGATAATCTACTTCCTCGTTACGAGTAAAGGCCACAAGGAGTGGCACCACAAACTCCACATAATCATCCCCACCGATCGCAAGATCGTATCCCCTGATGAATACGATGCAACGGTTATCGGTTTCTGCGAGAAGCACTTCCCCGTATATGACAAGAATGCAATGAACGGCGCCAGGTATTTTACTGGGAGTCCTTCAAACGCCTTTTACAAGGCTAATCCGACAGGGTTACGTCTATCAGTGGACGAATATTCCGTGGAACAGCGAATGACAATTAACCTCAAGGCACTCAATACCGATTTTCCTGCGACGAAGACGGTCATATTAGCCGACGGTCAGGAAGTCATGGTGTCAGAGATCAATGTTAAAACGCCGATAATCTGTCCGTACCATGATGACACGAATGCTTCTGCCTTTGTCTCGTATCATCCAACCGAGTTCAAGCACTATATCCGCTGCAGTACTTGCGGAAAGACCTGGTTTGAGCAAACAACTGATGTTATTCTCGAAAAGAAATGTGGGAATTTCTTCTCCCTCGGACCAAAAGTCTACGAGGCCGGTATTCTTGGAGATCATTTCTCCTTTCAAGATGTCGGTAAAGAGAAATTCTTCATCCGGACACGGACGAAAGGAAAGGAAAAGCAAGAAGTTCTGTACGACTATCTCGTGCGTGAGCGGCATTTCCATTCCGTTACAAACGTTGATGTCAGCGCCAGTGCTGATTACGAGGAATCGGATTTCGATATTTTATGGAAGCGCGGGGAAATCAAGGTAAAAATCGCTGCACGGCGTCCAGACGTTCAGGACAATGCACTCCTTGAATCCTGCCTTGACCAGTGGTTCGGGGATCGCAAGTCAGTCATCAAGCAGTGGATGGCATTGTACGCTTACACGAATTTTAAGCAGCTACCGACTCTGATTCTCATAGGTGAGCGCGGTACGGGTAAAACACAATTTGCCGAGATGGTTGGAGAGATCTTTCCTTCTCTTTCCTTGCCCCCTGATGATCTGAAGTCACAGTTCAATCAGTACGCCTTAATGAAGCTGATATACATCGATGAAATGACGAGAGATGGAAAGCTTGAGTATGAATTGCTGAAAAAGCTTTCCGGTTCCGGCTATGTCGACGTAAACATCAAGCATATTCCTCAGCATAAACGGCGTTCAAATCTGAATCTCATTCTCATGAGCAATAACCTAACTCCGATTTTCGTCCGGAGAGGCGAAGAGCCTAAGGACGAGAGCAATAACCAGTTCTTTGTCCACAAATTCAGCAAACTGAACGTACAGATCGATCCTGATCTTGCCGAGAAGTTGAGAGAACGGATTGGACATTACGTTCGGAGTGAGCTGCGGGAGATCTATGAAAGTGTCAAAAATGACACTATGGGCAAACGCTACTCAATGCTGGTTCCAATCACAGAAGAAGAGAAAGCCCTCTTCGCCAATAACACGACTGAACTCGAATCGAAAACCGATCGAATCATCAATGCTACTGTCGATGCGGTGTTGGATGAGAATAAGGACGATTTCTACGGACACATCATGAAAGGATATCTGCCACATGAGTTCATAGAGAATCAAGTAGACCGCAGTAGATCAAGGGCGACTTCTATCATCCAAGAACTTCGTGAACGCGGATATCTGACCTACGCAGAGACACGGCGGATAACCGTTGATTGTCGACGAGCTATGAGTTACACCATGACCGATACATTCAAGCAGGAAGTCTTGGATGCAAAGTTAAATTATGACCCTTTCGGTGACTAACATGCCAGCAATGCCAGGTAGAATGCCAGCTACAATGGGGTCCCTGGCATGGATTTTTTGCGATTCTGGACAGATTTACACGAAAATGCCAGCAATGCCAGGTACTTTACTACTTTTGAACAGAATATTTACAATATATATGTGCTAAGGCAACTTAAAAATCACCTGGCTAGCTGGCCTCCCTGGCCTTTTTGCCTTAAATGGTCCATAATGAGCATTATTAGGACCATTTATAGGCCAGGTACCTGGCGCCAGATGGCCTTCTGGGGCGTGGTTTGAAGTCGAGAAGGTAGGGAAAGCAGTGCCTACCCTACCTTACTTCCCCAGCCTGGCAATCCGCGCTTACCCAGAAATAAAAAAAACAGGTCGCTTACTTACCCAGATCTGAAATCCGTGGAAAAGCACGGCGAAAACAACAATAATCGATTCAATCGATGCACAAGACATCAAACAACCAAAAATAAAGGAATTTACATGTCATTTACCGTTACAGCAGAACTTATTGAAGCAGTTCTCAAACGAAATACCGCAATTAAATATAATACGACCTCCCCAGAGGCCATATCTCAAGTTCAAACTTCCGTAGACTGGTTTCTCCAGATGCCGAAGACGCAGACATTACGCAAGTCGTCACCGACGGCATACGCCGTGAAACACCGCATTGAACGTCAACCCAGTGGCTATAAGGGCTACATCAGTCAGGAAGCAGCGATGATTGCTGCTATCATCTGTGGATTCCCCTACAGTCTGAAGTATGGGAGAATCGGTCTAGATGAGGAATACTACGAGAAGTACAAAAATGTCCATGAAGAAGGACACTGGTCCTTATGGATGCGCCTTTACTGGGAAATAAAGTAAAGTAAGGCGAATGCCTTACTTTACTTCCCATCTCGCCATTGATGATACCCCAACACAACAATGATTCCAACAATGACGCCAGGTACAAGTGGGACTATCCATCCCAAGAAAGGAATCGCAAGCACAGACCGAAGATGTTCCTTCGTGTAATAATTTGTTACAATTGTTATAGGCCACATAACGGCCAACCCGATAGCGTAACCCGCCCACTGCTGACGCTTATTGTCATGCTTCGTCGATGGCATGACAAACGCTAGCATCCCAATTACGGAGTGTATCAGGGCTCCTGTTCCATAATATGCCAACCATTCAAGCAACTGTATAGACCTCATCCAATGATACATTTCTACACAATATACACCAAGCAACCTTAAAGAATGATTAATTCTTTGCAAGGTTTCGCATGCCAACATCAGTAAAGCACAGACCCTGCCTCGTTTATATGCCCATAGGTACACGCCGATGCAGCTTCATTCGTACGCATACATAGGCACCTATGCACCCGCGACCTCCGTATGCAGCATTTATTTTGAACAGAAAACAGATCGTATCGGGATAGAAAGGTGAGGGTTTCCCGCACCTGGGTCCTCACGTGCAAACAATTTCGCGGTTCTAAGGTTTTCACGTGGTAATAAATATCAGGAAACTTAATTATGCCTAAATTTTTCACAAAACCAAAAGAAGATACGAAGCGTCGAAACGTCAAAACGAATCTCGCCGCGCTAATCGATAGAATCAATAACAACTCCCTTCCGGAGCCATTGGAAGAAGTCGGCCCGAATGTCGTCATGCCGGTATCATTTCGTGGTACGTATTTCATCACGGATGATGAAGGCCATGTTGAGGGCGCCATATACTGCTCTGATTACCGCGATGTGATCACGGAGGGCCTGGGTCCTGAGCATTCCGATAGCACATCGATGCAATCGTTATGCGTGGGATTACGCCACTTCAGACACTCGAGGGAAGCATCCCACCCGAGTTACGCGAAGCACTCGGGTTCGTCGGGCCGGAGAAAGACACAATGACGAGTGCGAAAAGATGGATTCTGAAGTAGGAAGGTTTACCTTCCTACCTTACTTCCCCAGCCTGATAATCCGCGCTTACCCAGAAATGAAAAATACAGGCCGCTTACTACCCCAGTTCTGCAATCCGTGGAAAAGCACGGCGAAAACAACAATAATCCATTACATCGATGCATAAGGCATCAAACAACCACAAATATAGGAAAATATATGTCATTTACCGTTACAGCAGAACTCATCGACTCAGTTCTCAGAAGAAATCCCAAGATCACGTACGATATGACCTCACCAGAGGCCCTATCCGAAGTACAAACCTCCATAGACTGGCTCCTGCAGATCGGTGACTTTCAGGGTAGTTGTCGCAAAATCGTATGTCGTCACTTATAGTCAAAACCGTATTTCGTAACGCAATCACTCGCATGGATGGCGGAAGCAATGTACTGTCGTCGAGGACTGTCGACAAGAGTATACAAGCCCGTTATGTCATGTGGCTCTTGTCGACAGCCCCTGCCGCCAGTATGCGTCCCGATGCCATCCATGCTGTCTCTGAACACGTTGTATTCCAGAATGTCCTTGGTCGATTTGGTGTCATGGGATGATGATCATGAGCTCTTCGTCCTTGCACCTGTTGAGATGCACCGCGCCGACCGGATTCCAATTGCGTATGGCTCCGGACCAGCGCGCCGGATTCTCATCTCTCGCTTGTTCGTAGACGCGACGTCGTTCGGTGAGAATATCACCATCGAGACCCGCATGCCGAGCGGCAGGAGTGACGAACCGGAGTGCACTGTGCCGATGGATATGGTTGTACCAATACACAAAGGCCTGCACCCACTGTCGCGCCGTTTCGATCGAGGCAAAACCACGCGTGGGAAAATCCGGCCGATACTTGCAGGTACGAAACAGCGATTCGCTGTACGCGTTGTCGTTGCTGACGCCGGGACGGTTGAACGATGGCAGAACGCCGAGTGCATCGATTTTCGCAAGCAGGGTGGACGATTTCTGGATCGCGCCGTTATCACCGTGAAGAACCCGCAGGATCATTCGACATCGTTCGGACAGCACCGCACGGTCGACCAGCGTCGCGGCATAGTCGCCGGATTCTTTTTCCCAAACCTCCCAGCCGACGATCTTGCGGCTGAACAGGTCGATGATCATGTACAGGAAGAAGAACAGGCCGAGGACCGGCCCCTTCAGGTACGTCACATCCCAGGTCCACACTTGGTTCGGACCTGTTGCCGTATGCATGCGGGGCGGACCGACCTTGCGCGGCGCCGAGGTACGCCCGCGGTGATGTTGCTCGTTGGCGGCATGCAGCACTCGATAGAACGACGATTCCGAGGCGATGTACACACCGGCATCAGCGAGCGCGGGCACGATCTGCATCGGAGAAAGAGAGGCATGTTCCGGCAGGTGGCAGATCCTGAGAATCTCCGTGCGTTCTGTCTCGCTCAATGCGTGCGAAGGCCGACGTCGCACCACCGTGGGCCTGCCATCACCCGCCGGGTTCCGGCGCCAGCGCTGCCAGGTGCGTACGCTTATGCCGAGTTCCCGACAGGCAGGTGCGAGCCGCGCCCCGTTGGCAACAGCCTCTTCGATCAGTTCGCGCGCGTAGGTACGGTCGTCGGCTGCGGTCATTCTTCCTCGTCCTCCCCCCAGATCTCGGACATTCTTTTTTTTAACACCAGAAGCGCCGCGGTTTCCGCCAGCGCTTTCTCCTTGCGTCGGTTCTCCCGTTCGAGTTCCTTCTGCCTGCGCTTGAGCTCGCGCACTTCTTCCTTCGTCGCTCGCGCATGGGCCTCCTCCCAATCATTGGCCTGTTCGCAGGCGCGACGCCATGACCGAATCTGTTCGGGATACAAGCCACGTTGCCGGCAGTACTCCGCCAAGTCCGCTTCATTGAGCGCGGCGGTCTCGACGACAGCCGAGAACTTGTCTCGACTGGTCCACCCTTCCGGCGTCGTCTCCCCGTCAGGAAGCAGACGCCCCTTGGCCCGTGCTTCCTTGCGCCAGTTGTACAGCGTTGGTTCCGAAATCCCTTCTTCCATCGCGATCTCAGGGACAGTCTTGTTGTGGGGAGGAAGCATTTTCTTGAGAACAGCTTCCTTGCGTTCCGCGGGATATCGCATCGTTGACCTCGAATCTGTGCCCTCTCTTGCCTATTATAGGCAGAATTTTTCATCGGTCAACTATCCTGACAGATACCACGGTGAAAGTCAAGCAGTTGAGAATGTTCGATCGCCGCATTAATTTACGATTACCCCCCTCCACGATTAGAGACGAGAGGCGGCACCAGGACCACGCATGACACGTGTGATACGCGTTTGTGGCACGGCTGCCGCTTTTCGTCGTTGTGCTTCCCGTCGCGTGACTGGCGCGATGATCCGCACA
>JAVFAS010000026.1:0-43083 GCA_034002405.1 Bacteroidota bacterium | reverse complement strand
ATTGATTTTTCGATCTCAATGACATGCATATCTTGCGTCAGAGCATATATTCTCTTCCGCAGTTGACCGAATTGGCTTGAAATCATCATTCAGCAGTAAGATGGCATGTTAACTCACGGATTCAGGAAAATATTTTTTTAGGCTCCTCGCTGTTCCGTGTGGGTAGCGTAGCGAGAGATGGCTGATTTCCGTAGGTTTCGGGCATCTTTCACAGCTCGAATCAGCCCATGCTTTCTCCAACCGAAGCCCTCTTCACCGCCGCTCTTGGCCTGACGCCACCCTGGTACTGCAAGCACAGTGACTTCTCCACTGACAAATCCCGTCTCGATCTCTGGCTCGACTTCCCGACAGGCAGTCGGTTCATCTGTCCGACTTGTGAGGCCGCCGACCTTCCCGTCCATGACACGGTCGATAAGCAGTGGCGTCATATGGACTTCTTTCAACACATGTGTTACCTCCATGCGCGCGTTCCCCGCGTTCGCTGCGAGCAATGCGGGGTCCTGCAGGTCGCGGTCCCGTGGGCTCGGCCAGGCAGCGGATTCACGTTGCTGTTCGAGGCACTGGTCATGAGCATGGCGCCTCACATGCCCGTCGCTGCGATCGCGCGACAGGTGCGGGAGCATGACACGCGCCTCTGGCGCATCCTGGAGCATCACGTCGAGCGTGCGCGCGCCCGTGCGGACTTTGCCGAGGTGACCGCGATTGCGATCGACGAGACGTCGCGTCGGCGTGGCCATCGCTATGTCAGCTTGGTGGCGGACGTGAAGAAACGGCGAGTCTTGTTCGTCACCAAGGGGAAAGGGCAGCAGGTGATTGCCCGCTTCGTTCGCGATCTCGAGGCGCATGGAGGCGAGGCATCGGCGATCAGGCATGTCAGCATGGATATGTCGCCCGCGTTCGTGGCTGGCGTGCGCGAATCGCTTCCGGCGGCGGAGATCACCTTTGACCGGTACCACATCATGAAACTGGCAAACGATGCGCTCGATGATGTGCGGAAGGCTGAGGCCAGGGAGAACCCGTACCTGAAGGGAAGCAAGTACCTGTGGCTTCGCAATCCGAAAAACCTGAGTGTGACGCAGGAGCTGCGGCTGCGGCAGTTGAGAACCCTCACGCATAAGACCGCCAATGCCTACGGCATCGTGCAGGGCTTGCGCACGTTCTTCGAGCTTCCCGTTACCTTGGCGGAACCGTATTTGAAGCGCTGGTATCAATGGGCACGCAGCAGTAGAATCGATACGATGAAGGAATTTGCGCTCACGATCAAGCGCCATTGGGACGGAATCCTCCGGTTCCACGAGACGAAAATGACCGCGGGCTTCCTCGAAGGCATCAACAGCCTGGTCCAGGCAGCCAAACGTAAAGCGAGAGGGTATCGAACGACGGAGAATCTGATCATGATGATCTACCTGATTGCCGGCAAGCTGGACTTTCAGCCAACCCTCTTGAAACAGCGAGGAACCTTCTTCTTCTTTCTCGCAGCTCTACTACAGCAGACTTGCGCGACAGCTTTTCAGCTAAACCAACTTCGCGGCTGCTGGAGTTTCTTCTTTCCGCCATATGACAGGTACCTCCTGTACACAAGCACTCCACATCTTAAAAATCTAAGCGATTGATTAGTCTTAAAATAGTCGATTCCTCCATTTCTGTCAATAGGGCATATGTTCCTTGTCTCGGGTGGCGCCTAGGGAATCTTTACCAACTCAAAATTAATTATGGATTTATGATGCGTTCAACATCAGAAAATATTTTTGAAAAAAATGCTTTTTGCCTCGAATTTTTCATTACTTGCCTGTTGATGATCAGCACTTCGCCTTCACAGTGCTGAAAAATGGCTTTCAAGACCGTGGTGGGAAGCTCTACCTAACGTCACGTTTCCCACCAAAGGTCGCTCCCTCTTGTTGCGTTTGTTTGTGCTCGAGATGTTGGACTAGCGCTGTGGTCAGTGATCCGATCCACGCTGGATTCGCTTCGACACATGATCGATGCTTAGGATAAGGATACACACCAGAGTCTAAACGGTTTCATTCCCTCTGCGCCTACATGCCGCTCTGTTCAGACGCTCCCACCTTCTGGCGATGCCTGGGCGCGCTCTCCAACGTCTCGGTAGCTGACCTTTGTGCTTTAGGAAGAACTTGACGGTCTCTGCGAAATCTTCTGCCTCGTTCGTGTGTGCGTACTCGGATACCCGGTCATCGTCGCGAGGCCACGTCTTGAGCAGCTTCGCTGAATTCAGTGCCAGTACATGGCCGTACTCGTGCCGAAGGATATCTGCAAGTGACCACGCACTCGCGTTGAACCAGCGAAACGTCGAGATCCGAGGAACAAAGATGTCACGATCACGAAGACTGGTCCAACCATACCAGTTGTGGAACGGTGTCAGATAGACTTGTGTGCCCTCCATGCCCGGAATCCACAGCCCCAGTTGATGAAGCTCGCGCTCGACCTGCCGGACTGCCACACGTAGCTGTTTCATTTGGATCAGGATTGCCTCCAAAGATAATATTGCCTTAATCAATAGGGATCCTGCCCCCCTCAAATTTCGTAGGACTAAAGCCCGCAAGTATTTTTGTTTTGGATTATTTTGTCCTAAAAAGAGGAGCTGTTGCTCCTCGGGTTATCGACGTGTTGCGAATCCTGAAGCACTTGCGCTTTCGCTATCTGCTTCTCGATCTGGAAAGTAATTCCCGTATTCCTCGGTGGGGACTATGCGGGACTCGACGTAAACCTGCGAGCTGACGAGTTCACCCTCCGCATCCCACCAGAATGCCCAACCGTGGGCGTAGCCGTTCACCCACTCGCATGCATGTTCGACTTGACCGTTGCGATGCCACCAGTACTCCTCGCCGGTTTGTAAACCGGTAATAGGATCGAACTCCTGGTAGAGCTGAAGCTCCCCGGCCGGAAAGTAGAAGCAGCGCTCGACACGAACACCGTTTGAGTAGGTGTTCAGTTGCATGATCGTGCCGTTGTGGTAGTATGCCGTGTCCTGCGTGAGCGTCTGCCCGTTCACCAGCTGTACGATGGCGAGCACGGCAGCCAGAATGAACAGCGCGATGTTTGTCTTCTTCATGATGTTACTCCTCCAACCAGCCGTTTTCTGCGAACGACAGATATGACTGGCCGCATATTATGATGTGGTCCTTGACTTGAATGTCCAGCAGCCGACCGGCTTCAACCAGCTGCTTCGTTATGATTTTGTCTTCGTGACTCGCCTCCCTAATTCCGGAAGGATGATTGTGCATGAGGATGACAGAACTTGCACTCCTCCTTATCGCCTCTCTGAAAATCTCTCGCGGGTGAACGAGCGTAGAATTCTGAATACCTTTCGAGACCATGACCTCGTCCGTGATAACGCCTGCATTGTTCATTAGCAAAACATAAAAGCGCTCATGTTCTAGATCCCGAAGGCGCGGTCCATAGATGAGAATGATATCTTCCGGACTGGTGATGACGGGTTGCTCGGTTGCAGGTTCGGTCGCGTAACGGATCCCCAGCTCGAGGGCTGCTTGGATGCGTTTCGCAGAGACAGCACCAATTCCGTCAATGCCCAGAAGCACGTCAGGATTACGGCGAATGTCCCTGAGGCTCGGCAGATCATGGAAACAACGACCTGTGATCTCGCGGACAAGGTCCACGGTGCTCGCGTATTCGTATTGCATGACTTGCTCCAAATGAAAACGGCCTCATCCGTGAGGACAAGGCCGCTGATGTGTTCGTGGATTCGTAGCTGCTCACAGGCCGAAGATCTTGCTGGCCTGGAGCTGGTAGATTGCCCGCATCCGTTGCTTGACCAGGTGAGACACGTAGTACGTGATGATGTTGTACAGCGCCCACTGATTTTGCGCGCGCTGGACCTCGCGCTCTTGTTCCTCGATGTACTTGGATACATGTTTCCCAAGGTGCCTTTCGACGTCCATACGGATGTCGGATGTCACCTTGCTGTCCTGGAGAACGGAAATTCGCTGCTTCAATGCTGGGAGCTTTCCTGCAATCGAATCGAGTTCGCGATGCAGGTTGGGAAGGTTGAAGTTCTGGGTGTGCTTTCCCATGAATCGTCCCAACACAACCCCACTGACGAGACCATTCTGGCAAATCGAGCGGAGTCCTCCCCAGTACAAACGGACAGAAGTTGTACTGTCATAACTATTCTGGACGTACATGCTGAGCGCTATGTCACTCCGCCCATCATTGATAACTGCGGAAGGGAAGGTGATTTGAAGTCGCATGCGTGCATCGTCGACGAAGGAATGCGAGCTATCGATGTACCACGGCTCATCGATTTTCTGCAGCTGCTCCAACAGCGGCGAGATCACTGCCTTGTTCGGAATGAGACGATAACTGTCCCGCTGGATTGCAAGAAGTTTTTTCGTGTCCTTCCGCACGATCGCTTTGTATCCCTTGCTGAGCTGTGTTGCCCCCGACTGCCCCGGCCTGTCATTAAAAACTGAGACTGCCTCGACCTCAAAAAGGTATGGTTCGAGTCTGCGTTCGATGTCCGTTCTCATGACGACACCCCGCCGGCAAATGCGTGGCCGTTCGTCTTGCTGCGGGCGATGAAGAGGGTAATAGCCAGGCGATTCACATCTACCATCCCGTTGAAGCGTTCCTGCAGCTTGATGGCGTCGGCGTAGCATGACTCCAGGATCTGGAAGAATGCGTCGCTGGACTTGTTCGGCGTTGCTGCTTTCCCGTTGCCGTTCACAGGCGGCGCGTCATGAAGAAACGACTTCAATGGTCCACCATTGGCGGGCGTGACTGAGTACTCCGTCAGAATTTTTCTGCCGTTCTGCTTTGCCGACTTGAGCAGCGTGACATTGTCACCGGCGTTGAAGTGGCTCAGTTGTTCGTGAACGTCCGGGCTCGGAGCGAAGAAGGAATATTCCTCGCCGGTCGAGGGATCGACGAACGCGTACAAAAAATAATCGCCGTATCTGTTTTGGCCAGTCAGCGGATTGTCGAAAAGCAGTTGAAGCGTGATCGGCTGGTTGACTGGAAGCTCAAGCTTCGTCCGTTGTGTCTGTTCCATTCGTATTGTCCTTGAGTTTGTAGCTGAATGATTCTTGTCCTTCGATGATGCGGACACCGGGAGGGAGCTTTCCTCCGGTCATCTTGATCCACGACTTGATTCCGGCGATGTCTGGCTTGGCCTGCTCTGGGATGGTGTTCAGCATCTGGGGCGAGGCATGAAGAAGAAACTCCTGCATGTCGGAAATCTCGACCTTGTCCTGCTTCTTCCGGATCTTGATAGCTCCGTGAGGCAAGCTTAACGTCCTGTTGCCAGACTCGCGAAGGTAGGATTCCAGTTTCCGAGAAAGGAAGTCAATCCGCTCCTGGAGCTTACTCGTCCTTCGCAGTGCGAAGTCCTGGATCAGCGTCTGTTCCTCCTCGGCGAGCGTGAACGTGTCCTGGATCTTGGTTTCGAGGCTTGCGATCTCGGCGAGGACGATGTCACAGTACGCCTCGGACTGAAGGTTCTCCTGCTGTTCGATCTCCTCCAGCAGCTCGTCCATGAAGTGAGGTTCATTCATCGTTCGGCTCCGGTCGACGAATGCGGCGGAATAGCCAACGCACAGCCTCTTCGCTGAGTACGATGATGACGTTGATCCAGCGGGTAGGGGTTGGGATTTGCATAAGAGACTCCTGATTATTATAATTTGCACCAGTACAGGATTCTTATACCCGATTATAAGAGTATCTACTCTTCAGAATGGCGAAGATGAATAGGCCGAAGACAAACGAACAGGCAGCGAAATTTCTCCCGTGGTACAAGCGCTGGCTTCAGATGCGGCGTGATGTGCCTGTCACCTTCCACATTGCAGTCCCGTCATCGATCCAGGAATCGTCTCGGGTTACCGTGGAGGTCTCCGTTGAGAATCCTGATCACGCCGCAAGCGAGCGCCTGGCGAAGCTCCCTGATTATTTCATCCGCAGTCAACTCAGTGCCGCCGAGGTGACCAAGCTTGTGCCGCTCCTGTTCAGGATTCAGGGTGTGACGGGGCGGGGCATGCATGACGCACTTGCACTACTGGCGACGTTCCAGGTGCTGGCCATGGATTCGTTTCTCGCGGCGGAATCTATTGGTATAAGAGGAGTGTGGGATGCTTTCGATGGGGTGATCAACTTGCCAGCGACCGAAAAAAGGAAGCGTGGAGGAGGCTTCCACCCGGTGTTTTCGCCGCTGGAGATCAATGATGTCTGGGAGTCGGCTGTCCTACCGTTTCTGAAAGTCTACACCCTCGACCCTCTCGACCGTGCAACCCGGCTTCTCTACGACACGATCCCGCCGTTCTCGACGGGGGATACTATTCCGCTCGAGCAACTCAGTAAGGAAGACCTCATGTCGGATGCGGAACTCCAGCGTGCGTTGGAGATCTTGCGAAACGAGCATCGCGTGACAACGGATGCACTCTTGGAGAGCAGGGCCACTGTTAAGGATTTGGTGAAATTTGATTCCGAGCGTCCGACCCGTGAGATCCTGTATGAACTCGCAGACGAACATCGCTACAAATCAAGCGGGAAGATCAACTATTCGGCGATAGGGCGGCTACTTGACCGCGATCACAAGACGATCAAGCGCTGGTGTGAGGATCTCGGTATCCGCTAGCTGTACAAAACCTACCTTACCTTACTACCCCCTTCAAGTCCCAGGATAGGGAATCCTGATCCAAAATTGGGAATCGGGAATGGCACCCGATTCGCAATGATATCCTCTGCGCCGTGATCGCGGCGCCAGTAACAGCGAGCAAATAGCTGTACTGATAACTTATATAATCACAACTAGTTAGAGGATATTATATGAACGATTCTCGAAAAATTTCACAACTTCTCTCCCCCGAAATGTGCACTCGCACGTACTTCGAGCCATTCATGACTCGCTACCTCTCATTCATCCAGCAGATTTCACATGAGCTGAATTGTAGGTACGATCTCGACCGTATGCGCCTTGACTGGATCTTTGAGCAGGCGCGTTACGAGGATTGGAGGAGATTTGAGTGGGATAATGTCGACACGGAAGCTCAGTTCGCTGAGACGTTCCGCCGTATGGATGGTATTGTGGTTGGTTATGATTCCATGGTAGCAATATCGATTCATACACTCCAGCTATGCATCGTGGCAAGTATTTCAGAGGATAACAGCCTCTTGCAAAGTGCATTGTTCGACCTTTTGAAGCGTGCTCTGACCAATGTGTGCGTACGTTGGGCAGGCTACTCTGACGAGTGGGATCCCGATTTTGGAGACTGGGGAAGTATTGTCTATACCTGGCCACTCTTTCCGTTTCCTAAAAAACACATTACCGAAGGTCGTGGAACGTTGGCAACACCAAAAGCAGTCGAGCTTCTTGACGAGTTTCCATCGATGGAATTGCACAATAAGCTACTTGGCTACCAGCGGAGCAGCTCAGGCGTGATTTCCTAACACACCAGCGTTGCATTATGTGACTCGAAGGAGTGGCGATCGACCTGTCAACATACAAAGCACACCGACCGGTGCGCAGTCGGAAGCAAGAAGAGGAGGCCGGTTCTCCGGCCCCTCTCCCTTCCGTCACGGTCGAGGACAAGATCATCGAGCTGAAAGAGCAGCATCCCGGCAAACACGTATTCACCGTTTCCGAGGCCGCTGATATCCTGAACGCTCACTACGAATTCGTCCGCCGTCGCGTCAAGGATGGCACGATAGCTTCAACGCCCCATGGCGCACGACATCGACGAATTGCGCTGGAGACACTGGCGGAACTGCTGGTGTCCGGAATACCGAACTGAACGACGGCATGGGAGGGTGTAACCTCCACACCCTTCCATCCTCTCACCAACTGAAAAGGACCATACCATGGCAGTGAAAAAAATCAACGACGGCCGTTACCTCGTGGACATCCGCGATGTGCACGGCGTGCGGCGGCAGAAAATCTTCGACCGGCAGAAGGACGCGAAGGACTTCGAGACCGCCATCAAGAAGGAGCGCCAGGAGCATGAACTCATCGGCGTGGGCGCCCGCAAGGCCCGATACACTCTCGACGATGCAGTCCGTAGCTTTCTCGACGTCAAGCGTGAGGAGACGCGACCCCGTTCCTTCCGTCGCTACTCCCAAATCCTGACCCAGTTCCAGCACTTCTACAGAGCCCTCGGCGTCACATTCGTCAACGACTTCGCCACGGATCATGCCGATGAGCTGTTCAACGCGCTTGTCGCGGAAAAGCGTGACCCGAAGGGCAGCACCGACCGTATTCTGAAACCGAAGGCGAAGACCGTGAACATGTATCTCCAGGTCATCAAGGCCGTGTTCAAGCAGGAAGTGTCGAAGGGGCATATCGTCCGGTCGCCCTTCCAGCATGTCGAACTCCTTCGTGTGGAATCGAAGCACCCGGAATTCTACACCGAAGATGAACTCCAACGATTCTTCGCGCAGAAGATCTCGCGACCCTACAGGCTTTTCTTCCTCGGCCTGCTCGACACCGGCATGCGCTACAATGAAGCGGCATCACTGCGGTGGATCGATGTCGACTTCGAGCGGAACCTGATACACGTCCGGGAGCGGCCTGACTTCCAGCCAAAGACGAAGAATGCCATCCGCAGCATCCCGATCAGCGACCGGCTGCTCGTTGTCTTGAGGGAGCTGAAAGAGAAGCCGTACTCCACTACCTTCGTGTTCGCCACGGAGACCGGCAGGAAGATTCCCGAGCGGACTGCCTTGGCGAAGTGCAAGGCTGCTGCCGCGAAGGCGGGGATCGAGACAGCGAGGCTGCATAAATTCCGAAGTTCTTTCGCTTCACACCTTGTGATGGCTGGAGTTCTGATCCAGGACGTGAGCCGGTTACTCGGCCATCACAGCATCAGTGAGACGGAAGCGGCCTACGCGTATCTCGCGCCCGACCGCATGCAGCCGCAGGTCAACGTAATCTGTCAGGTCGATATCGACGGCAAGAAGAGTTGAACGGAAGCCCCGGTGAAAACTGGGGCTTTCTCCATCACTTCAAAAAAACATCCAAAAAACATCCAACATCCAGTGAAAACCAGTGGATTCAGGTGTATCAGGAGGATTGAAATCAACGAAAACAGCCCGAAATCATTGATTCCGGGCTGTATCGTATTGGGTGCGGAGAGGGAGAGATTCGAACTCTCGGTACCAGTTTCCCAGTACGACGGTTTAGCAAACCGTTGGTTTCAGCCACTCACCCACCTCTCCAGCGGGGTGCTGAGTCCACGCGGCCGCATGCGGCCGGGGAGTTGCACAAACCTTAGATAATGCCGGCCTTCTGCAGCGTGACGAAGGCGCCGTTCTTGTTGATGGTCTTGATCGCGCGGGCAGAGATGCGGACGGTGATGAAGCGCTTCAACTCGGGCACATAGATCCGTTTCTTCTGCAGGTTCGGGAGCTGGCGGCGCTTCGTGCGGTTGTGTGCATGCGAAACGTTGTTGCCGACCAGGGGGCCCTTGCCTGTAATTTCACATTTGCGGGACATGGTGCTCTATTCCTTACTCGTTGCGTTCGGTTGTTACTTCAGACCTTCGCCGACGAAGGGCAGGAAGGCCATGAAACGGGCGCGCTTGATCGCCTCGACCACCGTGCGCTGGTTCTTGGCCGACAGGCCGGTCAGACGGCGTGGAAGGATCTTCCCCTGGTCGTTGGTGAAGCGCTCGAGGAATTTCGACTCCTTGTAGTCGATGTAAATGACATCCTTTCCGCGGAACGGATCGGGACGACGCTTGGCGACATTCGAATTGCGACGACGGGGGCCGCCACGGCGATTCATCGGTCTCATGCCTTCTGACTCTCCTTCTTGGCTTCGTTGAACGCGGCATAGCGGCGGTTGAATTTCTCGACGCGGCCGGCTGAATCGATGATCTTTTGCTTCCCGGTAAAGAACGGGTGGCACTGTGAACAGATTTCGATCTTGAGAACCTCGCGCGTCGACCGCGTTTCGAAGGTCGCGCCGCAGCTGCAGATCACTTCACACTTGTGGTAGCGTGGATGCAGATTTTCTTTCATTGTATCACCAGAAATTTAGAATTTCATGCCTGCCAGATCCGCCGCGCTCTTGACGCGCACCATCTTCTCGCGGAATTTCCACGACTGGGTCTCCTCGTCGAACACGGACACAACGCACTTGATCGACACCATGTCGTCCTTGTCCTTCGTCTTCGACTTGTCGGCAAACGTCTGTTTCTTTGCCACTGCGCAAACTCCTGCTACGATCGGTTCTCGAAGAAATATGTCACTTCATTTGAAGCGAACTTTAATGTACGAAAGAATGCGAACAGAGTCAAGAGGGGCGACTCCATCGCGTGCACACTCCCCGGCATGCACCCGAACATCGTGCGCAACCGGGACAGAAAACAAAGTTACACCGCACACCCGTCTCACGCAAGACCTTGCACACCCTCGCATGCATTTCCTTTCCCTCCCCCACCACACCATCAGCCCGTTTGCCCAATTGACCGCTTGACCTTTTGACCCTTTGACCTTTTGACCTTTTGACCCTTTGACCCTTTGACCCTTTGACCCTTTGACCCATTGACCCTTTCCCCTCCCGACCCTCGCCTCCACCCTCCACCCGTTGCCAAACCACCGCCCATGTGGTATTTTCCTCCTTTCACGCACTCGAACGGGAATTCCGTGAATTATCGAATCCTCACAGCTGGTTTTTCACAGGGACTCGCGGCGGGCGCCGCCGCGATGTTCCTCGTGGCCGCCGTCATGCGATTGTTTCCGAACGCCTGGTTTGGCGCCTGGCCGCTGGTCATGGGCATGCTGCCGTCGTTCGCGGCGCTCGTGGCGCGGCGTAGCCTGCTCCTTGCCGCGCTGCCCGTGCATGCGCGCCGCGTCGCCGCTCCCCTGTTCGCGCTGCTTCTCCCCGCGTTGTTGTGGGTGGTGTATGCGACGAGCGGCGGGATGCCGATGCTGGACGGGACCTCCTCCGTGCTGCAATTCGTCTGGATGTTGCTTGTTGGCGGCGTGTTCGGCGGACTGACGGTCGACGCCGTCGCGGCGTCCGCTCCCACCGGAGTGTCGGACCTGCGATGGAACGGCGCGCTGCTGCTCGGGATCGGTGCGGGACTCGGTGCGATCACGATCGCCCAGCCATCCGTACCCTTCCTCGCGCTGTGGCTGCTGCAGGTCGTGCTTGCCGCCGGGGTGCTGGTGCCGGCGCCGGAGAAACGGAGTGACGAAGCCGATACAGGGCGGAAGGAAAAACCGCGCTTCCTGCCGGCGGCGGATCCGGTGCTGCGTCTCGCCCTTCCCGCGCTGATGGCATTCACCATTCCGTTCATGCTCCAGACCACGGCGGAAATGCCGCTGCTCCCGGATGGTGCACCGGCCATCCTGCTCGCGATGCTGATCGCGGCGTGTGGCGCGGGCATGCTGCTCGCGCGCTGGTGGCGGCGGAAATTCCCGCACGGCGCCGCGGCGGGCAATTACTCCGTGCTCGGGGGCGTGGTGGCGGCGGTGCTGCTGGCCATGACGGCGGGACGGTACTGGAGCGATCTGTTCTCCGACGTGTACACCGCATGGTATGCCGGCGCCACGACCGCGCCGGGGGCCACGCGCACGCTCCTGCTGCTCGCACTCGCCATGCTCGCGCTGACGATGGCCGCGTCGGTGCGCGGGGCCAAGGCTCCCGGACGTTTGTTCGCGCCCATCCTCGCTGGCGTCTCGATGGCGGGAGTGCTCGCCGGCATGATGTTGCGCGCGACGCTCGACGTGCACCATGTCGCCCTGTTCCTGATCGCTCCCGCGCTGCTGATCGCCCTGTGGGAGTTCGTTCGATGGTATCAAAAGACCATCGTCTCCGCTGTTCTTCTCGCGGCCATCCTGCTGGCCGGGTATCGTGCCGCTCCCCGCGCGGAACCGGAGTTCCGGAATTATTTTGACGCACCACGCTTCCAGATCACGGGCGAGGAACGCACCCCGGCGGGACGCCTGACGCTGCTGCAGGCGCGGGATTATGATGATCGGTTCTACACCTTGTTCTGGAACCAGACCGAGGCATTGACGCAGTCATCGCGCGCGGTGCAGAACGATCTCTATCGCCTCGGACATCTCCCGATGCTGATGGCGCGACCGGGCGCGCGCGTGCTCATGCTCGGACTCGCATCCACCCTGCCGCTCGAAGCCGTGACCATGCACGCGCCGGCATCGATCGATTGCGTCGAGCCCATGGCGGCTGCCTTGCGCGTCGCGCGGACGACGATGAAAACCGCGCGGCCCTGGCATTACCTGAAAACCGTCCGTCTGTTCGCCGAGCGCATCCCGTCCTTTCTCGGGAGAACGGAGCAGCGGTATGACGTCATCGTGAGTGCCGAGCCGTTTGCCCAGCCCCACCTCGATCCGACGATGCTCACCGCACCGTATTTTCATGCCGCCGCGGCGCGTCTCGCCGAGGATGGGGTGTTCGTGCAGTGGTTGCCCGTGGCGCGCATGGATGTCGCGTCGATGCGTCGCGTTTTCGCCGCCGTGCTTGACGCATTTCCCCATACGGAACTGTGGATCAGCAGTGCCGATCCGGAAAGCGCGATGATCGGCGTGATGGCGTCGAACAGGCCGTGGCGGAAGGAGCAGCCGGCGGCGACCGCGCATGCGCGGTTGCTAGTGAACCCCGAACACCGTTTCCACCTCCAGCAGATCCAGCTTGACCGCTTCGCCGCCGTGGCTGCGTGTTACGGCACCGATGACGCGGGAGTTCGTCGCTTCGTCACGGACACCACGCCGTTCACGCTGTTCGACCCGGTGGTATCGCTGCGACAGCGCGACCCTTCGGCCGAAGCCGCCGATGTCGAGCGCCTGCTCGCGGTACGGACACCTCCGTCGCGTTTCATCGACGCGCAGCCCGACAGCGTGCGTACGCTGGCACGACAGATCCTCGCCGCGCGTCCCGCCATTCTTCGTGCCCGCCTCGCCGCGATGCGCGGTGACGACAGCACCACCGTCACGCTGCTGCGCAATGCCGTGCAGCAGTCCCCGTTCAATGGCGAAGCACGGCGGGTATTCGGAGATGTGATGCTGCGCCAGGCCGCGGCCTACGTGGGCGCGGACGACCATCCCACGGCCATCGCGCTGCTCAACGGCGCGTTGCAGATGCTTCCGCTCAACACCTATATGCTGCGGTTGTACATGATCGCGGCATTCAACGTCGGCGACCGGGAAGCATCAGGGCTGGCCATCGACGGCATCAAGCGCATCGACCCCACGCACGCCGGTTTCCGCGACAACCAGGCCACGATTCGCGCCCGGCAGGGAGCCACCGAGAATGCCCTGCTGCTGTACGAAAACGCGATCACGCTCGATCAGAAAAACGAGGAATTCTACTGTAACATGGCTTCGTTCCACTACAGCCAGGGTCGGTCGTGGGAAGCCATCCGCGTCCTCGACCAAGCCACGGAACGATCCTATTATCCCGCCAAACCGCTGTATCTGAAAGGGATGTTCTATGCCGAGCAGGGACGCGTGGCCTTTGCCATCGAGGCCTACGAGCGCTATCTCGCCGTGGCGTCACCCATCGATCCGCAGCGCGTGGAAGTCGAGCGCCGATTGGCCGATCTCCGTGCACTCGAGACACGCGGCCCTGTCGACAGACCCTGACACCTCGACATTTCCTGACCTGGAGATCACATGTCCCACGACGCGCTCGACATTCTCGCCTTCGCACCCCATCCCGACGACGCGGAGCTGTACTGCGGCGGAACCCTGCTGCTGCATAAACGCGACGGACGACGGACGGGCGTGATCGACCTGACTCGTGGCGAGTTGAGCACGCGCGGAACGCCCGCCTCGCGCGCGGCCGAGACCGTCGAGGCCACGCGTCTGCTCGGACTGGATGTTCGCGATAATCTCGGACTTCCGGATGGGGATATCGTGAATTCCATGGAGAACCGGCGGACCGTCGTGCGGGCAATCCGTCGGTGGCGGCCGACGGTCGTCCTGCTTCCCTGGCCGCACGACCGCCACCCCGATCATGAACATGCCTCCGTGCTCGTCCGCGAGGCGATATTCGCCGCGGGACTGGCACGGATCGAAACGGAGACGGCGGACGGCAAGGCGCAGGAAGCCTATCGTCCCGCCCGGGCCTACTATTACATGCTTTCCGAGGACTTCACGCCCGCGTTCATCGTCGACATCAGCACGGTCTTCGAGGACAAACTCGCCGCGATCCGCGCCTATCGCACCCAGTTCCACACCGGCGTGCCGATTGAGGGTCCGCACACCTACATCAGCACGCCGGAATTCCTGCAATCCCTCGTCGGCCGCGCGCAACGGCTCGGCTTCCATATCGGCGCGCGATATGGCGAGGGGTTTGCAGGGTTGCAAGCGCTGAAGCTGGAAGCGACGGGAATGTAGAACGATGGCTGATGGCCATTAGCTATTAGCCATTAGCCATTCGCTATTCGCTATTCCGTATCGGTGGAGAACCAGCGTAATTCGAGGTCGTCGGCGACCGCGGCGAGTTCCTGCATGATGCGGGCACATTCCTTGATGGATGTGTTGAGCAGGTCGAAGGTGGCGATCAACACGATGGTCTCGTCGTCGAGCAGCGCGGCCCGGGAGTGCCGCAGGTGCGCGTTGATCCGGAGCAGATACATGGGATCGACCTGCTCGTTCATGGTTCCGACGGACGTGTACAGAATTCCCATTTCCTCTTCCCCGATGCGGTCGACCTTCCCGTAAATCATCTGACTCCGCTTCCCCGGCGTCGGAATGGTGATGCCGGAAACCGCTCCCCCGCGCGAGTATTCGCCGGTCGAGAGCAGCGCGACCTGTTGCATCATTTCATGGATGGTCATGGCGTGTCGGCGAGAGTCATGGCACGGGATGATCGTGACGTGGTGACACGGGGTGTCAGTGCACGACGACGAGATTGACCGGCGTGTTGGGGGCGGCGGGATTGCCCGCGACCGGATCCTGCCCGATGACGGTATTCGGGAGCAGATTGTCGCTTTTTTCATAGGAGATGGCTCCGACGCGCAAGCCGCCCTCGAGCACCCGCCGCTGGGCCTCCTCGAGGTCGAAACCGATCACATAGGGAATCTCGATCTCCATGCTCGTCCCCCCGCTGACCTTGATCTCGATCATCATGTTCTTCCGCACCGGTTTGCCGGGTGGGACGTTTTGCCATGTGATGGTTTCCGCCGGCATGTCCGACGCCTCGTAGCTGACCACGCCGAGCCGCAGCTCCATTTGCTCGAGAGTGATGCGCGCGTCGCGCAGCGACCGTCCACGCAGATTGGGCATGGTGATCCGTGTCTCTCCGCCGCTGACGGAGAGATAGACATTCCGGCCTTCGCGCACCACCGAACCACCGACGGGATTCTGGAAGACGATGTTTCCGGGTGCGATTTTCGGATGCGACGTCGTATCGTGCACCAGTGGTCGGAGATCCACCGCCTCCAGCATGCGTATCGCCTCCTCGACCGGCTGTCCCGTCACGTCGGGGATGGTGATCTCGTCGCGGGAATGCACGATCGCGGGCATCACCATCGCATCGAAAATGAACACGAGGATGAACAGGCCCGACAGGACGATGTAGGCCTTGATCGCGAAACGGGATGTGAGGGCTTCCTTCAGGGGCATGGTGTGTTCCGTACGTCGGTTCAAGTTAGCATCCTGACCGCCTTCAGGCAACTACCGGGCGCCGGTTGCCACGGCCGCGATCCCCGCCGGCATCCCGCCCGTTCGTGCCAGGACGGCATATCGACGCATCACCCGCATCCCTCGCGATCTCCATTGCGTCTCCGACACTTTGTCGCTATTATTGAGATTGCACGACTGATCGAAGACAATGAAATTCCAACACTGCCTATTTTTCCTGATTGTCGCCCTTGCATCCTGCAACGCGCAGGTACCGCCGGGGCCCAAGCTCGTCGTGGAGGACGGTGCGACCTTCGATTTCGGACCGATCTCGCACACCGCGCGTCCGGAACATCGCTTCACGCTGCGCAACACGTCCACCGACACCGTGCGCATCGTCAAGGTGCATGCCACCTGCGGTTGCACGGCGACGATGGTTTCGGGCAGCACGCTCCCCCCCGGTGCGAGCGCGACGGTGGATGTGCGATTCACCCCGCCACGGACAAGCAACGGTCGCGTGAGCAAATCCATTTCCGTCTTCACGGAAAATGATCTTCAAAAACAGTATGTCCTTCGCATCGAAGCCGATATCCGATCGGCCTTCACGGTCATGCCCAAGATCGTCGCGCTCGACACGATCATCACACGCAACATCGCAACGGCGACGCTGACACTGACGAACGTCTCGGCCGACACCCAGCGCATCCACATGGTGCAGGGCACGCTGGCGGTGGAATACCGCGGCTACGACGGCACACAGCCACCGCAACTGTTCGACCTTGACGGCATCGTGACCGCTCCCGAGCAATTCGTCCTCGCTCCGGGATCGTCACAGGAAATCACGGTCCGTTTCACCCCGACCACCGAAGGCCGCATTCTTGGCAGTGTGGTCATGTACGCAAAAGACGAATCGCGGCAGGTCGAGATCACCGGAATCATCCGCCGTCCCTGACGGTCGTTGGACATTGGCCGTTGACTGGTGAAAACGGACCTCTTGCCAGAAGCCGACAGCCAATGTCAGCCACGAGGTCGAACCTTCCGCTACAGATAGACCATCACCCCGCCACTCAACATCACCCCATCACTGTTCTTCGTATCGGTATCGAGATTGACCACGTCCCGGATGCTGGTAATCTCGCTGCCGAGAAACAGGTACCGGAATTCGCCGTGCACGGCGATGTTGCGTCCGAAGGGAATCTCCAATCCGAGGCCGAAATGATATCCGGTCTCGAAATTCTCTTCATCCTCGAGCAGGGCACGAATATCGCTCTGCCCCACCCGCGCGACGTCGTAGGATTCGATGGTGTAGTAGAATCCGACCCCGCCCGTGGCGTAGGGTGTGAGAAATGAACCGACCGGGAGAAAAATATTCAGCGAGAACGTGATCGGGACGTAGGTGACATCGGCGGTGAGCTGCTCGACATCGATCTGACCGGTGTGGAACAGTTCGGCATCCCGATACGCAAGCGAGGCCTCGAGTCCGACGTTGTTGCCGAGTCGCACGCGACCGAGCATTCCGAAAAACAGCGCACCTTCGTCCGCGTCATTGCTGCGGTACCAGCCAGCGGTGGGACCGATCCCGAAGGTGTTCTCTATCTGATTTTCGCGCTGGGCATGGCTGACGGACGTGAGCAACGCGAAGCAGGCGAACAGGGCAGGCAGGGCGAATCGCATGGGAAACTCCTCGTCTGTGTGATGTGCGTCAGGCGCCGCGGTGCGGTCAGGCGTCACGCGGAACGCGGCGGGGTGTCGGCGCCTATGTTACAACGGAACGACATCAGACACAACGGGGGGCGTGACAAATGCCCCGCGAGCAATACGCCGCGTGTCGCTTCCGTCCCGCCGCATCACATACAGGCCATCATCCTGCGCATGCTGCGCGACCAACGCGATCCATTCTCCGTCGGGACTCATTCCGCACCAGCCGCTTTCTCCGACCAGCCACGCCGCATCGGGAAATTGCGACGCGAGCCGTGACCGGTCGAGCGGAATCCGCCGCATCTGTCCATTGGACAACCGCAGAATGGAGATCTCGGGCGTGGAGGAGTCGTACCAGGCGATTTCCCCGGTCCCGCCGCTGGCCGTGGCGAAGCCGCTCGCGCCCGGCAAGGAGAGCGCAACGGAAGCGGCACCGCCGCCGCGGCAGTCATGGCGCACCGCGGCATTAACGGACAGTGCATACAGCTGTGCCGTCGCGCCATCGAACGCCGTCACGTTCCAATCCATCCTCGCGTGCTCCGCGAGCACCGACAGCTGGTGCAAGGTGCCCCCGAGCAGCAACGTGCGCGCGGCGGTGACGAGATGTTGCTCCACCTGGCGCGCTTCGACCTGCATCGCGGCGACGCTCCCGTCATTCGAGAGCCACACCGCCGACGGGATGAATTCGTTGGGGTCGAAGTCCGGCTGTGTCCCGGCGAAATACTCCTGAATCCGCGCACCGACATCCGCCATATCCATGGTCCAGCTGCCACAGTCAAACACGCAGAGATGGAACTTCCAGGCCGTGGTGTCCGTGGATCCCACCGCGCGTTCATAGGTGAAAAACGCCGCGTGATGGCCGGCGTGGGAAATCGTCATCAACCCCGACCGGGGAAGCTGGTCATGCGCGACGTACAGATACTCCACCGCCGGATCCGGCGACACCGGCATGGGCACCGGAATGATCTGACCGCCTTCACAGCGTCCGAACAGTCGTCGCGGATACGGCCAATCCACGCCACTCAGGGTTTCATAGAGCACCCGTCCATTGATGGCAACAGTGGAGATCGACACGACTCGCTCCGCGGAGACCAGCGCATCCTGCTGGTCATCGAGATCCTGGCGCCGCAGTTCCACCGTGGTCGCCGGCGCACCGATGCAGTAATACACGAAGCGACCCGTTTCGCCCCCGCCGGCAGTCTCCTCGTCATCGCAGGAAACAAGGAGCAGCGGCAGGACCGCGAACAGAAACAGAGAAATCCTGTGTGCATTGGAAATGAATGTGCTCGCGCGCCGAAAACGTGCGGACGACAATGGTCCCGGTGATCTCATGGCATCCCTCGAGCGAAGGTTCCGGAATAACAGATCTATCTCTGTAGTATAGTACATTTCAGCTTTTTTCGCATGGTTTTTTTCGCACCGCTTGCGCGATTACCCCCGCGATTCATATATTCGCTTATGCGAATACACACACATAATCCTGTGGACGTGTACGATGTGGCCGCGCTGACCGCGGCGCTGTCGGACGTCACCCGCCTGCGCATTCTCAATCTGCTGTTGCAGACCAGCGAACTGTGCGTCTGCGATATCGAGCGCGTGCTGGGCGTGCCGCAGACGCGGGTATCGCGGCATCTGGCCATTCTCCGGAACAGCGGCTGGGTCGCGGCACGGCGCAGCGGACGATGGATGCACTATCGTCTCACCGATGACACGCCGATGAAGCAGGAACTGGCGGAATTGTTCCGCCGTCACTGGATCGGCACATTGGAGTTCAAGCAGGACATCGACCGGCTGCGGGATCCATCGCCGGTGTGCTGCGAGACGGAGTCATGCGGCGAAGACGGAAAGACGAAATGATGCGCGCCCCCACACCTGTACGGCGTCTGTCCTTCCTCGACCGCTATCTCACCCTGTGGATTTTCGCCGCGATGGCCGCGGGTGTGCTGCTGGGACATTTTCTCCCCGCCATCGCCGGATTCTGGAACAGCTTCAACTCCGGCACAACGAATGTCCCCATCGCGATCGGACTGATCCTGATGATGTATCCCCCGCTCGCGAAAGTGCGGTATGAGGAACTCGGCGACGTGTTCCGCAATGTGCGGGTGCTGGGACTATCGCTGGTGCAGAACTGGGTGATCGGGCCGATCCTCATGTTTGCGCTCGCGGTGCTGTTTCTCCCCGACCAACCCGAGTACATGACCGGACTGATTCTCATCGGACTCGCGCGCTGCATCGCCATGGTCATCGTGTGGAATGAACTGGCCTGCGGCGACAGTGAATACGCGGCGGGACTGGTGGCCTTCAACTCGATCTTCCAGGTGCTGTTTTACAGCGTCTACGCCTGGGTGTTCATCACCGTGCTGCCCGAATGGATGGGACTCGAGGGTTCAGTGGTCGACATCTCCATGGGCGAAATCGCCGAGTCGGTGTTCATCTATCTCGGCATTCCCTTTCTCGCCGGCATGGTAACGCGCCTGCTGCTGGTGCGCGCGAAAGGCAAGCCGTGGTACCACGAAAAATTCATTCCCCGCATTTCTCCGATCACGTTCGTCGCGCTGCTGTTCACCATCTTCGTGATGTTCTCGCTCAAGGGGGAGATGATCGTCGACCTGCCGGTGGACGTCCTGCGCATCGCACTTCCCCTGGTCATCTACTTCGTGATCATGTTCCTCGTCTCGTTCTGGATGGGACATAAAATGGGAGCGGATTATCCGAAAACCGCGACGCTCTCCTTCACCGCCGCCAGCAACAATTTCGAGCTCGCCATCGCGGTGGCCGTCGCCGTCTTCGGCATCAATTCGGGGGTGGCATTTGCCGCGGTCATCGGTCCGCTGGTCGAAGTTCCCGTGCTCATCGCACTCGTCAGCGTGGCCTTGCGCTACCGCGCGAAATATTTTTCCACACACGACGAACCCATCTCCCGGGAGGCATGAATGGAGGAAACCCGATTGTTGCTGCGGGAGATCGAGGGAACGGTGCAGCGTCTCGTCGCCGATGCGGTGGAGATTCCTGAATCCCGACGGGCGCGCCTGCGCGAAATCGCGACGTGGATCTCCGCACGTGCCGCCGCGGGCGAACTGGCGCCGCTGATTTTCATTTGCACGCACAACTCACGTCGCAGCCATCTGAGTCAGCTCTGGGCCCAGGCCTTCGCCTGGAAGCACGGTCTCGATCATGTCCGCTGCTACTCGGGCGGCACCGAGGCGACGGCGTTTCATCCCAATGCGGTGAACGCCTTGCGCACGTGCGGCTTTGACATTACATCGGAGGAGGCATCGGATAATCCGATCCACGAAGTCCGTTTCACGTCCGGCACGGAGGTCCTGCGGGTCCGCTCGAAAACCTTCGATGATCCGGAAAACCCGTCGTCCGGTTTCGCCGCGGTGTTGACCTGCAGCGACGCCGACGAAGCCTGTCCCATCGTCCCCGGCGCCGCCGCGCGATTCTCCCTGCCCTACGACGACCCCAAGGCTTCCGACGGCACACCCGACGCGGCACGCGTGTATCTCGGTCGCAGCCTTCGGATCGCCGCGGAAATGCTGTATATGCTACAGGAGTCCGCCTCAGGCGGAAGGAGGCAGGAAGCAGGCGCGTAAGCGCAGCGCTGTGTCATCAGTCATCTTGTCATTTTGTCATCTCACAATGGATCACCATCATTTCCCCATCCTAAACGAAAGCTGCCCCGATGAACACTCCCGAACACCTCAAACAAATCGTCAAGGAAAAATACACCATCATCGCGGATCAGCCGATGGACCAGAACGCATCCTCGTGCTGCGGCGCGACTTCATGTTGCGGTGAGGGTACCTACACCATCATGTCCGACGACTACACGGGTCGCGAAGGGTACGCGCCCGAGGCGGATCTCGGACTCGGCTGTGGTATCCCGACCGATCATGCGGGCATCCGTCCGGGGATGACCGTGCTCGACCTCGGCAGCGGCGCGGGCAACGATGTCTTCATCGCCGCACGCGAGGTCGGCGAGACCGGACACGTGATCGGCGTGGACATGACCGAGGCGATGATCGCCAAGGCCAATGAGAACAAGGCCAAACTCGGCATCGCCCATGTGGATTTCCGCCTCGGCGACATCGAATCCATGCCCGTCGACACGAATGCCGTCGATGTGGTCATCTCCAACTGCGTGCTCAACCTCGTGCCCGACAAGGCCGCGGCGTTCGCGGAGATATTCCGCGTGCTCAAGCCCGGTGGCAGCTTCACGGTGTCGGACATCATCGTCGACGGTGACATGCCCGCGCATTTGCGATCGGTCGCCACGATGTACGCCGGCTGCGTCTCCGGTGCCGAGAAGCGCGAGGAGTATCTCGGCCACATCCGTGCCGCCGGCTTCACCGATGTCGCGATTCCGAAAGAAAAGGATATTCATATCCCCGATTCGGTGCTCGCGTCCGAACTCGCCCATCTGCCCGCCGACCAGCGCACGATGGGCGACGCGCGCCTGGTCAGCGTGACCGTGCGCGCCGTCAAGCCGTAGACACGCGCGCGAGGACGGGAAGCGAACGACCGCACACGGGTCGTTCGCTTCTCCCCCTTCATGACGAGTGGGCACGGCACATTGACTGTCGCGGCAGCACGATTTTTCATAGGTTGAATGGATGATTGCCAGAATCCACCTGATCCTCCCTCCATTCGCCGCGGTGTTGCTGCTGACGCTCACGGGATGCGGGAACGCGGACGACGCCCACGGCGGCGAAGCGGCGGGAACAAAAGCAGACAGCACACGGATTGTCACGCTCGGCGCCAACAACATCGAGGAGTTTCTCGCTGCCGGTGGGCCCGCGCTCATCGAATTCGGCGGCAAGCGCTGCATCCCCTGCATGGAGATGCGTGACATACTCGAGGACGTCGGTGCCACGCGGCCGGATCTGCGGATCGGCATTGTGTTCTGGGAAGAAGATCCCGAACTGTTCGAACAATGGAAGGTGCCCCTCATTCCCGCGCAGATTGTGTTCGATGGAAACCGCGAAGTCCAGCGACACCGGGGCACGTGGGAGCGCGACACGCTGCTGACCGTCCTCGCGGCACGCTTCCCGGAAACACATTCAGGAGACTGACATGCATCCCCGCACAAACAGTATTTCCATTTTTTCCTTTTTTCCCTTCATTCCCGTCCGATCCATTCTCGCCGTCATCCTCCTCTTTCCCGTTTGGCCACATACAGCGACGGCACAGGAGGCAGCGACGGCGTCCTGTTTCGAACTGACCGAACCGGTCGAATTTCACTTCGGGGAAATCAAGCAGAGCGCCACGGTCGAGCACAGCTTCGTCTTCCGGAACACCTGCACGGATACGGTGGAAATTGCGTCGGTACGTTCGAGCTGCGGTTGCACATCGGTGGTGCTTGACGACCGCCGGGTGCCCCCCGGTGGGGAGACGCGCGTCCATGCGAAATTCACTCCGCCGCGCGGTTCCCGCGGCACGGTCAGCAAGACGGTGAGCGTCTATCTCAAGGGGGAGGAACGGCCGCACACGATTCTCCGCATCGCCGCCGACGTGCTGTGCGACATTGACATCCAGCCGTCATACATCTCCGTCACCGACGCGAAGGTCGGGGTGCCGCGATTCGTGCAATCGGTCATCCGTAATGTGTCCCAGCACGA
This sequence comes from Bacteroidota bacterium, assembly GCA_034002405.1. GTDB lineage: Bacteria > Bacteroidota > Ignavibacteria > SZUA-365 > SZUA-365 > SZUA-365. Next base: position 20,206 of record JAVFAS010000026.1, on the reverse strand, counting down.
GGTCACCGTCGTCGTCTCCGGTATCAGTCTCACCGCATATCCGACCGACCACGTCGCCGCGGGCAAGAAGACGCTTCCGCTCGCCGGTGGCACGGTGAATCCCGAGCGCCTGCGCCTCGCGCCCGGACAGAGCGGGACGCTGACCATTGGTGTCACGCCCGAACACGTGGGGCAGTATAACGGATCCGTGGGTCTGAAAATCGGGGAGGAAGAGAGTGTGATCTTTCTGTACGGGGAAGTCGCCGGGAACTGAGTCCCGGGAAACGCCCCTGTTCCCGTCCCCCGCGCAGGCGTCGTTCCGTCTTCTCCTCGGGACCATCCTGGCCGGATCGCCCCTGCTTCCCTACATCGCGCCGTAGATCATTCCGGTGATCGTCGCCATGATCACGACCAGTGCGACAAACACCGCTGTCTTCCTCGTCCCCATGACGCTGCGGATAACCAGCATGTTCGGCAGCGAGAGCGCGGGTCCCGCGAGCAGCAGGGCGAGGGCGGGACCCTTGCCCATTCCCGATGCCAGCAGCCCTTGTACGATGGGGACCTCGGTGAGCGTGGCGAAATACATGAAGGCGCCGAAGACCGAGGCAAAAAGATTCGCGCCGAGGGAGTTGCCCCCGACGAGCGAGGAGACCCAGGTGTTCGGGATCAGTCCCTCCCCACCGGCATTGCCCAGTAGCAGTCCCGCCACCAGCACGCCCGCGCCGAGCAACGGCATGATCTGTTTCGTGAAATCCCAGGTCGAGATGAACCACTCGCGCGGCTCGCCGGGATACGCCATCGTGAGGATGGCCAACGCGGCCGTGCCCGCCACGAATGCGATCAGCGGGTTGTCCGGAACGACAACCGCGAGGACCATGACGGTACCGGTGGCGAGCCCGACATGCAGCGGATGCATCCCCAGCATCTTGACGAGCGAGAACGCGACGACCAGGGCGAAGAGTCCGGTCAGCAGCCATTTGTATTGGAATATCAGAGAGAATATTCCTGTATCAGCGCCCGGCTGCCCCCAGTTCGCGAACACCAGCACCCCGACCAGCGCGAAGAAATGCACGGAGGTCTGCCAGAGCGGCCGGCCGTCGTCGACGGCGGACACATTTCTCTGCGCCGCCGCCTCTTTCTCACGCTCCTCCTTCCTGAATATCAGCGCCATCAGCAGTCCGATGACGATCGAGAACAGTACCGCTCCGATCACGCGGGCGATGCCAAGTTCGAACCCGAGGATGCGCGCGGTGAGAATGATGGCGAGGATGTTGATCGCGGGACCGGAATACAGGAACGCGATCGCGGGTCCCAATCCGGCGCCACGCTTGTGAATGCTCGAGAACAGCGGAAGGACCGTGCAGGAGCAGACCGCGAGCACCGTGCCGGAGACGGACGCGATGAGATAGGATTTCCATTTCACCGCATTCGCGCCGAAATATTTGACGACCGCGGCCTGACTGACGAACACCGAGATCACCCCCGCGATGAAAAAGGCCGGGATCAGGCAGAGCAGCACGTGTTCGTGGGCATACCAGCGGGCAAGTTCGAAGGCCTCGAGCAGGGCATTGTCGAAACGCGGTGTTCCGACGGGCATGAACCAGGCGAACAGAAAGAAGCCTGCGATCCATGCGAATATTTTCAGTTCTTTTTTGACTTCCATGAGTGTGTGTGCGGGCAACGGGACAGGAGTGCCTTCCGTATCGTTGCGTCGCGATCAGGAGAAATAGAGTACCATGATGAGATAGATTCCCGTGAGAATGAACAGCACGCCGACCACACGGCGGAACCATCGTTCGAAGGATCGCAGGCGTTTGTAGAATGTCCCGACCCCGCTCACGGTGAAGGCGATCAGCCAGGCCGCGATGATCACCGGAAGTCCGGTTGCCACGGCGAAGACCGCGGGCAGATACAGACCGTCGGCGCTGGCCACACTCATGGGGATGAGCATGACGAAATACAGCACGCCGCTGTAGGGGCAGAACGCCAGGGCGAAAATCATCCCCAGCAGCAGCGCGCCCCACGCACCGCGGCCGCTCTTCTCCCCCGCCGAGGATGTGAGGCGGTCGAGGATGCCGAACCGGAGTGGAATGAAATCCAGCATGAACACACCGATGAGAACGAGCAGCGGACCGAGCAGCTTTTCGCCCCATCCCTGAAAGAGGCGGGACACATCGAAGGTCTCCGCGCCGAGAAAGATCGCCACACCAAGCGCGGTGTAGGAGATCACGCGGCCGAGCGTGTACAGCATCCCGTTGATGAAGACCGCGCGCCGGTTCTCCAGCTCACGGCTGATATAGCCGATGGCGGTGATATTGGTGGCGAGCGGACAGGGACTGATCGCGGTCATCAGTCCGAGGATCAGCGCGGTCAGCACCGGGACATCGGTCGAGTCAAGCAGCTGCTGGAGAAACTCCATGTCAACCCTTCCGCAAGCCGTTGACGGTCTCGATGATCAGTGTCCGCAACCTGCCCGGATCGCTCAGGCCATACTGAAAGGCTTTCGCCGTCAGATCCTTCGTGGTATCGCCGCACACCACGAGCAGGGCGGACCCACCGATCTCGTACTTCTCCGCGAGTGCTTCGTTTTTCTTCTCTTCGATGTTCACGGCACGGAAGGTGATGGTTTTGTCCTTGCCGAACCGCTCGGCGACAACATTCTTCGCGACCCGTTCGATGGACGTGCAGGTCTTGCAGCGACGCGAAGTATGGAAGTAATAGACCGTAATATCCTCTTTTTTGTTCAACGAAGCCGCGGGTGTCGTGACATCCTGCGCGCGCGGCGCGGCGAACAGCGGGAGGATAAACGCCAGAATGAGTGCGAATGGAGTCATGGTGATTCCTCGTTTTATGGTGTCAGGTCAAGAGCGTCATGATTTCCTTTTCGTCCGCGACGCGGCCTTTCAGCACGACGTGTCCATCGACGACGAGCGCGGGCGTGGTCATGATGCCATACGTCATGATGTCCATGATGTCGTCGACCTTCGTCACCGTGGCGTCGAGGTTCAGTTGCGCGACGGCGGCGCGCACGTTTTTCTCGAGTGTGAGACATTTCGCGCAGCCGGTTCCGAGTACTTTGATGTCCATGTGATACCTTCGAAAAAAAGTGGTGATGACGGATGTCGTGTGATTCATGTGCCCGATGGTCCATCCAGGAAGCGCCCGACGAGCCCGCGCATCTCCTCCCACCGCTCACGGTTGAGGCAGTACTTGATCTTTGGCGGATGGATTTCCCCTTGTATCAGCCCCGCGCTCTTCAGTTCCTTGAGATGCTGCGAGAGTGTCGAGCGCGCGATGGGCAGTTCCTCGGCGAGATCTCCACTGTAGCAGCAGGTCTGCGCGGCAAGGAGTTGGAGAATGTAGACCCGCACGGGATGTCCGAGTGCCTTGGCGTAGCGGGCGATGCGTTTCTGGTTGTCGTTGAATGGTTCCATGAGCCTTCCGTATTTCGTAAAAATACGAAATATTCAGACAGGAAACACAACTCGTGATTCCGTATGTTATCTTCCTGTGCGCGCGACGCGGCCACGGCATGCGTCCACGGATTTTCGGATCATCTTCTCTAATGTTCCGCAGCACCTTTTGAAAGGATCTCCCATGGATCTTGACGTCCTCTTTCTCTCCCGCTTCCAGTTCGCCCTCACCATCATGTTTCACTATCTGTTTCCCCCGCTGTCGATCGGGCTGGGAGTGATCATGGCCATCACCGAGGGCATGTATATCAAGACGAAGAACCGCGATTACGAAATCATGGCGCGGTTTTGGACCAAGGTCTTCGCCGTCGTGTTCGCGATGGGCGTGGCGACGGGGATCGTGATGGAATTCCAGTTCGGCACGAACTGGGCGACGTACTCGCGGTATGTCGGCGACGTATTCGGCTCGCCGCTCGCGGCCGAGGGAATCTTTGCATTCTTCCTCGAATCGGGCTTCCTCGCCATTCTCGTGTTCGGCTGGGACCGTGTCTCTCCCCGCGTTCACTTCTTCTCCACGATCATGGTCGCGCTCGGTTCGATGTTCTCGGCCGTCTGGATCGTGGTAGCCAACAGCTGGATGCAGACGCCCACGGGGTTCCATATCGTGGGCGAGGGCATGACCGCGCGCGCGGAGATCACGGATTTCTGGGCGATGGTGTTCAACCCCTCCAGCGTTGACCGCCTCGTGCACACGTTGATCGGTGCCTTCATCCTCGGGGCGTTTTTCGTCATGAGCATCACGGCGTGGTACATCCTCCACCGTCGACACGAACGCCTGGCGAAGCAGTCGTTCACGATCGCGCTGGTGTTCGGCACCATCGCCTCGCTGGCGGCGCTGGTGACAGGACACGAGCAGGCCAATACCGTCTCACGCACGCAGCCGGCGAAGCTCGCGGCGTTCGAGGGACATTTCACAACAGGTCCGGCCGATATGTGGCTCTTCGGCATTCCCGATGAACAACGGGAGATGGTGAACTACGGCATCGCCATTCCGGGCGGACTGAGTTTCCTGCTGCATCAGGATTTCGATGCGCCCGTGACGGGGCTGGATCAATTCCCGCCGGAGGACCGTCCCCCGCTGCAGATCCCCTTCCAGATGTATCACATCATGATCACCCTCGGCATGTATTTCATCGCGCTGACGCTGTTCGCGTCCTTTCTGCGTTGGCGCGGGACGCTTTTCGAGAAGCGCTGGCTGATGTGGGTCTTCGTGGTCTCGGTGCTTGGGCCCTACATCGCCAATCAGGCAGGATGGATCGCGGCCGAGGTCGGCCGGCAACCGTGGATCGTGTATGGCCTGCTGCGCACCAGCGATGCGCTGTCGAAGGCCGTGACGGCCGAGGAGGTGCTGGCATCGATCATTCTCTTCACGATCATCTATCTGTTCCTGCTCGCCGTCTGGCTGTATGTGATGAACGACAAGATCAAGCACGGTCCGGACGACGTGGCGCTCGAAGGCGCGGACGGAGGGAAAACCGGGCTGCTCGATACCATATCCTCGCTGGCCGATCACGCGGGACCGTCGATGACCGACGCGCGCAAAGGAAAGGAGAAGAAGTGACATGGATTTGAATTTCATCTGGTTCGTCATTCTCGGCGTGCTGCTGACCGGGTACGCCATTCTCGACGGCTTCGACCTGGGCGTCGGCATCATGCATCTCTTCGCCAAGGAGGATCTCGACCGGCGGCTGCTCATGAACTCCATCGGACCACTGTGGGACGGCAACGAAGTCTGGCTCGTCACCTTCGGCGGCGCGATGTTCGCGGCCTTCCCGCACGCCTATGCCACCGCATTTTCGGGGTTTTATCTCCCGTTCATGCTGTTGCTGTTCGCGCTCATCTTCCGCGCGGTGTCGATGGAATTCCGCAGCAAGCAGGAAATGCGCTGGTGGCGGCAGGCATGGGACATTTCCTTCACGGTCGCGTCCACGCTCGCCACCTTCTTGTTCGGCGTGGCTGTGGGCAACATGATGATCGGACTTCCCATCGGTGCGGACATGGAATTCGCCGGCACACTGCTCGGGTTGCTGGGGCCCTTCCCCCTGCTGATCGGGGCCTTTGCCGTCGCGACCTTCGCCATGCACGGCTCGATCTATCTCTATCTCAAGACCGAAGGCGACCTGCAGCAGCGTATTCACCGCTGGATGTGGACCACCTTCGGGATCTTTCTCGTGCTCTATATCTTCGTGACCATGGCGACGCTGGTGATGCTGCCGAGCGCGGTCACGAATTTCCGTGACATCCCCTGGGCCTGGGTGGTCGTGGTGCTCAACGTGCTGGCCATCGCCAACATTCCGCGTGCGATTTACCTCGGCAAGCCGGGCTACGCCTTCATTTCGTCCTCCGCGACCATCGCGGCGCTGACCTTCCTCTTCGGCTTCGCGCTGTTCCCGAATTTGATCGTGTCCAGTCTCGACCCCGCCTGGAACCTTACGATTTACAACGCCGCCTCGTCGCAGAAGACCCTCGGCATCATGCGCTGGTTCGCCCTCATCGGCATGCCCTTCGTCCTCACCTACACCATCGCGATCTACTGGATCTTCCGGGGGAAAACCAAACTCGGCAAATTCAGCTACTGACAGGAAAAAACGCGAAAACGCCAACGCGCGAAAAAGAAACGCCTTGCCAATCAGCAGGGCGTTTCTGGCTATAAACATTTTCGCGGCTCCTTTTCGCGCGTTGGCGTTTTCGTGGTTTTTCTTCGGCGGGATTTATTTGGGGGCGGCGGTGGTTAGGTGATGCATGAATGCACCGGCACACGCATCCGCCATCATCACGCTCGAACATGTCAGCAAGTCGTACTCGCAGGGGGGAACGGCGCAGGTGGTGCTGCGCGACTGCCATGCGGCCTTCCCGGCGGGCGGCTGTACGGTCCTGCTGGGGAAGAGCGGATCGGGAAAGAGCACGCTGCTCAACATGCTCGGGGGTATCGATACACCCGATGCGGGCCGCATTACCGTCGCCGACGCCGAGGTCAGCGCGATGAACGACCACGCGCTGACCGTGTTCCGCCGCCGCACGGTCGGATACGTGTTCCAGTTCTTCCACCTCCTTCCTTCGCTGACGGTTCTGGAGAATATCACGCTGCCGCAGGAACTGGACGGAAAATCACCGTCCTCGCTGCGGTCGCGGTGCGAGGAACTGCTCGACCGGGTGGGACTCGCACACAAGAGGGACGTCCTGCCGGAAACACTCTCGGGTGGCGAGCAACAACGCGTGGCGATCGTCCGCGCCTTGGCCCATGATCCGGCGGTCCTGTTGGCCGACGAACCGACCGGGAACCTCGATGCGGCCACGGGAGAACAGGTGCTGCGGCTGCTGCTCGAACTCACCCGGGACACAGGGAAGTCCCTGGTGATGGCCACGCACAGTCATGACGTCCTGCCGCTGGCTGACCGGATTTTCGAAGTACGCGATGGCGTGCTCTCTCCCCGAACGCTCGATGACGTCCTGCGGCAGGAACAGGCATTGCGGGAACGGGCACGACACGAAGCCGAAACGGCATGAACCGCGCACTCCTGCGTGCGGGCCTTCGTTGGCATGGTCGGCACCGCGTCCAGACCCTCCTGCTGATCCTTGGTGTCGCCCTTGGCGTGGCGCTGGTGGTGGGCATTGACATCGCCAACACCAGCGCCGACCGCGCCTTCCGCCTGTCCACCACCAGCCTCACCGGGAAGGCCACGCATCGGATCGTGGGCGATGGTATCGGAATTTCCGATACGGTTTTCTCATTTCTCCGTCGGCGCACCGGGTTCCGTCCGAGCGCCCCGGTGGTCGAGGGGGTGCTCTCTCTCGAAGGATCCATGGTCCGCCAGCTCCGGCTGCTCGGTGTCGATCCATATTCCGAGCCACCCTTTCGCGGCTATGTCGGTGCGCGCGTCGATGCCGCGGCCATCGTGCCCTTTCTCACGGTCCCGGGCAGTATCGCGCTTTCGAGCGAACTCGCCGCCGAGCTCCGCGTCACGCCCGGCGATACACTGCGTCTCCGTCGCGGCGTGCGTTCGCTCCGCATGCCCGTGGCGGGGATCCTGCGCGCGGGTGACGAGTTCGAGCGGCGCGCGTTGCGCGGAATGATCATCTCCGACATCGCCACCGCGCAGGAGGTGTTGGATCTCCCCGGTCGCCTCTCGCATATCGACCTCATTGTTGCGCGCGATACCGCGGCCACTCTTGCCCATCTGCGTACAACCCTTCCCCCCGGAGTGCGCATCGAAACCGCCGAGCAGCGCAGCGCCGCCATCGGATCCATGACCGACGCCTTCTCGCTCAACCTGACCGCGCTGAGCCTGCTGGCCCTGCTCGTCGGGATGTTTCTGATCTACGACACGGTTTCCTTTTCCGTCGTGCAGCGCCGTGAGCAGTTTGGCGTGCTCCGTGCCATCGGTGCGTCGCGGGCACAGATCGCGACCATGGTGCTGGGCGAGACCCTGCTGCTGTCCTCGATCGGAACGATCGCGGGGCTCGCGCTCGGCGTGTTCCTCGGCAAGGCCGCGCTCGGACTGGTCACGCAAACGATTTCCGATCTCTATTTCACGATGACCGTCACCGGGATCGATGTCTCGGCCGTGAGCCTCATCAAGGGCGCCCTTCTCGGTCTTGGCGCTGCCCTGACCGCGGCCCTGCTTCCCGCGCGCGAGGCGATGATGGCCTCCCCCGCCGGCGCCATCCGGCGCGCGATGCTCGAAGACCGCATTCGCGCGATGCTTCCGAGGATCACCATGCTTGGCGCGCTGCTGCTGCTCGCCGGACTCGCAATCGTGCTGGTCCCGCAACGCATGGTCGCGCTGAGCTTTGGTGCGGTGCTGCTCGTGTTGCTCGGTACCGCGCTGCTCAGTCCGGTTGTCATCCGGATGAGCATGTCCCTGATTGTTCGCGGCCGACACCTGCTTCCCGGTGTCACCACCGTCATGGCCGCGCGTAATATCGCGCGATCGCTGAGCCGCACCAGCCTTGCCATCGCGGCGCTGATGATCGCCGTCTCGGTGATCGTGGGCGTGAACACGATGATCGGTTCCTTCCGGCAGACCGTCGAGGACTGGCTCGCGGTCACGCTCGGCGCGGATGTATTTGTTTCCGTGCCCTTCTCCGGAGCGGGACGCAATGAAGGGATGCCGATGGCCCTCCGTGACAGCGTCGCCGCGCATCCCGACGTCGCACGCGTGATCACCGCCCGCCCCCTCGCGCTGCAGACCGCGCGGTATGGCGGGCTACAGCTGGTCGCGGCATCCGACGACGTCGCGAAACGGCGTCCCTATAAATGGCAGCGCGTCGAACGTGCTCGTATTTGGCCCATGCTGCACACGGGCGGGGTGTTGATCTCGGAACCGTTTGCATGGCGGCATGCCATCGATCCCGCGCGTGACAGCGTCATCACGCTGCGGACCGATACCGGAGAAACGGATTTTCTGATCGCCGGGATCTTCTACGACTACTCCAGCGATAAGGGGACCGTGCTGATGAGCGACCGTGTCTACCGCGCCCATTGGCGCGACACGTTGGTGGGCTCGGTCGCGGCATTCCTGCACCCGGGCGCAAATGTCGATGCCGTGGTGCATGAGCTGCAGCGCCGCCTCGGCGCGACATCGAATGTGTTGGTGCAGTCCAATCGCGGACTTCGCGACACCGCACTGGCCATTTTCGATCGCACGTTCACGATCACCCTGGCATTGCAGCTGCTGGCGGGGATCGTCGCGTTCATCGGTGTATTCAGCGCACTCATGGCATTACAGCTCGAGCGGGGACGCGAGATCGCCACGCTGCGCGCGACGGGGATGTCACGATCGCAGCTCGGGCGGTTGATCCTTACCGAAACCGGCCTGATGGGCGCGGTGTCCGGCCTGCTGGCGCTGCCCGTTGGACTCGCGATGGCGCTGATGCTCGTCCATGTGATCAATCTTCGTTCCTTCGGATGGACGCTGCAACTCCGCCTCGATCCGATCGATTTCGTGCTGGCCTTCGCGGTCGCCATCGCGGCGGCGCTGCTCGCGGGCATTTACCCCGCGTTCCGTTTCGCACAGACAGACATCCGCCAGGCACTGCGAGAGGAATAAGACCTATGGATCCGCTTCTGCATCGTCGCACGCATTCGTATTCGCATCCGCCCCACCGCGAGAACTCTTCACGTGCCGCGGCGGCGGCCATCGTTATCCGGGGGGCCGTCCTTTTCCTGCTGCCGCTCCTCATGCTGGTCACCGTCGGTTGTACCGGAAATCGTGACGGAGAGACCGCGGCGACAACGGTGGTGGGTGAGCGCAGCGCACTGTCGGTCCTATCCACATCCGATACCGCGGGATTCGCGCGGGCGGACGTCGTGCGGGATTTCCGCTTTCCCGAGGATGATGGTCCGCATCCTGAATTTCGGACGGAATGGTGGTATTGGACAGGGAATCTCGAATCGAGCGACGGCCGGCGTTTCGGCTACCAGTTGACATTCTTCCGCCAGGCGCTTGCGCCCGGCGTGCGCGACAGCGCCTGGCGCAGCGGTCATACCTATTTCGCCAACTTCGCGCTGACCGACATCGATGGGGGACAATTTCATGCCTTCGAACGCTTCAATCGCGGCACGGCGGGACTCGCCGGTGCGCGTGCGTTTCCCTTTCGAGTCTGGGTGGACGATTGGACCGTCCATGCGACGGGTGCGAACGACATCACCGGACCGGTCGAACTCCGTGCCACCGAGGGTGAGATCTCCATCGCGCTTACCCTGCGGGCGGAAAAACCCCGTATCCTCCACGGAGATCATGGACTGAGCAAGAAAAGTGCCGCATCGGGCAATGCCTCATACTACTATTCCCTCACGCGCATCGCCAGCGACGGCCACATCCGCATCGGTGATCGCACGTTCGCGGTGCAGGGGACAAGCTGGCTCGATCGGGAGTGGAGCACCAGCGTCCTCGACCCTGCACAAACGGGCTGGGATTGGTTCTCGATGCAATTCGACGACGGGAGTGAACTGATGCTCTATCAACTTCGTCTGGATAACGGAGGCATCGATCCGTTTTCGGCGGGCAGCTCCATCGACCCCACGGGGAAACGACGCACCCTCACCCGTGAGGAATTCCACATCATGCCGCGTGGTGCGTGGCAGTCTCCCCGCAGCGGCATCCACTGGCCGTCGGGGTGGGAGGTACGCATTCCCGCACTCGGACTCGTGCTGGATGTCGAACCCGTGCGCGATGACCAGGAGCTCCCGCTCACGGTCACGTATTGGGAAGGCGCGGTCCGCATCCGCGGCAGCCGCACCGGCGTCGGGTATGTCGAGCTCACCGGCTATTGACGCGGGAAGAAACCACGAAGACTCGACATGCACAAAGAACAACACGAAGGATTGTAGATAAAAACAAACGCCCAGCAAATCCGCTGGACGTTTGAATTGTAATAGACCTTCGTGATTTTCTTCGTGCTCGTCGAGTCTTCGTGGTTTTCTTACGCGATGGTGATGGAGGGATCGAGGTAGACGTCCTGGATCAGGTTGAGGAGTTCGACACCTTCCTTCATCGGACGCTGGAAGGCCTTGCGACCGGAGATCAGACCCTGTCCGCCGGCGCGCTTGTTGATCACCGCGGTCGCCGCGGCCTCGGCGAAGTCACCCGCGCCGGACGACGCACCGCCGCTGTTGATCAGGCCGGCGCGTCCCATATAGCAGTTCGCCACCTGATAGCGCGTCAGATCGATGGGATGATCGGTGGTGAGCGTGTCATAGACGCGCTTGTGTGTCTTGCCGAATTTGATCGCGTTGTATCCGCCGTTGTTCGTCGGCAGCTTTTGCTTGATGATGTCGGCCTCGATGGTCACGCCCAGGTGGTTTGCCTGGCTGGTGAGATCGGATGCGGTGTGATAGTCCACGCCATCTTTCTTGAAATCCTCATTGCGCAAATAGCACCACAGGATGGTCACCATTCCGAGTTCATGCGCGTACTCGAAGGCCTCGGAAATCTCCACGATCTGCCGGGTTGATTCCTCCGATCCAAAATAGATCGTCGCGCCGATCGCCGCGGCGCCCATCTCGTAGGCCTGGTCGACGCTGCCGAACAGTACCTGATCGTATTTGTTCGGATAGGTGAGCAGTTCGTTGTGATTGATTTTGACGATGAACGGGATGTGATGTGCATAGCGGCGTGCCACCGATCCGAGCACACCCAGTGTCGATGCCACGGCGTTGCATCCGCCCTCGATGGCGAGTTTGACAATATTCTCGGGATCGAAGTATATCGGGTTCGGAGCAAAGGAGGAGCCGGCACTGTGCTCGATCCCTTGATCGACCGGAAGTACCGACATGTAACCGGTGCCCGCCAGGCGTCCGGTCATGTAGAGGCGCTGCATATTGACAAGCACGCGCGGATTGCGGTCGGAATCCTTCCACACGCGGTCCACGAAATCCGGTCCCGGAAGGTGCAGCAAGTCCTTGGGAATTCCCGTGGAGGTGTGGGTGAGCAGCGATTCGGCGTCGGCGCCGAGCAGTTCATGAATGTTCTCGGTCATGGCGGATCAGCGAATGTTGTGAAGGGTGATGGGAATAATCTGAAATGTACGACTTGCCGCCGCCTCGCGCAAAACGGGGGAGGCGGTACACCGATTTCTCCCGCATCGGTTTTGTGCGTAGGTTGACGGCGTATTCATCACCGGAAGAGCGGCCACCCCATGTCCCTTCACATCGTCCTCACCGGCGCCACGGGTCTGCTCGGGCGCACCCTCCTCGACGCACTGCATGCCCGCGGCGAACGTTTGACGATTCTCACGCGCAATCCCGTACGGGCCGCGGACACGGTGCCGCGAGGCGCACGCGTCCTGCTCTGGGCGCCCGGGGTGGCCGGCGAGTGGAAATCCGCCATCGACGGAGCCGATGTGGTCATCCATCTCGCCGGAGAACCCATCGCCGCCGGACGCTGGACCGCCGTGCGAAAACAGCGCATCCTCGACAGCCGGGTGCGTGGAACACGTGACATCGTCGGGGCGATCGAGGCGGCGACAACAAAGCCCCGCCTCCTGCTCTCCGCATCCGCCGTCGGATACTATGGCGAAACTGGTGACGATGTGGTGGATGAGACGGCAGCGGCCGGCACCGGATTTCTCGCCGAGGTGTGTTCGGCATGGGAGCAGGAGGCGCGACGTGCCGCCTCATCGCGAACCCGCGTCGTCATGACGCGTTTGGGCGTGGTGTTGACCCCGCGCGGCGGCGCACTCGGGAAAATGCTGCCGGCCTTCCGATTCTTTGTCGGTGGGCCCATCGGACCCGGCACGCAGTGGTTCCCCTGGGTGCATCTCGACGACGTGATCGGCATCATGCTGCATGCAATCGACAATGCATCCATCGATGGTCCACTCAACGTGGTCAGTCCCGGGATCGTGCGGAATCGCGACTTCGCCACCGCGCTGGGCCATGCCCTCGGAAGACCCGCGATGTTCGGCGTCCCGGCCGCGGTGATCCGTCTGCTCTTCGGCGAACTCGGCGAAACGCTGCTCGGGAGCCAACGTGTCCACCCCACCCGCACCCTGGCGAGCGGATACCAATTCCATCACAACACCATCGACCGCGCCCTCGCGAACCTCTTCAACAGGTAAGAAGGAACCACGACGTCACAACGTCCACGAAGAACGTCACGAAGATTTTTCCGCCACGCATCCCGTCAGCGAGGATCGTTCACGACAAAACCTTCGTGCCATTCTTTGTGCTTTTCGTGCCGTCGTGGTTTTTTCTTACACGCCGAGGGAGTCGGAGACGGCGGTAAGTGCGTCGATGACACGCTGAATGTGTGCATCGAGGTCGACACCGAGAGCGGCGGCACCGGCGCGCACGTCCTCGCGGCTCACGGCACGGGCGAAGCCCTTGTCCTTCATTTTCTTCTTCACTGATCGTGCTTCGAGACCCGCGATTTTCTTTCCAGGACGCACGTAGGCAACCGCGAGGATGAATCCGCACAGTTCATCGACGGCAAACAGCGCGTGCTCCATGCGCGACTCCCGCGTCACGCCCGTGTAATCGGCATGCGACATGATCGCGCGTCGGATGTGGTCGGGCCATCCCCGCTCGGTCAGTATGCGGTTGCCCACGAACGGATGTTCCTCCGCCGAGGGATATTTCTCGTAATCGAAATCATGAAGGAGGCCGACGATGCCCCACTCCTCTTCGTCCTCCGCATACTCCCGCGCATACGCGCGCATGGCCGCTTCCACCGCATAGGCATGTTTTCGCAAACTGTCGGTATGCGTGAATTCGTGAAGCAGGTCGAGCGCGTCGGAACGGTTCATGTTCGATTCTCCTCGTCATGATGGAACGATCGCAATATGGAAAAATGGAAACAGGATGCAACGCCCCGGCATTTCCATTCTTCCATTTTTCCATTTCATTCACAGGATCGGTATTTTGAACATTCGGAGTGAATTCTGTGAAATTCGACCTTCATACCGGATCCCGTAAAGCGAATCATGTACCTGACCGATGGAGCATTTCGTGACCAATGACGAGAAAAACGAAAAGTATTCGAAAGAAACCCAGATGATTTACGGGCGGACCCATTCGATGAAGTGGGATTACGACCATCATGTTGTTCCGCCCATCACCTCATCGGCGACCTACCGGCTCGATTCCGCCGAGCGGGGGGCGCAGGGATTCATCGAATTCGCCCACACCACCGATGAAACCAAGCGCAAGCAGCCCATTCTCATTTACGATCGGTTGGGTGAACCGAACAAGGACATTCTGGAGGAGAATCTCGCCTTTGCGGAATCGGGCGAATGCGCGGTGACCTTCGCGTGCGGCATGGCGGCGATTTCGGCGATCTTCGGTGTGTTGACCAAGACCGGCGACGAGATCATCGCGCATCGCACGATGTACGGATGCACGTACTCGTTGCTGACCAACTGGTATCCCCGGTATGGCATTGGCGTGCAGCTGCTGAATCTGCATGATCTCGACGCGCTCGCGAGCGCGATCACGCCGGCAACGCGCGTGATCTATTTCGAATCCCCCATCAATCCAACATTGACGCTCATTGACATCGGCGCCATCGCCACCATCGTTCGGCAGATCAATTCCACGCGTCCCGAGGACGAACACATCCACATCGTCGTCGACAACACCTTCGCCACGCCGTATTGTCAGCGGCCGATCGAGCTCGGCGCGGATTTCGTCGTGCATTCCCTCACCAAGGGCATCGGCGGATTCGGTACCGACATGGGCGGTGTGGTGATCGGTCCGGAAAAGTACCGCGACATGCTGCTGATGTATCGCAAGGATTTCGGCGGTGTGCTTTCCCCCAAGGCGGCGTGGCCGGTGTTGGTATACGGACTCCCGACGCTCTCGCTCCGCGTGCAGCGGCAGATCGATTCGGCGATGCGCATCGCCGAATTTCTCGAGCAACACCCGAAGGTCCGCAGCGTGAGCTATCCCGGACTGAAGAGTTTCCCGCAGTACGAGCTCGCGCGGAAGCAGATGCGGAATTATGACGGTGCGTTCGCACCCGGAACGCTGATGTATTTCACGCTCAAAAGCGGGTCGGCGCAGGAAAGCCGCGACAAGGGTGAAACACTCATCAATTACTGCGCCGACAATGCGTACACCATCACCCTCGCCGTGAGCCTCGGCCATACGCGCACCTTGATCGAGCATCCGGGATCGATGACCCATTCGTCGATTCCCGCCGAGGAGCAGGTGCAGCGCGGCATGGATCCGGGCGGTGTGCGCCTCTCGATCGGGATCGAACATCCCGACGACATCATCCGTGACCTCGACGAGGCGCTGGCGCGGATCTGACCGCGCGCGGTATTTTCAAAATCGCGGGGAGTCCTGCCGACGCGGACTCCCCGCACCGTTCACCGGACACCCGACAGGAAGGATTCATGGCCATGCCACCACTCCCGTTGATCCGCAGCATGTTGCTGGCACAATTCCCCATGGTTCGCGCGGCACAGAGCACTGCCCAGGGCGCGGCGACCGACACTCCATTCGGCTTCAATCTCGGCTATCAGCTCGGTGACGATGACAGCCGCGTGACGGCAAACATCGTGCGCTACGCCGAGGCACTCGACATCGAGGCAGAGGATCTCGCGTTCATGCATCAGGTTCACGGCGATCATATTCGCGTGGTCTCGGAGGCTGGTGCGTACGAGGAGACCGATGCGATGATCACGACGCAACCGCGGGTGGGACTGACCGTGCGGACGGCGGATTGTGTGCCCGTCCTGCTGTATGCCCCGGCCGTGCAGGCGATCGCCGCGGTGCACGCAGGGTGGCGCGGCACCGCCGAGCACATCACCCGGAAGACCGCGGCACGGCTCGTCTCGGAGTTCGGCGCGGAAGCGGCAGGCATTCATGCCTTCGTCGGCGCGGCCGCCGACGTCTGCTGCTACGAGGTCGGCGAGGAGGTCGCGGCACTGTTCCCGGAGCGATGGCTTCATCACGTGGAAGGAAAGAATCCGCGACTCGACCTCCCCGGCGCGAACATCCAGCAGTTGCAGGATCTCGGCGTTCCCGCGGCGAACATTGAACGCAGTGGCTTGTGCAGCATTCACGAACGTCATCTCCTTCACTCCTATCGCCGTGACGGCGACCGGTCGGGTCGCATGCTCGCCACGATCGTGCTCATGGAAGAAGCCGCATGATTCGACAGATGGAATTCATCGATACGGGAGAGCATTCGGGCGCGTTCAACATGGAGTTCGATGTGCGCCGCGCCGAACAGGTGGATGCAGGGAAGGCCGGGCCCATGCTCCGCGTGTACCACTGGAAGCCGTGGTGCATTTCGCTCGGACGGCATCAAGAGGTCACGGAAATCGATACGGCGGCGACCGGCGCGGCCGGCTACGAGATCGTCCGGCGACCGACCGGCGGCCGCGCCATCCTTCACGCCGAAGAGCTCACCTACAGCGTGGTCATGCCGTCGGAAGACCGTGGGATCATGGAAGTCTACCGGTTGATCAGTGAGGCGCTGACGGCCGGATTGCAGCTGCTCGTCCCCGACATCGATATCGCAAAATCGCAGCCGAATTTCCAGAAACTCTACAAGGAAGCCGGCAGCATTCCGTGTTTTTCCAGTTCCGCACGCTACGAAATCGAATTCGGCGGAAGGAAGCTTGTCGGAAGCGCGCAGCGACGCATCGGCAGCGCCGTGCTCCAGCATGGATCCATCCTCATTGGCGATGCACATCTCTCGCTGGCCGACTTCCTCGCTGTCGATGATGCCGTGCGCGAACAGCTCCGGCACGACATGCGCGCCCACACGGTGACCCTTCAGGAAATCCTGGGTCGTCCCGTGCGGCGGGAGGAGGTCCGCGAAGCACTGATCGAGGGATTCCGCCGTTCCTGGAATGTCACCGTTCAGATGTGAGCAACGGCCCCCCTGCTGACCTTCTCGCTCGATTCTCCCGCGGCGGGTCGATCATTTCAAATTGACGCGGGATTGAGTACATTTCCGGCATCATGTGACAGGAACTGGATGAGCACCGAACCTTCACCAAACACCAAACGCGTCACGACACGGCGCCTGCAGGAAATGCGCGACGCCGGCGACCCCATCGTTTGCCTGACCGCGTACGATTTTCTCACCGCCCGCTTGCTCGATGACGCGGGCATCGAGTTGATCCTTGTCGGTGATTCGGTCAGCAATGTCTTTCAGGGAAACCCCACCACGCTTCCCGTCACGCTGGAGGAAATGATCTACCACACGAAAGCGGTCAGCCGCATCGTGCGCCGCGCCATGGTGATCACCGATCTTCCGTTCATGTCGTATCAGGTGACATCCGAGGAAGCCTTCCGCAACGCGGGCCGGGTGATGAAGGAAACCCTGGCGCACGGAGTGAAAGTCGAAGGCGGCGCGCGTATCGCGGGTGTGGTCGATAAAATCGCGGGGGAAGGGATCCCGATCATGGGCCATGTGGGTCTGATGCCGCAGTCGATTCTCAAATACGGTGGCTACCGTCCCCGCGGCACGACCGAAGACGAGGCGTCGGCAATCATCAACGACGCCATCGCGCTCGAGCAGGCAGGTGCCTTCGCGATCGTGCTGGAAAAGATTCCCGCAACACTCGGACGGCGCATCACCGAAAGCGTCACGATCCCGACCATCGGCATTGGTGCCGGTCCCCACTGCAGCGGCCAAATCCTGGTCACGCACGACATGCTGGGCCTGTTCGAGGATTTCCGTCCCCGTTTCGTTCGTCGGTACGCCGCGCTTGCGGACGAAATGGACCGTGCCTTCCGACAGTACATCCAGGATGTGAAATCGGGAAGTTTCCCCAACGAATCGGAGAGTTACTGAGATGGATACCGAGCAGATCCATGCCCTCAAGCAGGGGCTCCGTGACGACGGATACAACATCTACGTCTACAGCTACCCGGGCGGCATGTGCTTTCCACCGCACATGCATGATCATGAGACGATCCATATCGTGCTCAGCGGCTCGATGAAAATCACGCTCGACGACGTGGATCACATCCTCGCGCCCGGCGAACGCTTCGTCGTCCCATCCCACAAATTGCACACGGCCGAGGTGCTCGGCGAGAGCCCCGTGGTCATCCTCGATGCCACTCCGTCACGGGTCTGAGAACATTTTCATGCTACTGCATCCCACCGGATTCAAACTCATCGACGGCCGAGATCTGCGCATCACCTGGAGCGATGGACATATCGTGCACGTCCCGATCCAACGCTTCCGCGATGAATGTCCCTGTGCCAGTTGCCAGGGCGAGAGCGATATTTTCGGCACGATCCGCATGCCCATGCAGCTGCAGATCGCGGTCCCGGGAAAATACGAATTGAAGTCGCTCACCCCGCTCGGGAATTATGCCGTGGCGGCCCTGTGGGGCGATGGTCACGACAGCGGCATTTATTCGTGGGATTACCTGCGTGCAATGGAAGCACGCCTCGACACCCCGACGGGCGACCGCTGACGCGATGCCTTCCCGTTCCCCTGTCGATTGACCACGCCGATCGATCCCGTCGTATGCGCATCGTCATCACATCCACCGACCCCCAATCGCACCAGAACTATCTCCACTGGCTCCGCCGTCTCGATGAGGCGATTGCGGTGGAATTCCTGCTGCCGGGAATGGACGTGGATCGGACGCTCGCGACGGCGGACGGCCTGCTCCTGCCCGGAGGAGGAGATCCGGATCCGTTACTCTATGGAAAGCCGGAACTGCGGCCGCTGTGCTCGGTCGACGCGGCGCGGGATGCCCTCGAGATCGCGGTCATCCGTCATGCGATGGACCGCGCCGCGACGCACGCCGCTCTCCCGCTGCTGGGAATCTGTCGTGGACTGCAGATCATGAACGTCGCCCTTGGCGGAACGCTGATCGCCGACCTACCCACGTCCGGCTATGATGGACACCATTTCGTCGATGGCGATCGCACGCATGATGTGCGTGTGCTTCCCGACACTCCGCTCGAGGGTCTGATCACGGAGTCCACCCACTGGACCAACAGCGCGCACCATCAGGGCATTGACATCGTCGCCCCCCGCCTTGCCGTCTGGGCTCGCGCCCTGGATGGCGTCATCGAGGCGCTCGGCTGGGCACGCCCCGCGGGCCGACCGTTTCTCCTGCTGGTCCACTGGCACCCCGAGCGACTGCCGGCGTCACATCCCCTGGGAGATCCCGTCGGGAGGATGTTTCTCAGCGCCTGCGCGCACAACAAGAAGACAGCATGAAACGATGACACGAAACCGTGCGCATCTTGTCATCTTGTCATCTTGTCATTTTGTCATCTTGTCATTTTGTCATTTTGTCATTTTGACTTCTTGACCGCGTTCTCACCGTCCACTCCCCCCCACCCTTTCAGGAAATATCCTTCAACAACCTCCGCGCTTCGTCGAGCCGCCGGGTGTCATGCACATCCCACAGCGGGAGGGAAATGGCCATGCGAAGCTGGTGGCCGGCCGCGTCCTCCTCGTCGAGCGCAAGCAAGGTTTTCGCGAGCTCGATCCGGGGCATGATCTGCTTCGGTTGCAATTCGACGGCACGACGCAGCAGCTGCCGTGATTGCTCGAGACTGGCCTCGGGGACGTCTTCATACACGGCCTTGAGCAGCATGCGCACAACCCAGTTGAGCGACGCGACCTCGCGATGCCAGATACCGAGCACGAGCATGGCGACCGTATTCGCACCGTCGATCTCGAGTGCGGTCCGCGCATGCGCGTGCAGCAGCTTGCTCAGTTCCATTTTTTCGGTGTTGGGGACATACACTGCCTTCTGCCCATACGCCACGGCGAGTACGGCATGTGCCATCGCATGCCGGGGACCCACTGAGACGGCACGGCGCGCGCTCGCGATCGCCCGGTCGGTCTGTTGAATGGCCGTCGTTTCCGTTTTCGACCCAATCGCAAGATCCGTGTACACCTTTGAAATACGCCACAGCACGTCCGGATTGGCGCCGTCAAGCCGTGCCGCCTGCTGGTAGAACCGGAGCGCCGCGCGCGGGTTCTTCGCCGTTTGCGCGCTGTCCCCGCGCTGCAGCAAGGTCTCGACGCCATCCGCCCACGCGGGTGGGGGGATGACGATCAGGACGAGAAACGCCAGGGGAACGATGTGCTGCAACACCGCGATACGCATGGGAACTCCAACTCCGAGATACGGGAGGCCACTTGAGCCGAGATCAACCCAACAGTCATTCCCGTGCGATGGGTTCCATGCCGGCGGCCGACGTGGCAGAGCAGCGACGGACTCTCCCATCCCGCCGGGCATGCGACCGTGCGCGGCGCTATCCTCACCGTTCCTTCCATCGACGTCTCCACTCCCATGCGGGAATTTCGTATATTTA
>JAVFAS010000025.1:15819-43519 GCA_034002405.1 Bacteroidota bacterium | reverse complement strand
TCTCGAGAGCGGCCTTGGCTTCACCAAGACCGTGAAGATGACGCTGAACAAATAATCCACCCCTCCTGGATGCAACGCGCCCCCCGGCTTTTCGGCCGGGGGGCGTGCTGTTTTTCAGGGGGAGGCGTTACACGCGGTCGAACAACGAACCGCTCCCGGGTTGAAAGAGGCGGTTGTACATACGTTCGGCATAGGAATCGGTCATGCCGGCTACATAGTCGGCGAGCACGCGAAGACGCGTGGGCGTATCGTCGGCTTCGCGGAGGAGGTGCCCATGTTTGCCGCCCAGCAGTTCGGGCGATTGCTCGAGCGCGTCGAACATCCGTTGGATGATCAGACCGCCGCGGTATTCAAGACTCTGCACGGCGGGACCATTGATCACATGATCGTACACGGCATTCTTCAATGCATCGAGCACCATGCGGTGGTCCCGCGGCAGCACGACATTCCATCGCAGACGCGGATGCGCGAAGCCCGCGACGGGGAGCAGCTCCACCGCCGCGATCAGCATGCTGATCAGCGCGGAGGCGGCGCCTTTCTTTTCATGCACCGCATCGCGACCGCCGCCGCCCGCGCCCCGTGCCATCCGCATGACGAGCGTGGTGTAATGGTCGAAGAGCACCGGGTCGTCGAAACGGTCGCGGTCAATATATCCGATAATAGTATCCGGAGAGATTAATTTAGAGAAGAACGCATCCTCCACGTCATGGGTGCCGTACGCGATGTCGTCGGCGAGTTCGACGATCGACGCCTCGAGCGTCTTGTGCATGGTGCGGGCATGTTTTCCCGCGCGGTGCTCGATGCGGAGGAAGCGCGCGCGGTCGGCGGTGGAGAAGGGCGCCAGCAGCCAGTCCAGCAGCGGTGCTTCCTCGTTATGGATGCATTTGGGCGGTGCCCAGGGTTTGAATGGGGGACAGGCATCGGTCGACGGATATTTGTCCGGATTGACGAGATCTCCGTACGTGCGCGGATATTTCAGAACGGCCTGCAGCGTGGCGCGCGTGAGATTGAGTCCATGACGATCCCCATGCGCCTCGAGCGTCTCGCTGGTGAGCAGGCGCAAGGTCTGGCCATTGCCCTCGAAGCCGTTATCCCGGCCCGGCCAGCGGGTCCACACGCAATGATTGAGCGCTTCCTCGCCGCGATGTCCGAAGGGCGGGTGACCGAGATCATGCGCGAGGCAGGCCGCTTCGATCAAACTCGTGTCGACCGGACCGCCGAGTTCCTCGTACCCCGTATGCACGGCGCCGAGCGGGTAGCTCGGCCAGATGAGGCGGTTGACCACGGCCGCGATTCCGCGACCGATATTGCTCACTTCCAGCGAATGCGTGAGCCGTGTCCGCAGGAATTCAGACTCATTAAGCGCGAAGATCTGTGTCTTCGATTGCAGGCGGCGGAAGGAGAAACTGTGGATGATGCGCGCACGATCGCGCTCGAAGGGGTCGCGATGCTCCCCCGCGCGAACCGTCGCTCCGTTCAGGCGTTCGCTGTCCTCGCTTCGATAGAGCGGCGAGATGTGATACAATGGATGCATAACCGTAATCTACGGAAAATTCATTCCGCGTCGCAGCAGGTCGCCCGAACGCCGGTGGCGCACGACAGGCGGTGGTGCACGACAGGCGGAATGCGATGCATTTCCCACGTCACGCCGTTTTCGTACTTTACCGCGATCCTTCACGGTGGGACATTCCCTCCCGCACGCGCATCGCCCATTGAACACAACGTTCCATATCGCGGCTCTCCTCCTGCTCTGCGCCGGCATGTCCCTGCTGATGCCCGCCCACGCCCGTGCGCAGGGAGTCGAGACCGACCGAAGCGGAGACAGCACGCGCGTGATGTCACCATCGCCCACGACCACGGAACGGATCCCGCCGCGGCTTTCGCCCGATGACAGTCTCGTCACCTTCGCAGACTCGCTTGTCGCGGATTCGCTTGTCGCGGACACGCTCGGCCTGCCGCCGGACAGTCTCTCGCTCTGGGCGCGCAACGACGCGGTGGACACCATCATTGTCTACAGCGCCAAGGATTCGGTGGTCTATCTGCTCGACGACAAGCGCATGCTCATGTACGACGAGGCGGCCATCGATTACGGGAAGACGGCAATCCGCGCCTCGCGCATCACCATCAACTGGGACAATTCCACCATCGAGGCAACGGGAGTGCCGGATTCCTCCGCCGGCGGGAAACTCACCGGGACACCCGTGCTGAAGGAGGGAAGCGACGAATACGTCGGCGAAGCGATGACGTTCAATTTCAAGACCGAGAAGGGTGTGATCACGCACGGCGAAACCGCGATCGATGACGGGTTCTATCTCGGGGAACGCATCAAGCGGATTTCACCGGACGAATATTTCATCGGCGGCGGGAAATACACCACCTGCGACAATCCCGATCACAAGCATTACTATTTCGGCTCGGCCGAGATGAAATTCGTTCCCGATGAAGTGGTGGTGGCGCGGCCCATCACGTTGTATGTCGAGGACATCCCTCTGCTCTGGCTGCCCTTCGCCGTGATCCCGACAAGCAAGGGTCGCTCGTCGGGCATCATCGTTCCATCGTTCGGCGAAAGCGCCACGCGTGGCCGCTACCTCCTGCGCGGCGGCTATTATCTCGCGATGAGCGATTACTGGGATCTCGCGCTGACCGGTGATGTGTACGCGAAGGGCGGGTACCTCCTGCGCACGGATGTGCGCTACGCGCTGCGGTACAACTTCAACGGCTCGGTTTCCGCGAGCTACGGACGCCAGCGTTACAATGTGGGAAATGTGTTCGCTCCCGATGACCAGCCCGGCACCGACTGGAGCCTGACCATCAATCACGATCAGGAGATCGATCCGACTTCGCGGATCAACGTGAATTTCTCCTTTCTCACGAATTCCTATTACCAGAATTTCAGCAACAATCTCAACGAGCTGCTCAATCAGACCGCGCGTTCGACGGCGATGTATTCAAAAAACTGGGAAGGGACAAGCGCGAGCATGTCGGTCGGTGTCACGCGCGACCAGAACCTCGTCAATGGCACCTACACCATGTCGCTGCCCGACATTTCATTCAACCAGTCGCAGATCTATCCCTTTCGCGGCAGTGACGGCTTCGGCGACCGCTGGTACGAGATGATCGGCTTCAATTACGGTGGAAAGGCGCTCAACCGCATCGAGCTGAAGGAGTATCAGACCGGGGAGTACGACACGCTGACGCAGGAGTTCGTCAAACAGAAAGAGCGGTTCGACCGGCGGGGCATGCGGCATTCCTTTTCCCTGCTCGCCACGCCCAAGCTCGGGTACTTCACCCTGTCTCCCAGTTTCTCCTATGACGAGGTATGGTACGATCACCGCATGGAACGCTTCTACAATCCGGTTGATTCGGTGGTCGAAGCGCGCGACGTGCAGGGCTTCTTCACGTACCGCACCTTCCGGGCCAGCCTGACCGCGAGCACGAAACTGTATGGGATGTTCGAGCCCGGGGTGTTGGGCATCATCGGATTCCGTCACACCCTGCAACCCTCCGTGAGCTATAACTGGAATCCGGATTTTTCGAAGGAGAGCTGGGGGTACTGGCAGAGCTACGTGGACTCGACGGGAAATGACGTCCGGTACGATCCGTACACGGGCTTCTCATACCGACCGGGCGAAGTCTTCGGTGGTGTCGGATCGGGCGAGTCGCAGACCATCGGGATGTCACTGTCGAATATTTTCGAGATGAAACTCAATCCGCGGGCGGACGACACCACGCAGACTCCGCGAAAATTCCAGCTCTTCACGCTGAGCGCGACATCGAATTACAATATGGTCAAGGACAGCATGAAGCTGGCGCCCGTGAACCTATCCTTCCGCACCAGCATCCAGGGATTGCTCGATATTTACGGCGGGGCGACGTTCTCTCCTTACGCGTGGCAGCCATCGGTGTACGAGACCGACGCGCAGGGCGTGCGGCAGCTCGTGCGTTCCGGTCATGAAATCGATCGTTTTCTCTGGGAGGAGGAAGGTGCCGGCATCGCGCGGATGACGAATTTCACCATCAATCTCTCCACGACGCTGACCAGCGACATGTTCGCCACCGCTTCCGTTCCCGCGGCCGATACCACGCAGCAGGTCGTCGACGAGGAGGAGGAAGCCGGGCGGCGGCGCACGCCGACGGTGGATCCGAACGCGCCCTACCGTTTCCGGATTCCATGGAGCATTTCGCTGGGATACGACTACTCGATGAGTCAGTTCAATCCGGAGAACAAAACCCGGAACTCCGGATTACGCGCCAACATGACCTTTTCGCTCACGCCGAGCTGGCATTTCACGATGAGCGGGTATTACGATCTCGTCAACAAGGAAATCGGCGCGCCGCAGATCGGCATCCGTCGCGACCTGCACTGCTGGGAGATGGACTTCAACTGGGTGCCGACCGGGCCATACCGCAATTTCTATTTCGTGCTCCGCCTCAAGGCCGCGCAACTCAAGGACATCAAGCTGGAGAAGCGGGGCTCGGACCGGGAGGTCTACGGATATTAGGGATCCGCGGCTATTCCTCGCGACGTTGCCGCCGTTCGTGCATCCCATTTTTTACGTTGCCGCGCGCGGCGGATTGTGCTAATTTTCAATAATTGACCTCTTTTCGCACCGAATACAGAACCCTCATGAAACACCTTCCCCAGCACCTCGCGACCCTTCTTGTCCTTACCCTCATGTTCACCGCCGCGGTCACCGCGCAGGAAGCCGCGAAATGGAGCGCGAAACCCGCCATGGCAACGGTGAAGGCGGGGGGAACGGTGGAGGTGAAGGTCACGGCGGATGTCGTTGACGGCTGGCATATTTATTCTACCACGCCGATGGCGGAAGGTCCGGTCCCGACCGAGATCGTGTTTTCCGCGAACGCGCCGCTGACCGCGGTGGGCAAGGTTCGTCAACCCAAACCGATCGTCAAATACGATGAGAATTTCGGCGTCGATACCGAATACTACGACAAGGATGTCACCTTCACCGTCACCGCGAAGGTGAAGCCGACGGCGAAACCCGGCCGGCGGCAGGTAATGGTCGAGGTGACGTTCATGGCCTGCAACGACCGCATGTGCCTGCCACCAAAGACCGTCGAGCTTCCGTTCGACATCACCATCGAAGCCGACGATGCGGCGCGGTCCGAAAATGCGACGATCGATGATGCGACCACTCCCGATGGAGCCGGCAGCGAGGATGGTGTGGACGGGGACGCCGATGCCGCGACCGCGACCGCGGGGGACGGCGATGCGCGGGATGGTGATGCGGGGGATGGTGATGCGGGGGACGGCGAGGAAGAATCGTTGGGTTACGGCGACGCCGCCGACGTCGAGAAAGCGAAGGAGGAGGGACTTTGGGCGTATATCGGTCTCGCGATGTCCGTGGGCGCGCTGGCGCTGCTCACGCCCTGCGTATTTCCGATGATTCCGATCACCGTGAGCTTTTTTACCAAGCGCGAAGCCGCGACACGCTTCCAGTCCGTGCGCGACGCGCTCATCTATTCCTTCGGCATCATCTTCACGTTCACCGGGCTGGGAATCGTCCTGGCGCTGCTCTTCGGTGCGTCGGGGATAAACCAGTTCGCCGCGAATCCATGGATGAACATCCTCATCGCACTGGTGTTCATCGTGTTCGCGCTCAATCTGTTCGGACTGTTCGAGATCGTCGTTCCCTCGGGCATTCTCACGAAGCTGACCGTGGCCTCGGGCAGCGGTCAGGGCATCACGAGTCTGCTGTTGATGGGATTGACCTTCACCCTGACCAGCTTCACCTGCACGGTGCCCTTCGTCGGCACGGTCATGGTCGCGGCCGCGGAAGGGGAAATCTGGTGGTCGATCGTGGGCATGCTCGCATTCTCCTCCGTGTTCGCCCTGCCGTTTTTCCTGCTCGCGCTGTTCCCGTCCTGGTTGAAGTCGATGCCGAAGAGCGGTGGCTGGCTCAATTCCGTCAAGGTCGTGATGGGCTTCCTCGAATTCGCCGCCGCGATGAAATTCCTCTCCAATGTCGACCTGATCTGGGGCATGGGCATTCTCAGCCGTGATCTCTTCCTCAGCTTCTGGGTGGGCATCGGCGTGCTCATCACCGTCTATCTGCTCGGAAAATTCCTGCTGCCGCACGACAGTCCCATCGAGCGCATCGGGGTGTTCCGCATGATCTGGGCGACGTTTTTCCTCGGAATCACCGTGTATCTCTTCACGGGATTGAACGACAAGCCCCTGGGCGAACTCGACGCCTTTCTCCCTCCGATGAATTATGCCGCGACCATCCAGGCCGCCTCGCAGGGTGATGTCGCGATGACCGGCGGCGGTGAAACCGTCGGCGGTGAAACCGGCGGGGCCTCACACGAAGAGGAGCGATGGTTCTCGGATTACAATGCGGCCCTCGCGGTGGCGAAGGCGGAGAATCGGCCGCTGTTCCTCGACTTCACCGGTTTCGCCTGCACGAACTGCCGATGGATGGAAGCGAATATCTTCCCGCGTCCCGACGTCCAGGCCCAGCTCAAGGACTATGTGCTCGTCCGTCTCTACACCGACGGACAGGGCGCGGTCTACGACCGCAACCGCGAATTCCAGCAATCGCGCTTCGGCACGGTGGCGCTTCCCCTGTATGTCACCCTGACCCCCGACGACCAGAAAATCGCGGCCTTTCCCGGATTGACCAGAAAGCCGGAGGAGTTTGTCCGTTTTCTCCAGGACGGTCTGCGCAAGTCCGGCAGCTGATCGTACCACTGCCAGAATGCAGTAATCAGCCAACAGCCAACAGCCAACAGCCAACGGCCAACAGCCAACGGCCAACAGCCAACAGCCAACAGCCAACAGCCAACAGCCAACGGCCCTTTCGCTTTTTGCGCCATTCTTTCGTATTATTCCTGACCATGCCAAAACGGCGATCCCGAAGCGGATTCGGGAGAATCGAGCTACTCAGGAACCTGGTGGATGCCGAATACGCCATCGCGAAAGAAGGACCATGTCGATCTGTGCGTGAACGAACAGGTGTCGTTTCGCGCGAAGTCGAACGGTCTCGAGGACTGGGAGTTCGTGCACAACGCCCTTCCGGAGCTGGATCTCGAGGAGATCGATCCCTCGACAACGTTTCTCGAACACCGGATTTCCTTTCCTTTGATGGTGACCGGCATGACCGGCGGCTACGCCGATGCCGAGCGCATCAACGGAGCGCTGGCGGATGCCTGTCAGGAACTGCGCATCCCGATCGGCTCGGGTTCGATGCGGCAGGCGCTCGA
The DNA here is from genome assembly GCA_034002405.1 of Bacteroidota bacterium. GTDB lineage: Bacteria > Bacteroidota > Ignavibacteria > SZUA-365 > SZUA-365 > SZUA-365. Next base: position 36,295 of record JAVFAS010000025.1, on the reverse strand, counting down.
GAGTGCGCGGTTCCATGCATCCTATCGAATTCTACGGAAAAACGGACCGGATATTCCGGTGCTTGCGAACATCGGCGCGGCGGAAGTGGCGCGCATGCGTGATGCGGGCGCGGCCCGGCGACTCGTCGATCTGATCGACGCCGACGCGCTTGTCGTCCACACGAATCCGTTGCAGGAATTACTCCAGCCGGAAGGCACACCCCGGTTTCGCGGCGTGCTCGAAGGGTTGGCGATGCTCGTGCGCGAGCTCGAGGTTCCCGTCATGCTCAAGGAAGTCGGTGCGGGCATCTCGCGCGAGGTCGCGATGCGTGCCTACGAAGCCGGTGTGCGGTGGATCGACGTCGCCGGCGCGGGTGGCACGAGCTGGTCGGGCGTGGAAATCCTGCGCCGCGGCGACGCCGACGAACTCGCGCCGGACTTCTGGGATTGGGGTATCCCGACCGCGCGGGCGCTGGAGGAAATGCGATTGTACCGTCCGCCCGACCTGCGGTTGATCGCCTCCGGCGGCGTTACCGACGGCGTGATGGTGGCCAAGTGTCTCGCGCTTGGCGCGGAATTGGCGGGAACCGCGCGGCCGATGCTCACGGCGTTCTTTGACGGCGGCATGGATGCGCTTCTCGCACGCCTGCGCGCGTGGCGCCGCGACCTGCGCGGCGTGATGTTTCTGACCGGAGCGGCGACCGTCGAGGAACTCAAGCGTCGCCCGCTCTCCCGTCCCCGCATGGAATGAGCGCGCCACGTTCCGGACCCCCGTCCCCGGCGATGCCACCGGGCTACCCATGACCGAGACCATGCCGTCTTCCACGCAGAGCGAAACATCCTCGTATCACGAAACATCCTCGTATCACGGAACATCCTCGTATCACGGAACCTCCTCGTATCACGGAACCTCTTCTCACAACGGAATATTCTCGATGCAGCAATTCTCCGACCGGTATCACAGCTATCGCACCCTGATCGACCAGCGGCTCGCCACGGTGATCGACCGCGACGAGCCCGTGACCATGTACGAGCCCGCCCGGTATGTGTTGGAGGGCGGCGGAAAGCGCATCCGGCCGGTCCTGGTCATGCTCGCGTGCGAGGCGGCGGGCGGGGATGCGCTCGATGCCCTCGACGCCGGCGTGGCGGTGGAGATCCTGCACAATTTCACCCTCGTGCACGACGATATCATGGACCGCGCCGACACGCGACGGGGACGTCAGACCGTGCATCGTAAATGGGATGAGAATATCGCGATTCTTGTCGGCGACGAGTTAATGGGTATTGCCTACAAAACGTTGCTCAATACCGAGAAAGGGGATCTGCGCGCGCTCACCCGTGTGTTCACCGACGGCGTCATCGAGGTGTGCGAGGGACAGAGTTACGACAAGGAATTCGAACAACGTTCCTCCGTGACCGAGGATGAGTATCTGATGATGATCGGCAAGAAAACCGGATGGCTTGTCGCGATTTCCGCCGAGATGGGTGCGATCATCGGTGGCGCGGATACGTTCCGGCGCGCGGCACTGGTCGAATATGCGCGCGGCGTCGGTCGTGCATTCCAGGTGCAGGATGATTTGCTCGATGTGGTCGCCGACACGGCGGACTTCGGCAAACCGATCGGGGGCGACATTCTCGAAGGGAAGAAGACCTTTCTGCTGGTCACCGCGCTTGGCCGTGCGGCGGGGGAAGACCTCGCCTTGCTCGAATCGGTGGCCACGCGCACCGCTTCCGCGGACGGACTCGTGGCGCGGGTGACGGAGATCTACGAACGACTCGGTGTGCTGGAGGCGGCGCGGCAGCGTATCGCGCAGGATACCGCGGCGGCGATCCGGGCACTCGATGCGTTGGAAGAGAACGACGGACGGCGGATGCTTGACTGGCTGGCACGCATGCTTCTCGAACGCAGGCATTAAGCGCATGATTGAACGCACCGTTACCATCAAGAATCGTTCGGGGCTGCACACGCGTCCCGCCGCCACGCTCGTCAAGACCGCCGCCCGCTTTGATTCGGAGTTTTATATCCGCAAAGATAGTTTCGAAATCAACGGGAAAAGCATTATCGGCGTCATGACACTCGCGGCCGAGCAGGGTTCGACGCTGCACCTCTCGTTCACCGGCAGCGACGAAGCGGAAATGGCCGACGCCGTCACGAAATTGTTCGACGAAGGATTCGGGGAAACATGACCGACAACACCACGCACACGGACGCGAACGACGGGACCGCGAGTCCCGAACGCATCTACAAAGGACTCTCCGCCTCGGCCGGAATCGTCATCGGTCCCGCCTACGTCTACGAGCGGGAGGAAGTGTACGTCACCGAGCGCATTCTCACCGACGAGGAAACCACACTGGAATTGCGGTTGCTCGACGACGCGATGGAGCGATCGCGCGACGAACTCGAGAAAATCGTCTCCTTCGCGCGCGAGATCCTCAACGAGGACGCGGCGGCGATTTTCGAAAGCCAGATCATGATGATCGAGGATGTCGAGATGGTCGAGGCCCTGCGTCGGCGCGTGCAGCGGGAGCGCAAGAACGCCGATTTTCTTATCCACGACGAGATCGAAAAATACCGTCAGATGCTCGGGGCGGCTCGTAGTCCTGCCGTGCGCGACCGCATGGCGGATCTCGACGAGGTCGGGCAGCGCATCATGCGCAACCTTCAGAAGAAGCGGCTGCATTCGACCGTGGAGGGCGAGCATGTGATCATCGCCGAGGCGCTCACCCCGTCCGACACGCTGCTCTTCAGTCGTGGCGACGTGCTCGGCTACGCCACCGAAACCGGCGGTATCACCTCGCACGCCGCCATCCTCTCGCGCTCGCTGAAAATCCCCGCGGTCACCGCCTTGCATGGCGTCACCCGCGGGGTGCGCACCGGAGATCCCGTGATTCTCGACGGCCAGCACGGCCTGCTCATCGTGCATCCCAGCACGGCACATCTCGACGAATACCAGCGAAAGATCGATCGCATCCGTCGCCTCGAAGCCGAACTGGCGGATCTGGTCGATCTTCCCTGCGAGACGCCCGACGGACACAAGGTCGAGCTTTCCGCGAATGCGGAATTCGTCAACGAACTCGAATACATCATCACGCAGGGGTCGAAGGGCATCGGTCTCTACCGCACCGAGCATCTCTACATCGCCAAGGGCGATTTCCCTTCCGAACAAGAGCAGTTTCTCGAATACAGCGAGATCGCGCATTCGATGTATCCGCAACCGGTGATTTTCCGCACCTTCGACATCGGGGGAGACAAGTTGCTGGGGCGCGGCGTCTCGGAGCAGAATCCGTTTTTGGGATGGCGCGGCATCCGGATGATGCTCGACAAGCCGGACATCTTCCGGCATCAGCTGCGCGCCATCTTCCGCGCATCGACGATGAAGAACATCAAGATCATGTTTCCGATGATCTCGGGCATGGCCGAACTCGAGCAAGTGCTCGCCGTGGTCGAGGACGTCAAAGCCGAACTGCTCGACGAGCTGGTACCTTTCGACGAGCACATGGAAATCGGGTTGATGATCGAGGTGCCGTCGGCCATTTTCATCGCCGAGGAACTCGCGAAGCGTGTGGATTTCTTCAGCATCGGCACCAACGATCTTGTCCAGTATCTCGTCGCCGTCGATCGCAACAACGAGTTGATCGCCGACATGTACCAGGAGTTTCATCCAGCCGTGCTGCGGGCGGTCAAGCAGATCATCGACACCGGCCACGCAAACGGCGTGTGGGTGGGGATGTGCGGTGAAATGGCCGGCAACCCGCTGGCCACGGTCATGCTGCTCGGGCTCGGACTCGACGAATTTTCCATGGTGCCCTCGGTCATTCCGGAAATCAAGAAGATCATTCGCTCGACGCCGCATGAAGAAGCCCGGCGCATCGCGGAAGAAGTTCTCCGCCTGCCGACGTCGATGGCCGTGCGCGCGTACCTCGAAGGGTACATGCGTGAGCGGCATCCACGCAGCCTCGCCGCGATGGCGAACGGGGAGAACGGCACACACAACGGTGCGGAGAGCCACAACGGTGCGGAGAACCACAACGGTGCGGAGAACCACAACGGTGCGGAGAGCCACCACGATGACGGTACGCATAACGGCGGCAGTGACCGCGAGGAAGTGAGGCAGCATGATGGACAGTGAGGCACGCATTCGTATCGATGAACGGAACACGCGGGACGCGATCGACGCCGCGGCCGAAGATGCCGCGCGCACCCGCATTCTTGACGCGCAAGCGCTTCTGCGGTCGCGTCAGGGACCGGGGCACGAGTTCCTCGGCTGGGTTGACTTGCCGCTCGCCGCGCGGGAGGCGATGGGTCCCGTGCTGGACGCCGCCTCGGCGATCCGTGCGGACGCGGACGTATTGATCGTGATCGGCATCGGCGGTTCCTATCTCGGGGCTCGCGCGGTGATCGAGGCATTACGTGGTCCGTTCGATACATCGGGCACGCAGGTCCTTTACGCTGGCCACCATCTAGACGGCGGATATCTCCAGGCGCTGATGGATGCCTGCGCCGATCGACGTGTCTGTCTCAACGTGATTTCCAAGTCGGGCACCACGACCGAACCCGCGTTGGCGTTCCGCGTGCTCCGGCAGTGGATGGAACGCAGGTACGGTCGGGAGGAAGCGGCCCGGCGGATTTTCGCCACCACCGATGCCACGCGGGGCGCGCTGCGTCGTGTGGCGGAGGAGGAGGGATACACTTCCTTTGTGATTCCCGACGACGTCGGGGGACGGTTCTCGGTGCTCACGCCGGTGGGACTGCTGCCCATCGCCGCCGCCGGCGTCGACATTGGCCGCGTGCTCGAGGGTGCGATCGCGATGCGGGAAACCGTGGCGGACTCCGATCCCGACCGCAATCCCGCACTGCGCTATGCGATGATCCGCGACGCGCTGTATCGGTCAGGAACGCGGATCGAAGTCTTGGCCTCGTTCCACGCGAACCTCTCCTCCGTGACGGAATGGTGGAAGCAGCTCTTTGGCGAGAGCGAGGGAAAGGATGGCAAGGGCCTCTTTCCCGCCGCGGTGACCAACACCACCGATTTGCACTCGATGGGACAGTACATCCAGGACGGGACACGGCAGTTGTTCGAGACGTTTCTCTTCGCGGAGGACGCGGGAGCGGACCTGCGCATTCCCGTCTCGGACGACGACACCGACGGATTGAATTTCCTCGCGGGGAGCAGTGTCGCCGCGGTCAATCACAGCGCGCTGCGCGGCACGGCCATCGCTCATCTGGAGGGTGGCACGCCGAATGCCACCATTCTGCTGCCATCGATTTCTCCCACGTCCATCGGGGCGTTGTTGTATTTCTTCGAAACCGCGGTTGCGTACGGCGGCTACGCGCTCGGTGTCAATCCCTTCGATCAACCCGGCGTCGAGGCTTACAAGCGCAACATGTTCGCCCTGCTTTCCAAGCCGGGCTTCGAGACGCTCCGAGACGCCCTGCTGGCGCGGCTGGCCTCCGGAGACGATATCCTCGCCGGTTGATGCATTCCCCAACATTCCCACAGGATCATCATGAGCAGTTCCGACTACGCCCATCGAATTTCCCTGCACGATTCGCACGACATGTACAGCGTGCTCTGTGACTATCCAGGTCAGGCACGCACCGGAATGGATGTCGGAAATTCCGTGAATCTTCGCGGGATCGACGCGGCATCGCTTTCACAGGTGCTTGTGTGCGGCATGGGTGGATCGGCCATCGGCGGCGATGTGCTGCGTGTCTTCTCGGAGTCCCACGGCAGATTACCCATCGCGGTCCACCGCGGCTACTCCCTCCCGGGCTACGCCGGCGCGCATACGCTCGTCTTTGTTGTCAGCTATTCGGGAAACACCGAGGAGTCGCTGGCTGCCTACGACGAGGCACGCCGGCGCGGGGCGCGGATCGTCGCGATCACCTCGGGCGGGATGCTGCTCGAGCGGGCCGAGGCGGATGGCGTCCCCGTCGCGATCATTCCCGGTGGACTCGCGCCGCGTTGCGCGCTCGGGTATCTGTTCTTCCCGCTGTTGATGATCGCCGCGCGTCTGGATGTTCTCGACGTCCAGCAGTCCGAGCTGCAGGCAGTGATCGCCGTGCTTGAACAGAAAACCCGCGACTACGCCGCGCACGACGACGCGGCGAACCCGGCCATCGCGATCGCGGAGCGGCTGCGTGGCCGTTTGCCGGTGCTCTATGGCGCGCAAGCCGCACTCGACGCCGTGCTGATGCGCTGGCGCTGCCAGATCGAGGAAAACGCCAAGATGCTCGCCTACAGCAATGTCCTTCCCGAGATGAATCACAACGAGATCGTCGGCTGGGAACAGCAGCCGGATCTCTTGCGGCGAATTGCCGTGGTGGTTTTGCACGACCGCGCCGAACTTCCACGGATCCGCACGCGCATCACCGTGACGCTCGACATCATTCGTCCCCTCGCCGGCGACATCCTCGAAATCACCGCGGAGGAAGCGCAACCCCTGGCGCGTGTGCTGGGATTGATTTGTCTGGGGGATTGGGTGAGTTATTATCTGGCGGTGGGGTCGGGGGTGGATCCGTATCCGATCGTGAATATCGACCGGCTGAAGGCGGCGTTGAAAGAATAAACAGGAGACGGAAGGTCGCAATTCCACTGTCCGATCAGAACCGTTGAAGCGAATCCAAGGAAATACCCAACACGTGTCGATCTCCAGAGGGCTGCGTTTCGCCCTCTCCGTTCCGCCGTTCGTGCTCGTGTGCGCGCTTCTCTTCCCGATCCACACCACTGCCCAGTTCCTTCCCTTCGGGCGCAACAAGGTGCAGTATACCGACTTCGACTGGCGGATCCTGCGGACCGAGCATTTCAACATTTACTATTATCCGGAGATGGAGGAGCTGGCGGGGAAGGGGGCGCGCTTCGCGGAGGAGAGCTTCCGGAAGCTCGAACGGGACTTCAATTTCACGGTGACGCACCGCATTCCGTTGATCTTCTATTCCTCGCCACTGCATTTCCAGCAGACGAATGTCACACCCGGGTTCATTCCCGATGGCGTGGGCGGGTTCTTCGAATTCATCAAGGGACGTGTGGTGATTCCGGGTTCGGGGTCGCTTGAGAATTTCCGGCATGTGATCAATCACGAACTCGTGCATGTGTTCATGCACAACAAACTCGAATGGGCGCTGCGGAGCAACGGTCAGCGCAGCGATCGCTACCTGCCGCTATGGTTCGTCGAAGGACTCGCGGAGTATTATTCCACCGACTGGGATGCGCAGGCGGAGATGGTGTTGCGCGACGCCGTGCTCAGCGGGTATTTCGCACCACTCTCCCGCGTCTACGCGATCAGCGGCAGTTTCCTCATGTACAAGGAGGGGCAGGACGCGCTCGGCTTCATCGCGCGGGAATTCGGTCGCGAGAAGATCGTGCAGCTCATCGAGAATTTCTGGGTGTCGGAGGATTTCCAGGAGGTGTTCCGCTTCACTCTCGGCGTGGGATACGAGGAGTTCGATCGCCGCTGGCTGCGCGACCTGCGCCGGCGCTATTATCCGCTGGTCGCGACGCATGACCGTCCGGGCGATGTCGGCACGCGTATCGTCCCCTACGGCTACAACGCGAAACCGGTCTACTACCGGCAGGGCGATTCCTCCTACGTCATCTTCGCGGCCAATGCCACCGGCTATTCCGGATTGTATCGTACCTCGCTCAACGGCGGCGAAACCCGCCTGCTGCTCGAAGGGGAAAAGACCGACCGTCTGGAAGCCTTCCACCTGCTCGGCAGCCGTATGTCGGTCAATGCGGCGGGTATGCTGGCCTTCGTGACAAAAAGCGGAGAATCGGATGTCATACACCTGTATGATCTGCGGCGCGGCGAGCTCGCGCGGACGCTCGTGATCGATTCCCTGGTGATGATCGCCTCGCCGTCGTGGAATCCGGACGGGTCGAAGCTCGCCTTCTCGGGATTGAACGCCGCGGGAGAGAATGATCTGTACGTGCTCGATCTTGCGTCGCGGGATCTCGTACGATTGACCCATGATCTGTACGATGACCGCGATCCCGCGTGGTCACCCGATGGGGCATCGATCGCCTTCACCTCGGATCGCGGCCCGGGGGGGAAGCATGGCCGCACGCAGCTGTTCCTCTACGACATCGAAGCGGGCGGCATCCGCTATCTGACACAGGACAGCTGCAGCTACGCCTCCCCGTCCTGGTCGAGTGACGGCAGCACCATCGTGGCGACGACCGACCACGACGGGACGCACAATCTCTGTGTGATGGTGCTCGACAGCGCGGATCCCGCGCTGCCGTCCCTCCGCGGCAGCGAACGCGGCGAACTCCCCGCGGTGCGTCGGGTCTCGCGTTTTCTGACGGCGGCGTTCGATCCGACGTGGACAACGGATGGGGATATCCTGTATTCGGCATTCGATGGTTTCAGTTTCCAGATCCAGGGACTGAAGGCCATCTCCGCCCGCCTCGACTCGCTCGAGACGATCCATGCGCCGCGTCGCGTCGAACCCACCGAGGCGTGGTCGGTCGCGGGACTTTCGGGTGCGTCGGTGTCGGCGCGCGTGGAGTACGAGAAGGAGTACGAGGTCGACATCGCGCAGAGCGCGATTTCCACCGATCCGGTGTTTGGAACCCTGGGCGGCGCCGCGCTCTCGATCAGCGATGTGCTCGGTGACGACCGCTATTATTTCCTGCTCTACAATACCGCGCAGACGTCGGGCGAACTGCTCTCCAGCTTCAATGTCGCCGTCACGCGGGTTTCGCTCGCGGGCAGCACGCCGTTCAGTTACGGTGTCTTTCATGTCGCCGGCCGCCGGTACGACCTGCTCGATCCCGATCTGTATTTCCACGAACGCGCCTTCGGGGGTTTTTTCGCCGCGGCGTATCCGCTTTCGAAATTCACGCGTATCGAGGGCTCGTTCGGTCTGAGTAATTCGGACAAGGAAGCCCTCACGGAGTTGCGCCAGCGCAAGGCCTTGCTGTTGACGAATTCCGTTTCCTATGTCTCCGACAACGCGTTGTATTATTGGACCGGTCCGATCGATGGCAGCCGCTTCAACCTCACGCTCTCGCACACCACCGATCTACGGTACGCGAATGTCAATTACTATTCGGTGATGCTCGATTACCGGCGGTACTTCCGCATCGGGCTGCGTTCGGCGCTCGCGACCCGCTATGAGTTCCTGTACAATCACGGGAAGGAAGCGCGGCGGTATTTTCTCGGCGGGAGTTGGGACTTGCGCGGCTGGCCCCGCTGGTCGATCCGTGGCACGAAGCGCTGGCTGACCAGTCATGAACTGCGATTTCCGGTGCTCGATCGTGTCGGTTTCGATTTTCCCTTTGGATCCATCACCCTTGGAGTGCTCCGCGGCGCGCTCTTCTTCGATGCGGGCAATTCCTGGGACGAGCGCTATGGCGAGACGCTGGGCAGCATCGGCGCCGGCCTGCGCTTCAGTCTCTTTGGGGTTTTCGTTCTGCGCTACGACATTGGCAAGCGCATCGAGGACAATTTCACCCGGCTGCAAGGCGACCTTTTCCAGCAGTTCTTTTTCGGATGGGATTTCTGATGCCGCACTCCGAGACTCCATCATGCCTGTTTCGTCCCGCGTCCGTGCGCGGCACATCCGCGTTCGTCGCTTGTGCATGCGCGCTGCTGTTGTCGTCCTGCTCGACCTCGTTCCACCTCGACCGTGCGCTCGAAGCCGGGTCGTCGGACTGGCTTCAGCATGGTGGGGATGCCGGCCGGCGCCATGTCAGCGCGCTGGCGCTGCGCGACCGGACGGATTCCGTCGACGTGACCGTGGTGTGGGAATTCAGTCTTGACGGGATGTCGGCGCGGGCCGCACCCCTGCTGGTCGACGGGGCCGTGATTTTTTCCTCCACGACGGGCATGGCGGAGGCAGTGGATCTGCGCAGCGGCACACGCATCGGACGCTTCCCCTGCACCTGGTTCATTCACGGCACGCCCGCGATTGCGGATGGCTGCCTCTTCATCGCCACCAGCGGGATCGAGCCGCTCTTGCTCTGTTTCGATCTGCGCGCGCGCGCGATGCGCTACGAGACACGTATCCCCTCGGTGCATGCGTCGCTCTGTGCCGTGGATGGCGGCGTGATCGTCGCCGCACGCAGCGGCGAGGTCTCGCGGTATGCGTCGCGGGATTCCATCGCGGTGTGGTCCGTCTCCCTCGACGGTGTGATCACCGCGGCGCCCGCGGCGTCCGACAGCATGGTCATCGTGGCGGCGCAGAACGGCGACCTCAGCGGCCTCTCCCTGCGTGACGGCACGCGGTGCTGGCGGCTTCCCACCACCTCCGCGTTCCTGGCCGATCCTTCCGTGGCGAATGGCCTCGTCGTCGCCGTGAACGCCGCGGGGACGATGGTCGCGGTCGATCTCCATCAGGGGACCGAGCGTTGGCGCAGGGACTTCGGCGATGCGGTGTACTACGGTACCGCGCGCCGCGGCGACACCATCGCGGTCGCACTCGCGGGTGGGGATGTGGTGTTACTCCGCGAAGATGACGGTGCCGAGCTGGCGCGCTGGCGGACGGACGAATTGCCCGGTGCGTCGCCACTCTTCTCCGGCGCGGTGCTGCTCCAACTCCTGCGGCGCGGTGAGCTGCGCGCCATCGATCTCGCCACCGGCGCGATGCGCACGGTCCGACGTTTGGATGCACGAAGTACGTCGGCACCGCTGCTCACCGGGGAGGGGGTGGTGTTGGTGGATGAGGAGGGGGACGCGGTGTGTGTGAGGATGATGAGAAAATGAAGGAATGTCAAAACGTCGAAAGGTCAAAATGTCAAAAGGTCGAAAGGTCAAAAGGTCAAAAGGTCGAAAGGTCAAAAGGTCAAAATGACATGTTGACGGAGGGCGGATGGAAGATGGCGGAATGAAGGAGCGGTGGATGATGGCTGGAACGAAGGTTGGTTGGTGGGTGGGGGTGCTGCTGTGCGTGGTGGCGGGGATGGGGTCCGCGCAGGAGCGGGAGGCGCCGTTGCGTGGCATGATTGCGTTGGAGTCGGATCCCGCGGGCGCGGAAGTGTATGTCGGTGATTCGCTTATCGGCCGCACGCCGCTGCGCGTGCGGCGGTCGATGCTCGACAGCATTCGCGCGTGGTTCCCGGCGCGCGCGGCGTGGGGGGCGCGGATGGTGCGGCCCGATACCGCCGCGGTGTCGGCGGAGTTGGGCGTGATGCTATTGCGTTTCGATCCCGCGCGATTTCCGGGAGCGCCACCGCTGTCGGACGCGCCGGTGGTCGGGACCGCGGAAGAGAGGAGGAACGGATTCGTCCTGCCCCGTGCCGACGTGCTGCTACCCGGAACCCTCGCGGTCGGTGCGGGTGTCGCGGCCGTGATGCTCAAGCAGCATGCCGATGGGTTGTATGACGACTACCTGCGCACCGGTGACGATTCCCTGTTATCTCAAACGAAAAAGTACGATATTTACGCCGGTGTCTCACTGGCATTACTGCAGGTCGGATTGGGTTACTTCATCTATCGCCTCCTTGCAGAGTGACGGACTCGCCATCCATCGCAACAAACAGCTGGAATCATGGCCGGAAAGGTCGACCTCCATACGCATACCTATTTCTCCGACGGCGCGCTCTCGCCGCGTGAACTGGTGATGCGTGCGCATGAGGTCGGTATCTCCATCCTCTCCGTCACCGATCATGACAATATCGACGGCCTCGAATCGGCCGATGCCGTGGCGAAGGATTTTGGGATTGAAGTTGTTCCCGGGGTGGAGTTAAGTTCCACACTTGGCACCAAGGACGTCCATATCCTCGGCTACCTGTTCGATCCCTCCAACAAGCATCTGCGCGAAACCCTGGAATTCCTGAAGAAAGAGCGATTCATCCGAGCCGAGCGCATCGTGCGCAAACTCAACAATCTCGATCTGCCGTTGGATTTCGATCTGGTTGTCGAACGGGCAGGCTACGGTGCGGTGGGACGCCCGCATATCGCGGCGGCCATGCTCGATGAGGGACTGACCAGCGAGTACGCCGAGGCGTTCGAACAGTATATCGGAGATTCATGTCCGGCATTCGAACCGAAGTACCGGATTTCGCCCGAGGACGCGGTGGATATCATCGCGAATGCGGGGGGGGTGTCCATTGTCGCGCATCCGGGATGGTATATCAGCGAGTCAGACCTTTCGTATCTCATTCGCGCCGGCATCGACGGCATCGAGGTGGTGCATCCCGCCCATGACCAGAACCGCGTCCGCTATTACCGCGGGATCGCTTCCACCTATTTCCTGCTCGAGAGCGGGGGATCCGATTTCCATGGCGGGAAACGCAACGACTATCAGAATTTCGGCACCTACAGCGTCACGCAGGACATGGTCGACGCGATGAAACGCCGGCTGTTCATTCAATAGATTTCTCGAGGTATCCATGTTTACACCCATCCAGGGCGATCTTACCGCCGGGGCGTTCCGGTACGGCATCGTCGCGAGCCGTTTCAACGACGTCATCACGCGTCGACTCACCGATGGCGCGATCGACTGTCTGACACGGCACGGCGCCACCCCCGAACAAATCAGCGTCCTGCTGTGTCCCGGCTCGTTCGAGATCCCGTTGGTTGCCCGCAAGATGGTCGACAGCGGCACGTTCGACGGCATCATCTGTATCGGCGCCGTGATCCGCGGTGCGACACCGCATTTCGATTACATTGCCGCGGAGGTCACCAAGGGGATCGCGAATCTCGCAATGGAAAGCCGCATCCCGATCGCCTTCGGCGTACTTACGACCGACACCACCGAACAGGCACTCGAGCGCGCCGGACTCAAACTTGGGAATAAGGGATGGGAAGCCGCGCAGACCGTGATGGAAATGCTGAACCTGTTTGCCGCCATCGACGGGAAATGATGTGCGTGGCGTCGCAACGGTGATTCCGCGCGTTGTCCTTTCGCTCGCCCTTCTCGTTTCCATCGCGGAAGCGCAAGTGGGACCGTGGCGAACTCATACCGACATGAAACTTGTCCGTGACGTCGTCGCGGTCGACGGCGGATACTGGGCCGCCACGAGCGGCGGTGTGTTCCACCTGCGCGCCGATGGCACGCAGGTGCGTTACACCAATGTGGACGGCCTTTCCGCGATCGACTACACCGCGATCGCCGTGGATGCGCAGGGACGCATCATCGTGGGCGCGTCGTCGGGCATGGTCAACGTCTTCGTTCCCGGCACTGGCTGGTACGAAGTGGCCGACATCGCGCGCGCGGAGGAAATTCCCGCTCGCGGGATCACCGCGATCGCGACGCGCGAACACGCCGCCTACATCGCCACGGATTTCGGTCTGGCGGTCTACGATCTTGACCGCCGGGAATTCGGCGACACATATCAGAAATTCGGATCCCTTCCTCCGGGAAGCAGGGTGAATCGTGTGTATTTCGACGGGGGCCGCCTGTACGTCGCGACCGCGGCCGGGGTCGCCATGGCCGAGTTGTCGAATATCAATCTCAAGGATCCGGCGAACTGGACGTCGTGGGCCGAGCAGGACGGCAAGCTCTTCGGCAACGTCCGCGACGTGCTCGTGCACGATGGCGCGATTCTCGCGGTGCTTGAGGACAACACCATCACGCGGTACAATGGCATGGCGTGGTTCCCATGGGTGGCCCCGCCGATCGGGAGCATCCAGCGCTTGGCGCGGCACGACAATGCGCTGTACATGATCACCGATCTCGGATTGTACGACGTGTTCGCGAATTCCCAGACCAGTCAGCGCGGCGATCTGCTCAATCTCCCGGTGTATCCGCAAGGGACGCGATTTCTCGATCTTGAAATCTCCGACACGGGTGAGATCGTCCTCGGCAGCACGTTCGGTCTCACCACGTATCGCGACGGGGAAGCATGGGAGTTCCGGAAGCCCGACGGCCCGAACTCGAATTTCTTCCGCGCGCTCGCGGTGGCCGATGACGGCACGCTCTGGGCGGCATCGGGAATCTCCGACGGCGGACGTGGTGCCTATGCCTTCGACGGAAACACCTGGGTCAATCATACCGTCGCGCTCGATGCGGGCTTCTACACCGACGGCATCACCGACGCCACCCCCGGCGACGACGGTGCGATGTGGTTCGCTACCTGGGGAAATGGCGTGTTCCGTCGCGACGCGGATGGAACGACTGCCTATTTCGACGCGAGCAATGTGCCCGGCTTTCCCGGTATTACCGGGGACCTCGCCTTCCACGCCGTCCGTTCCCTGCGGTTCGACAATCGCGGAAATCTTTGGACGCTGCATTATCTGTCCAGTGGGCGGATGCTCGGCTGCATGACGCCGGAGGGGCAGTGGCAATTCTTCAGCGACCCGTCGCTACCGGGCGGCCTGCTCGTCAGTGACTTCACCATCGATCAATTCGGACACATTTGGGTGATGGTCGAGGATCCGGCGTTTCGCGGGATCGTTCTCTTCGACAACAATGGGACCGTGGCGCAGACGTCCGATGACCGCTGGACGCGGTTGCCGGCAAACAATGCCGACGGGATCAACGCCGATGAAAACGTTACGGCGGTGGCCGTGGACCAGCTCGGCGATGTGTGGCTGGGTACCGACCGTGGCCTCCGTACCATCTTCAATCCCGGACAACCTGATCGGATTTCCAAGACCTGCTTCAATACCCGCTGTAATATCGAGAGCCAGTACATCACCTGCATTGCCGTCGATCCCGTGAACAACAAATGGCTGGGCACGCGTGAAGGGGTGTTCGTGCTCTCGGCCGACGGAAGCGAGATTCTCGCGCACTACGACAGCGAAAACAGTCCGCTGCTCGACGACGAGATCGAAACCCTGCTCGTGCATCCTACCACCGGAGTGGCGTATATCGCCACGCGGCGCGGCCTGTCGAGCATGGCGACGGCGTTCGTGCAGCCCGAGGCGGCATTCGCTGCGTTGACGGTCGGACCGAATCCCTTCCGGCCGGGCCACGATGCGCAGCTGATGATCGATGGACTCGTCGAGGCCTCGGTGATCAAGGTGCTGAGTACCTCCGGCCACCTGGTCGCGGAAGTCGCGACACCGGGGGGACGCGTGGGGTTCTGGGATGGACGGACCAGCAGGGGTGAGTGGGCGCCGACCGGTATTTATTTTATCGTGGCCGCTGCCCCCAACGGCTCGCAATCCGCCGTCGCGAAAGTCGCGGTCGTTCGCGAATAGCATCGTCTCCTGCATGCGCGCGGAACCATCGCCGCGCGCGTTCGCACTACCCGACGCGATACGCTCACCCGCTATTCGAGCATGACGCGTCGGGACGTCATCGTACTCCTTCCGACAAGCCGGAGATGGTACGGCCCGGGCGGGAGGCCGGTCACATCCATGGTCACGCCGCGAATCCCACCGGCCTCCAGGAGTTGTGACCGGACCGCACGACCAAGAATATCAACCAGGGTGATCCGATACGTTCCGGTGCCACCGATCACGACGGTCACCGTTAACCGCGTCCGTGCGGGCTGTGGCCAGACCGCCGTGATGACAGGTCGTGCCGGAGCGGCATGCGCTGCGGACTCGACAGCGGTTCCGACATCGAAGGTGCGGAACATCCAGGGTGGGCACCAGTCGCTGGTCCCGCGAGCGGTCGTGACACTCAACCGCCAGTAATGGGTCCAGTAACTCCACAACCCCATGACCTGCACACTGGTACCGGTGATGCCCACGCTGTCGACCACGATGCTCTCGAATGCGGGATCGCCCGCCACCTGCAGACGGTATGCGCGGGCTCCCACGACGGGATACCAATTCAGCAAGGCATTCACGGGGACGTCCGGCAGTCCGTCAAATGGCGTGAGCTGCCGTGGGGGTGCTGGTGCGGTACTGAATTTCCAGGCACGGGACCAGTCACTCAGCGCGGTCGAGCCGATATTTCCCGCGCGAAGCCTCCACCAGTAATCGTGATCGAATGCCAACCCGCCCACCACGGCCGTCAGTCCGGTCAGTCCTTCTTCATCGTGCACGATCATCTTGAAATCCGCGTCTCGTGCGACCTGCAGCTGATAGGCATCCGCGCCGGGCGTGCTGTTCCATCGCAGATTCACGGTTGTTGAAAGTCCGATGGTATTGTCCAATGGGTGCGCGGCGGCCGGGGTTCCGAGCGTGCTTCCGCTCGTGGTGAATTCCCACAGCGCGCTCCACTCGCTTGCCCCGCCGCTCCGGTAGGCACGGACGCGCCAGTAATACCGCGTATTCCGCGCCAGTTCCGGCGCCTGATAATTATTGGATCCGAGGCCTGTTTCATGGATGACCCACTGCTGGAGTGTGACATCGTTGGTCATCTGCAGTTCGTACCGCAGTGCGCCGGCGAAGGGCAGCCAGCGCAGTATCGGACGGGTTGATTCACCCTCGGTATGATTGACGGGGGCGAAGAGGGTCGGACGGGTATCGGACTCAGTGATCCGAAATGGTGACGGCGAGACGCTCGCGCGCGTGGAATCATAGGTGTCGGTGATCCGCACGCGGCAGAGGTCGGCCGGCTCCGTCGGGACGTTCCAGGTATACGCACCTCCATCCGCCGCGGGAATGTTGAGGGCGGCCGTGATCCAGCTTGATCCGTTGTCCGTCGAGTATTCGATGTCGATGCGTGCGATTTCGGCGCTCGCCCAGCGTATGTCCTGACGCGTCCCGATTTCCCAGCGCTCGCCCCCCACGGGTGCGAGCAGGTGGAGGAATGGTTCGGGAGTGAGCGCGAACACGCTGTCGCTGACATCCGAGAGGGCCGGCCGATCGATGGCGGTGATGCGCATCAGGCACGACGGCGAGGGCGTGGCGGGCGTCAGCCACTGCCATTCCCCGACGTCCGCGCGCGCGCGCGCCAGCGCTGTCCAACTCGTACCGGCATCGGTGCTCAGCTCGATCGACACACTGTCGATCTCGGCGCTCTGCCACCGGACCGTGTGCACGCTTCCGAACCGCCAACGCTCGCCGCCATTCGGCGACTGCAGTTGCACGGCAGGGATCGCGGTGATGCGGAATGGTGCGTCGCTCTCGTCGATGACCGAGACATTGTCGCTTGCCACGATACGGACGCGGCTGGAGTCCGATGCGGTCAATGGCAGGGTCCAGGAATACCCGCTCATGAAGGAGGGGACGTCCGCCGCGAGCGGCAGCCACTGCGTCCCGTTGTCGATGGAATAGGCGATATCGACATGTGGCACGGCGATCGATTCCCAGGTGATGGCATGGACGCTCCCGACCTGCCACTCTTCACCACCATTTGGTGCGTGCAGTGTCAGCTCCGGCCGCAGGTAGATGGTGAATGGTCGCGGGGTTGTGTCGCTGAGTGATGCGGCGATGTCACGGACGCGCATGCGGCATTGGGTGGACGTGAATCCCGGGACAGTCCACACGAACACGCCCGCGTTGGCGGGGAGCGGACCCGCGATCTCGGTCCATGACACCCCATCATCCGCGCTGAGATCGATCGCCACCTGTCCGGCGGCGACCCCCTGCCAGCGAATTTCCTGCTGTGTGCCGGCACGCCATTCCTCACCCCCCGCGGGGGAGAGCAATTCAAGCGACGGCGGCAGGATGAGCTCGCGGCCCGCGCTTCTGTGAATGGCGCAGCCGCCGGCATTCGCGGAATAGAATCCTTCGATACGATAGTGACCCGCCCGTCCCAGTTGAATCCGTCCGGTGAAAACGCCATCGTCGGCCACCGCATCGGGTGTGCTGCCGTCGTCCGTGACAGGGATCACGCGGCGGGTGCCCGTGCTGTCGATCAGGACGCAACTGACATTGCGGTTCGTGGTCGGCGGACCAGCCGGGTCGAGTGCGAGTGTCACGGTCGCCATTTGGCGGCTCAGTGGTTCGGCCGGATCGAGGGTCATGTGAAGGGTATTTCCTTCTCCCGCGACATACGCGACACGGCAACCCGACGGAAGCAGCGGCGCATTGTCGACGAGCAACCGCCAGTCGCCGGGTGCCGGATCGCGGACGGTAATGTACTTGGTGTGCAACGGGGCATGGTGTGTGAAAAACACCGTGCTGTCATTGGCGTCCGCGGCTCCGATCGGCACACCGTCGGGACGCATCAATGCAAGCAAGGGCTCGGTGGTCCCGGCATAATCGAGCACGACGGTGAGTTCGTCGGTCAGGCAGTCCACGGTAACATCGACGAAGTCATTTGGTTGTGGCGTCATGCCGCGGAGTGTTCGCGTTGGATCGAGCACCAGTGCTTCATGAGGTGTGATGCTGAGCGCATTGCGCTTCTCTCGCGACCACGAGAGGAGAAGGTCCCCCGCCGCGCGCGCGATGTCGAAGCGGCGCCCGCGATCATCACTTCTGGAGAGAATCGGATCGGGAATGATGCTGTGCTGTTGCGGGGGGAGCTGCCAACCGAGCCCGTCATGCGTGATCGACCCACCGGTGAAGGGATTCACCGCTCCGTTGCGCGAGACCGCGAAGAAACGGGCGTCCTGTCCCACCTGCGCGCAGGTCGGGGATTGCGTATCGAAGCACAACGACGCGGGATAGAAAAACACACCACCGTGTCCGATGTGCGCGATGGTTTCGACGGACTCGACATGCAGCCGGTTTCCGTCGGTCAAATCCAGCCGAAGTCGCGTGCGGGGTGCACGGGGAAAGGGAATGCCATCCGCGTGGATGTCCAGTGTCGGGAGTCCGATGTCCGTGCGCAGGGGCGGCACGAATGGCGGATGATAGGACGCGTGCGCGAAATGCAGTGAATCGACGGGATGGTAGACGAGGAAGCGCGCGCGGTTGGCCGCGATGGCGCTGTCCCCGGTGAGGAAGGCGTGGATCAGTTCGGGAATGCATTGGGGATCGGGCACACCGCCGTTTCCGTCGCGCCGATCCGGTGACTGCAGCATCCACGCGGCGTAGCCGCCGAGCACGGCATTGATGGTGCGCGGCGCGGGGAACATCGCCGATGACAGCGCTGTCCGTTCATCATCATGCAGCATCGATTCGTGCCGTCCGCCCTCGGTCGCGGTCCCGGCGATATTCAGCACGCGCACGTCCGTCGGCAGTGCCGCCGGGTCGAGACGTTGCAGCGACGCGCGCGCGGGCATCAGTTCGCGAAGCGCGGGAGCGTGACGGTCCATCACCCTCGCGAGGGGAAGCGTCTCCGGTGTGACGGCGGCAAGACCCGCGTGCAGGCGTCCCGCATGCGGCGTGCCGAGCAACACGATTGTGGCGACATCTCCGCGGTAGGGGATCGGGCTGGCGGGGGTTCCGAAATACGTGTGATTGCGCGCCGTGTTCTCGAGATACGCCCGCAGCACGAGGCCACCCATGCCATGCGCCGCGACGGAGATCCGTGTCGTGTCGTACGCCGACCGCAGCCATGCCAGGTCACGCGCGAAGAGGTACGCTGACTCCTCCCAGTTCTGGTCGGGGGGATAATAATATTCCCACACATCATGACGATCAGTGGTCGCATGGTCGAGGCGCTGCAGGCGTGCGGGATAGGAAGTCCAGGTGTAATCCCGCTTGCCGTGAAAATCCGCGTCGAGCGTATCGGCCGGGTCGATTACATCGGTGTCCGCGCCCCACGCCGCGCGCGTTTCCTCCATATCCGGAAGGAAGACCACGGGCATGCGGTCGGGTCGAATGTTCGTCATGCGGTGTTGGGCAAAGCCCACCGCACCCGAATCATAGGCCGCGGGTGGCAGCAGCAGCGTGGTCTGGTAGAGCGGATCGACCTGTGGATCGCCCATGGCGGCGAGTTCCGCCATCGGCTGACCCGGAATCCAGGGAAAGCGTACGCGCGTTGGGAAGATCCACCCCGAGGCTCCCACCTGCTCCCGTGGGTGCGATTGATATGCGGTGAGATCGCGATGGAGGAACACCACCGCATCGCGTCGCCGTCGCGCGGCGAGATCCTTGTACGGCAGGGAAAAGCCCGTTTTCCCGAGCACGCGGAATTCCGCGTCGAGAATCAGGAGATCGGTGATATTCTGGGAAAGGACCGACAGGAATTTTGCCCGGTAGAAATGCGCGACACCCGCGCTGTCGATGGGCATGCGAATCGAAATCGGAGAAAGCGGGGCTGGATATCCGCTGCCCGCATGGCCCCAGAGTTCGACATAGCGCGCGAGCGGCGCACTGTACTCCACCACGCGGATACTGCTCACGATATCGCTTTGCTGAACGGGCGCGACATCGATGAAATCCACGGAGCGCGCCGTGTCGCTGCGCGTGCTGTCCCGCACGATCAGCGTGATGGTGTAACGTCCGGGAAGCTCGTAGGTCCATCGCGGATTCCTCTCCTCCGAGTCCGTGACGCCATCGCCGGTCAGATCCCACGCCCAGCCGATGAGCGAGTCCGCCGGCGTACTTCCATCGAGAAAGCGCACCGACAGCGGTGCCGCGCCGGAGTCGACATCCACCGTGAACGCCGCCCGCGGCTGCGCCATCAGCGGCATGGTAACAAAGAGCATGAACAGCGGAAGTTGCAGGAGGGAAGTCCGGCGCATGCGGAACATCGTCACACTCCTTTCAGGTGGGGAAAGCATAATTCACTGCGAAATATGCCGGTTACGGCATTTGCTTGAAGTTATGGATATCAGCGGAGGATGTCAAGTAACATTGGCTGTTGGCTGTTGGC
>JAVFAS010000025.1:0-15719 GCA_034002405.1 Bacteroidota bacterium | reverse complement strand
GCCAAAAGCCAAAAGCCATTCGTTCCCTTGCATTTCCCCCATATCCTCATTAATTTGCATAGCTTATGGAGATTGCCCGAGAACATCGCCCCTTCATTATCGCCATCGACGGACCCGCGGGTTCGGGAAAGACGACGACGGCGCGGGCGCTCGCGCGGCAGCTCGGTTTCATCTATGTCGATACCGGGGCGATGTACCGCGCGGTGGCGCTGTTCGCGCAGCGTCGTGGCGTGACCGCGGGGGACCGCGACGGGGTCTGCGCGTTGGTGTCGGAGATTGATATCCGGCTTGAACGGGTGGATGGCGAGCAACGGACACTCCTCAACGGCGAGGATGTCGAGGCTCATATTCGTTCGCAGGAGATGAGCAGGGCCGCGAGCGATTTCAGCGCGATTCCCTGCGTGCGCGAGGCGATGGTGGAATTGCAACGCAGGGCGGGACGTGATGCCATGGGCGCCGTGCTCGAGGGACGCGACATCGGCACCGTCGTGTTTCCCGATTCCCCGTGCAAGATCTTTCTTGTCGCCGACGCCGACGCGCGGGCACTGCGGCGGAAGTTGCAGCTCGAGCAGCAGGGCGCCACCGCGGATCTCGCCACCATCCGTCGCGAAATCGAGGAGCGTGACCGCAACGACGCCGAACGCGAACATTCGCCGCTGCGCAAGGCGAAGGATGCGATCGAGGTCGAGACGACCAATACGAGTATCGATGAACAGGTTTCGATGATATTGACGTTGGTGACGAAACGCATCGCCGCGGTCGAGAAAGGACAGAAGGAATGATCGTTCGCATCGATCCCAGCGCCGGTTTCTGCTGGGGAGTGGTCCGCACCATCGATATCGCGGAGGAGGAACTCCGCAATGGCGCGGCGCTGGTCTCGCTCGGGGACATCATCCACAACCCGAAGGAAATCGGGCGGCTCGACACGCTCGGACTGCGGACCATCGACCATGCGCAGCTCGAGGCATTGCCCGATGGCACGCGCGTGCTCATTCGCGCGCATGGCGAACCGGCATCCACCTACCGCCTCGCGCGTGAACGCGGATTGCAGCTCGTCGACGCCACCTGTCCGATCGTGACCAAGTTGCAGGAGCGCGTGCGGAAATACTATCTCGAGGACTGGCAGGTCGTTATCTTCGGAAAGAAAGACCATGCCGAAGTGATTGGTCTGCGCGGTGTCTGCAATGACGAGTGCATCGTGGTGAAGACGCTCGACGAAGCCCGTGATGGGGTCGATCTCGGCCGGCGCACGGTGCTGTTTTCGCAGACGACGATGGACAAGGCAACCTTCGCCGAGATCCGGGAATTTCTCCGTTCCCGCGTGGCGGAATTCCACGTCGGGACCATGGAGGAAATCGCGGAGAATTTTCACGCGAAGGACACCATCTGCGGACAGGTTTCGGGCCGTGACCGCAAGTTGCGGGACTTCGCCGCCGACAACGACGTCATGGTGTTTGTCGCAGGGCGGAAAAGTTCGAACGGCAAGGTCCTGTACCACATTTGTCTCGAGGCGAATCCACGCACGTTCTTCATCGAGGATGTCGCCGAAATCGACGCCGCATGGTTCGCGGGTGTCGAACGCATCGGAATCAGCGGTGCGACGAGCACGCCGCAATGGCTCATGAATGAAGTGAAATCCTATATCGAACATCTGACCGTCCCCTCCGGGGAAGACCTCGCTGCTGCCACCCATAACCAACAGCACGACCCAACAAACCCATAATCCACCCTTCCCGTTCGCACTTCCATGCCGGTGGCACATGTGCGGGAGCGACGGTGAAGTGATTGTTCAACCAAGGAGTTTTAATGTCTGAAGAAACCAACACCCCCGTCGTTGAAGCCCCGGCCGCGAGCCAGGACAGCAAGGACAGCATGATCACGCGCACCGTCGGCACCGTCGTCGAAAACCATGAGTACGGCGCCCAGGAATTCGCCGACATGCGCAGCATGTATGAGACTACCCTCAACACCCTCAAGCAGGGTGAGATCATCGAGGGAACGATCGTGCATATGACCAAGGATTACGTGACGATTGATATCGGCTTCAAGTCCGAGGGGATCGTGGAAACCAGCGAGTTCAGCGCCGCCTCCGAGCTGAGCGTCGGCGACAGGGTCGAGGTGTTCCTCGAATCGGTCGAGAACAAGGACGGCAATGTCATTCTTTCCCGCAAGCGCGCCGACTTCGTACGCATCTGGGAGCGCATTCAGAAAGCCTTCGACCACGATGAAATCCTGCAGGGTCGTTGCATCCGCCGCATCAAGGGTGGTATTGTCATGGATCTCATGGGCGTCGACGCCTTCCTTCCCGGATCGCAGATCGACATCCGGCCCGTCCGCGATTTCGACGCCTACCTCGGTCGCACGCTCGACGTGCGCGTGGTGAAGATCAACCAGCCGGCCGAGAACATCGTTGTCAGCCGCAAGGCGATCATCGAAGAGCAGATCGCCGGACAGCGCAAGGCCATTCTCGACAGTCTCGAGAAGGGGCAGATCCTCGAAGGTATCGTCAAGGCCATTGCCGACTTCGGTGTGTTCATCGACCTCGGCGGCGTCGACGGTCTCGTGCACATCACCGACCTGTCGTGGGGCCGCGTCAATCATCCGACCGAAATCGTCAAGCTCGACCAGACGGTCAACGTCGTCGTGCTCGATTTCGACGAGGAAAAACGCCGCATTTCCCTGGGCATGAAGCAGCTCATGCCGCATCCGTGGGAAAACATCGACCAGAAGTATCCGTCCGGCACGCAGGTGCGCGGCAAGGTCGTGTCCCTCGCCGACTACGGCGCATTCATCGAAATTGAAAAGGGCATCGAAGGCCTGATTCACATCTCCGAGATGAGCTGGACCCAGCACATCAAGCATCCGTCCCAGGTCGTGTCGATGGGTCAGATGGTGGACGCGGTGATCCTGAATCTCGACGTCGAGGACAAGAAAATCTCTCTCGGCATGAAGCAGCTCGAGCCGGATCCCTGGTCGAATCTCATCGCGAAGTATCCGGTGGGCTCGCAGCATACCGGCACCGTACGCAACCTGACCAACTTCGGCGTGTTCGTCGAACTCGAACCGGGTGTCGACGGCCTCGTGCACATCTCCGACCTGTCATGGACGAAGAAAATCCGCCACCCGGGAGAACTCGTCAAAAAGGGTGACAAGATCGACGTCGTCATACTCGGCATCGACACCGACCAGCGTCGCATTTCCCTTGGCCACAAGCAGGTGCAGGACAATCCGTGGGACAACTTCGAATCCCTGTTCGCCGTCAGCACCGACACCGAAGGAAAGATCGTGCGCCTGATCGAGAAGGGCGTGATCGTCGAGTTGCCCGCGGGCGTCGACGGCTTCGTTCCCTCCTCGCAGCTTGCGACCAAACAGGTGAAGAACATTCCGGAGAACTTCAAGGAAGGCGACTCGCTGCCGTTGCGCGTGATTGAATTCGACAAGGAGAACAAGAAGATCGTGCTCTCCGTCGTCGAATACTTCAAGGGCAAGGACACCGAGGACCTCGAGGCCTATCTCGCCTCGCACGGCCTGCTCAACGCCGCCGATGCCGAGAGTACTGACGTCCGTCCTGAAGACCTCAATTTCGACGACCTCTAAGCCTGGCTGGCGCCCCACGCCGCGAATAGCCCGCGCACATCACAACGCCGGATCCGTACGGATCCGGCGTTGTGTTTTTCATTCATTGGAGAACACCAGGATGGGGTGGTGGACGATTCGTGTCCGCGACCGCCGCGTATCTTCAGGTCTGCACATGGGCCACTCACGGTGCGACAGGAATTGCAGAACTGGGCGGACAATTACCTGCACGTTACCATATCTTCGGACTGCCGTTGTCAGGATAGTTCCGGGACGACGGGGTATGTTCATGCTGCCGTTGCTGCGCAAACAGAAAAAATCCTATTGATTCAGAATTCGCTACCCGTATTGGACTCCCTGGCAAGTCTGTCATCACAGGCAGCGATCTTCGCGATTTCAACGCCGGGAAATAATACCCGGGTAATATTGACATTGGAATATTATCCGGGTATATTTGTGTGTTCGTATCATTCACCAAGGAGTTGGGATGTACACACAAATCGCGCACGAGGCCATTGCCTTTGATGGACACCGTCTCGTGGGAAAAGGGGACATGCGGGAGGTCGCGAGGAACGTCAAACTGCATGTGGACCGGCACGCGGATGCGAGCGTCCTTGTCTTCGATGCCGACACGTCCGCCATCGTCGAACTCGACCTTCGTGGGACGTTGGATGAAGTGCTCGCGCGCGTCGAAACTCGTCTGGGTGCGGCGGAAACGGGAATGGCATCACCGGAGGGACAGCATCGCGGACCCGGTCGTCCGAAACTCGGCGTGGTCGGACGTGAGGTGACTCTACTCCCGCGGCACTGGGAATGGCTGGAGCAACAACCCGGCGGTGCATCGGTGACGCTTCGGAAACTCGTGGAGGAAGCACGCAAATCGAACAGCGCACGTGACCGGATACGCATCGCGCAGGAGTCTGCCTACCGATTCATGAACGCCATGGCCGGCGACCTGCGTGGCTATGAGGAAGCGCTCCGCGCGCTCTACGCCGGTGATGCCGCACGCTTCGCGGAGTGCATTTCCTCCTGGCCGGTGGGGATCCGGACGCATACTGAACAGTTAGCCGGAGTGGTGTTTCATCGATCGATGACAGAATGACAAGATGACACAATGAACGGACGGTGTCAGGGGTGGATGGGGAGTCGGGTTTGGACGATGCGGTCACCGCTGCGAAGTTCGATGATGTACATTCCGGCCGGGAGCCCGCCCAGCGGGAGGTTGTGAAGACCGCGCGGGGCGGAGGGGAGCGCGGTTCGTGCACGACGCGCGCCGGACAGGTCGTAGACGGTGAGATGAAGTGGCTGGTCGCCTGCGGTGCTGTATCCGATCGTGACCGCATCACGGGCGGGGAGCGGGGCGAGTGAGGTAATGGAGAGGTCGGCGGCGGGGGCGGATGCGATGCGCAGGACCGGGAACACGGTTTCGCTGCCATCGTGATCGATGGCGCGAAGCCGGAATTCCATCGCGTCGGTTCGTGCGATCTCGTATCGGTACACTCCCCCATGCGGCGCGTGCGCGGGGACGAATCCCACCGCGGTGAATCGACCGCTCCCGTCTCCATGCAGCACGTCGTAGCCGTACAGATTCGTTTCGAAGGCGCTTCGCCACTGCAATCGCACGGTGGCACCGTCGCGTGCACCGGTGAAGGACAGGAGTTCAACCGGGACCGCGGTCCCGTAGTGATCCACACGCTGGGCGAAAATGTTTCCCGTCGCACCGCGGTAGTCGGTCCAGGAGATCAGTCCACCGCCCGTCAGGTCGGAGACGATCACCGGTGTCTGTTGCGTCGCGGTATTGGCGCACGCAGCGACGCCATTGCTTCGCCACACACTGGCTCCCTGTGCATCGAGTCGCTGTGCGTAGATATCACCGTCTGGCATGCGGTAATCGGTCCATGAGAGCACGGCGCCACCAAGGCCATCGGCGGTGATCGCGCATTGATTCTGCGTACCGGCGGCCGTGCACACGGCGATCCCGTTGGCGGTCCAGACCGCCGTCCCGGCTGCATTCACACGTTGGGCATGGATATCACCACTCGCGCCGCGGAAGTCCGTCCACCCCACGATCATCCCACCCTGTCCGTCGGAAGCGGGACGGGGCCACTGCTGCGCCCCCGGGGCCGTGCAGATCGCGACACCACCGTTGGTCCACTGTAAGCCCGCGGTGGTAATGTGCTGCGCGAAGACGTCGGCACCCCCGTTGCGGAAATCCTGCCAGACCAGCAGCAGTCCACCGGCGCCATCGGCCGCGCCGCCGAGCTGACTTTGGAAACCCGTCACGGCACACACCGCGCTGCCGCCATTGCCCCATTGCAGGGCGCCGGAGGCATTCATGTACTGCGCGTGGATGTCGTATTCCGTCCCGCTTCGGTTTTCTTCCCAGGCGACAAGGAGACCACCGCCCGCGGCCGCCGCGACCGTGGGGGCGTAGCGCGCGCCGTTGATCGTGGCAACGCGCACGCCGTTGGCCGTCCACGACACCGTTCCCGCCGCGCTCACGTGCTGCGCGTAAATGTTCGCCTCGGAGCCGCGATAATCCTCCCACACGACATACGCGCCACCTTGACCATCTTCCGCGATGGCGGGACGCATCTGCACACCCGGCGCGCCGCAGAGCTGCAGGCCGTTCAGACCCCAGAGCGGTTGTCCCGTGGTCGAGACGCGCTGTGCGTAGATATCGCCGGAGGACGAGGTGGAACGGTAATCCTCCCACACCACGATCGCGCCTCCGGCGCCATCGGGTGCGATCACCGGGTACAGCTGATGATCCGCGGCGGTGACCGCCGCCACGCCACTCGCCGTCCAGTGCCGGGTGCCATCCGTCCCAAGTTTCTGGAGAAAGATATCCGAAAAACCGCTGCGATAATCATCCCACGCGACATAGGTCCCGAACGTATCACCGGCGACGCAGGGATTGAGCTGTTCGCCCGAGGCGGCGCCGACGGGAATCCCATCGGGCACCCATTGGGCGTGCAGGGGAATGGCGACGCAGGCCAGCAGCGTGGTGTACAGCAGTGTGGCGTTGCGCATCGTGGCGGCGGACCGCACGCGGGACATACACCGAAGAAGGACCGACAAGGGACGCGAGCAGTGCATCGGGACTCCGTTAGTTTCTGACAATACCGTCTTGGACCGCGCCGGCGATGCGATCGAGCGTGGTCGCATCATCCTCGACCGACCAGTCCATCTCCATGCCGGGAAGCGTCTGGTCGGCGGGGTTGTTGAACAGCACGACCGCGCGGGTCGCGGGATACCGCGCCGCGATTTTCCGGAAGGCATCGGCGAACCAGTCCGGCCGGCTGCCACCACTGCTGACCGACCCCAGCTCGGCGATCATCACCGGCTTGTCGAACAGGACCACACTGCGGTACACGCTTTCGTACAGGTACTCAAAGCCGAACCAACCGTCGCCATGAATGCCGTAATTGAACACGCCGGTGCCGACCCAATCGACATATTCCCCGCCCGGGTACAATTCGCGCGGCGCCTCGCGTTTCGGGGACCACACCCACAGCACATTCTCCGCCCCTTCCTCGCGGAAGAGAGTCCACACATGCCGCCATGCGCGGATGAATTCCTCCGCGGTGTTCCCGGCCTGTGTCGACCAGGGATATTGCGGATTGTTCATTTCATGGGCGAAGCGCAGGAAGAAGGGTTTGCCGAAAATCACCGCCTCCCGCGCCCATGAACGGATGTACGCGTCGTAGCGACCAGCGCTGATTTCCGCCAGATCCGTACGCAGGGCGTCGGAACTCCGGCCGGCATTGACCGCGAACTCCGAGGTCCACGGCTCCCATGTGATCATCGCCATCGCGCCGTGGTCGTCCACCGCGCGTAAGAGCTCGATCGGGAACTGATCCTCGTCGCGGTCGCCCCAGGTCGAGTAGAATGAGAGAATGTCGAAGCGGGTGCCGATGTGGCGTTCCATTCCCCGCAGGTCGTCGAGGACATACGGGACCTCGGGCTTGAAGATGCCGAGCATCACCTGTTGTCCCTCCGGAGCGATGCCCGTGCTGACGGCGAGTTTGCCGAAGAGGACGCGGATATGCGAGACACCCTCCGAATACCAGCCGTCGAACAGCGGAAAGGCGAGGATCAGCGCGGCGAGATACGCGGGCACACGGAGGGTTTTCAGCAGCGTGCGAAACCGGTTTCGTGTCGCCGGCGCCATGACCGTCGGGCCGCTCATGCTGCGCTCCTGTGTTTGCCCCATGTGTCCCGGATGGCGATCGCGATCACGGGCAGCATGAGCAGGATATTCAGGGCGGCGAAAAACATCATCAATTGGGTGCCTTCGAAATTCCGTAACGGCGTGTTCCATGCATGGACGATCGCCGCGATCGAGAGCAGGATAATCACGACATGTGGCAGGACCAGCAGCGGTGCCGTTCCGCGTTCGCGCGTTTTTGGTGTCGGGAGGTAGGGGACGTTCACCCCCGCGATCGCGTAGATCAGGGCGAGCATGTACACCGGCCAGGTCGCGATCTTGAGCAGGGCGCCGCGCCATTGCAGTCCCCGTTCCGTCGGGTGCCGCATCCATCGTTGCGCGAGAAGATGGATCACGACGAAGCACGTCGCGAAGGGGATCAGATGCGTGACGTACCCACGGATCGGCATTTCCACGGCCCACAGCGCGGAAAACAGAAACACGATCGGCAGCAGCAGATTGAGCGTGATCGGCACGCCGGAGAAATAATAGGTCGAACTCAACAGATACGTCAACCGCTTCCATCCTCGCAGTCGCGGGAGCGCCCGAGGCAGTTGGGTGAACAGTACCTGGAACATTCCCGTTGCCCATTTGAGCTGCTGACCGAAGTAGGCCGTGAGATCCTCGGGCACAAGCCCGCGGGCGAGGATTTCCGGTACATACACGGATTTCCAGCCTGCGGCGTGCAGGCGCAGGGAGGTGACGAAGTCCTCGACCAGGTGCACCGCGTGTCCGCCGATCGTGTCGAGCGCCGCGCGGCGAAAGGTGCAGTTGGCGCCGATGACGATCGGCGCGCCATAGCCGTGCATGCCCATGAGAATCGGACCGTAAAATCCGTAACTCTGTTCCGCCGACGCTCGCGCGACGAAGGAGGTCGCCTGGTTGTGATAGGCCTGCACGACCTGCACGAAGCCGACCTCGGGATCATCGAAATGTCCGAGCACGCGATCGAGGAAATGCGGCTCCGCCACATGATCGGGATCGATGACCAGCACGATCTCGCCGTCGGTCTCTCGGAGGGCGTGATTGATCTTGCCTGCCTTGGCGCCATCGACTCCCGCGCAGTCGATGCGATCAACCCCGAGCGATTCGGCGAGCCGGCGGAGGGCCGGATTTCCGCTGCCATCGAGCAGCCAGGTCCGGTGCGGATATCGCATCGCTTGCAGTGCCGGGAGGGAGCGGGCGAACATGGCGACCGGTTCCCCCGGTGCGGCGGTGGTGAAGACATCCACCGTCCGATCGGAGCGGGCGTCCCGGTGCCGGGGCGTTTTCATGCCGATCAGATAAAACCAGTAGATGAATGATTCGTGGAAGAGCCAGAAGGTCGCGAGGGTGAGCGGGATGAAAAAGATCCACTGCTTCGCATGCGCGGGATCGAGCCACCAGACGGCGAAATACAGCATGCTCTGGAATGCCGCGAATACCAGCAGATGGACGAGGATCCTCATTTCACCCACATCAGCTGCACGAGCTTCGCTTTTGCTCCCTTGTGTCCGGGCTGCACCTGGAGGATTTTCTGATACCAGCGCTTTGCGTCCGCATATTTTTCCTTCCACTCGTGCAATTCGCCGAGTCCGAACATGGCATCGACATTTTTCGCGTCATGTTGCAGGGCTTCGCGGTAGTTTCCTTCCGCGCCCGCCATGTCACCCTTCCATGTCAGCACTTTCCCGATACGGGCGAGCGCGACCGCCTTGTAGGCGGGCACGGTGGTGAGCGAGACGACCCGCCGATAGGCGGCGGCGGCCGGACCGAACTGCTTTTTCCAGCTCAGCATTTCCGCGAATCCCATGTGGGCGTCGAGGTTATCGGGAGACTCCGTTGTCGCGATGCGGTACTGTTCGAGCGCGCCGTCGAGGTCCTTCTTCCAGGAGAGGGTGCGCGCGTAGCCGACGCGGACCGCGGGTGCGGCGTCTCCGGCGGCCAATGCCACGCGATACAGCGCCGCGGCTTCGTCGAACGCACCGTTCCAGCTGAGCGCCTCAGCCAGCAGCGCCGTGGCCTCGCTGTCACGGGGAGCGCGCTTGACAGCGTCGCGCAGGGCGACGATGGCGGCGGCCATGTCCCACAACTTGATATTCGCTGCGCCGACACGCTTGAGCGATTCGACCGTGACCGGAAGCCGCCGGTACTCGCGCAGGGCATCCTGGAATTTTTCCTGGGCGAACAGCCGGTCGCCCTTCGCCATGGCAGTCGGAGCGTTCCGAAATGTCGACTGCGCGGCGGAGGGCGATGGGAGAAGAAGAAGAAAAAGAAGAAAATGAAGAAAATGATATGATTTCATGAGCGTTCGACGGATTGTTGACGAAACGACGCAATGGTACGCCGCAACCCCTCCGCGAGTTCGATCCGGGGCGTCCATTCGAGCAGACGATGTGCTTTGTCCGGATTTCCGACGAGACGCATGGCCTCGTTCGATCGATATGGAATCGCGCCGACGAGGAGGCGCGTCTCGCTCTCCATCACCGCGAGTACCTGTCGTGCGAGTGAAAGGATGCTGCGTTCCACGCCACTGCAGATGTTGAACACCTCGCCGACCGCGGCGGGCGTGACCGCTGCGCGCAGCACGGCATCGGCGACGTCGCCGACATAGATGAAATCACGCGTCTGCTCCCCGGGTGTCATCGGAAAATCCTCGCCCCGCAGTGCCGTGGCGATCAGCTGCGGCAGCATCATCGCGGTCGACTGTTCCGGCCCATAGACAATGAACGGGCGAAGGACGGTGACGGGTAGTCCAAATAACCGGTGATAGAGCACGGCGTACTGTGTCGCGGCGGCTTTCGATGCCGAGTATGGGGAAATGGGCGCGGTGGGTTCGTCCTCGGTAATAGGCAGCACCGGGGCGTTGCCGTATTCCTCGGCCGAACCGATCAGCACAAGCCGCTCGAGGCCGGAGCACAAGGTGCCCGCGGCGCACATCAGCTCGTGTGTCACCGTGAGATTGACGCGGAAGGCTTCGTCGGCGTAGGTGTAACTCCGTTCCCCGCTCATCCGGGCGGCCAGGTGCAGGATATGATGGGGATCATAGTCCCGCAGGAGTGCCCGCAGTGCCTCCGCATCGGTCAGATCGAGCACGCGCCAGTCGGCGTCGAGCGGGGCAGGGGGGTCGCCAACGGCCGGGTACACGGACGTCGGCGGCGTCTCGTGGGGAAGCCGGGTCGCGACGGGCCGCACGCCCGCCTCGTTCAGTCGCGCGATGACATACCGACCGAGAAATCCCGCCCCGCCGGTGACCAGCACGCGCGCGGATGCCGGGAAGGAAGAAAAACACATATCCGGGTCCGGTATACCTTGATCACCGCGCCCGCTCAGATCGCCCACAACTGCTCCCGTTGCGCGGCCAGTTGCGTGTACTCACGAATCTGGTGGACGCAGTACTGGTACATGTTGGTGTCCTTGTACTCGTAGAAATACTTGTACCATTTCACCGTCAGATCCATGGTCTCGTCGAAGGAAAGGACCGCGGACCACGGCAACAGGAAATGGGCCTTGTCGCAGCTCAGTCGCAGCCAGCCTGCTTCGTGCAGCCGGCGATCATTCTTGTCGGACACATCCCGCCATTCGCCCGCGCCCCATTCGCGCACCAGCGCGGCGGCAAGATCGCTGACGCATTTCGCGGAACTGTCGGCCGGACCGAAGTTCCACCCGCCCGAAAACCGCTCGACGTCCTCGGTCAGCCGCGTGCCCAGCCAGAGGTAGCCGCTGAGCGGTTCGAGCACATGCTGCCACGGCCGGATGGCCATGGGACTGCGGACATCGATCGGACGATGCTCGTGCAGGGCCGTGATGCAGTCAGGCACGATGCGGTCGCGACCCCAATCCCCGCCGCCGATGACATTTCCCGCCCGGACGCTCACACCACCGAAGCCTGGTCGATGCGAGAAAAATGATTTCACGTACGAGCGGAACACGACCTCGGCCGCGCCCTTCGACGCGCTGTACGGATCGTCGCCACCGAGGGGGTCGTTTTCCTTGTAACCCCACACCTGTTCGCGATTTTCATAACATTTGTCACTGGTCACGATGACGACGGTGTGGACCGAGGGTGTGTGACGGACGGCCTCGAGCACGTTGATCGTTCCCAGAATGTTGGTCTCGAACGTCTCCCGCGGCACTTCATACGAATAGCGTACCAATGCCTGCGCGGCAAGATGGAAGACGATCTCCGGCTGGAATTCTTCAAAAACAGACATCAAATTCGTTACGTCACGCACGTCGCCGTGTACATGGGTAAACTTCTGTTCGAGCCGACAGATCGTGAAATTGTTGGGTTCGGACGGCGGCGCGAGTGCGTAGCCCCGGACATCGGCCCCCAATTCCTTCAGCCAGATCGCGAGCCAGGATCCTTTGAACCCCGTGTCGCCGGTGATGAGCACGCGCTTCCCGGCGTAATGATTCTTGAACGAGTCTTCCATCCCTCAGCTCCAGCGTTTCCAGGGCGCGTTGCCATCGTGCCAGATCTGATTGAGCAGCTCGTATTCCCGTGCGGTGTCCATGCATTGCCAGAATCCGTCGTGGCGATAGCTGACCATGTCCCCCGCCTTCGCCATGGCGGGAAGCGATTCGGCTTCGAGACTCAGCGACTCCTCCGGCCAGAGATAATCCCACACCCGCTTCGCGTCGAACACCATGAAGCCGCCGTTGATGCGGCCCTCGGTGATGTTGGGTTTCTCGTTGAATTGCACCACGCGATCGCCGTCCATGGCAAGCTCGCCGAAGCGTCCCGCCGGGTGCACCCCGGCGATCGTCCCGACTTTTCCATGCCGCTTGTGGAACGCGACCACTTCGTTGATGTCGATGTCGGCGACGCCGTCGCCATAGGTCAGACAGAAATGATCCTCATCCGTGAGATACTTCCGCACATTCCACAGACGGGCACCGGTCATGCTTTCCAGGCCCGTGTCGGCGAGGGTGACGCGCCAGTCGTAATCGGATTCGGCGTGGAAGGTGATGGAATCAGGATGTGCGAGATCGAGTGTGAAATCGCTGGTCATGGCATGGAAGTTCAGGAAATATTCCTTGATCTTCCATCCCTGATAGCCGAGGCAGAGGATAAAATCCTTCAACCCGTGATGGGCATAGATTTTCATGACATGCCAGAGAATCGGCTGATCCCCGATCGTGAGCATCGGTTTGGGAATATGTTCCGACACATCGCGGATGCGTGTTCCGCGTCCCCCGCAGAGTATGACGACTTTCATGGATGGTCCTCCCGGCCGCGTTTCCGGCCGCCGTGTCTATGGTTCATGGGATGGTGCGGCATCAGTCCGACGCGGCGAAGGGCGCATAGAGCAGCGTCAGCCTGCCGGCGATGTATTGATAGTAGGGTTTCGAAAACGACGAGACGCCGAGGTCCACCGCCAGCGCGGGGGACCATTGCACGATGCACCCGCCATCGATCTGCGTCGGCAAGATATCGTCGATGTCGTAGGTGACATGGTAATCGTTCGGGATCGCTGTGTTGCCCGATTCGGGCATCCATTTCAGCGATCCGCGCGACCAGACCGGAAGCGACACCTTGCCATGTACGAGCAGCCACGGGGCGAGCGGCCATTGCACCAGCGCGATGAGCAAATGCCCACGCTCGTTGAGCGGCGTGAAATAGGGGAAATAGAAATAGGAGTAGGAGTACTCCCGCTGCCGCGGATTGAAGGTGGAACCGGTCATGCTCCACGATGATCGATCGCTGTCGGCCCAGGAGTACGCGTAGCCGACGGCAACCTTCGGGTCGTCCATTGCATGCAGCAGCGCATAGAAATACGCCACGTCCTTGCGGTTTCCGTCCAGATACCACTCGCGACCCGCATTGCCCACGAGTTGCAGGACATCGTTCACGGTGACATCCGCCTCCACGACGCCGGTATGCATGCCGACATTCTCCATCAGTGCCGTGCTCACGCTCAGATTCCGTTCCCTTCCACCGGCCGCGCGCAACGCAAGTCGCAGTGGGAGGCCCCCCTCCACGACAGTGCATGCGGCGGTATAGCGGAGTCCCAGCTCGTAATCTCCGTAATATGCGCCTCCGCCGATGCGCGAGAGCGTGCCCATGGCACGTGCCCGCAATCCGAGCGACGGGAGACGCAGCTCGATGGTCTGGTCGAGGGCGTGCAGGGCGGGACGCAGTCGGGGGAGACCGTTGAAGGGGTCCTGGTCGGCGAAGACATAGCGGTATCCCGTCTCCGAAACCCATTGCGCCGCCGGCTGCCAGGTGACCGCCGCGCGCGACCGCTGGATGGTGGCCGGAATGTCGTCGCGCAGCAGTTCCGTCGACAGCGTCACCACCTGCGCCGACGCCCCCGCGTGCATCGCGACGAACGCGACCAACAACAGCACGGGCGGCATCCGCCCCGGGCGCAGGAGATTTGGAACATGCATCGTCGTCATATGAGGGAAAATATATCGATTCCCCTCCGGAAAGCAACTCCGCCAACAGCCAACACCCAACAGCCAAATGCCAACAGCCATTTCACATTCCCCCGAAATTTTCTTTTTTTACATCACCATGAAACACCGCGTCTCCTTCCACACCCTCGGCTGCAAGCTCAATTTCGCGGAGACCGCGACCTTTCAGCGGCAGTTCGCCGCGCGGGGTTTCGCGACGGTGGACTTCCGCGAGGAAGCGGATGTCGTGGTCATCAACACCTGCTCGGTGACCGAGAACGCCGACCGTGACGCGCGCAAGGCCGTGCGGCAGGCGCTGCGGCGCTCGCCCGGCGCCTATGTGATCGTGCTCGGCTGCTACGCGCAGCTTCGCCCCGACGAGCTGGCCTCGATCGAGGGCGTGGACCTCGTCCTTGGCGCGGAGGAGAAGTTCCACATCATGGATCATGCCGAACCCGCCTGGCACAAGAATCAGGTCCGCATCGTCGTGGGCGAGGTCGCCGACGCCACGGATTTCGGCGTCGCGTATTCCGCCGAGGGCGGTGCGCGCACGCGGGCTTTTCTCAAGGTGCAGGACGGCTGTGACTACCATTGTTCCTACTGCACGATTCCGATGGCGCGCGGAGCGAGCCGCAGCGAGAGTATCGAGCGCACACTCGCGCACGCACGGGACATCATCGCGCAGGGCTTCCACGAAATCGTGCTCAGCGGTGTGAATGTCGGTGATTACGGGGCGGGTACGGGGACGACCTTGCACGAACTGCTCACCCACCTCGTTGCACTGGATGGGGAGTTTCGAATCCGGATTTCCTCGATCGAGCCCAACCTGCTCGGTGACGACATCATCGCCCTCGCGGCGGCGAATCCGAAGCTCGTTCCGCATTTCCACATTCCCTTGCAGAACGGATCGGACGCCGTGTTGCGGCTGATGCGCCGCCGCTACAACACGCGGGTATACCGCGATCGCATCGAAGCCGTGCTCGCCGCACTGCCCCACGCGGCGATCGGCATCGACGTCATCGTCGGCATGCCGGGGGAGACCGAGGAGCTGTTCCGCGAGGGATACGCGTTTCTCGTCGATCTGCCGTTCACCTACCTGCACGTGTTCTCGTACAGCGAGCGTCCCGGCACCGACGCCGAGTCCTTCGACAGCAAAATATCGCCGACGGAGCGCGCCCGGCGCAGCGCGATGCTGCGCACGCTCAGCCAGCGCAAGCGCCGCGCCTACTACGAGCGGCAGATCGGCCGCACATTGCAGGTGCTGTTCGAGTCCGGAGACGGCAGCGAAGTGAGCGGATTTTCGGAGAATTATGTCCGTGTTTCCGTACCATGGCAGCCGGGTCTCGAGAACCGCATTCTCCCCGTCTGCTGCGAAGCCCTGGGGAAGGACGTGGTCATTGGCAGGGTACTCGAGAAGCCGTCGGCGCTGGGCGACTATGTCGCATTGCCTGTGGTGGCGGGGTAGAAG
This sequence comes from Bacteroidota bacterium, assembly GCA_034002405.1. Lineage (GTDB taxonomy): Bacteria > Bacteroidota > Ignavibacteria > SZUA-365 > SZUA-365 > SZUA-365. The sequence goes on along the minus strand of JAVFAS010000025.1, from coordinate 84 downwards.
GGCAAAGGATGATCGAGGACGAGGGGACGAAGGCCGAAGTCCTCGCCATCGTCTGGTCCCTGAAGGAACACATCATGTTTCAAT